>NZ_CP184375.1:0-372500 GCF_049913335.1 Sphingobium sp. R-21 | reverse complement strand
CACTCAGCCTGACGGCATTCGCGCCATCCGCCGATGCGATCTCCAGCACGTCATCCTGCCGAAAGGCCCCGCCCTCCTCAGCCCGTACCGAAAAGACCAGCCGTCCATCGTCGGGCAACAGGCCCTCGCCCTGAAGCTGCAGCCGGCGTCCCTCCACCGTCCCCGCCGAAACGGTCCGGCTGAGCAGGGTCAGTCGGGGCCGCGCCGCCTCTACCGCTGCGGCAAGATCCACGGTGCGGCCGTCCTTCAGCCGCACCCGCGCGGTGGCCTTGTCGCCGGCCTTGAGCGCAGCGCCATCCCCCTTCGCGACCAGCCGCAGCCGATCCACCGACCCATCCCGCGTCAGCCCATCGGGCACCAGCGCCATGCCCGCCAGATCGACGCCCGCGACCTGATCCAGCCGCTGACCGGAAAGGACCGCCTCATGGTCCCCCGCATGCAGGCTGAGCGCGTCCAGCCTGCTCGCCTGCGCATAGGCCTTCAGTGACAGCGCCGTTGGCGTGGCCATGCCCTGATATTTGACCTCCAGCCTGATGTCGCCGGGCCTGCGCTCGGCCAGGGGAAGCGTCAGCAGCAGGGTGTCGTTTCCCTGCACCTTCCACGCCAGCGACTGGGGTGCGCCGTCACCCTGCCGCAACGTCACGCCCTCGACGCAGGCAGGCGCCTCGCCGGTCAGGCCCAGCTCATTGTCGCGGCCGACCACCAGCGTCGGTTCCTCGCCAGCCACCTTCCAGGGTGCATCGCCGGGCAGTTGCAGCGAGAAATCCGGGCCGTCGAACCGCTCGAACCCCCAATAGCCGGAAAGATGCCCCTTCACCGTGCCCCGGAACGCGGCGGGAAGCGGGCCGTTGCCCTTGACGACATAGCCGCCCCGGTCCGCCCGCGCCTCCACCGGCAGGTCGATCGTCTCGCCGCTCGCCGCCGTCAGCTTCACGGTCATGTCGCGCGCATAGGCGGTCGAATAGATGAGCGGCGCGCCTTCGACAGGAAGCACCACGCCGGGGCGCGCGGCGCAGATCGGCCCGTTGGCCGCGCTCCGCAGGCGGGGCGGACTGTCCGCCTCTATCGCGGGCATGCCGACGACCAACACGGATTTGGGCTTCTGGAAGGAAGGCGCCTTGTTGAGCAGCAGCGCGGCGGCATCGTCCCGCCGGACGCTCAGCGTCGGCAGATAGTCGAACTCCGGATTGCTGAACGCGCCGAAAATCCGCGCCAGGTCGCGCACCACGCCGATATAGGGACTGTAGAAACCATAGCCCGCCTCCCGCGTGGAACTGAGTTGCAGCGCCAGATCGGTGGGCGCGCCGGTCAGCGTCTCCGCAATGGAACTGCTGTGCACGTCGGCCAGCACCAGTTGTTCGCGATTTTCCAGCAGGCAATTGGCCTGAAGCTCGACCACCTTGGACAGACATTCGTCATTGAGTTTCATCGACAGGCTGCGCGCCAGCGCTGGCGCGACCGATCGCAGAAATTCGGGATGGGTGTTTTCCTGCGCCCGGATCGCCGCCATGAAGGCGTCCAGCCGCGACCGGTCGAGCGATGCCTGGTTCAGTTCCTGCGTCGCCCGGACGAACTCCCCCGGCTTGCCGCGTACCGCATCTTCGATCGTGCCTAGCGCGCCGCCCGTTTCCGGAACCAGAAAGAGCGTCATCTGCCGCGCGCCCTTGGGCACGGTCAGGCTGAGGCTGTTGTCCTTCGCCTTCTTCTTCCAGGTTTCGGCGGACCTGATCCAATCCTTGGGTGGCGGGTTGGTGGCGCCCCGCAGGAAGGTCGAGAGCAGCAGGAATCTCGTGCCCTGATCCTCCGGCAGGTCGGCCCTGATCGACAGCTGGTCGCCTTCGGCCAGGCTGGGCACCTGCGCGATGGGCAGCACGTCCTTGCCCCGCATGACGGTGATGCGCAGACCCGGGCCGCCAAGCTCGAACGGCGCGGGATCGGCCGCCTGCACCGTTGCGGCCGACAGCGCGATGGCGGCGGCACCGCAGGTCCAGGACAGGATCTTCCATCGGTCGGGCAGCGGCATAGGGTTTCGACATCTTCCTGTCAGCGATCCGGACCCCGCTGTCCCACATCGGCTTTCCAATTCCAAGAGGGGCCAATTCCAAGAAGGCGGAGAGAGGCAACCGGTTTTGCGGCGAAGGGTCAGGATCGCGGGACGAACGGCTATTCCCTCGGTTCGTCCAGGATCAGCGCGGCCAGATCGTGCAGGCTGGGCAGCACCGCCGCGACCAATCCCCTCTCCGCATCGGTGGGCGGCAGCAGGTCGGGGACCATCACCGTCGCGATGCCGGCCGCCGCCGCCGAACGCACGCCGGCATAGCTGTCCTCCACCGCCACCGCATCGGTCACCGCCACGCCCAGGCGCCTGGCCGCCAGCAGATAGGGTTCCGGATGCGGCTTTGGCCGATCGACATCGTTGCGCGTCACGACAATGTCGAAATAGTCGAGCAAGCCCGCCTTCTCCAGCCGGCGGCAGGCATGGGGCGCCTCCGTGGAGGTCGCTATGGCCATGGGGATACCGGCGGAGGCCAGCCTGGCCAATGTCGGCTCGACACCGGGACGCATCGGCACGGCCGCCTCCAGCGCCGCCTCGAACAGCAGGTCGCTGTCGGCATAGAACTGCTCCAGCGGAAAGTCCGCGCCGAAATGCTCCGCCAGCATGACCTGGTTCGCATCGCGGTGAATGCCGACCATGGCAAGCTGCAACGCCTCGGAAAAGGGCCAGCCCAGGGCGGCGGCGGCCTCCGCCATCGTGCGACGATGTTCCGCCTCCGTATCCAGCAGCGTGCCGTCCATGTCGAAAATCACCGCGCGCACCGGATCGGGCAGGCGGCGATTGAGGATGGCGGGTTCACTGCTGGCAAGGGTCGACGCGGTCATGCCATCCATGTGGCGTTTCTGCCGCGCTTTTGCGAGTGCATAGGCCGCACCCGCAGATGCAGGGATTGCGGGCCCGGACGCTCCGGCGCAGTCGTCAGTCTGACTGGCCGCCGGTTTCGATCGCCTGGCGATCATCCTGGGGCGGCGACCACGGCGCCACGCGCAGCATGATCGCGTCGAACAGGTCCGAAGCCAGATAATCGGACAGCCATTTCTTCAGGCAGGGGAGCGGCTGCATCTCGAACCAGCCGGGATCGACGGCGGCGAACTGCCGCACGAACGGAATGACGGCAGCGTCGGCCAGCCCGCGCCGGGCGCCGCACAGATGCGGCGATCCGGTCAGCCTGTCGTCGAGGGCGTGTAGAAAGGCGAGCCCGCCGGCGCGGTGCGTTTCGGCAGCGCCCTCGGCATCGACTCCATGCCGCCCCGGATATTTGTAGCGGTCCAGATCCTGTTTGAACGGCCCGTCATTGGCGGCGATGAGCGCGGGATCATCGCGGTCGAGCCAGCCTTCCGGATCATGCCGCGCCAGCGCCCAGCGCATGATGTCGATGCTCTGGTCGATCACCTTGCCGTCGGCGGCGACCAATACGGGCACGGTTCCCTTGGGCGAGGCGGCGAGCATCGCCTCCGGCTTTGCCGACAGCCTGACCTCGCGCAGTTCGACCTGCGTGGCGCTGATCGCCAGCGCCAGCCTGGCCCGCATCGCATAGGGGCAGCGGCGGAAGCTGTAGAGGATGGGGACTGTCATGCCGCCTCCACTTCAGGCAATGGCGACGGCGTCGAGCACGAAGGCGCTGCGCTCCGCGAGATCGCCGATCTGGGCGAGATAGGCCTGGAAATGCGGGCTTGCGCGATGGGCGGCGATCGCGGCGTCATCGACATAGAGTTCATCGAGGATGAAGCGAGCGGGATCGGCCTGATCCTGCCACAGATCATAGCGCAGATTGCCCGGCTCCGCCCGACTGGGCGCCAGCATGGAATCGAGCAGGGCACGCACCGCCGCCTCCCTGCCGGCTCTGGCGGTCAGGACGGCGACGATCTTAACGGGTCCGGACATGGGCAGGATTCCTTTTGCTGATGAGCGGGCGCTGCGGGAGCGCGCCGCCGCCTTGCATGTCCTCATGCCTGATCGGGCGCGCCGATCAAGCGGGCTGCGATCGGGCAACAGGCATTTCTTTCCTTGCAACCAGCCGGAAAATCCGCGTTAAGGACGAGTCGATGAACCGGCTGTTCGCCCTGTTGGCATGTCTTGCCCTGACGCTGTCCTTTGCGACGGCATCGGTCGCGCACGCCATGGAGCCGATCGGCTGCATCGATGGGGTGTCGCCCTCGGCGGCCGAAAGCCCTGATGGCGACGATGAGGGGCAGGCGTCCGGCGACGCGGACCGTGCCTATCCCCACCATCATGGCGGCTGTCATGGCCATCATGTCGCGGCCGCTTTTGCCGCATCGGAAATCGCGCCCGCAATGGCCCAGCGGACGGCCAGGCTGCGCTGGACCTCTTCGCCCCATGGCGCCGCCCCCACGCGAGCCGAATTGCGGCCGCCTATCGCCTGACCCTGCCGCCCGGCCTGCGCATCGCGCAGGCGGTCAACAGTTGTCAGGAGTTACCGAACATGAACCCCTTGCTGGCGGCATGGCTTGCCGCCGCCTCATCCCTGTCCGCAGCGCAGGCACAAGTGCCGTCCGCGCCGGCGGCCAAGGCGCAACCAGGCCTGACGCTCAGCCAGGCCCTCGACCTGGCCGGCGCCGCATCGCCCGCACTGGACGCCGCCGCCGCCGGCGTCGACGCATCCAGGGCCGCACAGGCCGCGGCGGGCCTGCGGCCAAACCCGGTCGTCACGCTCGAAGCTGAAAATGTGGCCGGCACCGGGCCCTATTCCGGCACGCAGAGCCTGGAGGCGACATCCTCTGTGGCCATTCCGCTGGAACTGGGCGGCAAGCGGTCGGCGCGGCTCGCCGTCGCAGGCGCGCAGCGCGATCGCGCCCTGATCGAACAGGCGATGGCGGCGGCCGACCTTCGATGGGCGGTGACGCGCGCCTATGCGGAAGCGGTGGCATCCGAACGGCGCACGGGCAATGCGCGCGACCAGCTTCGGATTGCCGAAGAAGGCCTGCGCGCCGCGGATGCCCGCGTGCGCGCCGGGCGCGCCTCCCCCATCGAGGTGCAGCGCGCCGGGCTGACGCGGATCAATGCGCAGGCCGCGCTTGCCAGGGCGGAGCGATCCGCCGAAGTGGCGCGCTTCACCCTGGCCCAGCGGATCGGGCAGGCCATCCCCGGCCCGCTGGACGGAAGCTGGTTCGATCGCATCGATTCGATCCAGGGTCCGTTGGCGCCCATGGATCCGGCGCAGACGCTGGCGCTGGCAGCCGCAGACGCCGATCTGGCGGCCAGCAGCGCGCAGGTGCGGCTTGCCCGCAGCCAGCGCATTCCCGACCTGACGGTGGGCGCGGGCGCCCGCCGGCTGGAAGCGACCCATGACAATGCCGCGCTGTTCAGCCTGTCCCTCCCCCTCCCCGTCTTCAACGGCGGCAGGGCGGCCGTTGGCCAGGCCATGGCGGAACAGCGCCGCGCCGAAGCCAGGCGGCGCATCGCCGCGCAGGAGGTCGCCCAGGCGATAGCCAGCGCGCAGGCGGAGGCCGCGAACGCCGCCATCGGCGCGGCGACGGCGACCGGACCGGCGCTGGCAGCCGCCGAGGAAGCCGCCCGCATCGCGCGCATCGGCTATCGCGAGGGCAAGTTCGGCCAGCTCGACCTGCTCGATGCCGAACGCACGCTCACCGAAACCAGGGCAGCCGCCATAGCGGCGCTGCTCGCCTATCATGACGCACAGGCGCAGCTGGAGCGATTGACCGCTCGCGCGCCGGACCAGGGAGACAATTGATGAACATCCTCCAGCAGACCGTAGCGGCCGCCATCCTGCTGTCCTCCCTCGCCGCCTGCGAAGCGCCCGCGCCGGAGAGCCATGCCGAGGGGGAGGCGCATGCTGGCGAGGAAGGACTGATCCACCTCACCGCGCAGCAGATCGCCGCCGCGGGCATCGAGCTGGCCCGCCCGACGACTGGCGGCGGCGCGATCACCTTGCCCGCCACGATAGAGGGCGACCCCCAGGGAACGCAGGTCGTGTCCGCCGCCATCGGCGGACGCGTGGTGTCGCTCACGCGCAATCTGGGCGAGGAGGTGAAGAGGGGCGACACTCTGGCGGTGATCGAAAGCCGCGAGGCCGCATCGCTGAAGGCAGAGGTCGAGGCGGCGCAGGCGCGTCTGGCGCTCGCCCGGTCCAACCTGCAGCGGGAACAGCGCCTGTTCGCCGAACGGGTTTCGCCCGAACAGGATCTGATCGCGGCCCGCACCGCCGCGACGGAAGCGGGGATCGCGCTGCGCCTCGCGCGGCAGCAGGTCGCGGCGGCAGGGGGCGGAGGAGGCGGCCTCAACCGGCTGGGCATCGTCGCACCGATCAGCGGCCAGGTCATCGCCCGCACCGTCACCCTGGGGCAGATGGTGGCCGCCGATGCGGAGCTTTATCGCGTCGCCAATCTCTCGCGGCTGGCGGTTCGCCTGTCGCTTTCCCCTGCCGATGCGGGCCGCATCCGGCCGGGCGCGAGCGTGGACATCAGCGCGCCGGGACGCAGGACGGGCGCGCGCGTCAGCTTCGTTTCCCCAGTGCTCGACGAAACGACGCGCCTCGTCCCCGTTCTCGCCATCATCGACAATCGCGACGGCCAATGGCGCGTCGGCGAACCGGTTACCGCCGCCATCGCGGTGACGGGCGGCAGCGGCGGAATGACGATTCCCGCCAGTGCGATCCAGATGGTCGAGGGACGCTCGACGGTCTTCGTCCGCGTGGCGCAGGGATTCCGGGCGGTGCCGGTCACGGTCGGCCAGCCCAATGGCGATGCCGCCACCATCCTGTCGGGCCTCACCGGCCGCGAACAGATCGCCGTCGCCAACAGCTTCACTCTCAAGGCCGAGCTCGGAAAGAGCGAAGCCACGCACGAGGATTGATCCATGATCGGGCGTATCGTGACCTTTTCGGTCGAGCGGCGCTGGCTTGTGCTGCTCGTCACCCTCATCGCGGCCGTGATCGGCGCCTGGGCGCTCAGCCGCCTGCCCATCGACGCCGTCCCCGACATCACCAACAACCAGGTGCAGGTGAACATCCGCGCGCCCGCGCTGTCGCCCGAACAGGTCGAAAAGCAGGTCGCCTTTCCCATAGAGACCGCGCTGGCGGGCGTGCCGGGCCTTGAACATACCCGTTCGCTGAGCCGCAACGGCTTTGCTCAGGTGACGGCCGTCTTCACCGAATCCACCGATATCTATTTCGCCAGGGCCCAGGTCGCCGAACGGCTGCGCGGCGCGGAAGAGAGCCTGCCCGCTGGCGTCACGCCCGAAATGGGGCCGATCGCCACGGGGCTGGGCGAAGTCTATATGTGGACCGTCCATCTGGCCCACCGCAAGGACGACCGGCATGCGCCCGGCGAACCCGGCATCCAGCCCGACGGCAGCTATATCACGCCGGAGGGCGAGCGGCTGGTCGGCGCGTCCGATCAGGCGACCTATCTGCGCACGGTGCAGGACTGGATCGTCGCTCCCCTGCTCAAGAACACGCCGGGTCTTGCCGGCATCGACGCCATTGGCGGCCATGTGAAGCAATATCAGGTGGCGCCCGATGTCCAGCGGCTCGCGGCGCTCAAGCTCAGCCTCGGCGACCTGGCGACGGCGCTGGAGGAAAACAACAGCGCCGTCGGCGCGGGCGTCATCGACCGCAACGGGGAAGGCCTGACCGTCCGGTCCGATGCCCGCCTTCGCAATGCCGCCGATCTTGCCCGCACCGTCATCGCCACGCGGGAGGGTGTTCCCATCCTGCTCGATCAGGTCGCGACGGTGCGGACCGGCCAGGCGCTGCGCATGGGTTCCGCATCCGAAAATGGCCGGGAAGTCGTCGTCGGCACCGCGGTGATGCGGATCGGGGAGAACAGCCGCGCCGTCGCCTCCGCGGTCGCCCGGCGCCTTGAAGAGATCAACGCCTCACTGCCGACCGATGTCATCGTCCAGCCTGTCCTGGACCGCACGGCCCTGGTCCACGCAACGATCGGCACCGTGGCGAAGAACCTGTCCGAAGGGGCGCTGCTGGTCATCGTCGTGCTGTTTGCCCTGCTCGGAAACTTCCGCGCCGCGCTGATCGCCGCGCTCGTCATCCCCGTCACCATGCTGCTCACCAGCTTCGGCATGCTGCGCGGCGGCGTATCGGCCAACCTCATGAGCCTGGGCGCGCTCGACTTCGGGCTCATCGTCGACGGTGCCGTCATCATTGTGGAAAACGCCCTGCGACGGATCGCCGGGCATCAGCATGACAGGGGCCGGCCGCTCACCCCCGACGAACGGCTTTGCGCGGTGACCGCCGCCGCGCGCGAGATGATACGCCCCTCCGTCTATGGGCAGGCGATCATCATCCTCGTCTATATCCCGCTCCTCACCCTGGACGGGGTGGAGGGCAAGACGTTCACGCCGATGGCGATGACGGTCATCCTCGCGCTCGCCTTCGCCTTCATCCTCTCGCTGACCTTCGTCCCCGCGATGCTGGCCCTGCTGCTGTCGAAACCCGTGGAGGAGAAGGAGGGGCGGATCATGTCCTGGCTGAACGCCCGCTATCAGCCGGGGCTGGAGACGGCGATGCGCCGGCCGGGCCGGACGATCGGCATCGGGATTGCGGCATTCCTTGCCGCCATCGCCGGCTTCTCGATGCTGGGACAGGAATTCCTGCCCCAGCTCGACGAGGGCGACATCCTCGTCCAGGCGGTCCGCGTGCCGGGCACTTCGGTCGACCAGAGCCAGGCGATGCAGTTCGAGGTCGAACGCGCGATCGCGCGGGAGCCGGAGGTCCGCTTCGTCTTTTCCAAGACCGGCACGGCCGAGCTTGCCTCCGACCCCATGCCGCCCAATGCGACCGACACATTCGTCATCCTGAAGCCCCGCGCGCAATGGCCCGACCCGCGCCTTCCCAAGGCGGAGCTGGTCGAACGGCTGGAGCAGCGGCTGTCGATGCTGCCCGGCAACGCCTATGAGATCACCCAGCCGATCCAGATGCGCTTCAACGAACTGATCGCGGGCGTCCGGGGCGACATCGCCGTCAAGGTCTTCGGCGACGATGCCGACCAGATGAGCGGCACGGCCGACCGCATCGCCGCCGTGCTGCGCCGGACGAAGGGCGCCACCGACGTGCGGGTGGAACAGACCGAAGGGCTGCCCATCCTCGACGTGCAGCCCGATCGCGACGCCATGGCGCGACTGGGCATCAGCGCGCGGGCGTTGCAGGACATATTGGCCGCCGCCGTGGGCGGGCGCGACGCCGGCATGATCTTCGAGGGCGACCGACGCTTTGCCGTCACGATCCGGCTGGGGGAGGAGGCGCGCAGCAATGTCGAGACGCTGGGCCAGCTTCCGGTGCCGACGCCGTCGGGCGCTTTCGTGCCGCTGGCCAGCGTCGCCCGCATCGCCCTGGTCGACGGGCCAAACCAGATCAGCCGCGAAAACGGCAAGCGGCGGGTCGTCGTGCAGGCCAATGTGCGTGGCCGGGACGTGTCCAGCGTGGTCGCCGACGTGCGGGCGGGGATCGCAAGGGAGGTGCGGCTGCCGGCCGGCACCTATCTCCAATGGGGCGGCCAGTTCGAAAATCTGGCATCGGCGCGGGACCGGCTGCTGCTGGTCGTGCCGGCCTGCTTCGCGCTCATTGTCCTGCTGCTCTACGGCGCGCTCGGCAGCGTGCGGGACGCCGCGATCGTCTTCACCGGCATCCCCCTCGCCCTGGTCGGCGGCGTGCTGGCGCTGGCGCTGCGCGGCATGCCCTTTTCCATCTCGGCGGCCGCGGGCTTCATCGCCCTGTCGGGCATCGCCGTGCTCAACGGACTGGTGATGGTGACGTCGATCCAGGATCTGGTGGCGCGCGGCGTGGATCGCGCCAAGGCGGCTCAGGCGGGCGCGCTGGCGCGATTGAGGCCGGTGGTGATGACGGCATTGGTCGCATCGCTCGGCTTCATGCCGATGGCGCTTGCGACCGGCGCCGGGGCGGAAGTGCAGAAGCCGCTGGCCACGGTGGTCATAGGCGGCCTTGTTTCCGCGACCTTGCTGACCCTGTTCCTGCTGCCGACCCTCTATGCCCGCTTCGGCAGGCGCGGGTCGACCAGCGACGCTGGCGGGGCAGCGGGGACGGCCGTCCCCTGAGAGGATGGCGGGCCGCGGCGACAGATTTCATATCGCAGGCGGAATCCTTGGCACTTGCGAGCTCCCGCACCGTTCCCTGCCGCAAGGAGGATGCCGTGCCGGACGAGATTGTTTCCATCGGGCTGCTGACAGCCAGGGATCTTGAGATCCTCGGCCAGGGATTCCGGCGGCACTTTCCCGTGCGGGATGACGAGCTGTTCAAGGATCTGCTCGCCAGGCTGGACGAACTGCCTGCCCGGCCAGAGCCGCCCACCGATGACCGGCGATGACGGTGATCCGGCCTTGCACGATCGCCATGCGGCAGTGCATGGAGCGTCAGCCATGCGCCAGACCCCGACGCCCAACATCCTTGTCGATGCCGACGCCTGCCCGGTGAAGGAGGAAATCTACAAGGTCGCCTGGCGCCACGCCGTGCCGGTCGTGGTCGTCAGCAACAGTCTGATCCGGGTGCCCGCGCATCCCCTCGTCTCCCGCGTCATCGTCAGCGACGGGTTCGACGCGGCGGACGACTGGATCGTCGAGCATGGCGATGCGGGATCGATCATCATCACCGCCGACATCCTGCTGGCCGACCGATGCCTGAAGGCGGGATGTGGCGCCGTGATCGCGCCGACCGGCAAGCCCTTCACCCATGGGTCGATCGGCAATGCCGTGGCCGTGCGGGCGATAAAGGCCGATCTGCGCGCCGGCATGCTGACCGACGGCATCGGCGGCCCCGCGCCGTTCGCCAGGGCCGATCGGTCGCGCTTCCTGTCGGCCCTGGACGAAGCGATCGTGCGCCTGAAACGGCGATCCTGATAACGCGGGCGGGAGGGGAGCCCCGATCGCCTGGAAATCGCCAAGGATCTGCTGTTGCCGCGATTTCCTGACCGGCGATCGATTCCGATCGCCTGGAAATCGCTCTATGCCTCCGCCGCGATGGCGCGTTCGATCATCATGCGCGAACGAACGCCGCCGGCATCGATATTGAGCTTGAGCAGCTTGCGGTCCGGCCGGCGCAGCAGATTCTCCTGCTGCTGCTCCAGCATGGCCAGATCCTCGCTGAAGATCTTGCGCTGACCCTCGCGGATGGAGGCCGTGACGGCGGGATCGTCCACCGCGAACTGGCGGGCAAAGCCCCAGAAATACCAATGGCTATGTTCGGTCTCCGGCGTGATGAAATCGACCACCACGGCGGCGGCCTTGGCCGAAGGATCGGCGTCAGGTCCGCCGCGCCCCTCCAGGGCGACGCCGACCTTGATCATGACATGGCTGGGCAGGCTGAAGCGACAGATCTGCCAGCGGTCGACCAGCCCGTCGTCGGGAAGGCCTGCACTGCGCAGCGCCATGCGCCAGAAGGGCGGCGCCTGCACGGCGGACATGACGCGGGTGGTGACGACCTCATCCCCCTCGACGCGGGTGGTGACCGGCGCCTCGTCAATCTCGGGCTGGCCGATGCTGCCCGCATGGACATAATTTTCATGGGTCAGGTCCATGAGGTTGTCGATCATCAGCCGATAATCGCAGGCGACATGATAGAGGCCACCGCCAAAGGCCCAGCCCGCATCCTCCGCCCAGGGCAGCGGGTGCAGCTTCGCCTCGTCCGCCCGCTCCGCCTCACCGGGCCAGACCCAGATGAAACCGTGGCGCTCGATCGCCGGGTAGGAGCGGATGGGCGGGAAATTCTTCACGCGCTGTCCCGGCATCGACGCCGCATGACCCGTGCAGGCCATGGCCAGGCCGTGATAGCCGCAGACGAGATCCCCGTCCCGCACGAAGCCCAGCGACAGCGGAGCGCCGCGATGCGGGCAGAAATCCTCCAGCGCCGCCACCTTGCCGTCCTTGCCGCGATAAAGGACCATGGGTTCGCCGCAGATCGTCCGGCCAAGCGGCTTTTCCGCCAGTTCGTCGGGGGTGCAGGCAATGTACCAGGCGTCGCTCGGCCAGGGCTTCGGGGTGGGGGCGGATCGCGGCATGTCTCTCTCCAGGGATCGTCCGCCCTTTCGCGCGGCGGCGGCTTGCACTGTAGGGCGACGGCCGATTATAAGCATCCCGCATAATTCTTATAGAAACTATATCATTCCCTGATGGAAAAGCTCGATCTCAACCTGCTCCGCGTGCTGGAGGCGCTGTTCACCCAGCGCAGCGTGTCGGGCGCGGCGCGGGCGCTGGGCGTCACGCAACCGGGCGTCAGCCTGGCACTGCGAAGGCTGCGCGCGCATTTCGGGGACGAACTTTTCGTGCGGCAGGGCGCTGCGATGGAGCCGACATTGGTGGCCCAGCGGTTGATCGACCCCGTCATGACGGTGATGGCGTCGGTCCGGTCGGACATCGTGACCGCCGCCCCGTTCGACCCCGCCCGGTCGGAACGCTGCTTCACCATCGGCCTTTCCGATCTGGGCGAACTGACCTTCCTGCCCGACCTCATGACCGCCCTGCGGGAACGGGCGCCGGGGGTCACGGTGCGTTCGGTCACCCTGGCGCCGCCCGATCTGCGCCGCGCCCTGGCGGACGGGTCGGTCGATCTGGCGCTCGGCTTCTTCCTGGGGCTGGAGGGGGACAATCTCTTCACCCAGACGCTGTTCGAACAGGGCTTCGTCTGCCTGGTGCGCGCCGGGTGGCGGGACGGCGCGACCACCATGTCGCTGGAGGATTATCTGTCGGCCGACCACGCGATGATCGAACAGGAAGGCCGCAGCCAGGAAGTGCTGGAGCGGCGAATCCGCGCATTGGGGCTGCGCCGGCGGACGCTGTTGCGCTCGCCGCATTTCCTGACCGTGCCGCTGCTGATCGCCCGTTCCGACATGATCGCGACGGTGCCCTATGGCGTGGCCCGCATCTTCTCCCGCCTTGCCGGCCTGCGGTTCCTCCCCCTTCCCTTCGACGCGCCCCGCATTCCGATCCAGCAGCTATGGCATCGGCGCAGCCATCATGACCCCGGCACCATCTGGCTGCGGCGCCTGATCGCGGATCTGTTCGGCGGCCGCGATCCCATGCTGGACGACGACCCGGTTCACTGACGGCCAACATCCACCGTCCGCTGAATGCCGATCGCGTCGAGAAATCGGCGATCATGGCTGACGACCATCAGCGCGCCGTCGAAGCTTTCAAGCGCCCGCTCCAGCACCTCGATCGAGGCGATATCGAGATGATTGGTCGGCTCGTCCAGGATCAGCAACCAGGGCGGCTGGGGTCCCGAAAGAGCGACGGCCAAACCGGCGCGCAGGCGCTCGCCGCCCGACAGGCTGCCCACGATTCGCTGCGCCTCGCGGTTACGGAAGGCAAAACGGGCACAGGCCGCATGGATCGCCTCCTCGTCCAGCGTCGGGTGCCGGCGACGCATGTTGCCGATGATCGTGTCCCCTTCATCCAGCAGGTCGCCATGCTGATCCAGCATGGCGATCCGGTCGGATCGTCGCCGGACCATGCCGATGGCCGGCGCGAGCGCTCCGGTCACCAGGCGCAGCAGGGTCGATTTGCCCGTTCCGTTCGCACCCGCCAGGGCCACCCGCTCCGGCCCATGAATGGCCATCGTCCAGGGGCCGAGGCGACGTCCGCCCAGATCGACGCTGGCGCCCTCCATCGCCAGCAACTCAGCTTGCGAGGGGATGCCGGTGGCGGGCAGGTCGATGGCGAGCGGCGTCAATATTTCCACCCGGGCGCGAGCGGCATCGCTGGCATGAACCGCCTCGTCTATCTGCCGTTCGGCCAGGCGCCGCGCATGGCCGCCGCTATTCTCCGCCCGTTCCGCCCGCGCGCCCAGCAGGATCTTCGGTTCCGATCCCCTCTCGGCAAAGGCGCGGCCGGCCCTGTCGCGCCGGTCCTTCGCCTCCCGCGCGGCCTGCGCGGCGAGACGGGTGGCGCGCAGTGCGACGTCGGCGCGATCACGCTCGGCCTGCGCCCGCGCCTGATCGGCGTCGCGCGCGGCGGCAAAGGCGGACCAGCCGCCGCCGACGATGCGGATGCCGATGGGGCTGAGTTCGACGATGCGGTCCATGCGTTCCAGCAGCGCCCGGTCATGGCTCGCGACCAGCACGCCGCCCGGCCAGGTCGCGACCAGCCGCTCGATCGCGGCGCGGCCTTCCCGGTCGAGATTGTTGGTCGGCTCGTCGAGCAGCAGGAGATCGGGGCGCTCGATCGCGAGGCGCGCTATCCCGATGCGCGTCCGCTCGCCCCCCGACAGGCTGCCCATCGGCCGTTCGATGTCCACGCCGGCCAGCCCGATATCGGCAAGGGCAGCGTCGACCGCAGCGGGCAGCATCCAGTCGACCGCGTCGAAATCCGTTTCGGTCCCCTCGCCCCGCTCGATGCGCGCATGGATCGCCAGCGCCTCGGCAACGCCCAGCGCCTCGCCGATCAATTGGTCGCTGCGCCAGTTCTGGGCCAGCATGGCGGCCGTGCCGCCGCGATGAACGCTGCCGGACGAGGGCACCTGCACGCCCGCCGCAATGCGCAGCAATGTCGACTTGCCCGACCCGTTGCGCCCGACAAACCCGATGCGCTCGGCGCCGATCGACAGGGTCAGGTCATGGAAAAGCGTCCGCCCTTCAGGCGTGGCGGCGGACAGGCTGGATAATGTGAGAAAAGCGGACATGGACACCATGACGAACAGGGACAACAGGGCAAGGGGCGCTGGTCATCCGGTCATCCATGGTCGTAAGTCCTTCCTGTCGGGTCATCCGCTCGCTCGCCACTGCATCCCGGTCCATGGAGAGATCAGGCTCTGGCGGCCGCGGAAATCCTGGCCTGAACGAAGCACCATGTCCACCGCAATCTTCGCGCGCTTCTTCCCGGATGGCGGAATCTGCCAGCGGCCGCGCCGCGAATGGACCGGCCACCCTCAGGCCAGCGCCAGCACACCCGTCAGGATATTGCGCACCAGCTCCGCCTGCCCCCGCGCCCCGGTCTTGGCATAGATCTTCTTCGAATAGTTGCGCGCCGTCTCCACCGTCAGCCCCAGGTCGGCGGCGGCCTCGCTGATCGACATGCCCTGCGCGATCGCCCAGGCCAGCCGCGCCTCGCTGGGCGACAATCCGAACAGGTCGACCAGCTGGTCGCAACGGTCCGCCTGCGACCATCGGTCGCCGCTGATATAGGCGATGGCGACGGGTGCCGACGGCACGGACAGCGAGCGATCCTGGATCGGCCGGACCAGCATGTCCATCAACGGATCGCGGCTCAGGTTGATAGCCCTCGGCCGCGCCTCGCGATCGGCGGCAAAGGTCTTGACCAGCGCGGTCATTTCCCGGTCGATCGCCGGAGACGCCGGCATCAGCCGGTCGTAACGCCCCCTGCGCAGCAGTCGCGAACGCTGGAAAAGCTGCTCCAGATGCGGCGTCATGTCGACGATGCGGCACTGGGCGTCCAGCGTCAGCCAGCCGAAGTTCAGCCGCCCGAACGCCTCCGAATTCACCGAAGACCGGAATTTTTCCCGCTCCAGCGCGACGAAGCTGCGCAGCGCGATGCGCAGATGCGGCACCAGCGCGGTCATCAGCGCGCCCACGCCCGACCCCAGCTCCCTCCCCCCCGCGCAGCTCAGCCAGGCATCCATGCCGCTCGGCTCGGTCACGCGCACCGAACGCATGTTGGTGATGCCCAGCGGTTGCAGGAATTCCGCCCGATAGCCCTGCTGCACCGCGTCGCCGGGATCCAGCAGTTCGTCCAGCGTATAGACCCGCGCCTCCCGCATCCGGCGATAGGGCAGGGGATCGCGCCCATATTTCTGGTTGAACAGCCGGTCGAGGTGCAGCGGCGTCGGCGGCCCGGCATACAGCTCGACGATCCGCTCCTCATCTACCGGGCGGAAGGCGAGGCTGGCATAGGCCGCCCCAGATCGCGCCCGCAACCTGTCGAGGAACCCGTGCCAAAGGGGTTGCTCGAACATACCCTCATGGAGAGCCGCCAATAATCCGCCATCGTCCAGTCGCATGGCTAATATGTATATCCTCCCATATGGGAGGTCCAGTACCTCACCGCTTCTGCCATCAGGCTGTCACAACACAAGGCGGTGAATGATGATCGATTCGAAGAGGCTGACGCATCTGGAGCGTCTGGAGGCGGAAAGCATCCATATCCTGCGGGAAGTCGTGGCAGAGGCCGAGAAGCCGGTGATGCTCTATTCGGTGGGCAAGGATTCGGCCGTGATGCTGCATCTGGCGCGCAAGGCATTCTACCCCTCGCCGCCGCCCTTCCCGCTGCTGCACGTCGACACCACCTGGAAATTCAAGGCGATGTACGAACTGCGCGACCGCATGGCGCGGGAATCGGGCATGGAGTTGCTCGTCTATCACAATCCCGAAGCGCAGGAACGCGGCATAAACCCGTTCGACCATGGCCCGCTGCACACCGACATGTGGAAGACGGAGGGGCTGAAGCAGGCGCTCAACCTCTACGGCTTCGACGCGGCCTTCGGCGGCGCCCGCCGCGATGAGGAGAAGAGCCGGGCGAAGGAACGCATCTTCTCCTTCCGCACGTCGTCGCACGGCTGGGATCCGAAGAACCAGCGCCCGGAACTGTGGAACCTCTACAACGCCCGCAAGAACAAGGGCGAGAGCATCCGCGTCTTCCCGATCAGCAACTGGACCGAGCTGGACATCTGGCAATATATCCACCTGAACGACGTCCCCATCGTGCCGCTCTATTTCGCGGAGGAGCGCCCCACGGTGGAGCGCGACGGCATGCTGCTGATGGTGGATGACGAACGCTTCCCCCTGAAGCCCGGCGAGGAGCCGGTGATGCGGTCGATCCGCTTCCGCACCCTGGGCTGCTACCCGCTGACCGGCGCGGTCGAGAGCGAAGCGAAGACCCTGCCGGAGGTGATCCAGGAAACGCTGCTCACCACCACCTCCGAACGCCAGGGCCGCGCCATCGACAAGGATGCCGGCGGCGCGGGCATGGAAAAGAAGAAGCAGGAAGGGTATTTCTGATGTCGGACGCCGATGTGATCTACAAGACCGACGCCCTCATCGCGGAGGATATCGACCAGTATCTGGAGGTGCACCAGCACAAGACGATGCTGCGCTTCATCACCTGCGGGTCGGTGGACGACGGCAAGTCGACGCTGATCGGCCGCCTGCTCTATGACAGCAAGATGATCTTCGAGGATCAGCTCGCCGCGCTGGAGGCCGACAGCAAGCGCGTGGGCACCCAGGGGCAGGAGATCGACTTCGCCCTGCTGGTCGACGGCCTCGCCGCCGAACGCGAACAGGGCATCACCATCGACGTCGCCTATCGCTTCTTCGCGACGGAAAAGCGCAAGTTCATCGTCGCCGACACGCCCGGCCATGAACAATATACGCGCAACATGGTGACGGGCGCATCCACCGCCGACCTCGCCGTCATCCTGATCGACGCGCGCAAGGGCGTGCTGACGCAGACCCGCCGCCACAGCTATCTTGCCCATCTGATCGGCATCCGGAACATTGTGCTGGCGGTGAACAAGATGGATCTGGTCGACTATGACCAGGCGGTGTTCGACGGCATCGTCAAGGACTATACCGAATTTGCCCAGTCGATCGGCATCAAGGCCTTTACCGCCATGCCCATTTCCGGCTTCAGGGGCGACAATATCACCGGCCCTTCGGCCAACACGCCCTGGTACAAGGGACCGGCGCTGATCGAGCATCTGGAAACGGTGGAGGTCGACCAGGTCTCCGATCAGGAAAAGCCCTTCCGCATGGCGGTCCAGTGGGTCAACCGCCCCAATCTCGACTTCCGCGGCTTTTCCGGCCAGATCGCCACCGGCACGGTCAGGCCGGGCGACGCGATCCGCGTCCTGCCTTCGGGCAAGACCAGCACGATCAGCCGCATCGTCACGCTTGACGGCGACCTGGATGTCGCGGTCGCCGGGCAGTCGGTCACTCTGTGCTTTGCCGATGAAGTCGACTGCTCGCGCGGCGACGTGATCGCGGCGTCGGACAATCCGCCGCAGGCCGCCGACCAGTTCGAGGCGACGATCGTCTGGATGGCGGACGAGGAAATGCTGCCGGGCCGCCCCTATTGGCTGAAGCTCGGCACGCAGACCGTCACCGCCACGATCCAGCAACCCAAATATCAGGTCAACGTCAACACGATGGAGCATCTGGCGGCGAAGACGCTGGACCTCAACGCCATCGGCATCGCCAATCTGTCGACCGACAGGCAGATCGTGTTCGAACCCTATGAAACCAACCGCACGCTGGGCGGCTTCATCCTGATCGACAAGATCACCAATGCCACCGTGGCGGCGGGGATGCTGCACTTCTCGCTGCGGCGGGCGCAGAACGTCCACTGGCAGGCGACCGACGTCACCCGCGAATTCCACGCCAACCTCAAGAATCAGAAGCCGGCCGTGCTGTGGTTCACCGGGCTGTCGGGCGCGGGCAAGTCGACCATCGCCAACCTCGTCGAAAAGAAGCTGGCGCGCATGAACCGCCACACCTTCCTGCTGGACGGCGACAATGTGCGCCACGGCCTCAACAAGGATCTGGGCTTCACCGACGCCGACCGGGTGGAAAATATCCGCCGCGTGGGCGAGGTGGCGAAGCTCATGACCGATGCGGGCCTGATCGTCATCACCGCCTTCATCTCCCCCTTCCGGGCGGAGCGGGACATGGTGCGCCAGATGATGAAGCCCGGCGAGTTCATCGAGGTGCATATCGACACACCGCTGGCCGACGCGGAGGCGCGCGACGTCAAGGGCCTCTACAGGAAGGCGCGTTCGGGCGAACTCAAGAACTTCACGGGCATCGACAGCCCCTATGAAGCGCCGGAGGATCCGGAAATCCGGATCGACACCACGGCCATGACCGCAGAGGAAGCGGCCGAAGCCATCATCGCGAGGCTGATCCCATGAGCATGTCCGACGCTGATCTTGCCGCGCATCTGGCCGACATTGCGGGGCGCCTGCTGCTCACGGTGCGCGACAGCGGCCTGCTCGGCGCCAAGGCGCTGGGCAAGGCGGGCGACCAGACCGCCAACCAGTTCCTGGTCCACGCCCTGCGCGAACAGCGTCCCGATGACGGCCTGCTGTCGGAGGAGATGAAGTGCGACGGCTCCCGCCTCGAAAAGTCGCGCGTCTGGATCGTCGATCCGGTCGACGGCACGCGCGAATATGGGGAGGAACGCGCCGACTGGGCGGTGCATGTCGGCCTGTCGGTGGACGGCGTGGCGACGGTGGGCGCGGTCGCGCTGCCCGGACTGGACGGCGGCGTCGTGCTGCGCACCGACCAGCCCCGCCCCGTTCCGCCCGCGCCGGAAAAGCTGCGCATGGTGGTCAGCCGCACCCGCCCGGCCGCCGAAGCGGTCGCCGTCGCGGAAAGGCTGGGCGCGGAGCTCGTCCCCATGGGCAGCGCGGGCGCAAAGGCGATGGCGGTGATCCTGGGGCAGGCCGACATCTATCTGCATTCGGGCGGCCAATATGAATGGGACAGTTGCGCCCCGGTCGCCGTGGCGCTCGCCCACGGCCTGCATTGCAGCCGCATCGACGGATCGCCGCTGGTCTATAATCAGGAGGACGTCTATCTGCCCGACCTGCTGATCTGCCGGAAGGAGCATGCGCAGGGGGTGCTGGACCTCATCGCCGCTCTAACTCCCACCGGCGACTGAAGCCCCGGACGCGGAAAGAGCAAAATCGTCCCTTCCCCCTTCAAGGGGAGGGAAGGAGGGAGCGCGGCCGCGTCGCCCAATAGAGATGGCAGGGTGGCAGATTGCGCCATTCGAAACCCGTCTCGACCGTCTCGAAACGCCGCTCCAGCAGGGGGAGCACGGCCTTGCGCATCTGATAGGCCAGGAACCGCCCGTCAGGCGCCAAAGCCCCGGCGCTCGCCTTCATCAGCCGTTCCGCCCGATCCGGCGCCAGCGTGGAGAAGGGCAGGCCCGACAGGATGCAGTCCGCCCGGCCCAGCCCGTGACCGGTCATGATGCCGCGTACGGCATCGGCCGAACCGGCGACCGCGACCAGCCGCCCGTCCGGCGTCACCCTGCGCAGATGATCGATGAAGCCCGCGCTGGTATCGATCGCCAGCAGCCGCGCATGGGCGGGCAGGCGATCCAGCAGGGCACGGGTGAAGATGCCCGTACCCGGTCCATATTCGACGACGCATTCCATCCGGCTCCAGTCGATCGGGGCCAGCATCCTTTCAACAAGGCCATGCGAAGCGGGAAAGGCAGAGCCGACCGCCAGCGGATTTTTGAAGAACTCGCGAAAGGCGAGAGCCAGATGGTCCGTGCCGCGGCCCTGCGCTTCACCCCATGCGCCCCGCGCCATCCGATGTTCGAACGATATCGCCACGACTGCTCCACTCTCCCATGCCGTGATGCCGCAATCAGCGCGTTGCAGCCTGCCTGGAAAACCCGCGGGATCGGGACCGGGTTCCTGGAAAATCGCCTTAACTGGATCAGGATCTGCCACGCCCGGCACGCACCGGAAGCGCGAAAGGCCGCCATTTGCAGGCCGTCAGCGCTGATATCGATCCGTCCTACAGCCGGTCCCGCACTGTCCGCATGACCTCGTCCAGGAAATCGGCGGCCGCGCGCACGCGAGGCAGCCTCTGCAGATCGGCATGCATGACCAGCCAATAGCTGCGCCAGACCTCCATCGACCCCGGCATCGACCCCGGCATCGACTCCGGCGTCGACTCGGGGAAAAGCTGGACCAGCCGCTCATCCTCCGCCGCCGCGAAGCGGTGCAGCACGCCCAGCCCCATGCCCGCCGCCACCGCCGCATGCTGCGCCGCACTGGAACTGGCGCGAAAGACGATGGACGCGCCGGGCAGCAACTGGTCGAGGGCGATCATCTCGGCAAAGCCGGCCAGCTCCTCGATATAGGAAACGAAGACATGGCGGCTGAGGTCGGCGCGGGTCGCCGGGGCCCCTTCCCGCTCCAGATAGGCCTTGGACGCGTAAAGGCCGAGGCGATAATCGGCCAGCTTGCGCGTCACGAAGCGGCCCCGGGGCGGCGGCTTCAGCATCACGGCGATTTCCGCCTCGCGCCGCGACAGGCTCGCCACCTTGCTTTCGGATGCCAGCTCCAGCGTCAGGCGCGGGTGGCGCGCGCGCAGGGCCGCCACATTGGGGGCGATCAGATGGCTGGCAATGGCTTCCGGCGTGGCGAGCCGCACCGTCCCCTCCACTTCCCGGTCGCGCCCGGCGACGCTGCTCATCGCGGCGAGCAGCTCGCTCTCTATCCGCTCGGCATGGGAAACCAGTGCGAAGGCGGCGGGCGTAGGCGTCACCCCGCGCGGGCTGCGATCGAACAGCCGGGCGCCCAGCGTCGCCTCCATATTGGTCAGGCGCCGGGCAACCGTGCTATGGTCAACGCCGACCCTGCGGGCAGCGGCCAGCATGTTGCCCTCCCGCATCACGGCCAGGAACAGGCGCAGCTCATCGGAATTTAGCATGGGCAAATCCGCACAACAAATGTGTCGACATACCCGTATATCCGCAAAGCTGGCGGGTCTATAGCAAAGCCATCCACCCGCAGGAGAGGAACCGGAAAATGCGTTCGATTACTCATTTCATTCATGGACAATCCGCCCCGCTCCCCGGCGCCCGCTTGTCCGACGTGCTCGATCCCGCCACCGGTACCGTCCAGGCGCAGGTCGAACTCGCCACCGCCGCCCATCTCCAGAAGGCGGTGGATTCCGCCCTCGCCGCCCAGCCCGAATGGGCCGCCGTCAATCCCCAGCGCCGCGCCCGCGTGATGTTCCGCTTCAAGGAACTGATCGAACAGAATATGGACGAACTGGCCGTCCTCCTCTCCTCCGAACATGGCAAGGTGGTGGCCGACGCCAGGGGCGACATCCAGCGCGGCCTGGAAGTCGTCGAGTTCGCCTGCGGCATCCCCCATCTGCTCAAGGGCGAATATACCCAGGGCGCCGGCCCCGGCATCGACGTCTATTCCATGCGCCAGCCGCTGGGCATCGCAGCGGGCATCACGCCCTTCAACTTCCCCGCCATGATCCCCCTCTGGATGAGCGCCATGGCCATCGCCTGCGGCAACGCCTTCATCCTGAAGCCGTCGGAACGCGACCCTTCCGTCCCGGTGCGCCTTGCCGAACTCGCCATAGAGGCCGGCATGCCCGCCGGGATCCTGAACGTCGTCCATGGCGACAAGGAAATGGTCGACGCCATCCTCGACCATCCGGCGATCAAGGCGGTCAGCTTCGTCGGATCTTCCGACATCGCCAACTATGTCTATGCCCGCGGCGCGCAGAACGGCAAGCGGGTCCAGGCGATGGGCGGCGCCAAGAATCACGGCATCATCCTGCCCGACGCGGACATGGACCAGGCGGTCGCCGATATCGTCGGCGCGGCCTATGGTTCGGCGGGCGAACGCTGCATGGCGCTGCCCGTTGTGGTGCCGGTGGGCGAAGCCACGGCGGACGCCTTCCGCGCCAAGCTGCTGAACGCCATCGAAACACTGCGCCCCGGCATCCCGACCGATCCCGACGCGCAATATGGCCCCCTCGTCACCGGCGTGCACAAGGCCCGCGTCGAAAGCTATATCCAGATGGCCGCCGACGAAGGTGCGGAAATCGTGGTCGACGGGCGCGGCTTCTCGCTCCAGGGCTATGAGCAGGGCTTCTACCTCGCCCCGACGCTGATCGACCGGGTGACGCCGCAGATGAAGAGCTATCAGGACGAAATTTTCGGCCCTGTCCTTCAAATCCTGCGCGCCCACAGCTTCGAGGAGGCGCTCAGCTATCCCTCGCAGCATCAATATGGCAATGGCGTCGCCATCTTCACCCGCAACGGCGACTATGCCCGCAAGTTCGCCGCCGATGTGGAGGTCGGCATGGTCGGCATCAACGTGCCGATCCCGGTGCCGGTCGCCTATCACAGCTTCGGCGGCTGGAAACGTTCCGGGTTCGGTGACCTCGACCAATATGGCATGGACGGCGTGCGCTTCTACACCCGCACCAAGAAGATCACCCAACGCTGGCCCGACGGCGGTGCGGTGATCGACCAGAGCTTCGTCATCCCGACGATGAGATAGGCCTCCGCCCGGCCGGGGAACGGAAGCGACCGCTCGCCCGTTCCCCGTCACCTTCGCCCCGTCGCCGGACGCTGCCCAATTCTACGCGGAAAGCCTGGCGCATCTGGTGGGATCGGGCATCCCCTTCATGCGGCCGACCAGGGATCTGGACATCTTCTGCAAGCCCGGCGGTGTTCCGGTCTATAATTGTCCCTTCGGAACGGTTCGACCGTCCCTATGTCCTGATCGCGATCTGACGCGGCCGTGCAGGCCGGGCGGGACGCCTGAACCAGAACGTCCAGACAGTCAGCGAGCCGAGCAGCGTCAGCGCCAAACCCGACAGCGTCATGAGCAGCCGGAAGGGCAAGCCACCGACTTTCGCCGCATGGAGCGGGTAAAGCAGATTATAGCCCTTCACCGCTGTGGGCAGCGTCGAGGCGTCGCGCGCGGCAACCAGCATGCCGTTGTCGGCCGCGAACCAGAGGGTGGTGCGGCCATTGGGCAGCCATTCCTGCGGCCGCCGCATGCGAAGCGTGACGAGACCGCCCTTCTTGCGCGGCAGGCTGAGGCTGCGCACTTCCGCATCGGGGAAGCGCGCCTTGGCCGTCATGATCATGCCCGCCCAGTCCAGCCTTCCGGCAAGCCCGGCATTGCGGGGCGGGGGCGGAGCCAGCGCCTTGTCGATCTGCGCAGGCGCTCCCGGCCCGAACAGCAACGCCGCCATGGGACGGAACACCAGGACGGCACCCGTCACCAGCGACAGCAGCAACAAGGGCGCGACGATGATGCCCAGGTCGCGGTGATGCCGCACGATCGCGGGGCGGCTCATCCGTGCCGGCCATAGGCGCCATTCGAAGGTCCGCCGCGTCCGCCACCAGAGGATGAAGCCGGTCAACACGAAGAACAGCCCGCAAAGCGCGGCAATACCGATCACCCAATCGCCCGTTTCGCCGGAAAAGAGATGGTGGTGGAAATCGAACAGCCACAGTTCGGGCCGCTCCCACTGGCTGCTCCACCGCATCACCACGGCACCCTGCTGGTCCGCATAGGCGCCGCGACCATTGTCGAACAGCAGTTTGAGCAGCCCGAAATCGTCGGACGCATAGGTGATCGACTGCGGCCGCATCGCCGGATCGGCCATGAGGCGCTGCGTCACCTCGGCCAGTTGGCGCACGTCCTCCACCCGCGGATCGCCGGCATGGGGCGCCAGCGTCCAGGCATTTTTATGCACCAGCAACGCGCCGCTCAGGCCCAGAAGCGCGAGCAGCAACCCGATCAGCCCGCCGGTCCAGCGGTGGAGGGTGTCGATCAGTTTCACTAGAAGCGATAATCCCAGGACAGGGTGAAATTGCGGCCGCGGCCCGCGAAATAATGGGCATTGTCACTGGGACGGACGGTCTGGCTGTAATAATCGATGGTGAATGTGTCGAAGATATTCTGCGCCGCCAGCGTCAATGCCCCCAAACGCGTCTGATAGCGCAGCGACAGGTCGGTCACGTCATAGCCGTCGAACCTGTAGAGCGGCGGATAAGCGCCCGGCGTCCGTTCGAACTGGCGCGACAGGAAGAATTGCGTCTGGATGCGCGCCGAAACGGGTCCATGCACATAGCTGGCCGCCACGTTCAGGCGGTCGGGCGAGATGTTCGCCCCGTCCAGATCGCGGTCAACCTTGTCGATCCCGTCGTCCGAACCGTCGGTGCGGCCGATCAGATGGGCATAGCCGGTCGAGAGGGTCAGTCCCGGCAGCGGCGTCCGGGCCGAGAGGTTCAGTTCCAGCCCCTGTATCTCGACCCGCTGGCGCTGGACCTCGAACACGCCGCCGCTCTGCACCAGCAGCGACCCGTTCTTGCTGGTCGACCAGAAATAGGCCGCGCTGGCATCGATCGGGCCGCGCTTCACTTCAAAGCCGATCTCCCGGTTGTTCGACACGATCGGGCTGATGTTCACATAATCGTCTATGTCGACGCCGGGCGCGGCGACGGCACGGGCGATCCGGCCGACATCGGGCACGGTATAACCCTCGGCATAGCTGGCATAGGCGCGGATGCCGGTCCAGGGTTCCAGGATCACGCCACCATTGACCAGCGTATCGCTGAAGGTCGGCCTGCCCCCTGCGACATCGACGCCGCCGCCATAGGTCCAGAGGGTGTGATAGTCATCGATGCTGATGCGCACATCCTCATGACGGACGCCGCCCGCCACGCGCAGTTTCTTGTCGAACAATGCCAGGTTGAACTGCGCAAAGGGCGCGAGGCTGCGATAATCGGTCGGCGGCACCCAACTCCGGCCCGTCGCGATCAGCCGCTGCTCGGTCAGGTCATAGAGCGCGTCGAAGCCGATGGTCGCGGTCAGCGCCTCAAATCCCGGCATGGCGCGTTCATAGCTGATCTTGCCGCCATATTTGCGGCTGCGATTCTGCGACTGGTCGAACAGGGTGCCGACCGGCGCAATGCGCGGATCCTGAAAACTGGCGATCGGCGCAACCTCCCCGCCATAGGTGTCGCGCGAGCGGTTGAAGAAAAGTTGGGCGATGAAGTTGCCGTCCCACAGGGCGCTGTCGGTCAGCGTAAGCGCAGCGCTTTCCGTGCGGTTGGTGGCCGGAACGCCGGGCGGCGTGCCGCGCACCGAACTTGTCGGGCGGTCGATGCGATAATTGCCGTCCACCGCGACGTAATCGCCCTCCCCCTTCAACTGGAAGCGGCTCATGGTCAGGTCCAATCGCGCACTGTCGCTCAGCGCGTAGCCGAAGCGGCCGAACAGCGACCAGCTCCGGCTGTCCTGCGTCTCTCCCTGCGTCAGGTCGGTGCCGACGCGATTGCCATGCCCGTCATAGAATGCGCCGCGCTTCTCATAGGCTGCGCCCACCATCGCGTCCCATCGCCCGGAGCGCCAGCCGACCAGCCCCGCCACCTTGCCGCCGATGCCGTCACCGTGAAAGCCGGTGTCGGCATTGCCCTGCACCAGCACCCGGCCGGTCAATCCGTCGTTCCGGGGCGGCGCAACGGTCACCTGATTGACGATCCCGCCCGTGCCGCCGATCCCTTGCAGCGCGTTGGAACCATAGATCACCTCCACCCGATCAATGAAGAACGGGTCGATGGTGAAGCCATCGCGCGCGCCGTCCCGCAACGGCGCCGTCTGCGGTATGCCGTTGATCGCGTAGAGCGGCGATCGGCCGCGCAGCGTCTCACCCGCGCCAGACAGCTTTTGCCGCGTCGGCGAAAAGGAAGGGGTCAGCGCCGACACCGCATCGACAATGGACCCGCCGATCGCAACCTGCTGGTTGAGCGTTTCCTGGTCGATCACGTCGACGGTCAACGGCAGGGCGTTGGCCGGCAGGATCGTGCGCGCGGCGGTCACGATGATCGGGCCGCCATCCTCTGCGGCGGGTCGGGACTGGGCCAGCGCGGAGGGACTCAACAGAGCAAGCGTACTGGTCACAAGCAGGACAGACGAACGAATAGGCATGCATCACCCCTTAAAGCCGCCGTCCCGCTAGCCAAAAGAAGGGGATGTTGCAAGTCATTAGCAGTATTAACGAGCAAATGCTTTGCCGCCTTTGCACCGACGCGCCTTCCGATCATCAGGCCGGACAGAAACCCTTCACCACAAAGGGCAGGCTCTCCCCGTCTGGATCGGTCAGGGTCAGACAGGTCCCGAGTTGGATGGCCTGCGCTTCCAGCCGGTAGATCTTCTCGTCATCCGCCTCTCCCGGCTTGCAGGACAGCGCCCAGCCCTGCCGGGTGTGCAGCAGCGTGCCGTGCCGGTCCGGCTCATTGGGCCAGAAGCGCCGCGCCGTCGCCAGTTCGGGATTGACGCGATATTCCCGTTCATCGATCAGCCCGCCCGTGCTGAGCGGCAGGCGCAGCACATAGCTTCGCGCCGCCGATCCGTTGGGAAAACCCGCCGTCCGGGCAAGTTCGAGGCGTATGGTGGTCCAACTCATGGGAATGGCATCGGATTCCGCAGCGAAAAGAGATATAAGGATTATTCCTGATGGCGACCGCGCCACGGCAGCCCTAGCCAGATGGAAGATACGCTTGCCGGGAGACAGACGATGAAATCGGTCCTGCTGCACATTCATGAAGATCTTGGCGCGGAAAGCCGCCTCCAGGCGGCCTGCGATCTCGCCCGCGCATCCAATGCGCATATTCACTGCGTGCAGGTGACGGCCATGCCCAATTTCGTCGCGGCCGACATGTATGGCGGCGCCTCCATGGCCCCGGCGATGATGGCGGAACTGTACGACATCGACGAAAAGGCGCGAATGCGCGTGGAGGATCGGCTCCGGCGCGAGGATGTAAGCTGGGACTGGCGCCATGTGGAGGGCGATGTCGTCCATGGCCTGCTGTCCGCCGCAACGCTGACCGACGGCATCATCGTCACCCTGCCGTCGGGACCGCGCCGGGAATATGCCGACCCGCTGCACCTGGCGGCCGATCTGGCGCTCGCCGGAAGGGTTCCGGTGATCGCCGTGCCGCAGGAGGCGAAAAGCTTTCCCGTCACGGGCCGCGCGCTGATAGCGTGGGACGGTTCGCAGGAGGCCTCCACCGCGCTGCGCCTCTCCGTCCCGCTGCTGAAACTGGCGGAGGAAGTGCATGTCGTTACGGTGGAGGAAGCCGGCAAATATCCCTTCCCGGCCACGGACGCGCCCGAATATCTGGCGCGCCACGGCATCAAATGCCAATTGCACACATGGCCGCAGGACGGCCGCACCATAGAGGCGTCGTTGAAGGCGGCCATCGGCGTGCTGAAGCCTGAATGGATGGTGATGGGCGCCTTCGGTCACAGCCGGTTGCGCGAGATGGTGTTTGGCGGCGTCACCCGCGCCATGCTGCGCGAAGTCCATGTTCCGCTCTTGCTGGCGCATTGAATGCGCGGCATGGTGGGCGCATGGCGGTAGCGGACGATGAAACCGATGGCCTGACCCAGCGCGAGCACAGCCTCGAACAGGCGCTGCTCGGCTCCATATTGGCGACGGTGCCCGATGCGCTGATCGTCATCGACGTGCGCGGGCAGATCGTGTCGTTCAGCGCGGCGGCGCAACGCATGTTCCAATATGCCGAAAGCGACGTTCTGGGCGAGAATATCTCGATGCTCATGCCCTCCCCCGACCGGGAGAGGCATGACGGCTATATCGACCATTATCTGAAAACGGGGGAAAGGCGGATCATCGGCATCGGCCGGCTGACGAGCGCGCGGCGCCGGGACGGCTCGACCTTTCCCATCGAACTGTCCGTGGGAGAGGTCCAGGATGAGGGGCGACCGCTTTTCACCGGCTTCATCCGCGACCTCACCGAAAGCCAGCAGGCCGAGCGGCGGGTGGCGGACCTGCAGGCGGAACTGGCCCATGCCTCCCGCGTGACGGCGATGGGCACATTGGCGTCGGCGCTGGCGCATGAACTCAACCAGCCGCTGACCGCGATCGCCAATTATCTGGAGGCGGGACGCGACATGCTCGACGCCGACGCGCCTGTGGACCGGGAATTGCTGCGTGAGGCTATGGCCGAAAGCGCCAGCCAGGCCCTGCGCGCCGGAGAAATCATCCGGTCGCTGCGCGAATTCATCCGGCGCGGCGAAACCATCCGCCAGCCCGAAGCGCTGCGCGGGCTGCTGGCGGAGGGGGCGGCACTGGCCTTCATCGGCGTCGACAGCCGGGGCCTGGACATGGACATCAGCGTCGACCCGCGCGTCGACAAGGTGCTGGTCAACCGGGTGCAATTGCAGCAGGTCATCATCAACCTCACGAAGAATGCGGTGGAGGCGATGGCCGGCAGCCCTGCGCGCATCCTGCGCCTCTCCGCCATCCCGGCCCCTTCCCCGACCGATGCCGGCCGGGTCGAAGTGATCGTCGCCGACAGCGGACCGGGACTGGCGCCGGAAATGTCGCGCACGCTCTTCACCCCCTTCACCACCACCAAGCCGTCCGGCATGGGCGTCGGCCTTTCGATCAGCCAGACCATTGTCGAGGGCCATGGTGGCCGGATCTGGGCCGAACCGTCGCAATGGGGCGGCACGGCCTTTCACTTCACCCTGGACGCAGCGGACTAGAGCATGAACGAAGCATTCCCGATCTATGTGGTGGACGATGACGAGGCGATCCGGCGGTCACTGTCCTTCATGCTGAGGACGAGCGGCTTCGCCGTGAAGCTGTTCGAAGGGGGCTCGCACTTTCTGAAGGAGGCCGCCGCGCTGGAGCCGGGGTGCGTGCTGCTGGACGTGCGGATGCCGGATATTGACGGGCTGGCGGTGCAGCGCGAATTGCGGGCGCGGGGAATCATGCTGCCCGTGGTGATCATGACCGGTCATGGCGACGTCGACATGGCGGTGACGGCGATGAAGGCGGGCGCCAGCGACTTCATCGAAAAACCGTTCGAGAAGGCAGCGCTGCTGGCCTGCGTCGATGCAGCGCGCCGGACGGCCGTGGCGGACCGCGGCGCAAGCGCAAGGGCGGAAGATGCGCGGGCACGGCTCAACATCCTGACCGATCGCGAGCGCGAGGTGCTGGACGGGCTGGTCGAAGGGCTGCCGAACAAGACCATCGCTTATGATCTGGGCATCAGCCCGCGCACGGTGGAAATCCACCGCGCCAACCTGATGCAGAAGCTGGAGGTGAAGAGCCTGGCCGAAGCATTGAGGATCGCCTTCCATGCCGCCGCGGAGAAGGACGAGGCATAATCCGGTTGCGGATTGTCCGTCGCCTGCGCGACCGAGGGCACTCAACCCAGCAATATCGCCCAGCCCAACAGGATACAGCCCGCGCCCGCCAGGATCGACATCGCGCGACCCCATGGCAACAGCTTCTCCAGCGCGACCAGCAGCGTCAGCACGGCTATCCAGGCCAGATTCATGATTCCGCCGACAAACAGCAGCGCCATCAGCATCCAGCAGCATCCCACGCACCAGGCGCCATGACGCGCACCCAGGCGCAGCGCGCCGGTCCATCCCGGCCGATAGTGGCGGCTGAGGAATATCGCGGGATTGCGGCACTCGCGCAGGCAGGCGTCCTTCCATGGGCTGATCTGATAGACGCCAGCCGCGATCAGCAGAGCGGCGGCCAGCGAAGGGCTGGACGTCGCCATCGCCATGGAGGACAGCAGCGCCGCCGTGGCCAGACGCCATTGCGCCAGAGTGGCGACCAGGGAGAAAAAGCCCCAGATCAACAGATAGCCCAGGGTGAAACTTTCCGTGGCGGGCCGTGTCGCGGCGGGCACCGCGCGAGCATAGAGCAGGATCATGGGCGCGGCGGAAGGCAGCATCATCGCAACCATCATCACCCACCACATGGCGAAGGTCATGAGGAACTGCGCCGCCGTCCATGGCATATCGCCGGGCATCATCATTGCCAGCATGGGGTCTTCCGCCAGTCCAGCCGGAAGCCATGACGCGCCGGGGGCCATGCCCATGCCCGCACCCGAAAGCAGCCAGCCCCAGGCCAGCACGATCATCACCGCCAGGGCGGCAAGGGAAATCAGGTGATGCCGGGCGAGCACCGTACGGAATGCCGACACCGTCAGCCCCTGACCACGCCGTGACTGTCGAGGTGCAGATAGGCGAACTGTCCGTAGCTCGCCGCATGGTCCAGCCGCATTGGCGCAATGGCGCGGCTGGTCCCGGAGCCGACCTCCGCCACTTCATATTCGAAGCCGTCGGGCAATTGAATCCGCGCCCGGATTTCCGATCCGTCCACCGGGCTGCGGATCGGTTCGCCGTCCATCTCCAGATGGCCCGGAATCCGCAGGCGGCCCTTGCGTCCTTCCACATCGACCTCGAAGTCGACGGGGACGAAATTGGGTTCATGCATGGTCGTGATGGTGGAGGCGAAGACAGCGAAGACCGTCGCCATCGGTGCGGTGTCGCCGCCGGTCATGATCGTCAGCAGGGCATCGCGCTGCGCCTGCGTCGCCCGTTCATCGACGAAGGCGGCGCATTCGCCCTGGCCTTCATGGATCGGCCCAGGCCAGCGGAAGACGGCAGCGATGTTCAGGCCGGCCAGGTCGATATTGCCATGCCGGCCCTCATCGATGGCGAAGCCGAAGGCGGCCTGGCAATGCCCCTTGTCCGGCAGGCCGCCGAACTGACAGTTGCAGCCATATTCGCAGTTGCAATTGGCGAACTCGCGCCCCCTGAGCATCCAGTAGACCATGGTCCGACTCCCTCACAGCCCGCAACGATCATAGCAGATTCACGCAGCCGCGTCGCGTTTTCGGCGGAAGGGATAGAGGAATTGCGCGCGATATCCCTGGGGCACCTGTTCGGGCACGCCATAGCCCGTCGGCCATGCGCCGTCAGGCAGATGATGGGTGCCGAACAAACGGTCGAGAAAGGGGAAGTGGATCGCGAAATTCTTGTCGACCGCAACTTCTTCTATCGCATGGTGCCAATGGTGGAAGCGCGGGGTCGCGACGATCGCGCCCAGGCGATTGAAATCACCGCGCAGATTGGCGTGGAGGAGCGAGGAGTAGATATAGACGAAACCGATATAGGCCTGCATCACCAATGGCGAAAAACCGAAAGTGAGCAACGGCAGGGACGTCACGCCGCGCAGCGCGATGATCTCGAAGAAATGCATGCGCGCGCCCGCCAGCCAGTCCATGGATTTGGCCGAATGATGGACGGCGTGGAAACCCCAGAGAAAGGGGACGCGGTGGAAGGCGCGATGAAACCAATATTGGACGAAATCGGTCAGCAGCACCACTTCCAGGAACTGCAACGGCCAGGGCTGGCTGGCGATCATGCCGCGTATGCCTGCCAGGCCGGCCGTGTTGGCGTTGATAAGGCCGGATGGCGCCAGCGCAAGGAAGGTGATGAGCTGCACCATCATCGAACTGATCAGATAATAGAACAGGTCCTCCCGCCATTCCTGGCGAAACAGGCGCTGCTGGGCCCTGTGCGGAAAGAGGCGCTCGATCGGGGCGAACATCAGCCCGGTCGCCACCATGTTGACGGCGAAGAAATCCAGCCCGAAGAACACGCCCCAGTCATGGGTCTCCTGCGGCTGGACTTCCGCCCCTCCCAACAGGGTGGCGAACAGCGCGGCAAGGAGCGCGGTCGCGCCGATGGCTTTGCGTGTACGCAAAAGCAGGCTGAGCAACGCCAGCGCATAGCCGCCGATCAGAAGCGCGTGGACCAGAGGACGCAGCCCGCCCCACGCATGCAGCGCCGCCAGTTCGGGCGTCGAAAACCAGTCTGGCCAGCGTAGCGCCATAACCAGGCAAAGCCCGGTGAGGCTGAGCAGCAGCGCGAAGAAGCCCGAGAACCAACCGCTGCCAAGGCGCCGCACCGCGAGCGGCGATTGCAGGTCGCGTTCCAGGCTGTCGAACCAGTTTGCCACGATATGTCCCCTCTTGCCGCCCACCCGCCCATAGGGAGCGCCCACCGATATGTTAGAGCCTTGCCCCCGCCGCCCTCAAGCTTTCCTTGACGCGCGCCGTGGCCATTTCGAGGGGGGCAGTCTCACCCAACAGGGCAAAGCTGCCGTTGAGGGCGAAGGTGCAATGGCCGTGCACCGTGGCCACCAGCGATCGCGCGAGCCGCGGCGCGCCATCCCTGGCGCTCGGCGGCAGGACGGCGGCGACTTCGCGCACGACGACTTCCGTCAGCCCCGCCCGCTGCCGCGCATAATCCTCCGGCATGGCGACGCCAGGCGGCAGGCGATGGTCGTAGATCGCCATCCAGATATTCGTGTTTTCCGAGGCGAACTGGAAATAGCCCTCCACCAGCGCCGCGATCCGGTCCTGCGGCTGGCCGGCAAGGCGCTTTTCCAGGAAGGCGGCCCATTGGTCGAAGGTGCGCGTGTTGATGGCGACGACCAACCGGTCATAGCTGCCAAAGACGTTGTAGAGCGTGCCCACCGAATAGCCGATGCGCTTGGCCACCTCTCGCGAGGAAAAACGGGCGAAACCGGCCTCCGCCATGTGCCGGTGGCCTTCTTCAAGGATGAGCGCCTCCAGTTCCTCGCGGCTATGATCGGATCGTCTGCCCATGCGAACAACGGATAAGAGAACAATTAGACGCTGTCTAATTATTTTATTGAACAGTGTTGAATTTTTGGGTAGCCCTCATGCCATAGGCGGGGTTTACAGGGATTCGACTCATGCTCGTGACACTGGTTCTGCTGGTTTTCGGAATAGTGCTGTTCGACATGCGCGGACGGTTGAAGGCAACCGAGAAAAGGCTGGCACTATTGGAAGAGGTTATGGGAAATGCCTCTTCCCCCATGCGCCACGACCATCCCCGCGAGGATGAGGATGACGAGCCCGCGCAAGGGACGTCCGCACCCGCCCGCGTGGTGGAGCGGGATATCACGCCTCCTGCGCCAGCGGTCATATTGAGCCGTCGTTCCGGCGAAGACGGAACGCCCTCCACCCAAGCCGCCACCACGGATGCGATCGAGGAGACGGGTTCTCTCGCCCCGGAACATGATCGGATCGAAGCGCAAGCCATCGCCCCTGAACGCGCCCGGCCTGCCCGCGCCACCTTCAGTTTCGAGGAACTGTTCGGCCGCCAACTGCCGATATGGGCGGGCGGAGTGACGCTTGCCGTCGCGGGCGTGCTGCTCGTCAAATATTCCATCGATGCGGGATTGCTCTCACCGCTGGTGCGCGTGCTGTTGGGACTGTTGTTCGGCGGAGCGCTGATCGGCGGGGCCGAGGCAGCGTTGCGGCTGGAGGAACAGGTGCGCGACGCCCGGGTGCGGCAGGCGCTGGGGGGCGCAGGGCTGGCGACACTCTACGCAGCGATCCTGGCGGCGCACATGCTGTACGGTTTGGTGGGGCCAGGCGTCGCCTTTGCGGGGCTGGCGGGCGTCACCGGGCTGGCCATGGCGCTGTCGCTGCGCTTCGGCGCACCCAGCGCGCTTCTGGGACTGGTCGGCGGACTGGCGGCGCCCGCTTTGGTCAAGGCGGGGCAACCCAATATACCGTTGCTGAGCTGCTATCTCGCCCTGGCGGTAGGCGGTCTTTGCATGCTGTCGCGCACCCAGCGCTGGATGTGGTTGGGCATAAGTGCGCTGGTGGGCGGAGCCGGCTGGGGCGTTGTCATGCTAGCCATGGGCGCGCTGGATTGGGCATCATCGCTGTCGATCGGCTTGCTGGTGCTGATGCTGGGCGTGGCTTTGCCCGTCCTCGCCTTTCCCGGAACGCGGGCGGCGCTGCTGCGCACGGGCGCGGCATTGGCAGCGGCGGCGCAGATGGCGGCGCTGGTTGCGACGGGCGGCTTCGGCCTGTTGCAATGGGGACTGTTCGGACTCTTGTCGATCGCCCTGGTCTGGCTGGGACGGGAGGCGGCATTGCGGCCGCTGGCGGCGGTCGGGGTGAGCGTCGGGCTGCTTCTGACGGCGGTGTGGCCGGCGCCGGAAACAGGGCATTTCGCATTGGTGATGCTGGGCTTGACGGCGATTTACGGCGGTACGGCCCTGCTTCGGGTCTGGCGCAGTGGGCTTGTCGAGGCAGGGCAGATCGCAGGGTTGGCGCTGGGCGGCTTTGCCGTGGCGCTGGGACAGCTCTGGCGGGCCGGGCTGGATGGGGAATTTGCCCTGCTTGCGCTGGCCGCAGCCGGATTGCCGGGCGTGGCCATGGCAATGGGCTGGCGTTGCGAAACGCGACACAGGGACGCGCGCTTCGTAACGCTGGCGAGCGCGGCAGCGTTGCTGCTGGCTGTGGCGGGCGGACTGGGACTGCCGCAATGGATGCTGTCGATCGTGATCGCGGCCCTTGCCGTTGGCCTGCTGGCGCTGGCGGAGCTGGCGAAGGATAGACGGGTCGAATGGAGCGGCTGGAGCGGCTGGAGCTTCGCCTTCATCGCCCTGGTGGTTCTGGCCGGATCAGACGAGGTCGCCAGGCTGTGGGGCGATGGGGCGGATGTTCCGGGCTGGCAGGGCGTCCTCCGCTGGACGGCGGGCGCGGCGATGGCGACTCTCTTCGCCTGGCGCGCACGCTTTGCCGAGGGACGGATGGTGGCGCAGGGCGTGGCGGTGCTGCTCGCCTATGGGACGGTCGCGCAAGCCGTGCCGGCGCTCTGGCTGCCGGTGGCAGCTGCCCTGGGACTGGCTGTGTTGGCGCAAGGGGTGCGCAAGCTGTCGCTCCGGTCGACCATGCCCGCCCTGGGAGTCGCCTTGACGGTGGTGATGCTTTGGGCCGGCTGGCCTCTGGCCCTGTGGCTCGGCCGGGCTTTGCTGTCACTGGTGGGCGAACCCGTGCTGGTGAGCGATCTGCCTCCGATTGGCGAGGCGATGCGGCGGCTGGCCCTGCCTGCTGCGGCGACGGGATTTGCCCTATGGCGGAACGGTTCGATCATGGGTCCGATCGGGCAGCGGATCGGCTGTGCCGTCGTGGGAGCGCTGGGCGGCATTGCGGCGCATATCGCGTTCAAGCAGATCTTCGGCCTGGCGAGCCTTGGGGACGTGACGCGCCTCGCTCTGGCGGAGCGGACAGTTTGGGAGGGGATACTCATCATATCGGGGTTCGTCGCATGGCGAGGTGGGATCGCCCTGCCGCATTCCATGCCACCAAAGAACGACACGCGCCTTTCTGCGGCGCGGGCCAATGGGACGATTTCAGGGCGATTGGTAGGGACTATCCTCGTCGGCGCGGGATTGGGCCACTTGGTGGTTTATTCGCTGCTGCTGCACAATCCCCTCTGGTTTCCGCAGGTGGTGGGAAGCTGGCCCTTGTTCAATCTGCTGCCTGTCCTGCTGGCCCTTGCCTTCGTGGCGCTCGAGGTCGCCGACGACTGGTTGCCGCGCGTTGCGGATGGGGTCCGCATGGGTTTGATCTCGCTGGTCGGCCTGGCGATGCTGCGGCAGCTTTTCGTCGGGCCTCTGCTGACCGTGCCGGGAGTCAGCGCGACGGAGGATATTCTCCGGTCGGTGCTCGCCCTGGCGCTGGCGATCGGCTTCCTGCTCTGGGGCATCCGCAGGCAGGCGCGAGACTGGCGGATCGCTTCGCTGCTGCTGATGCTGCTTGCCGTGGCCAAGGTGTTCCTGTTCGATGCTTCGGGATTGACGGGGCTGCTGCGGATCGCATCGTTCCTGGCCCTTGGCTTCAGCCTGATCGGCATAGGGTGGCTCTATAATCGCCTGTTGCGCGAGCCGGTTAACAACTCCGCGACTATTGCTGCATAATGCGTGAAGGACGGGGGTAAGAAAATGTCCGCACCTGATCTGTCATTGCTGGGTAAGCGCCGTTTCGCGCCATTGTTCGTGGTTCAGTTCCTGGGCGCCTTCAACGATAATCTGTTGAAGTTCGCGCTGTTGTTCCTCGCCAATTTCGGCCTGTACCGGGCCGAGCCGGACAAGGCGGAGATGCTGGCGACCATCGCCACGGGCCTGTTCATCCTGCCCTATTTCCTCTTTTCCGCGCTGGCCGGCCAATTGGCCGACGCCTGGGACAAGGCGAAACTGGTGCGAGCGGTGAAGGCGGCGGAAATCATCATCATGACCCTCGCCGTCACGGGCTTCTGGCTGGAATCGGTGCCGCTGCTGCTGTCCTGCCTGTTCCTGATGGGACTGCATTCGACCATCTTCGGGCCCGTCAAATTCTCCATCCTGCCACAGCATCTGCATACCGATGAGATCATGGGCGGCACCGGCCTGATCGAGGCGGGAACATTCCTCGCGATATTGAGCGGACAGTTGCTGGCCGGCGTGATCCCGCCCTGGGAAGCGGGATTGGTGGCGGTGGGGCTGGCGACGCTGGGCTTCCTGGCCAGCCTTGCGATTCCCTCGGCACCGACCGTGGTGCCTGGCCTGCGGATCGAGCGGAACATCTTCAAGAGCACCTGGCATATATTGAAGGCGGCGCGGCACGGGCGCGGCGTGTGGCTGTCGATCCTGGGCATCAGCTGGTTCTTCGCCGTGGGCGCGGTGTTGCTAGCCGAGTTCGCTCCGCTGGTGAGCGGCGTGCTGAAGGCGAAGCAGGAGGTCGCGACCTTTTTCCTGCTGATCTTCTCGATCAGCGTGGCGCTGGGGTCGATGCTGGTGAACCGGCTGCTCGGCGGGCAGGTGTCTGCGCGCTTCGTGCCGGTGTCCGCGCTGACGCTGGCCGGATTCATGATCGACCTGTGGCTGTCGACCAGTTCCTATGCGCCCGCGCATTCGGGCGCGGGCATCACGCAATTCGTGGCATCGCCGGGAAGCTGGCGGATCATGGCCGACCTCACCGGCATCGCCTTTTCAGGCGGCATGTTCATCGTGCCGCTCTATGCGATCCTTCAGACGCATAGCCCGCGCGAAGAACGATCGCGCACCATTGCGGCCAACAATATCGTCAATGCGGCGGTCACGGTGGCGGTCGTCACGGCGGTGACGGCGATGCTGGCGCGGGGCGAGAGCGTGCCCGGCGTGATCGGGGTGATGGGCTTTGCAACCCTGGCAGTGGCGCTGATCAGCTGCTGGCTGCTGCCGGAAACGGTGATCAAGGCCATAGTGCGCGGGATGCTGCGGCTATGCTATCGGGTGCAGGTGGTGGGAGCCGAGAATATGCCCGGCGCGGGCGAACCGGCCGTCGTCGTGGTCAACCATGTGTCCTTCCTCGACGGCCTGCTGCTGGCCGCCTTCCTGCCGGGCAAGCCGACCTTTGCGGTGCACACGCGGATTGCCAGGGCGTGGTGGGTAAAGCCGTTCCTCTCGCTGTTCGACGCCTTTCCAGTCGATCCGACCAATCCGCTGTCGGCCAAGGCGATGGTGAAGGCTGTGCGCGAAGGACGGACGCTGGTGATCTTTCCGGAGGGGAGGATCACCGTCACCGGGGCCTTGATGAAAGTGTTCGACGGCCCCGGCATGGTCGCGGACAAGGCCGATGCGCCGATCATTCCAGTGCGGATCGACGGCGCGCAATTCACGCCCTTCTCGCGCCTCAGAGGCAAGGTCCGGCTGCGGCGCTTTCCCAGGATCACGCTTACCGTTCTGCCGCCGCGCCGTTTCGCCATAGAGGGCGAAATGACGGCGCGGGCACGGCGCGCGATCGCCGGTCGGCGGCTCTATGACGAGATGAGCCAGATGATGTTCGCGACGTCCGACACGGACAGGACCTTGTTCGAAGCGCTGCTGGAGGCGAGCCACGTGCATGGGCGCGGATCCCCCATCGTCGAGGATGTGAAGCGCGATCCGCTGACCTACGGGCGGCTCATGACCGGATCGCTTGTGCTGGGCCGTATCCTGGCACGATCGACGCGACAGGGCGAGGCGGTCGGCGTGCTGTTGCCCAATGTGGCGGGGGTAGCCGTGGCCTTCTTCGCCTTGCAGGCCGGCGGACGGGTGCCGGCGATGCTGAACTTCACCGCCGGGCTGGCCAATCTGAAAGCCGCCTGCATGGCGGCCGGCATTCGGACGGTGATGACGGCACGAACATTTGTCGAGCAGGGCAAGCTGGGCGACATCGTCGCGGGGCTGGAGGCTGAAGGGATCACCTTCCTCTGGCTGGAGGATGTGGCGGCAGGCATCGGCCCCGGCGCAAAGCTGCGCGGCCTGATCGCCAGCCGTTTCGCCGGGCGGGCGCACAGGCGGCTCAAGGTTTCGCCGGACGATGCGGCGGTGATCCTCTTCACCAGCGGATCGGAGGGCCTGCCCAAGGGCGTCGTGCTGACGCATCGCAATCTTTTGTCCAACTGCCGGCAATTGGCGGCCAGGATCGACTTCAACTCCGCCGATGTGGTGTTGAATGCCCTGCCGGTGTTCCACAGTTTCGGCCTGACCGGGGGCACTTTGCTGCCGATCTTCCACGGGGTTAAGACGCTGCTTTATCCCAGCCCGCTGCATTACCGGATCGTCCCGGCGCTCGCCTATGACGCCAATGCGACCATCCTGTTCGGCACTGACACCTTCCTGTCGGGCTATGCGCGAATGGCGCATGGCTATGACTTCTATTCGCTGCGCTACATCTTTGCCGGCGCCGAACGGGTGCGGGACGAGACGCGCAAAATCTATGCCGAGAAATTCGGATTGCGCATCCTGGAGGGCTATGGCGCGACGGAGGCGGGGCCGGTGATCGCCGTCAACACGCCGATGCATTTCCGCGCCGGGTCTGTCGGCCGGCTGCTGCCGGGGATCGAAGCGCAGCTGGACGATGTGCCGGGGATCGAGGAAGGCGGCCGGCTTTCGATCCGGGGGCCGAACATCATGGCGGGCTATATGAAGGCGGATGCGCCGGGCGTGCTGCAACCGCCGGAGGAGGGCTGGCACGATACCGGCGACATCGTGACCATCGACGACCAGGGATTCGTGACGATCCGGGGACGAGCGAAGCGCTTTGCCAAGATCGGGGGCGAGATGATCTCCCTGCCTGCTGTGGAGGGCTATGCCTCGGCCATATGGCCGGACGCGGATCATGCGGTGGTGACGCGGCCCGATGCGCGCAAGGGGGAGCAACTGGTGCTGTTCACCACTGCGCAGGACGCGAAGGCGGCGGCATTGCAGGCGTGGGGCAAGGCGAATGGTGTGGCGGAGCTGGCGTTGCCGCGCGATATCAGGGTGCTGGACGCGCTGCCACTGCTCGGAACCGGGAAGACGGACTATGCGTCCATGACGCAGATGGCGGCCGGGTAGGAAGAGATCCATCCCTGTCGACGACGCGTGGGGAGAAATCGGATGGTGGAACGGCCTTCGCGATTGATGCGGCGCCTGCTGGTCGGGAAGGTGCGGGGCGTGTTTCACGACAGCGCGGCGGGTCAGGCCCCGGTAGTCGCGTCGGACCAGGCGCTCTATCCCCCGGGCGCTGTGATCCGGCGGGTGCATGGCGATGTCACCAGCATGATGATCGGCGGCGTCAGCGCATTGCTGCTCCAGATGCTGCATCCCGCGGCGCTCGCGGGCATATGGGACCACAGCCGGTTTCGCGATGACATGCTGGGCCGATTGAGGCGGACGGCGCGCTTCATTGCCGTGACCACCTATGCCGAACGGGCGGAAGCGGAGGCAGAGATCCTGCGGGTGCGCAGGGTGCATGAGCATGTGCGCGGAACGCTCCCCGACGGGACGGCTTATGCCGCAGGCGATCCGTGGCTGCTTGCCTGGGTGCATGTTTGCGAGGCGACGAGCTTTCTCGACGCTTGGATGGCCTATGGCGAACCGTTCATGCCGCTGGCGGAACAGGATCGCTATTTCGCGGAGGCCGCGCTCGTGGCGCGGGCTTTGGGCGCCGATCCGGTGCCAGAGAGCCGGGCGGAGGCCAGAGCATTGATGACGCGCTTCCGCAGCGAACTTGCCGTGACGCCGCGCACGCGGGAGGTGGCCCGGATCGTGCTGCGGCAGCCGGCACCCTCCCTGGGGTTGATGCCGGCGCAGGCGATGATGATGCAGGCGGCCGTGACGCTGCTCCCCGGATGGGCGAGGCGGATGCATGGTTTTTCCATGCCTGCTCTTGCACGGCCGCTGGTTCGGGCCAGCGCCTTCGCGCTGGCGGGGACGATGCGATGGGCGTTCAAAGCGGAGAGGTAACGTTTCAGATTTTCGCGCCTGGTGATCAAGATATTTCATTTTGAAGGAATAATGGCGACAAACTGAAACCCGTTTTCTCTTCGAAGCTGCGATAAGATGCGCATGGCATATGTGATGGACCGCTCCGCAGACCTTCTGCACCGGACAATCCAGGGTTGTGGCCAGGGTTGTGGCCAGGATTATGCAGGGGCTGAAATAGCATGTTGATGCAGGAATCGGTGGCGGACCGCGAAATTTTCAGCCGTCTGGCGATCCAGCCTCCTGACGCGCTGCTGGGCCTGATCGGCCTGTATCGCGCGGACAGGCGGCCGGGGAAGATTGATCTGGGCGTCGGCGTGTTCCGGGATGATGCCGGTCGGACGCCGGTAATGCGTGCGGTGAAGGCGGGTGAGGCGAAGCTGCTGCGGGACCAGGAGAGTAAATCCTATCTGGGCGCCGAGGGTGACATCCGCTTTGTCGAATTGCTCGCGGAGGTGGCTTTCGGAGCCGGCGCGGATCGGCCGGTCGGGATCCAGACGCCCGGCGGCACCGGGGCTTTGCGGCTGGGCGCGGAACTGATCGCGCGCAGCAGACCCGACGCGACGGTATGGATCGGGACGCCGACCTGGCCCAATCATGCGCCGATCTTTCGGGAGGCGGGGATGATGACCCGCACGCACCGTTTCTACGACGTGGCGAGCGCCGCGATCGATTTCGACGGCATGATAGAGGATCTGCGCGAAGCCAAGGCGGGCGACGTGCTGTTGCTGCACGGCTGCTGCCATAACCCGACCGGAGCGGACCTCAACAGCGCGCAATGGCAGGAAATTGGCCTGCTTTGCGCGCGCCGGGCGCTGGTGCCGTTCATCGACCTCGCCTATCAGGGACTGGGCGATGGGCTGGAGGCCGATGCGGCGGGAATGCGCGGCCTGCTCGACATGTTGCCGGAGGCGCTGGTCGCCTATAGCTGCGACAAGAATTTCGGGCTGTATCGGGAGCGTGTAGGCGCGCTGTGGGTGCAATCCGGTGCGGCGGAACTGGTGCGCAGCAACATGCTGGCGCTGGCGCGGTCGCTCTGGTCGATGCCGCCGGATCATGGCGCGGCGGTGACGAGACTGGTGCTGGAGGATGACGCGCTGCGCGCCGATTGGGTGTCGGAACTCGATGCAATGCGGGCGCGCATCAACGAACTGCGCTCGGTGCTGGCGGCAAGTCATCCCCGGTTGGCGGCCATAGGCGATCAGCGTGGCATGTTTGCGCTATTGCCCCTGACGCCAGAGGCCGTTGATGCACTGCGCCGTGACCATGGCATCTACATGGCCGGCAATGGACGCATCAATATTGCCGGCCTCACGCTGGAAACCGTTCCTGCTTTCGTTGCGGCCCTTGCATCCTATCTGTAATCGACGGCCAGAGCGGATCGAGGAGTTCGTCAGTCGATAGCAGTTGAGGATATAGTTTAGCCCGTTTTGGACTTAATATATCCCCATCGGCTACCTCTTGCGTGATCCAAGCCCGCAAAACGCTGATTTGCAATCCGCCGACCGCATATCCCCGCGCCAATACTTTTCACCGTAACGGTTGCTTCTTTCATGCCCTGACAACAGCACTAGGGCTATGAATTTTCCAGTTGAAGCGTTTTGCGTTCACGCAAGGTGCTGCTGGGGGAAAGCAATGCGTCTGGGTTCCAAGGCCAAGCTGACGATCGCCGTCGGGCTGACTGCCGCTGCGGCTTTTCTGGCGCTGGGCGTTCGGGAATTGCGCAATAGCTCCGCCGCAGCGGCGCAGGGTCCGGCCGCGCCCATCAGGGCGGCTGCGCCTGTCCTGATGGTGCAGGCGGCCCGCCCGATCCGGACCGGTGAAACGATCACGGCGGCGATGATCCGCAACGCGGCGGGCGATCCGGCGCGCTATCCCTATGCGGCGACATCGACTGAGGTGGTGGGCAAGGTCGCGACGCGGGACATAGGCTTGCATGCGCTGATCGCCCGCGATGCGGTCGGGATGGAGAGCAAGCTTGCCATCCGCGTACCGATGGGGATGCGCGCCGTCAGCATCGACACCACGGCGGAGATTGCCGTGGCCGGTCTGATCCGGCCTGGCGATCGGGTCGATGTGCAGGTCGTCTATCCCGGTGCCGACGCGATCAGCGGGGCGCGCGGATCGGGACGCAGCCGGGCGCAGGCCTTGCTCCAGATGGTGCAGATACTGGCCGTTGGCGAGGTGGTGGTGGGAACGCAGCAGTCATCGGGGGCCGATGGTGCCGAGGGCGCTCTCTCCTCCCCTCCCCCACCCGCGCGGACCGTGACGCTCGCCCTGACGCCGGAACAGGTGTCCCTCCTTTCGCTGGCGAAGAATACGGGGGCGCTGACGCTGTCGCTGCGCAATCCGGCGGACAGCGCGCAGGTCGCGGTTGCCGTGGCGGCTTCGAGGGGTCCCGATCCAACAGCGGTGCAGGCGCCCCCGCCCATAGTGGCTGCACCCGCGCCCCGCGCGACAGCGCGTCCGGCGCCTCACGCCATCGAACTCGTCATGGGCAACCGGCGCGAGACCATCTATTCCGGGAGCGCCGCCAAGTGAGGATTTTGGGCTGTTGCGGGTTGGCGGCGATCGCGCTAGGCCTGCCCATGCAGGGCGCCGCGCAGACGGCGTTGCAAGTGAAGGAGCAGCGCACCCTCTCCTACCCCCGCGCCATCGGGCGGGTCGAGGTCGACCGGGAGGGTGTCTTATCGATCACCGCGCCCTCTTCGCGCTCGCTGCGGCTCACGGCGATCGGCGAAGGCGCGGCGACCGTCAGCGTCTATGGCGGCGATGGCGGGTTGATGGCGCGGGAGCCGGTCAGCGTCACGCCCGATGCGGCGGCGAGTGCGCCGATTGTCCGGGCGGGCGAGCAGGTGGTGGCGGTGGACGTACAGTTCGCGGCCGTCTCTGCGACGACGCTCAAGGCGCTCGGCTTCAACTTCTCCAAGCTTTCAGGCGATATCCAGGGGGCTATCGTTTCGCCCAGCAGTCTGGGGAGCGCTTCGTTCAATCCCGATGGGCTGGCGCTGGAGGCGAGCGCGCCGATCCAGAACGCCTTCAACCTGTTCCTTTCGGCGCCCAATCGAGGGATCGGGGCGGTGTTGAGTGCCCTGTCCTCCAATGGACTGTCGCAACTATTGGCGCAGCCGACCTTGCTCGTACGCTCCGGCGAGCAGGCGAGTTTCCTGGCGGGCGGTGAATTTCCGGTGCCGGTTCCGCAGGTTTCGGGATCGGGCAATAGTTTGTCCATCCAGTATAAGGAATTTGGCGTGCGGTTGTCGGTGACGCCCTTCGTGTTGTCGAAGGACCATATCGTGCTGAAGATCGCGCCGGAAGTCAGCGAACTCGACTATAATAATGGCGTGCAGTTGCAGGGCTATGTCGTGCCGGGACTGCGGCGGCGGTCGGCCGAGACGACGGTCGAACTGGGCAGCGGGCAGAGCTTCGTGATCGCGGGGCTCAGCTATTCCAGCCAGACGGTGACGACGGAAAAGACGCCCTTCCTGGGCGATATCCCCGTGCTCGGGGCCTTCTTCAAGCGGCAACAGAACCAGAAGGAGAAGCAGGAGCTGATCATCGTCGCCACGCCCCGGCTGGTGGGGCCGGTGAAGCCGGAGGAGTTGCCGCCCCTGCCCGGCGCGGCAACAGCAGGGATCGACCCCGGCATAGGCGACATGATCCTGGCGACGGACGGGCTGGACCAGACCAATATGCCCTTCGGCGTCGTGAGGCGCTGAGATGGCCAGGATCCTTCTGCTGTCGGTCGACCGCATGCTGGCACAGCGCATCGAGGACGCTGCGGGCGGGCGCGTACCAGTCGAACTGGTGCAATCGGTGGAACGAGAGGCGCTGGATGGGCCGGGGCTGATCATTATCGACCGTGCCGCCATCCCGCCCGATCGCGCCCTGTCGGTTGCGATCGGCGCCGTGGTGTCGAGCGCGGAGGGTCGGCCCGTGCTGCTCGCCACCGACGAGATGGAGGCCGAGCCCTTGCTGCGCGCCATTCGGGCCGGCGTGCATGATGTTGTTCCGCGCAACGGAGAAAAAGGGGAGATCGCCCCCATATTGGCGCGTCTTTTGAATGAGGCGGCGGTGGATCAGGGTAGCCGGGGGCGGTTGACGCTGCTGCTGGGTGCGGATCGCGATGCGTGCGCGATGGTGGCGACGGACATGGCCATTGCCATGGCGGGACAGGGATCGACGCTGCTGATCGACTGCACCCTGCCGACGAGCGCGGCGGCGACCTATCTGGACCTGGGCGTCGACTATGGGCTGGCTTCCGCGATCAGCGATATGGACCGGCTGGACGCCAGCCTGCTCGCCAGCACGGTGGCGCGGCATGGACCCAGCGGATTGATGCTGTTGACCTTCGACGGGGGGACTGGCGCCGAACCTGCGGGACTGACACCGGGCGACCTGGCGGCGCTCATCCGGCTGCTGCGGGGCTGTTGCAGCCATGTCGTGCTGAATGCGGGAAGCCTGCGCCATGGCGGGCTGCTGCGCGAGGTGGTGGCGGAGGCGAGCCAGGTGGAACTGCTGTGCGGCCAGTCGATCCGGGAGATCGAGGCGTGTCGCCGATTGCTGGACAGGATTGGGACGGAACGCGAGCGGATAGAGGCAATGCGGCTGCTGGTGTGGGATCATCTGCCCGGCGTGCTGCTCGACGCGCGGCGCATGGCGGATGCGCTGGGCGTCGGCGCGGCGATGGCGCTGCCCATCGACCGGGCGCGGATCCGCAATGCGCTGAACGCGGGCCGGCCATTGGCGATGGAGGCGGATGGCGGGACCTATATGGCGACGATCCGACGGGTTTGCGGGGTGACGTCGAAGGCCGGCGGGATCGACCGGCTGCGGGGGGCGATGCTGCGTATCGTCCAGCGTGCATCATGAGCCTGCTGACCGGCGAAGAGGCCTTCATTCCTGCGCGGGAGGTGCGGATCATGCCCGTCGCGCAGCCCGCGGCACAGCGGATGAGCGACATCTATCAGCTTGCCAAGGCGCAGACCTGCGCCCAGTTGATCGAGCAACTGGAAGCGCGCGGGGACACGGCTGAGACCTTGGGTCCGAGAGCGCTGCGCGAGGAGATCGAGCAGATCATCGCCAGCCGCAGCCGCCGGGGGCAAATGGCGCTCAACAGCGCGGAGCGGCTGCTGCTGATCGAGGATGTGGAGGACGAGGTGGCGGGCATGGGTCCGCTTGCGCCGCTGCTGCGCGATGCGGGCGTGGACGACATCATCGTCAACGGCCCGGGACATATCTATGCCGAGCGGGGCGGGTTGCTGGAGAAGGTCGAGACGCGGTTTCGCGACGACGCCCACCTCATGAACGTCATCCAGCGGATCGTCGGACCGATCGGCCGCCGGGTAGATGAGGCCAGTCCCTATGTCGACGCGCGCCTGGCTGACGGGTCGCGGGTGAATATCGTCATTCCGCCGGTGGCGCTGGACGGGCCGACGCTGTCGATCCGCAAGTTCCGGTTGCAGAGCATGACGATCGAGGACTGCGTCGCCAATCAGGTGATGAGTGCGGACATGGCGGAATATCTGAGCGCGGCGGTACGGTCCCGGCTGAATATCCTGATCTGTGGCGGGACCGGCGCGGGCAAGACGACTTTGCTGAACATGCTGTCGTCCTTCATCGGGGATCGCGAGCGACTGATCACCATCGAGGACGCCGCCGAACTGCAGTTGCGGCAGAGCCATGTGGTGCGGCTGGAGACACGGCCGCCGACAGTCGACGGCAGCCGGGAAGTGAGCAGCCGCGAACTGGTACGCAATGCGCTGCGGATGCGGCCCGACCGGATCATCCTGGGCGAGGTGCGCGGGGTCGAGGCGGTCGAGATGTTGCAGGCCATGTCGACCGGGCATGACGGGTCGATGGCAACGCTGCACGGCAATAGCCCCAGGGACGCCTTTGCCCGGCTGGAGATGCTGCTGGGCTTTGCCGGGGTACAGAGCGATGTGCGGGCGATCCGGCGCTTCATCGCCAACAGCGTGCATGTGGTGGTGCAGCTGCAGCGGCTTTCCAACGGCAGCCGACGGGTCATGTCGGTCAGCGAGGTGACGGGGCTGGAGGGCGACGCCTATTCGCTCAACGAACTTTTCGCCTTTCAGGAGCAGCCGGCCCTGTCGGGACTGGGCGAGTTCCGGACATTGTCGCTGCGGCCCCATTTCCTGCCAAGGCTGCGTGATTACAGGAGCGGCCGATCGTGCTGAGCGGGGCCGCCTACCTTCTGCTGTCGCTGCTGATCATAGCCGGGATTGGCTGGCAACTGCTGGCCGAACAAGCGCGGCAGCGGGCAGTGATCGACCGCCGGTTGGGACCGGCCTTGTCCGCCGCGCCGCCACGCGCCGCGGCGCTGACGGTGCCCGACCGGATAGCGCCCCTGCTGGCGCGGGCCCAGATCGAGTTCACGACGCGGGCGGTGGGGATGGCGGGCGGCCTGCTGCTTCTGATCGCGCTGTCCGCGCTGCTTGCGGCGGGGCCGGTGGCTGCGCTGGCGGTGATGGCGGGCGTGCCGACGGCGCTGCTCGGTTGGGTGCGCCGGCGGGCGCAGCGGCGCGTCGAAGCACTGATCGAGGCGCTGCCCTATTATATCGACGCCGTGCGACAGATGCAGGCGGTCGGCAATTCCCTGGCGCAGGCGCTGGAACGGGCGCTGGCCGATGCGCCCGCCGTGGTGCAAAGCTATATCGCGCCGGTCGCAAGACGGCTGGAACTGGGCGCATCGGTGGCCGACGCCATGCAGATGCTCGCGGAGCGGCTGCGCGTTCCTGAAATATCGATGCTCGCCGCCGCGATCCGCACGAACATGCGTTATGGCGGGTCGATTTCCACGGTACTGCTGAACCTGGCCAACATCCTGCGCGAGCGCATCCGCATCAAGCGCGAGCTGAAAGCCGCCATCTCCGAGGCGAAGATCAGCGGACGGGTGCTGATCGTCATGCCGCTGGTGGCAATGGCCGCGCTGGTGGCGATGAACCCGGATTATATCGACTTCTTCCTGCGCGATCCGCGCGGGCATCGGCTGGCCATCGTCGCCATGGTCCTGCAGGGGCTGGGCATGCTGGTGATGCGGCGGGTGATGAGGCTCACCTTCTGATGGGCGCGCTGTTGCTTTTCTGCGCGGCACTGGGCGTCCTGTGCGCCGTAATGGGCATGCGGATGCTGCTGGCCGACCAGCGGCTGGAAGCGCGGCTGGGCATGGCAGGGGATCGGCCCGGCTTTCGCCTCCCCGCGGCCTTCACCGCGCGCGGACGGGACCGATCGGAGATCGCTGACAAGCTGATGCTGGCAGGGTTTCAGGATGCAAGGGCTGCGGACCGTTTCGTCTGGGCGCGCATGGCGACGACCGTCGGCGCGGGGCTGGCAGCGATGCTGGCTTCGCGGATTGGCTGGGGCGGCTTGTTTGCCCAACCCCTGCTGATCGTCATTGCCACCGGCCTCGCCTATGTCGGGGCAAAGCAGGCGATCCACCTGCTCGCGGCGCGGCGAGCGCGGGCGATCATGGCGGAATTTCCCTTCCTGCTCGACCTGATGCTGATGATGCTGGAAAGCGGCATTTCGCTCGACCAGTGCTTTCGCTCCATCGCCCGCGACGAAGCCATTGCGGTGCCGCACCATGCACGGCTGGTGGCGATGCTGGTGGCCGATCTCGACCGGGGCATGCGCTATGATCAGGCGCTGGATCGCTGGGCAGCGCGGGTGGCGGTGAATGGGGCAAGGGAACTGGCCGCCCTCTTCCGTCAGGCTCTGTTCCAGGGGGTCGAACTGGCCCCTGCCCTGCGCGAATTCGTGCGGGAATTTACCCAGCGCCGCGTCGCCCGCGCGCGGGAGGCGATGGGCGGCATCACCGTGCGCATGGTGGTGCTGATGATCCTGTTCTTCATGCCCGCCCTGTTCGTGGTGCTGGGCGGGCCGCCGGTGGTGGCGATCTTCGATACTTTGCGTGGAGTGTCGCAATGAGGCGTTTCATGCTGGCCGCAATGCTGATGGCGGCGGTGCCCGTGCAGGCGCAGGAAACGCCAGACACGCGGGGACTTTATCTGCAACTCATCCATCAGGCGCGGGCGGACGGTCGGCCGCGGGCGGCACTGGCCTATCTCGACGATTTCGAGCGCCGCTATCCCGGCGATACGGAGGCCCGGCTGCTGCGGGTCAACAGCCTGATCGACCTGGGACAGATCGATGCGGCGGAGGCGGTGTCCTTGCCGCCTGAAACCACCGGCGGCGACGTCAGCGCGGTGCGCGGACATCTGCTGGCGGCGCGGAGTCGATGGGGCGAAGCGGCGGCCTGCTATGAACAGGCGAGCCGGTCGAGCCCGGCCGATCCGCTGCTGCGCAACGCACTGGGCTATGCGCTGTTGCGGTCCGGGCGGGTCGGCGCGGCGATAGAGGCGTTGCGTGGGGCAAGTGATCTGGCGCCGCAAATGGCGGTGGTCCGCAACAATCTGCTGCTGGCGCTGATGGTGGGCGGGCGACGCGATGAGGCGGAGGCTGCATTGCGTCGGTCCGGCGACGGCGCGCTGCGGCAAGAACTGGCAGCGGAAGCGGCACGGATCGGCAAGGGGGTTGAGAAATGATGGCGCTGTTACTGATGATGTCCACGACAACGCCAACATCCGCGACAACGCCGGTGCCGGCTGGCGAAGCACGGCAGGTCGTCGAGGCGCAGCTGAAGGCACCGGCACGCGAGGATGCCCTGCTGTCGGCGGAGGAGGCCGCGCTCATCCGGCAGCGATATCTGGAGTCGATTGGGCGGCAACTCGATCGGGCGGCGGATGCGGCGCGATGATCCCGTGGAGTTGGTCGATCAGAGCCACCATCCGATCCGAGTTATCGCGATTTTCTGGTCTCTTTCCGACGCCTTTGTGGGAGCAGCTATCCTGTTGGGCGCAGGTTCGCTCGCTGCTTGGCGACCAATCCGCCGCCGTCGCGCCAATGGTCGCTGCGCTGGGGGCGGTGTTGATCGGCGCGGTCGGATTCGCGCTGGATGCAGGGCTTTATTATGTGAGCGAGCGCGATCTGCGCGCCGCGACCGATGCGGCCGCGTTGGCTGCGGCGCAGAACCCGGCTCAGGCAGCGGCACGCGCGCGGGATAGCCTCAGCCGCAACGGATATGACCCCGCCATTCTCCGCTCGGTCGAATTGGGCCGCTATTGCGCCGATGCCGCGCTTGGTGCCGCGCAACGCTTCGACGCCAGCATGGCGCTTTGCCCCGGCAATGGGCGGGTCAACGCCGTGCGCATCCGCACCGGCAAGCCGGCGCGACAGTTCCTGATGCGCGTGCTGGGTCCGGCCAATCCCCTGCCCGACCTGTCCGCCACTGCCACGGCAGCGCGCATCGACGAGGCCGGCATCGGCATCAGCTCCGGCGTACTGACCGTCACCAATGCGCTGGTGAACAGCGTCAATGACCTGCTGGGCGCGCTGCTGGGCCTCAAGCTGCGCCTCTCCACAGCCGATGTGGAGGCGCTGATGGCGAGCGATATCGATGCCGGCCTTTTCTTCGACGCGCTGGCGCGGCGGGTCGGGGAAAGCGGCACCTATGGCGCGCTCACGGCCCGCACCGTGGGGCTTGGCGACCTGCTGGCCGCCGCGGCCAGTGCCGCAGACGACAGCGCCACCGCCGCCGCCCTCACCCTGCTCGCCGGGCAGGTCGGCAATGGCTATGCGGTACCGCTTAACGGCTTGTTCGGCCTTGGCGTGTGGAAGAACATGCCGGTCGGCGGCGCAGACGAAAAACCCGCTCTGCGCGCCGGCATCAATGCCTATCAACTCTTTTCCTACGCCGTTCAGGCGGGCAACGGCGCGGTGGACCTGTCGGACGCGGTCGGCACCGTCGCGCCGGGCAGCAGCGTCCTGCTGGCGGCAATGGCGACAGGGCCGATGGACCGGCCACGCTTTTCCTTTGGCCCAGTGGGCGAAACCCATGTTTCCACCTCCGCATTACGGCTGCAACTGGATGTCGGGATCAGGAATGTCAGCCTGCTCGGCGCTTCGTTGATCTCCGTCAACCTGCCGGTCACCATCGACATCGCGGCGGCCCAAGGGCAGGTCAGCGCCATCGATTGCCCCGATACGGCCGAACAGGCGCGCGACACGCGGGTGACGGTCCAGGCCAACAGCGGCCTCGTCAACGCCTATATCGGCGCGTTGCCGGCCGGTGCCATGACGCGGCCGATGCCGCCCCTTTCGGTCGCCGATCTGCGCCCGGTCCGGATCGTCAATGTCCTGGGTCTCATCACGGTGGACAGCCGCGCCGTGGCGCAGCCGGTCATGGGCGCGAGCGGCGCGATCATCTTCGGTCCCGGCGGACAGGGCAGCATAGGCCGCCCCGGATCGCCCGGTACGCCTGCCAGCATCGGCAATGAGGCGCAGGTCGGGCCGCTGCTGACCTCACTGGTGGGCAGCCTTGGCGGACAGGACGGATTGCAGATCAATCTGTTGGGCGCATGTCTGCCGCTTGTCTGCGACACGACCAGGGCGCTGGCACGATCACAATTGTTGAGCGCGGTAGTTAATCCGGTCGCCGGGCTGGTCGGCACCACCATCGATCCTCTGGTCACCAACCTGCTTGCAGCGCTGGGCATCCAGCTTGGCCATGCCACGCTCTGGGCGACCGGCGCGCGCTGCGGAGTGCCGGTGCTGGTGTGAGTCTTACGGCGGCGCGCGGTTCCCCCCGTCGCGCGCAGCCGGTCATTTGCCGAGGGGATAGGAGGACTAGGATGAACAAGTTTCTGGGTTCGCTGATCGCGAAACTGGCGCGGGATGAAAAGGGCCTGACGGCGGTCGAATATGCCGTTCTGGGCGCCGTGGTGGTCGCGGCCATCGTTGCGGTGGGCACCAATTTCCGCACGCAGCTCGGCGCCGCCTTCACGACGATGTTCAACAGCATCCCATCAAGCTGATCGCCATGCGAAAACGACAGCTGCGGACATGCGAGCAGGGGCTGGCGGCGCTGGAATTTGCACTGCTGGCTCCTGCCTTGCTCATGCTAGTCTTCGCGGTCGTGCTTTATTCCTTTTATTTCGCCGCCCTGATGGGCGTGCGCCATGCAGCGATCGAGGGCGCCCGCGCCGCTGTTGCCGGCCTTTCCACAGCGGAGCGTACGGCGCTGGCGCAGGATCGGGCACAGGCGATGATCAGCGGATACGGCACCTTGCTCGCGGCAGGGGGCGGGCCGGTCGTCACGGCCGTGCCGGATGCGACCGGCACCTTCCGGGTGCGTGTGAGCTACAATATGAGCGGCAGTCCGATGATGCGCTATGCAGCCTTTGTGCCCATGCCCTCTCCCACTGTCAGCGCCAGCGTCATCGTCACGAACGGAAGCTATTGAAGGGCGGGCTCTAACCTGTGTTAGCGGCCTTGCTCTTTGGCCCGCCGATCAGGAACCAGCGCTGCCGCGCGACGATTGCATGGGGTCACGCTCACGAACAAAGGAGTCTCCCATGCCCGTCATCGACAGGATCGTCGCCGCCGTCACTCCGCCGGAATCGGAAGAGGACCGCGCCCGTGGAAGAGAGAAAGCGCGGGCGGCCGCGACGGCGGGAGACTGGCTCGCTACGACAGCAGCCTTTAGGCGCAGGTCGGACCGGCTTGGGGCAGGTCCGGCAGAACCGGCCTGCCCCACAACATCCGTCACAAAGATTACCGGGCGTTCAGTCCGCCGGCGGCCGGGGCGGCGCCGCGCTCTTGAAGTGCACGGGCGGGCCAGGGACATTGGGATTTCCCTCGACGGCGTTCGCGTCCGAAGCCCAGGATGCAAGGATCGCGCGTTTCACCTCAGGCTCCATCTGGGGGTGATCGACCTTTTCAAAGGGTCCATGAAAATGGGAGAGGGACATGGGCTTGCCTCCTTTCTTCCAATCCTCTCTACCTTTCGGCGGTAGCCGCCAAACGACAAATTAAAGAAGGAAAAGCACTGTTCAAGAGCGCGGCACGCCTTCAGCTTTCTTGGCGCTGCCAAAAGAAGAAGGCGGGAATAGCGGGCTGCGTCGGCCGCGACATGCCCCGTTGGCCTGGCGCCGGATGACGGCGCAGAAGCTGACAAAGGCCGTCTGCCCAAGTCCAAGTGATCATCCCACCAGGAGGCAGGAAAGCGCACCTGGGGGACAGATATTGCGTATACGCAACGCCGGTCATCGTGCCGAAAGCGGATCGCTATACTATGGCGGAACCGCCGCGGGCCGCGACGATTGTCTCGCGCAGCCGTGCCAATAGTTCGTCCAGATCCGCATCATGAGCGATGCTGAGGTCGATTGTCAGGCACCCACTTCGACCGGGCCTGGCGCAGCCGATGCGCGATCCACCCGCGACAATCGTCATGTCGCGCGCTTCCTCCACGGGTTGCGGCATGGCCGCCTTGCGCAAGCGGGCAAGAACCGTCGCGGGCGAAATCATGCGGCCGCCTTCACGCGCCAGCGCCCCTTGCTGCCCTCCAATATACTGGGCTTCGGCAATCATGCGTGCCCGCTGGTCAGGACGGCGCAACAGCGGCGTCAGTATTTCCGAATAACGCACCCGAAGTTCATCCTTGGTGGCGAATGCGTCAACCACTTCCACGGGCAATTGCGCCAGGGCAAGCAGCCGGCTCAGCTGGCTGTTGGACAGGCTGAGCGCTTCGGCCATACGGGACTGCACCCCGCCGTAGAAGCGCTCGACCGCATGCTGATAGCTGCGCGCCCGGTCCAGTTCGCTGATATCCGACCGCTCGCGATTTTCGATGTCGGCCAGGCGGAAGGCTTCCTCGTCCGACAGGTCGACCACCAGAGCCGACAGCCGAATTTCCGGCCGCCCATTATGGTTGAGCCAGTCCACCGCGAAACGGCGGCGGCTGCCGACCAGAAGCTGATAGGTCCGGTCCGAACCCGGTGGATTGAGACGCACGAGGACGGGGATGCGATTACCCCCCTCGCTGGCGATGGAATCGATGAGCGACCGGCAGCCGTCCGCCGTCAGTCCCGGCTGGTCGCGCGGATTGCCGTCCCAGACTGAACATTCGTCCGGCTGGATCAAAATCGTGCCCCGCGATCCCGGCGCCCTGTCCGCGAACGGAGCAAGCCGCTGGTCGAGGCGGCTGAGCTCCTCCTCATCGGCCGCGCCCTTGTCGGCTGGTTCTTGGGCCAGGGTCGCCAGAATGTCGCGTATGAAGCGTGCCATGATTCACTTCCTTTGCGTGAGCTGGCCTACGCAATAGCGATATAGGCACGGTTGTGGGCCGGAATCGGGTTCGTTTCGGATCAATCACGCATTGCGTTGAAACGGATGCAGATCACGCGCTCCAAGCTTTTCCTGCCACATCATGACCAGTGGAAAGCCCGTTCCCACTTGTTCCGCTCTAGAAGCGCCGCCCCACGGTCAGCGTCGCCGCGTGGACATGGCGGTCGGAACTGAACTCGCCCGCATAGCCGAGACGGATCGTGGTGCGATTATTCCATGTTGCGCTGACCCCGGCATTCACCAATCCTGCATCTCGCGCCAGCCGCGTGGGAAGCAGCGTAAAAATCGGCAGGTCACGAGTGGCGAAACGCGCCTCGATCCGACTGTCGGGATGGCTGCGCAGCTCGCGCTGCCATTGTGCCTCGACCGAGGGCCTGAGCGTCCAGCCGCCTTGCATCACCGTGGCGGAGATGCGCCCGCCCAACCCGCTACGAAGCGATTTCGTGCGGAAGGCAGCAACCTCCAGAGCGGCGGGTCCGCCATTTTCGACGAAGCCACTGACATCCGCATAACGATAGTGCAAACCGGCAAAGGGCTGTATCCGGACAGCGCCGGATCGCAGCATCACCCCGGCCTCGCCCGAAGCGCCCCAGCCGTCGCCATCGACCGGCGCCACCATTTGTCCGGTGAAACCCGCCCAGCCGACTTGGCGCCTGAGCTTGTATTCCGAGAGCGTATAAACAGCCGTCGCATCGGCATAGAAGTGGCCGTCACTATAGCTGGCATAAGAGCCGATCTGGCTGTTGAACTGGCTGATGCGCGGGCGCTGCGCCGGACCAAGTCGTGCGTCGATGCCGTCGATGCCCAGGGTTGCGCCGACGATCAGGCCGGCGACGGGCTTCACATCGACGGCGAAGCGCAGCGACCGACTGTCGGACTCCGCTACGGGGCGATCGATACGCGCCTTATAGCTCGCCTGCTTTATCCCGCCGCTCAACATCATGGTAATGGTTCGGTCGCCGCGCACCGGAATATCGGCCGGCGCGTCGATGGCGACGCTGCGCCGCTCGGCCAGCCAGGAGCGGATATCCCGGTCGGCGGCGTCCATGGACTGGATCGACAGGCGGGGCAGCAGGGAATAGCTGCGCGGCGAAAGCTGACCCAGCGCATCGGCCCGCGCCGCAGCCGTGGGCAGGGCATCGATCGACGCAAGCATGGCTGAGCGGTCGCTGCCGGGCGCGACCGTCGCGGCGTCCAGCGTCATCCCGACTGCGGCTTCGCCTGGCGTTACGGCATAGGGCGTATAGGGACCGGCCATGGCGGGTTGGCCATAAAGCATCAGTAATGCCGCAGCGCCTTCGATAAGGCGCCGAACGGAGAAGAGGCGGGTGAGCAAGATGAGATTTCCCTTTTTGACGAAGTCATTTTTTGCGTGAACGCAAAGTCCACCGAGCTGCGTTCGAATGGGTTTGAGGAGGCAGTGCGCCCACTGCCTCCTCGCCCCCGCCCTACCCCGGGGGCTATTTGGGGGAGAGCATCGTCGGCGCGCGGTCCGTCATGCATGAGGACCATGGCGGACCGCGACGCCGCATCAGTTACTGCCCCCGAGCAACCCACCGAGCAGGCCGGTCACCGGCGCCGTGGCAGAACCCGATCCTGTCACCGGCGCGACGACGCCGTTCAACAGGCCGGTGACGGGTGCCAGGGCATTGCCGGCAGTTCCCTCCCCTGCCCCCAGCAAGCCGTTGACCACGCCGGTCACGGGAGCGAGCGGGGTAGCGCTTCCTGTTCCGGGCAGCGCGGGAGCCAGGCTGTTGACAGTGTCGAGCAACGGCGCGGCGACGCTATCGGCTGTGCTGGTGACGGTTGCGACCACTGGGGCAACGCCACCGACAACTTGATCGACCGTGCTTTGCGCCTGCGGCCCCAGAAGCCCCCCCGCCAGATTGCCGACCGGTTGCAATCCCGCCTGCACCCCGGCTGCAGTAGTGGGGACAGCGACGTCGACCAGATTGCCTTGGGTGAGGACATCGACCGTCGCCAGCTGCCCGGCAACCGCGCCGCCATCCGACGGCAGGAGATTGACACCAACCAACGTGCCTGCAGTGGAAGCACCCGTCAGCACATTGCCACCGACATTCGCGCCGACCAGCGGTGCGTTCAGCCCAGTAGCGGGGTCGCCGCCGACACCGCCCAGAGCGCCGGTCAGGCCGCCCACCGCGGTTTCCACCAGCCCCGTCACCGGGGAGAGGACGCCATTACCGCCCACCAGCGGGCCGGCAATGGGCGAGAGCGCCCCGTTGACCGTGTCCAGCACGGGCGTGGTGAGCTGGCTGACGGTCGAGGTGACAGCCGCAACCGTCGGGGAAAGGCCATCGGTAAGCTGAGTCACGGCCTCCCCGGCTGGCGCGCCAAGCAGGCTTCCGGCGAGCGTGCCCACCGGCGCAAGCCCCTGCTGAACGCCCTGGGACGTGGTCGGCAGGGTGACTTGCGCAACGGTGCCGTCGCCCGTCAGCAGATCGACCGTGGCCAGGTTGCCAGTCGCCGGAGTCTCGCCGGGAAGGACATTGACGCCGATCAGCGACCCCGGGCCGGTTGGGCCAACCACCGGCAGATTGCCGATGGATGCCCCGATGATTGATCCACTGCCGGTCGGGCTGGTGGGACCAGAAGATCCCGTTGGACCACCAGGTCCAGTGGGCCCACCAGGGCCGCTCGGTCCGGTCGGACCGGACGGGCCGGTGGGGCCTTCTGGACCTGTGGGACTGGTGGGACCTGTGGGACCGCCAGGGCCAGAGGGTCCGCCGGGACCGGTTGGTCCGCTTGGGCCAGATGGATTGGTCGGACCTGTCGGGCCGCTGGGACCAGTGGGAGACGGACCGCCGCCCGCCCCCACGTCGAAGCCCACGCCGTCGGCGCAGGCGCTGAGCAAAAGAAGAGGTATCGCCGTGGCGCACAGCAAATAATGCCGTCCCGAACGGACCGATCCATAACGTGGCATTGCAAGACTCCCTGTTTTCCTGCGAGCAGATCGCAACGGGAGCAAGTTAAGCGGGGCAGTCCTTATCGCCGCGTCAAGAAGAAACCAGTCTGGTTATAACAGTTCACACTGCCCGAATGCGCCCCGATCCACCGCGCAAAAGCATGCTGCCGCATGCGCAAAGCCTTCGTAAACATGAGTCAATCGCTGAATTTTAGCGCTTTTATGGGCTTCCAAAAAAGCCCTTCGCCCGCAAGGGTGGGGTTGAGGCAAGCAAATCTCCTTCCCTGGCTTTTCTTCCGATATGGTTCATTCTTCCTGCAGGGCGAGGATCGATCATAGAGCGGGTTTCGATCTGATTGAATCAGTTCGCCGCTCTGGTTTCCTTGTTTGCCGCGATTTCTTGACCAGCGATCGGTTCCGATCGTTTGGAAATCGCTCTAGGGGTCGTAAATGCGTCGGTCGCACGCATCCCGCCCGCGCCAGATCATCGCCTACGGTTCTTCGCTTGGGGACAAAATGCTGATCGAACCGTCAGCGACGACTCATCGCCATCTGGGCCCTTCGATCCAACTCACCAGGCTGCGACGCACGCCCTTGGTTACGGGCAGGACGCGATGCTGGAGGAAGGATGGAAAGATCAGCATGCTGCCGCGTGGCGCAAAATTGACGCCGGGCTGCTGAAGGCCGAAAAATTCGAAGGCGCCACCCTCATACTGCTCCGGGTCGGACAACTGCACCACGACCGAAAGCTTACGGTCAAAGGGACGGGAGGATTCCAGCCATACATCCTGATGCCAGTCATATTTGCCCTGAGCCCGCCCATGATATTCCGTATACTGCAGCTCATAGGGCCCCATGATGTCGACCCCGAAATTGGTGCGGTTGGAAGATTGAACGAACTGCATCAGCCGATCGACAATGTCCTTGTCGCGATGAATATCCAGCCAGCTTATGGTCGACGACCGATAGCCATGGTCGCTGCGCACCGCCTGCGCAAAGCCAACAGTCGCACTTTCCGGCTGGTAAAGTGCCGCGCGCTTGATGATCGCATCGCATTCCGCCCCGGTCAGGGCCGAGGGCCATAGCTCCCACACATTGTTCATTGTCCTGCTTCCCGCTTTTTGTTTTTGCGTATTCGCAAAAAGAACGGATCAAAAAGCCCGCCCTATCCCGAAGAAAAAACGCGCCTTGTCGCTATAGGCCGGATCGGGCCGCTTGACCGGCACGGCCATTTCCGCGCTGACCCGCCATTTCGGTCCCAGGCCCAGCCGCACCCCGCCGCCGGCAGATGCAAGGCTGTAGTCGCGTGCCGCAAGGCGGTAGGCCGGCCGCGCCGTCCCATGTGCCAGCGCACCGTCGACCGCGATGAACAACGCGCTGGCCTTCAGCAAGGGCGACCGGGCGGGCAGCGACCATGAGAGTTCCGCGCTGCCGGCAAGGGCCTGTTCCGCCGTCAGCGTTCCAGTGCGGAAAGCCATGCCGGCGCCACGGCCGCCCAGCGGAAAGCGCTCCGTTACCGGAAGACGATCTTTCGAATATTGGCCCTTGATCGAAGTTCTGAGACTGAGTTTGCCGCTGATCCCCTTCACCGCGACGGCCTGAACATTGACCTTGGTGAAGCCGGTTTCGGAAAAGCCGGCAAAGGGTCTGGCGCCCAATGCGTCGATACCCTGGCTGATGACTGAGGAAATCGCATAGCCGTTCGTCGCGTCGGCGCGGGACCAGGAAGCACCCAGGCGCAGCGCCCGCGATCGATAATCCCCGAAGCGGATATCGAGGAAATAATTGTCGCTATCGATGCCGTCGATGGATGCGGTGAGGGAAAGTTGGGTCTTCGTCGATCGAACAACGGGATAGTTGAGCGTAAGGCCCGCCAGTGTCGCCTTGCCGCTAATCATGCTTCCGCGTGACCGGCTCTCGACATGAGCGGCCTGCGCAGCCAGGGTCAGGCCGTCGCTGCCGATCGGCGTGCTGTGACTAAGCGAATAATATTGGTAGCGGTCGGGGTAGAATGGCAGATAGCCGGCAATGCGCGTGCTGTCGCCTTCGCGGACAAGGCCGTTGATCGTGACAGACATCTGCGCCTGCACGCCCTGCACGACGTTGCTGACCCCACTATTGTCGATCGTCAGCCCGATCTGCACCTGCTTGCGCTTGACGATAAGGTCGATCAGAAGGTCGCCGGGCGCGCCCGACTGCCGCAGCCGCGCATCGACCGTCTGCCCCGGAATGTCGCGCAGCAAAGCCAATGTTCGCTCCAGAAGGCTCTTGCGCAGCGGCGCGTCGCGCATCAGCCGACGCATATGTGCGGCGATAAGCCGGGCGGGCGCGCTGGGCGACATGCCCGCGAGACGATAATCCTTCACCCGTCCCTCGACCAGACGAACGGTCAATATGCCGCCGCCCGGCACCTGGGGTGGTATGGAGACGGAATAGAAAGCAATGTCGCTCTTCGCATAAGTCGCACTGATCGCATTGGCGATGCCCTGCAGGGTCTCGCCGGTCAGCGGCCGTCCGATATAGGATGAGGTGGCGGCATCGAGACGGGCCGTGGGCAGCGTCGTTCCGCTGTAGCGCAGGCGCGTCAACAGGATCTGGGAAGCGGAGGAAGCTCCGGGCGCCACCTGGACCGAGGGCGCAGGTTGCGGCGTGGCGACAGGCGTGGGGACGACCTGGGGTTCGAGCCGGTCTGTGCGGTCGCGATCAATAATCGGGGCTGCGCTCTGCTGACCCGGCGCGGTATCCTGCGCGACCGCGGGAACCGCCAGCATCAGCCCCAGGCCCCACGCGACCGCGCGTGCCGTGCGTCTGCGCCACCCTATCCCCGCCATCATCCGCCGCCACATCGTTCCGCACCATTTCCGCCACCAAGGGGCGGCCGCACAGCAGGATGGGCGAAAACGACCTGCCGTTCATCCGCAACAGGGACCGGATCGGTTGTATCGGCAAGTCTTTGTAAAAGACCCTCTGGGAACGAAGGCCGCGCCTTGGGCGATCCCCACCCGACGCGGCGCTGAACGGGCGCGCGGCAATTGCGACCATTTTGGCGGAACGGCCGTCTGTAGCCCTCTTTCCCAAGCGAAATGCCCGTTCCGGCATCCACATTGTAACAAGCCGGAGGAGTCGCCACGGACGGATAAATGCGGCCCAACCGCTCGCGCCGGCATGATTTTGACGTCTGAAAGCGTCAATAACGCGATTTTACTGCCGATTTTCGCCGGTTACCGATCGCAAAGGGGCTAGTTGAGCGCGCAGAGACAGGTTAAGACCAGCCGTCCACGAAAGGGAGATCATCATGAACAATACTGAACTCGCCGAAGCACTGGCCGCCGACCATGGACTGACCAAGGCCGACGCGCGCAAATATGTCGATGGCATATTTTCCACCATCGCCGGTGCTGCTGCTAAGGGCGAGGAAGTTTCGCTGAACGGATTTGGCAAGTTCAAGGTCAAGGACCAGCCAGCTCGCGAAGGTCGCAATCCGTCGACCGGCGCCGCTATCCAGATTGCCGCTTCCAAGAAGCTGACCTTCACCCCGGCCAAGGCCGTGAAGGACCAGTTGAACGGCTGAAGACGATCCTGGCGGCCGCATCCGGTCGCCGATCAAGTCTCCGTCGAAACATGATCGGAAGTTTTTGGTCCCAGATGGCGGACCGCATCTTCCTTTTATGAAATGGCGCGCACTGCCTTATTGGCGGGCGCGCCATTTTCACAGGAGCCTGCCTTTCCTCGTGAACTGACGAGCTGTCCAGCACATGATATGAGACCCGGACATGCCGGCCGTCACGACGCTGTTTCTGCAATTCCCGAGGCCCCTCTCAGCACTCCGTCCCACCGTGTCGCGACGGGTTGCTGCCCGCGGCTTCGTATTTGCCGTTGCAGACGTAGCGCCTTTGGGCGTCGTTCGGGCATCCTCTCTCAAAGTCCGCGGGCGGGTCGAAAGCTTGCATTTTATACAGGAAACAGCTTTCATACTATGGGATCTTATCTTGCATTGATCGAGCATTGATAGCCGGCACGCGAATATAGAATCTTGTCCGTCATCCTTGTACCAACATCTTATTTGCGAGACGTGGCCGCCAAAGGACCGATGAAGACAGCGGTTCATTGATGGAAACCCCTTCATCAAGTGTGCCATGTCGAGACAAATTGGAGTTGTTTAGCCGCGCTCGATAGCCCGTGTCTGTGCTGTCAAGTCGATTCGGATTTACATTTCACGCAAAACCGCGCAAAAGGCCGCTTCTATTACTCAAAGATGGGAAGCGGGGCCAATGTCTGAAAACAACCAGCCTGACATCACGACGCTCACTGTTCAGCTGGTGAGTGCCTTTGTCTCGAACAATAATGTCGCGAGCGAAGGTCTTGCCGACCTCATCCGGACCACCCGCCTTGCCTTGACTGATGATCCGGCCGCAAAGCCTGAAGAGGCGGCAGTGCCGACTTATACTCCAGCCGTATCGGTACGCAAAAGCCTGTCTTCGCCCGAACATATTCTCAGCATGATTGACGGCAAGCCATACAAGACGTTGAAGCGGCACCTGGCCAGCCATGGTCTGTCGCCCAATGAATATCGCGAACGCTATGGCTTGCCGAAATCCTATCCGCTGGTTGCGCCCAATTATTCGGAAGCACGGCGGGCGGTCGCCACGAAGCTTGGCCTTGGCCGCAAGCCCGTAACCGCGAAGAAGCCGGCGGAAGCGGCGCCTGCTCCAGCAGCCAGCGCAGCAGCAGCTCCGAAGAGTGCGCCCGCAAAGGCCAGCCCTGCCAAGCCGGCAGCGGCGAAGTCCCCGGCCAAGCCTTCGGCTTCCAAAACTGCGGAAGCAAAGACTGCCCCTGCCAAGTCGACAGACGCCAAGGTACTCGCAGTGAAGCCTGTGGAAGCAAAGCCGGTCGCAGCCAAGAAGCCTGCTGAAAAGCCCGCCGCTTCGCGCAAGCGTCTATCCATAGCAACGCCGGCCCCGAAGAAGAAGGCGGCTTCGGCCAGCGACAAACCGTCTGAAAAGCCCGGCGCAGGAACAGCATCGACGAAGGCGCCCGCCAAGGCTGCGGCCAAGAAGAAGCCCGCAGCCAAGGCACCTACAGCCGAAAAGGCCTGATTGGCACGCCGGCATGTCTTTGCCATGAGCAACGACATGCCGGCGCTTTACCTCCGCGAGCTTTGCGGAAGCTCGTTCGAAGATGGGCGGCTGAAAATGCCCGGCTCCGCGAAATATGAACTGCTGATCACGATATCACCCTGACTAATGTGACAGTTTTTGGGTAGAGTGGCGGAAGTGCTGTTCGCTTCAAGGGCATGTTCAGCAGATCACCCAAATCAATCCCGCCAGTTTAACTCATCATAATATCGCAATCCAATCACGCTGCTGCGAGATTTGGATCAGTGCAAGCCGTTACAAGACCCAAAATATCGCTTGGGAAATTTGAAACAGAGTGTCGAAAGAAGATTTGGAGCATTTTCCAATTGGGCGGTATCATCGGACGGCCAGGAAATCGCGGCAAGACAAACCACGCCGTGCATCAGATCGCGATCCGAAAATTGGCGCGCAAAAATTGCCCATGGCTGCGACGCGCCATGGCATCTGCCGATTGAATTTGCGTCCATCTTCAACTTGTAGAAGTTACCGGCGCCCGGTCGACTGCCTCAATCAAGCAAGACATTCATTGCAGCTATCAGAAGCGCAATGCTGGCAGTCATAAACTTTCACCGTCATTCAGCAAGGCATCGGGAAGCTTCCGCCCATCACTTCACATTCTGGGTGCTGCGTGATGAACTATCAGTGATCGATATTTTCCCCTGCGGATCGATAGGACGGCTTCTCAGGTCCGGCACCCCAGCGCCGTTTGAGCGAGAATGCCTAAAATTCGTGCAGCCTGGGGCGCTCACTGAGCGCGAAAAATCGCCTCCCCTATGCCCGATCATGCAGGCCGACCAAAAGCTCTCCAGAGGGCCCTGAAGGCAAATTATGGCCGTTTCCTGTTTTGTTCCACATTTGCCCCATTTGAGAGGATTTCCTCGGCTTGTACACGGCCATCGGGCAGCACGGCTCAAGGTGAAATGTCGCTGGCGGCGAGTGCTTCATTATGGCATGAGAATGATCGGTAGCAGATTGTTACGGCGGCTTGCTCCAGCCTTTCCTCCATCATAGCTGATACAACCAACAGGCATCTTTGGTTGTACACCATGCTGCGCTATGCTTAGGTAATGCGCGACTTTCCAGCCTCGTCGGACCATGCCCTTCTTCTCCTCGGTCGGCTTGATGGGCGCCTCTGCAATAGTCCTGCGGCCGACATCTGGCTCGCCAGGGCAAGGTTGAAGGGCGCCTCTGTCTTGTCGCGCTTTGCTGGTGTGCCTGTATCGGTCACGGATCTGCAGGACTGGATTTGCGGGCGCACGCCTCCCCCACGCCATAATGAAGGCCTCAACGATCCGCTCTCCGTCGCGGCCCTTTTTCATTTCGCACTCTCAGCGAGCGACAGCCATGATCCGGTCGCCCGAGCGACACTCAAAGTCTCCCGCACGCTGTTGGACGACCGAAAGGAGGCAGCGTTGTGGGCGCCTGAAGATCTTGTTCGCTTCGGTCCCGCATGGCGGACGGCTCAGATGCTGCTTGAGGCCCCCTATTCCGCACCGTCCTTCCTCGGGATCGCGCAGCGTCTGATCGACGCGAGGGGGAGCCTCGACACACCGGTTGGCGAAGGTCATCTGGTCACGACAGCCGATGGGCGCCAATGGCGCATAGATCCCCGGCGTTTCGATGTGGGCTGGATACTCGCCTGCCATCTTCCCGGCGCCATGTTCGCGGCAGGGCTGAGCTTACGTGCGTTACCGGCCTTCGTCGAACTGCCACGCTTTCTGCCAGATGATGCCAGTTTGCTGGCGGAGCAGATTGCGGCCATGGTTGCGCGCGAAGCGAAACGGGGACTGGCCGAACTGGGACGGCTGGAGGCAAAGCTCGCGCAACTCCCAACGGATGCGCGCGTGACACGGCGCAGCAAGGCTCCACTGTTGATGCGGCTTGAGCTTGCTTATCCGGGCCTCAGCAAGGTTGCGGTCGCCCACTTGCTGGGCATTTCCCATCAAGGCGCAACGAAATTGATCGCACAGGTGGAGAGGCTGACGGGGCGCCTTTGAACCTGGGCGAGCCAGTCCTTATCCAAATTTCTTCAACCAATAATATCATGGCCTGGTTATAAGGTTTCTAAGGAAGTTAAAGAGTTAATCGGTTCGGCTTGCGGTACGAATCGCAGGAAAAGCACGAGTCGGTTGTTCTGTCCTGTTCCCATAAGATCGATAGTTCGTTCCCGTAATGTCGATACTGTCGTTCCTGAAATGTCGGGTAAGCGTTCCCGAAGGGGCGAAGACCGTTCCTGTAATGTCGAAGCTCGCCTGGCGGTGGGGATTGGTGGGAGGAGATTGAATCATATTCGTGCGGGGTGTTGGAGAGGACGTTCAAATTCTTTGAGTAGGTGGAAGGAATGGAGCCGCCTGCAGCTTGGTTGTTGGGTGCCGTTCGAGTAACCCGACACTTCGGGAACGCACCTTGCGTTGAAAGAGGGATATGTCGAGGCATCCGCTGAAAATCGCTGCTTCCGCATGGAAATCGGTGATGTCGGCTGAACGGAAGGCGGAGAGCATCGGCGGACTTCGTCCGTTCCACCTGTGATGCTGATCTTCGGATGAGCGGTGCTGGAGCGGTCTGATCCATGATCAGGAAATCGCGATATCGGGGAAATCCAGAGCAGCGACCCGGTGCGGTCGGGTTCGGCGTGTCCTAGAGACGGTGCCGGTTCTTCTCGTGGAAGCGGCGGACGAAGCCGATAAATGCCTTTTGATAATTGACCGGCGTGCGTGCGGGATCGGCTTCGAGCCAGTCGCGAAATTCCCGATGGAGCGTCTGATAATCCCAGCCCGGATATTCCGCGCGAAGGGTCGCCATGGTTGCGTCCGTGATTTCGCCGGCGGTCGCCTTGGCGGACATTCCGGCCAAGGTCTTGCGGATCATGCTGCCGGCATCGATCAGCATGTCTTCGTCGGCGGACGCAGGCGTGGGGCTGGTGATACGGCCGGACTGGGGTGCCGCCCCTACTGTCGGGGTGGGTGCTACCGAGCGAGGCAGATCGTTGGAGCGACGACGGCGCATGCGAAGCGAGGGTTCGCGCTTGCCGTCGGGCTGTTCCAGTTCCACCGCATAGCCCGGCAGAGGATCGCGCTCTGCAATCTTGGCGATCTCGAATTTGAAGCGGCGATAGGGCCCTTCGGCGCCCGACTTTTCGAAAAGTGTCGGCAGGGAGATGGAGAAGCCCCCCTCCCCTGCCCCACCGGCATGTTTGCGTGCAACCTTGTAGAGCCAGCGTTCGCGCCCGCCGGTCAGGTCGAAATAGGCGCGGTCGATGCTGAGCACTCCACCCTGCATCAGCACGCCCTCATAGAACCAGTTGCTGAGTTCGATGGTCATGCCGCGGGATCGTTCGGTGCGTTCATCGACGAGCTGGGTCCAGCCGTCGAGCCAGCTGAAAGTGGCTTCCCGGCGGTTTTCGGCGCGAATGTTGGTCTTGATGGTGGTGGAGACGAGCCGGTCGAGCGACTGGCCGAGCAGTTCATAGGCGCGGCCGGTGGTAGGGCGGTGGATGGCGCGCAGCAGGTCATAGGGCATGAGATGCAGCTTGCGCGGAATGTCGTTGAGCCCGCGGCGCGCCATGTCGGCCAGCACCGAGGCGCAGTAGATCAATATGTCGGCGTCCCAGATGGTGGCCATGCCATAGTCGGGATTGGCGGAGACATGGACCCAGGCCTTGCCATCGGGGGAGGTGTAGTCGATCGGCTTGACCCGTTTTGTCTTGGCGAGACTGAAAAAGGGGCGCTCCATCATCTCGCGCTGATCGCGCAAGGGCATGTCCGCAATATAGGGGAGGAAGAGCTCGAACTGGTCGGTGATCTCTGTCCTGGCGGTGCGGGTCATGGGCGGATCCTGAAGATGAACGGCGGCGCATGGCGGGTGAGGCGGAGCCTCGGCAGGGCTGGACCGCGGCAATTCCATGAACGAGACGGCGACTGGGCGCGGGTTTTGAAATGATGGTGGGAGCGTGCGGTGGGCCGGATGGTGGAGTTGGGGTGTGGGTGGGTGTGGTTGTTTCCCCGGGGAAACGAGGAGCCGGAAGGGGAGGGGGAGAGAGAGACTGTTTCCCCGGGGAAACAGCTGGCAGGCGCGAGGAGGCTGGCGGCGCCTGCCTTCCTGCTTCCTGGATCAGATTGTGCCCCCCCAGCCTCCATCAGCGTTGAAGTCCCATGCCCTGGCGTTCGAGATGTTCGAGCGTGTCGCGCAGGGCGGTGGCGAGCGTTTCCATGTCGGCGCCCGACCCGGCGTGGAGGCGGATGGTGATGCCCTGCCGATTGACCGATTGCACGGTCAGCGCGGGGCGGCCGTAGCGGGTGGTCCAGGTGAAGGGTTCCTCCCTGGGCGCGGACTGCGCAATGCGCGGGGCGTCAAGCAGGCGCTTGAGCGCTTCCGCCGCGGGGATGGGGGCAGCGCCCGCCGCGCGCAGGGCACGCTGTTCGGAGGAGAGGCGGCCAGCCTCCGCCCGGATGGCCGGTGCCGCCTTCGGATTGTCCAGCGCCTGGGCCAGCGCATAGGCAGGCTTCAGCTGGACGTCGGCCGGAGAGGCGAAGGCGTGGATCACCGCGTCCTCGATTCCCGCGACCTTGATCATCTTGCTGAGCCACCCCTTGGAAAGCTTCAGCCGTTCGGCCATTCGGGTGAGGTGGCTGCCATAATGGGCCTTGAGCGCTTCCGCATAGTTGCGCGCGCGTTCGAGGTCCGACACGTCCTTGCGCGCGCGGTTTTCGAGGTCGGCGAGGCGGAAGGCGGCCTCATCGTCGAGCTGGGCGACCTGCGCCACGAACATCATGTCGGAATAGCTGTTGGCGCGCAGCCAACTGATCGACCAGTGGCGGCGGGTGCCCGCGATCACTTCATAATCATGGTCGGGATCGCCTTCGATCCGGCGGACCACCGCAGGCACCTTCTGCCCGCCTTCCGCGATGATCGAGTCGATCAGTTCACGGCAATTTTCCGCATCGAGATGCGCGTAGAGGCGGGCATTGCCGCTCCAGATCCGGACCTTTGCCGGGTCCAGCAGCAATTGCGTGACCTGCCGCACCTCTCCGGAAGCAAGGCGGGCGAGGGCGGATTCGCGGCCGAGCAGGGTGGTGCCCCGCGCGCGATCCTGGCGTGGCGCGACCGGCGAGGGGTCGGGAGGCGAGGGGGTCGGGCTCACTTCCTCCGGCTCGACCGATGGCGCCGCTGTCGCCTCCGGCTCGTCGGCGAGAAGGGCGGCCAGATAGTCGGATTGCTTACGCGCCATGACATTCCCCTTCGACCATATGGGAACATATCGTGAACATATGGATGAGGCCTTCACGCCGCATTGACGATGTCCTCTTCCCGCGCCGGGGCCACGCGGCCCCAGCCCTGGCGCACCAGCGCCTCGATCTGGCCCATGGCCTCGTCCAGATTGGCGCGGCACCGCTTGTGGGTGCGCGGCGTGCCGATCGGCTTCTCCAGCTCATAGACGGTCATCATGCGCAGCGCCGCATGGCTGATCTCCGCGCTGTCGAGAATGGGAATGGGCAGGAGGGCCGGGCCGAAGCTCTGTTCCATGATCGCGCGGACCATCGAATGGCTGGGATCATTGCTGTCGAATTTCGAGCAGAGCAGGCGGACGAACTGATAGTCGACCTCTATCCCGGCCTGCTGGAGCTGGCCGATCACCTGGTCCATCATCGAAAGGAACTGGACCGTGGAGCAGAAGTCGGGCGTGGTCGCGGCCAGCGGCACCAGCAGGGCATTGGCCGCCTGCATCACGGCGAGGCTGATCGTGCCGAGCGCTGGCGGCGGATCGAGCAGCACCACGTCATAATGGCGGGCGAGATCCATCAGGCCCTGTTTCAGCTTGCGGAACCGCGCCGCGAGGACGGAGCCGCCATCGCTGCCTGCGGCCGCCAGCTCATATTCGACGTCGAACAGTTCCAGATTGGACGGGATCAGGTCGACATTGGGCCAGGCCGTGTGCTTGACCGCATAGAGCAGGTCGACCTGCGTCGGGTCGATCGACAGATAGGGGTAGAGCGTCTCTTCCCGCTGGATGTTGAAATGCGGGTTGAAGCCGAACAAGGTGGTGGTAGTGGCCTGGCTGTCGCAGTCGACCACCAGCACGCGATAGCCCTGCACCGCGAAATAATGGGCGAGATGGGTGGTGACGGTCGACTTGCCGACGCCGCCCTTGAAATTCTGCACCGCGATGATGGCGGGAATGTCCAGCGGGGCGCGTTCGGGCGAGGCGCCCAGCACCTGCCGCATGTTCAGCAGCTCCTCCACCTTGTAGCCGGGGCGGCGTCCATTTTCGGTCGGCGGGGCAGGGGGGAGGCGTCCGTCCTCCTCCGCCATGCGAATACGATTCGTGGAGCAGCCGAGCAGTTGCGCCGCCTCCGCAATGCCGAAGCGGATGTTGAGTTCCTTCCGGCTATCCGGCAGAAACGCCTTGCGGCGCAGGCGTTCGACCATCTTTTCGCCGGCCTCCGCCAGATCCCCGATCTGGGTCACCACTGCGTTCATTCCTGCCCTCTTGCGCGAAGTTGAAGCTTGTTCAGGGTATATGTGGCATAAATAGTTCAAATTGGCAAATGAATGGGGATTGAGATGTGGTAGCGGGAAAGGGGCGGGTTGGAAGCTGTGTTAGGGTGGCGAGGTTGAGAGGTCAGGATGGGTGGAAGGCGGAATGTCAGCTTTCCGGCACAAAAGTTCAAAAACGGCCGTTTATTGCTCGGCCATAACCGCCCACGTAAGGCAGACAATCTTACCGATCAAAATCAAATCACTCGGCATGTTTTAAGACGAAATGCATGGGCAATGCCCGCATCGGACAAGGCTTGTCCAAGTTGGCCACTTAGAAAGACGGCTCGCATTAATGTCGGATCCATCCAAACATCCGGACCATCAAGTGAAAATTTTGAAACCGCAATGTCGCCATCTTGAACAACAAAGGGCATATTCCAGCGCGTTCCAGCGACACCAAACGGTCTTTTTGCAAGCGTTTCATCTGGCAAAAAGGCCGTCTTCACATTCCCAAATATCCAAGTGAAACAATCCCCCGGAATGCGCGTAAGATTGTCATTCTGATAAACACCCTCGCTTACCGAATACAGCGCGCCTCCCCCTAGATCGAACTGACGCAATATTTTGGCAGCCTTTTCAGAAACGATGTATTGGCCATTGGCGCAAAAGAGATCAGGAACAGAAGAAAGCGCAGGCGCATCTTCTTCCTGACTGCCCCATATCCGTTTTGGGCAAGCGCCTTCCTGCACAGGGGCGCCCTTTTTTAAAAGATTGATGCCTTCAAGAAAGATGTCCGAATGCCGAAGGTCATTTGTCACAAACAGGCTGACCTCTGAATCCGCCAGCATGTCACTAACCCAAACAATGTCGTTCATGGCCCCCTCTTTCAGACCTCGCGCCAATTTCGCGCACGCGCAATCATTCCGTCAATACGCGCGCGGTGCCATCTGCAAAACGCTAATTTTCCAGACTAAGCGGCTCGCAGTCCCCGAAAGCCGCTCTTCCCGCTTCCGCCTCTGTAACCCTGTCTCAAAATCTACGTCCGGAAATGGGTGGCTGATCCCCCGCCTAAACGGCGAGAAATGGTCGCTAGCCGCCCTGCTCCGGTAAATTTAACATAACGCAATGCCGTGGTGTTTGGATCAATCAGCGCTCGCCCGGTCAATAGACCAATCATTCTGGTGGATTGATATCCGTCCGAAGGCGACCGTGCGGGCGCGTGCGGAGTATGATGTGGGCGAGGGCGGCGGCAACCATGTCCGGCGCCGGACCACCGATACCGCCGATCAAACCGAAGGTGCGAAATCTGGCGACGCGGCGGCCAACAGCGGCAGATAAGGCTGTATGATGGAGGAACTGATGCCAGCAGTCATCGCGGTCTGACGCTTGTTTCCTTGATACGGCCGTCCAGCATGGAGATCTGCACGTCGGCTGCCGCCGCGACATCGGGATCATGGGTGACGCACACCACCGCGCGACCCTGATCATGAGCAAGATTGCGAAACATCTCGACCACGCGGGCGCTGTTTTGGCTGTCGAGATTGCCTGTGGGTTCGTCGCCCAGCACCAGTGCGGGATCATTGGCGATGGCGCGGGCGATGGCGACGCGCTGGCGCTCGCCGCCGGAGAGGCGATCAGGCGTCTTCGCGCTTTTCTCTCCAAGACCCATGCCTTCAAGCAACGCCTGCGCCTTTGCCTGTATTTCCGCCAGCGGGAGCTTGCCGAGTCTGCGCATGGGCAGCATGACATTTTCCAGCGCCGTGAACTCCGGCAGAAGGAAGTGGAACTGGAAGACAAAGCCGAAGCTCGCCAACCGGATCCGGGCGCGCGCGTCGCCGCGCAGCGAGTTCATGTCCTGCCCATTGAACAGCACCCGTCCGGATGTCGGCCGATCGAGCAGGCCGAGCAGATAGAGCAGCGAGGATTTGCCGCAGCCCGACGGCCCGACGATGGCGACGAAGGTGGCTGGCTGGATCGACAGGGACACGTCGGAGACCAGCGTCACCGGCGGCGTGCCGGGCAGGCTGCGGGACAGGTCCTGAACCTCTATGATCGCGCTCATACCGCGCCCCGCAATATGTCGACCGGATCGACGCGCGCCGCCTTTCGCGCGGGGAGCCATGCGGCAACCACCCCCGAGATCAGGGACGCTGCCGCTGCGATCGCATATTGACGCGCGGAGCGGTCCAGCGGCAGGCGTTGGTCTTCGCCCGCGATGGGGAATTTGAGCGAGCCGAGGATTGCCATCAGCCCGTAGCCCAGCAGCCATCCGGCGACGATGCCGATCAATGCCAGGGCGAGACCTTCGAATACGAAGATCAGTTGTAGATCGCGCTCTGAAAAGCCCATCGAGCGCATGATAGCGATGTCGCGCCTTTTGTCGGACACGCTGTTGGATACGACCGTGTAGATGCCGAAGCTGGCGACCAGCAGGATAGCCGACACGACGCTGTACATGATGACGTTGCGGGTCACGAGCAGGGAGAGGAAGTCGGCGGAACGCTCCTGCCAGCTTTCCGCCTTATAGGCATAGCGCGCCTCCAGGCGGCGGCTGATCGGCTCGGCCTCATAGGGATCGGCAAGGCGGACGCCGATGCGGTTGATGATGAAGGGACGGCCGAGCAGTGATTGTGCTTCCCGCAGCAGGACATAGCCCAGGCCGGACGAAATCTGCGTCTGGCCGCGCTTGAACAGGCCGACGATGCGGAGCGACCGGCTCTTTCCCGAAGCGGAGGTCGCGCCAACCACATCGCCCACGCCAAGGCCAAGCCGTCGGGCCATTTCCTCGCCTATGATAATGCCGCCCTGCGTGCTTTCGAGGTCGCGCAGGCGTCCGATGCGCAACTGGTCCTGGATCGTGCTGACCTTTTCCTCGATCGCCGGATCGACGCCCACGACGGTCAATGCTTCCTCGCGTCCGCCGCTGCGCAGGGTGATCGCGCCGCTGAGGCTGGGCGAACCGATGGCGCCGGGCACCGCGTCGACGGCACGCAATATCTCCGGCCAGCCTTTAAGCCCACGCACTTCGTTGCGGACCTTGTAGTGGCGAAGGTCCACAGCCGCGCCCTTGTAGTGGCTGATGCCGGGTTGAGGCGGCGGGCTGCGCAGCTCGTCGGAAATGATGATGTGCGGGGCGGCGTCGATCAGTGTCTTGATGAAGTCATTCTGGCTGCCGATCATCATGGCCGACACGGCGAGGAAGAATCCGACGCCGACGGCCACCCCGCTTACCGCGACGACGGTCTGGCGGCGACGGCCGACAAGATGACGGGCGGCGACGCTGGCCAGCAGCCGCAACTGGCCGGTCATCGTCGCACCCGAACGCGCATATCGTCCTTGAGCTTCCCTTCCGGCGTCTTCACCACCATGTCGCCACGCGACAGGCCGGAGAGGATCTGCACGTCGTTGGTCCCGGCAATGCCGGTGCGGACAGGTTTCGCATGAACGCGATTGTCGCGAACGATCCACACTTTGCCGTCTTCAATCGCGGTTGCGGGCACCAGCAGCGCTTGTTGCGCCCTGCGCGTGACGATGTTCACCTCCAACGTCAGGCCCAGCGGCAGCGCCACCGCGCCGTCGGTCACGATGCGGGCGCGAAAGGCGCGTTGTTCGGGATCGCCGCCCGGCGTCACCTCGCGCACATGACCATGCAGCACCCGGCCGGGCCAGGCGTCGCTCGACATCAATGCTTCCTGACCGGCACGAACGCGGGAAACGTCGCGTTCATCTACGGTGGCCGTGATCCATATGCGGGAAGGATCGCCCAGCGTCATGAGGATGCGGCCGGGGCTGGCGAGATCGCCGGGCTCCACATCCCGGCGCAGCACGACGCCGTCGATGCCCGACCGCACGATCATCTGGTCGAGCCGCGCGCGGGCGCTGTCTTCCGCCGCTCTCCCGCTTTGGGCGGCGGCTACGGCCGAGTCCCGTGCAGCGCGGGTGACCCAGCCCTTGGCGAAAAGCGTGAGCACGCGCCGCTCATCCTGCTGCGCAAGGCGGCGTTGCGCAGCCGCCTGTTGCAGCGCGTGGCGCTGCTCCTCGTCATCGAGAAGGATCAGCGGCTGACCGCGCACGACAGTTTGCGCTTCCTCAGCCAATACCTGGCGAACCGGAGCGGTGAGACGGGCCGAGACCGAAACGGGCTGCTGCGCCTCCACGAAGCCGGTGGCATAGACCAGTTCGACGGCCTGGCCGATACGGACGGGCGCGAGTTCGACCTTGTGCGCTTGGCTCGCGAGCAACCACCATGCCGCAGCCACCGCGACCAGCGCGAGCGGCAACAGCCAGAGCGCGATGCGTTTCATAAGAGGGTATATAGCATCACGCCAAGACCATTGCCTGCCCGTATCGATTTTTGTCCTGCTATTTCGATCCGACCGGAATCTGACGCGGCTTGCTTGCTTCCGTGGCGAGACGGGGGACGATGACTTTCAGCAGGCCCTTTTCCAAATGGGCGCTGGCCTTGTCCGCATCGGCTTCGAACGGAAGTGCAACGCGGCGCAGATAGCTGCCCCGACTGCGCTCGATCAGATGATAATTCTTCTTTTCATCCTTTTCCTCGCGGTCTTCCTTATGCTCGGCCTTTATGGTCAGGATATCGTCCTGCACGTCGAGAGACACGTCCTTTTCGTCAAAGCCTGGCAGTTCGGCGGTCAGTTCCAAGCCCTTGTCCGTTTCCGCAATGTCGACGCGGGGGAGGTTGAAGCCCCTGTTCCCGCCATCGCCGTTGGTGAGCCAGCCACGGCCGAGATCGTCGCTCAGGCGATCCATTTCCTTGCGCATCTCGGCAAAGGGATCAAAGCCGGTGCGGAAGAGATTGCTGCGCCCAAAGGGGATGAGTGAACGAAAATCAGTCATTTGTCCTTCTCCTGCTTTTGTGAAACTGGCGGTTCGCCGGGATGGTGCATCATCTGATGCTGTTGCCGGCGTTCGGCTGGATCATGCATCGCGCGGCAATGCTCCATCGCTCCGGGCATGGGACGCCCCTGCTGCATCGGCATGGCGCCCGATTGCATCATGTGCCCGCCTGCCCGGTCATGCATTGGGCAGTCCATCTTAGGCGCGGCCGGGGGTGACGGCGCGCGGGGCGGAGCGGTCTGCGCCGACGCTCCGACTATGAGCGAAAGGTTGAGCAGCGCGGCACTGGCGACATGGCGGCGCATGGGTCATTCTCCATTATAGAGTCCATGCTGAATTGTCGTCCGGAGCAGGATGCCGCGCCATAAGTAGAGTCACGCAGTCGGCATCGGCGGGACAAGGACGGCCGCGCCCTTGACCCTGCCTTCGCGCAGGCTTTGCAATGCCTGATTGGCTTGATCGAGGGGAAAGCTTTGGGTGACGATGTGCAGTTCCATGCCGCCGATCAGTTCGAAAAAGGAGGTGCCGTCTTCCCGCGTCAGGTTGGCCACCGACAGGATCTGTCTTTCCTCCCACAGGTCGGCATAAGGGAAGGAGGGGATGTCGCTCATGTGGATGCCTGCGCATATTACGCGGCCACCTTTCTTGACCGATCGCAGGGCACGGGGAACGAGTTCGCCGGCCGGGGCGAAGATCAGCGCGGCGTCGAGAAGCGCAGGCGGTTTTTCGGAGGAGCCGCCCGCCCAGGCACAGCCAAGCGAACGGGCAAAGTCCTGCCCCGCTGTGTCGCCGTCTCGGGTGAACGCGTAGACGGTACGCTGCTGATGCCGGGCGACCTGCGCCAATATGTGCGCGGCGGCGCCGAAGCCGTAGAGGCCGATGACGTTTGCCGGGCCGGCCAACCGCAATGCTCTCCACCCGATCAGGCCAGCACAGAGGAGGGGGGCGGCCTCCACGTCGGAAAAGCAATCGGGCAGGTCGAAGCAATATCGCGCGTCGGCGATCGCATGGCTCGCATAGCCCCCGTCGCGGGTGGCTCCGGTGAAGAGCGGAGCGTCGCAGAGATTTTCTCGCCCTGCCCGGCAATAGGGGCAGATGTCGCATGTGTGCCCGAGCCAGGGGACGCCCACGCGCTGGCCTATGGTGAAGCCCTCAACGTCGGTTCCCCGTGCCGCGACGCGGCCGACAATCTCATGGCCTGGTATGATGGGATAGTGGGCGGAGATTTCGCCGTCGAGGACATGCAGATCGGTCCGGCAGACACCACAGGCAGCGACTTCGATCAGAAGTTCGCCGGGTCCGGGATCGGGGATGGGGCGTTCGATCCGCCGGAGGGCAGCGCCCGGCGCGGGGATCTGCATCGCCACCATCTGCTTCATTGCACGTTGTCCGCCGAACGCAGGGAAAAACCGAACAGCATAAGCATCACGCCTTGCGATATGAGGTCTATGGCGAGCACCATGCCCAGCAGCCAGAGGCAGCTCCACGGCCACGAAACCGCCACCAGCACGGCTCTGGTGGCATAATACACGATCACGCCCTGATTCGCCGCAGAGACCTTATCGCATCGCCACCCGCTTGAGCGCTTCGGCACAGAGGAGGTAGGCGGCGACCAGTGCTGCCGTCACCATGAGGATGCCCGGCGGAGGCGCGGAGAAACCCAACGTAGGCGCGAACGGGAGGAAAGGCAGGGCGATCGCCGTGCCGAGGCAGAGGCTGGCGCTCATTACGAGCAGGCGGTGCGGCCGTTGCCGCCACAAGGGCGATGAGTGCCGCAAAGGTCGCGATGTCGAACAGTGACGACAAGGGCCCCATGATGAGGGTGAAGTGAACGAGGCCGCGCATGTCCCATCCACGCGACGTGGCAAGATCGCCGCCTTCTGCCCGGTCAAACGCTATGCCTGTCTGCGACAAATCATAGAGCATGTTGTTGAGCAGGATCTGGACCGGCGTCAGCGGCAGGAAGGGCAGGAACAGCGACGCGAGCGCCATCGTCAACATGCGGCATTGTCATCGTGCAGCTTGATGAGGCTTGCCTTGAGCGTAGCGTCGAGCGGCATGATCGTTCCGTCTGGCACTTGCGCCTGATCGCACAGGTCCAGGATCGTTTCTGGCGCCCCTTTGACGATCTCGATCCTGTCTCCTTCCTGCTCAGCCAACACCGATACGCGCCGTCTTTCGAAATCAAAGGGCCGTTCGTCGCCGCACATGCTGTCAGCTGGCATGAGCCGCCAGGCTTTTCCTGGCGATCCGGACGGTGGGATCGTCGGGATCCGCGATGGTGACGAAGCCAAGTTCCCGTTCCATGCGCAGGGCCGCCTCGTGATCTGCGGACTCGATAGACTCGATCGTCTCGATTCCCTCCGCCTTCGCATAGCGCAGGACATGTTCGAACAAGGTCCAGCTGAGGCCCTTGCCCTTCATGTCGGTGCGCGTGCTGAGTGCGATCTCCGCGCGGGTGCGATCAGGATCGGTCGCGAGCATGGCGATGGCGAGGAGGTCGCCCTCCTCTCCGAAGGCGACGAAGCTGATGGTGCGGACATAATCCACGCGGGTCATCATCGCGATCTGCTCGCGGCTGACCTTGGCTACGCCCGACATGAAGCGGAAGCGCAGGTCTTCGGGCGAGACATGGTCGAAAAGGGCCGCCACGGCGGGCCCGTCGTCAGGGCGCACCGGCCGCACATGGAAGCGAAGGCCCTGCTCCGTGACGAGGTCGGACGTCCATCCTTCCGGCGGCGCGCGCAGGACAAGGCGGGATGCCGTTGCCGCCCCGGCGGTGATACGCGCCCGTGCATCAAGGGCGATGACGCCGGCCGCGCTCACGATCAGGGGGTTGATGTCCAGTTCCATCAGGTCGGGAAGGTCGACCGCCATGGCCGACACGGCGTCCAGCACATCGGCGACGCTTTCCACATCGGCTGCCGGGACGTTGCGATATCCGGCGAGCATCCGGGAGACATGCGTCCGCGCAATGAGGGCGTCAGCCTGCGCATGGTCGATCGGGAGGAGGTCGATGGCCTTGTCGTCGAGAAGTTCAGTCGCGACCCCGCCCGCGCCAGCCATGATGATGGGGCCGAAAGCCGGATCGGTGCTGAGGCCCACGATCATCTCCCTCCCGTCTTCCACATTTATCATGTCCTCGACGGCGAACCCCTGGATGCGGGCCTCGGGCAAGTCGTGGCGGATGCGCCGTTCCATCTCTCGCGCGGCGGCCACGGCAGCCCCGGCGTCTGGCAGGTCGAGCGCGACCCCGCCCACATCCGATTTGTGCGGCAGGTCGCGCGAGACGATCTTCACCGCATAGGGCGCGCTCAGCCAGCAGCAGGCCTCTTCCACGGCGTCCGCCGAAGCGGCAAAGCGCGTGGGGGCGACAGGGATGCCATAGGCTTCCAGCAGCTTCTTCACCTTGATTTCGGAGAGCGTCGTGCATCCGTCCGCCTGCGCACCGGAGATGATGGCGCGGGCGGCGGCACGGTCGGCCTGCACATCGCGCGACCGGGCGGGCGCTTCCGTCAGGCTCTCGCGCAGGCGGCGAGCCTGGGCCAGATAGCCAAAGGCGCGGACGGCGTCATCGGGTGTCGAAAAGACCGGGATGCCCGCCGCCGCGAAGACGGGCCTTACCCTGTCGCTGTTGGCGTCACCGAGCCAGCAAGCCAGGACAGGCTTGCGGATGCGATCCTGCGCCGCCGCCGCGACTTCGCGGCAGATAGCCAGCGCCGTTTCCCTCGCTTCGCTGCGTGCGGTCGGGCAGTTCATGAGCAGCACCGCGTCGCTCCCGCTGTCGCGCAGGATGGCTCGTACAGCAGCGGCATAGCGGCCTGGGTCCGCGTCGCCCAATATATCGACGGGATTGGCGCGCGGCGAACCTGCGGGCGTGACCTCCGCAAGGGAGGCGATCGTTTCCGGCGCCAATGACGCGAGCTGCCCATCCGCCTGCGCCAAGGCATCAACCGCCAATATGCCGGCGCCGCCGCCATTGGTCAGGATCGCCAGGCGATTGCCGGGAATTGGCTCACAGGCGCAGAGGATCTCGGCGGCGTCGAACAGTTCCGTCAGGCTGTCCACCAGCAGGATCCCGGCGCGTTCGAAGGCGGCTTTATACACATCATAGGAGCCGATCATGGCCCCTGTGTGCGAAAGGGTCGCTTGCGCGGCGAGCTGGCTTTTGCCGGCCTTGATCGCAATGATCGGCTTATGGAGCGCAGCCGCGCGAGCAGCTGCCATGAACTCGGCCGCCTCGGTGACGCCCTCCACATAGAGCAGAATGGCGTGGGTGTGCGCATCGGCCGCGAGCAGGTCGATCAGGTCGCCAAGATTTGCATCGGTCATGTCGCCTGCGGAAATGATGCCGGAAAAGCCCACCCGGCGGGTTTGCGCCCAATCAAGTACTGCGGTGATGAGCGCGCCGCTCTGCGAGATGAGGCCAAGATTGCCCGGCAGCGCCGGGGTGCAGGCGAAGGTAGCGTTGATCCGCGCATGGGGCGCCATGATGCCCAGGCAATTGGGTCCGACGATCCGCATGTCGTGCCGCTGGGCCGCGGCCCTGATCGCGTGGTGAAATGCGCTGGCATCGTGAAGACCCGCCGAGAGGATGACGGCGCAGCGGGAGCCGAGGGTTCCAAGCTCGTCGATGATGCCCGCCACGGTCGGTTCGGGCGTCATGATGACGGCAAGTTCGGGTGCGGCGGGCAGGTCGGCGAGGCTGGCGACCCATGTCGCGCCTTGTCGCGTCACCGGGTGAGGATTGACCACATGGATGCTACCTTCGAACCCGCCCGCGAGCAGATTGTCGAGGACGAGCGTGCCGATGGCGCCTTCCTCCTGCGATCCTCCGATCAGGGCGATGGTCCTGGCGTGAAGAAGCGGCGACAGATTGCGGATGGTCATGGCTGATTTCGTCCTTGGCTGGGATCGCGCGGGTACGCAGCGATCCTAGGAAGGGCGATGTCCATGGAGATATCCGTAAATGCCACAGGGCGTCCGGCACGGTTAATGAAAAGCTACTTACGGGAAGTTGCGAATAGGGCGGCGATGCGCAGTTCGTAAAATGGCCTCATCAGCGAGGAGGCGAACATGCAGCGTTCAGGCGACATGGAAGGCGGTGCTCCACGGCACGATCCTGTCCGGGAAACGGTTCACGATCTGCGCAACCTGTTCGCTGTCATTGCTTCAATCAGGCATCTGCTGGACAAGCATCAAGACGGCCCCGAGCGGCAAACCATGCTGCGCGGGCTGGAGGAGGCGGCTGTGCGGGGCAACGAGCTCACGTCCCGGCTGCTTGCCAGGCAGAAGGCGGGACAGTGCTGCCCGGTGGATGTGGGCGCGCAGGTCGCACACGCCGCGCCCTTGCTCCACGCCATGGTGAACCACCCGGCGTCATTGGAGATCGACACGCAGATGGCCTTGCCCGATGCTCGGGTAAGCGCCGACCCGGCCGAACTGGAAGCGGTGATGCTGGAACTGGTCGCCAATGCGGTCAGGGCGGGTGCGCGGCATATCTGGCTCCGTTGCCGCAGGATCAACGACTGGATCTGGCTGGTGATTGCGGACGATGGTCCGGGCTTGCAGGCGAACGGCGCTGCGCGACCGCGACTAACCACAGTGGACGGATGCCGTGGGAACGGCTTGCAGCGGGTCCGTAGAGCAATCCGGGACATGAGAGGCAAATTATTCATTCGCGGCGGTGCCCGAGCAGGCTCGGGCACAGTGGTCGTCATGCTTTTGCCGGTGGCGCCTTCCGTCGCCAGCAAATCACGCGCCCGGCATTGGAGCGCACCCATCAACAAGGAGAGTTGCGATGAAGACCGATGGACAGTTGCAGCATGACGTGATGGACGAACTTGAGTGGGATCCCAGCGTCGATCATGCGGATATCGGCGTGGCGGTGAATGACGGGGTGGTGACCCTGTCCGGCTATGTTTCCAACTATCTGGAGAAGATGGCAGCGGAAAAGGCGACTCGACGTGTCAGCGGGGTCAAGGCGATCGCCGAGGAGATCCAGGTGCGCTTCAAGTCCGAACCCAAGACGGCGGACCATGAAATTGCCAAGCGCATCCTCGACATGTTTTCGTGGAACGTCTCCATCCCGCACGAGAAGATCAATGTGAAGGTGGAGAAGGGCTGGGTCACGCTGTCGGGCGTTGTCGATGCCTATTATCAGAGCGATGAGGCGAGACGGGCAGCCGCCGGGGTTTCCGGCGTGACCGGCGTCAGCAACCTTGTCGAGGTGAAGAAGCTGCCCGTCAGCGCTGACATTCGGGAACGGATCGCCGCCGCCTTCAAGCGTCAGGCGGATCTCGACGCTGCCGGCGTTACGATCGCGACGGTTGGGAACACGGTACGCCTCGGCGGACGGGTGAAGGCCTGGCACGAACGCGGCGTCGCGGAGCGGGCGGCCTGGGCAGCGCCCGGCGTGACCAAGGTCGAGGACAATATCGTCGTATCAACATTCTGACCCGGTCCCCCGGCGGGCGCCATTGCCTGCCGGGGTGCTCCATTGCGGGTCGGTCCCTGACGCTATTTCATTGGAGGAGCATATGTCCGTCATAGATCGCGTGCGCCAATCCGCAGACGCCATGTTTCAGGCAGCCATGACCATCGGACTGATGATCGCCATCGCGGCGATGATCCTGGCCCGAATGCCGGGATGACATCCGTTGGATAGCGAACATCTTATCATGAGGAAATCGACATGAAGAACGTGCTCTTGCTCGTCCATGATGATGCCGGTCAGGAGGCGCGCCTTCAGGCGGCGCTGGACCTGACCAGATGCCTTTCCGGCCATCTGACCTGCCTCGACGTCGTGCAGGTCCCGGTGCTGGCGGGCAGCGAATATTATCCGGACGCCGAACTGATGCTGCTTCAGGATGCGCGACAACGGGAAGAGGTCAATGCCGGACGTATCCGGGCGCGGCTACAGGCGGAAGACGTGGCCTGGAACTGGGTTGATCAAACGGGCTTCATCACGCCGCCGATACAGGACAGCGCGATGCTGGCGGACATCATCGTCCTCAATACGTCGCTCGCGGATCGCATGATGCCCGACATGATCCCAATCGTGTCAGATGCGGTGCTGAAATCAGGAAAGCCCGTATTGGCGGTTCCTGACGATAGCCGGGGCATCGACTTTGGCGGCCATGTGCTGGCCGCGTGGGATGGATCGTGCCCGGCTGCCGAAGCGTTGCGGGCGGCGGTGCCACTGCTGGCGAGCGCCGAGGGCGTGACGATCATCGAGATGGGCGAAGTCAGTGGCGAGCTTGCGGAAGATGCGGCGGCCTATCTTTCCCGACATGGCGTCAGGCCGCGGGTTGAGCACGTGGACGAGCCGGAAGGCGGCGTCGCGGCGGGACTGCTGGCCGAGATGAACAGGCGGCGGCCGGCTTTCTGCATCATGGGAGCATATGGACATTCGCGGTTGCGCGAGAGTCTGTTCGGCGGAATCACCCGGACAATGCTGGGGGAAGCGAATGTTCCGTTATTCCTGGCTCACTGAAATCCCATAATGAAAGCATCAATTGAAATGGCTTTGGGTGGAAGGCGGGGAGGCTGTCCAACCTAAAGGCGTAGATCATGGAGTCGTTTAGGTAGTGTAATGACCATCCGGGATTACACGGACATGGCCGAAATATCATCTGTGCCATATCAAAGACTTACGAGGGAATGGATAAGTCGTGTGTTGGAATACGGCCAATGATGTTAGGGTGCGCAGGGCCTTGCCAGGCTGACGTCAAAATCCCGCATAGGGTGAGGCCATGCCGTCATGGAAAACAGCGCGTCCGCAATATTACGCCCTCGCCATTCTAGGGGTTGCTTTAGTAGCGGCGGTCCGGCTGCTTCTTGATCCATGGCTGAGCGACCGGTCGGCCTATCTGCCCTATGTCATCGCAATCCTGGGCATCGCGCTCTGGCTGGGCAAGGGACCGGCGATCCTCGCTACCCTGCTGAGCGTTGCGGCAGGGGTGGCGATTACCTATCGGTCGACGCTACAGAACCGCGACCTGATCGAGATCGCGCTGTTCGTCGTGACCGCTGCCGGCATCATCCTGATGAGCCGCCTTGTCCGCCAGTCGAACCAGCGGCTGGAGGTGGCTGAAGTCGCCGTCGAACATGGCGGCGCGGCGAACGAGCAGCTGGCGGTCGAGCTCAACCTGTTGATCGATGGCGCGCACGGGTTGGCGATCTACATGTTGGATCCGGCTGGCCGGGTGATGATCTGGAACCGGGGCGCCGAGCGGTTGAAGGGCTGGACCGAGCAGGAGGTGCTGGGCAAGCCATCTTCCCTATTCTATCCCCGCGAAGCCGTTGCGGCGGGCAAGCCCGAGGCCGATATCGAGCGTGCCTGCGCAGAAGGGCGATTCGAAGAAGAGGATTGGCGCGTCCGCAAGGACGGGTCGGAATTCCTGGCGGCGGTTAGCTGGACCGCGCTTCATGACAAAGATGGCGCGCTGCGCGGCTTTGCGAAGATCGTGTCCGACATCACCGAAAAACGGTCGGCCGAAGGCCAGCTGCGCGCCCATGAAAGCCAGCTGCGCGCGATCCTGTCCACCGTGCCGGACGCAATGGTGGTGATCGACGAGGCTGGCACGATGCTGTCGTTCAGCGCGGCGGCAGAGGCGCTGTTCGGCTATGCCGAGCTAGAGGTGCTGGGCAAGAATGTGCGCATGTTGATGCCGTCCCCTGATCGTGAACGGCATGACAGTTATATCCAGCGCTATCTGGAAACCGGTGAAAAGCGCATCATCGGCAAGGGCCGGGTCGTTTCGGGCCGGCGGGCCGACGGGTCCATATTCCCCATGGAACTATATATCGGCGAGGCGGTGCGCGGGAATGAGCGCATCTTCACCGGCTTCATCCGCGACCTTACCGAAAGGCGGGCGGTCGAAGATCATATGGCGACATTGCAGGCCGAATTGATCCATGTGACGCGGGTGAGCGCGATGGGAACGATGGCGTCGACGCTGGCCCATGAACTCAACCAGCCGATCGCCGCCGTCGCCAATTATGTCGAGGCCGTGCGCGACCAGATGGCGCAGCCACAGCAAAGCGAGTGGCCGATGATGCGAGAGGCATTGCAAGAGGCGGCGAGCGAGGCGCTGCGGGCAGGCCAGATCGTTCGCAGACTGCGGGAGTTCGTGTCGCGCGGCGAGGTGGAAAAGACGATCGAAAGCCTGCCCGAACTGGTGCAGGAAGCATCTGCACTGGGCCTCGCCGGCGCGCGCGAAATGGGGATCGACGTACAGTTCGACATCGATCCGCTGGCGTCGCCCGTGCTGGTCGACAGGGTCCAGATCCAGCAAGTGCTGATCAACCTCGTTCGCAATGCGTGCGAGGCGATGGCGGACAGCGCGGTCAAGCAGCTGACCATCGCCACGCGCGCGGCCAAGGACGATCTGGTCGAAGTCATCGTGTCGGACACTGGCTGCGGCATTGCACCGGGGGTGGCGCGACAGCTTTTCACCGCATTCGTCAGCACCAAGCCCAACGGTATGGGCCTTGGCCTTTCCATATGCCGCACCATCGTCGAGGTGAATGGCGGCAAGATCTGGATGGAAAGCCGCAAGGGAAAAGGCACTGATTTCCACTTCACTCTCATTCGAGCGCAAGCCGAGGAGGCATATGACCGTGAAGAAGTTCGTTCACATCATCGATGACGAGGATGCCGTCCGGCGGTCGGCGGGCTATATGCTCAAGACGTCGGGCTATAGCGTGGAGACATGGGTGTCGGGGGTCTCCTTCCTGAAGGAAGCCAGATCGGCCGAGGAAGGCTGCATCCTGCTCGACGTTCGCATGCCCGACATGGATGGGTTGGAGGTGCAACGCGTCCTGGTGGAGCGGGGGATCGCGATGCCGGTCATCATCATGACCGGACATGGCGACATATCGATAGCGGTGCAGGCGATGAAGGCAGGCGCAATCGACTTTCTGGAGAAGCCGTTTGAAAAAGTGGTCCTGATCGATGCGATCGAGCGCGCGTTGGACCGGGTGCGCTCTGCCAAGGGGGCGACGGCCGATGCTGCGCGCGCGGAGCTGATCATCGGGGCGTTGACGGTGCGGGAGCGGGAGGTGCTGGAGGGGCTGGCGCAAGGGCTTCCCAACAAGACTATCGCCTATGACCTTGGCATTTCATCCCGGACGGTCGAGGTGCATCGCGCCAATCTGATGGCGAAGCTGCATGTCCATAGCCTGTCGGACGCCCTGCGCATCGCCTTTGCCGCAGGCATGGGCCGCAAGGACCTGACTGCGATCAATACGTAAAGACTTGGGCGCGCGCGCCATGGCACCATTTTCTCATGTTGCTCACACCAGCGGCGCAAGGCGCGCCGAAATTATCCAGCCCCCCGATTTTCGTCGCCCTGTTGGATGACGATGCCGGAGCGAGGCGTTCGATGCAGCTGCTGTTGCAGGGGCGGGGTTTTCAGGTGCGTTCCTTTGCCGACCCCGAGGCGCTGGTCGCCGATGTGAAGGCGAACAACCCGGCCTGTCTGGTGACGGATTACCGGATGGCGGGATGCAATGGCCTGGAGGTGCTGGACAGGTTGCGCGCGGCGGGATGGAGCGGGCCCGCGATACTGGTCACAGCCTATGGTTCGGCCGAATTGCTGCAAAAGGCGATGGCGCATGGCTTTGGCGCCGTGATCGACAAGCCGTGCAAGGATTCGGCGCTGATAAACGCCATCAGGGACGCGACGATGGGTCAAGTAGGGAATTGACAGGTGCCGTCATGACGAACGCTGGGAAAAAGCAGGCAGCCGCGCGGCCTTTCGCCGTCATGGACCTGCTGTCGCCCCGCGAACGCGAAGTGCTGGCCGCGGTGGCAAGCGGCCATACCAACCGGGAGACCGGCAAGCTGTTGGGCATCAGCCACAGGACGGTCGAGGTCCATCGCGCCCGGTTGATGCGAAAGCTGGGCGTGCAGTCGGTGGCCCAGCTCGTTGCCCTGTATGTGCTTCACGGCCAGTCGCACGCCGGCCAAGGCAGGCCGTCGCATTGAGGCCGATCGCCTGCCCGTCTCGCCGGGCGCAACCGGTCCCGGCGCTGGAGCACCTCGTATAATCCCCAATGTCGCCGGGCATGGATTGTGGGATCATGGCGGTGGGACCCCGGAATAGTGGCCCCTCTATCTTCAGCGATTGCATGCGAGGAAGATGATGACCGAGGCAAGAACCGCCCGCCATTCGACCATGGAAGCGTCCGACGAGCTGGTGCAGATGCTGCGCCGCCATGCCGAGCTGCTGCCTTCGCCCGACGAGGTGGAGGCGTTCGGAAGTTTCTTCGACCGTTTCGGGGATGCGCGCGTCGTCCTGCTGGGCGAGGCGAGCCATGGCACGTCGGAATTCTACCGCGCGCGGGCGGCGATCACGCGGCGGCTGATCGAGCGGCATGGCTTTACGCTGGTGGCGGTGGAGGCGGATTGGCCCGACGCGGCGCGCATCGACGATTATGTCCGGCATCAGGCACCGCGCCCCAGAAAAGGCGATGTGTTCGTCCGCTTTCCGACATGGATGTGGCGCAACCAGGAAGTGCTGGCCTTTGCCGACTGGCTGCGTGGCCATAATCAGGGACTGGAGGCACAGCGGCAGGCGTCCTTTCACGGGCTGGACGTCTATTCCCTCAGCGAATCCATCCATGCCGTGCTGGCCTATCTGGACAAGGTCGATCCGCGGGAAGCGGAGCAGGCTCGCCGCCGATATGGATGTCTGACGCCATGGCAGGACGAACCGGCCCAATATGGCCGCACCGTCATGATGTCGGGCGGCAATGGGTGCGAGGACGGCGTCGTGGCGCAGCTTCGCGAGTTGCTCGACCAGCGGCTGGACCTGTTGAAACACGATGGCGATGCGTGGTTCGACGCCTATCAGAATGCGCGCATCGTGCGGGCGGCCGAACGCTATTACCGGGCCATGTATCGCAGCTCTACCGAGAGCTGGAATCTGCGCGACCGGCATATGTTCGAAACGCTGCAAAACCTGATCGCGCATCGCGGCAGTGGCACGAAGGCGGTCATCTGGGCGCATAACAGCCATATCGGCAACGCCGCCGCCACGGCCATGGGATGGCAGGGGGAATTCAACATCGGCCAGCTTTGCCGCCTTGCTTATGGCGACGATGCGGTGTCGATCGGGTTCGGCACCGATACGGGCCTGGTCGCGGCGGCGAGCGATTGGGGCAGCGCGATGGAAATCAAGACGGTGCGGCCGGCGCGGCCCGACAGCTATGAGCATGCCTTTCGTCGAACGGGCGTGGCGCGCTGCCTGACCGACTGGCGCGGGCGGGACAAGGCGGCATTGCGCGATGCGCTGAGCCAGCCGCTGCTGGAGCGCGCCATAGGTGTCGTTTACCGGCCCGAGACCGAGCGGCTCAGCCATTATTTCGAGGCCGTGATGGCGGAGCAGTTCGACGCGTGGGTGTGGTTCGCTCAGACGACAGCGGTGGTGCCGCTGGGCGCCGAACGGCCGCATGGCGCGCCAGAAACCTGGCCTTTTGGATTATGATCATGACAGAGCTTATCGCGAACAGACATGATGTGGTCATTGGCGCGCATCGCCTGTCGGGCTTCCTGGACGTTCCGGAAAACGCAACCGGGCTGGTGATATTTGCCCATGGCAGCGGCAGCGGGCGGCACTCGCCACGCAACCAGCATGTGGCGGCGGGCCTGAACCGTGTGGGCATGGCGACGTTGCTGGTCGACCTGCTGACGCCGGAGGAGGAACGGGACCGACGCAATGTGTTCGACGTGGGGTTGCTCGCACGGCGACTGCGCGAGGCGGCGGAATGGGCGGAGAAGGTGCCGCAGCTTGGGCCGTTGCCGCTCGGCTATTTCGGCGCGAGCACGGGCGCGGCGGCGGCGATCATCGCGGCGTCCATGCCGGGGGATCGGGCCGCGGCCATCGTGTCGCGCGGCGGGCGGCCGGACCTGGCGGGCGCGGCTGCATTGGGGGGCGTGAAGGCGCCCACGCTGCTGATCGTCGGTAGCCTGGACCAGGATGTGCTGGCGCTCAACCATGATGCCAAGACGTTGATGAAGGCGCCCGCGGAACTGGTGGTGGTTCCGGGTGCCAGCCACTTGTTCGACGAGCCGGGGACGCTCGACCAGGTGATCAAGCTTGCGGCGCGCTGGTTCACCTCTCACCTGAAAGGAGCGGCGCGATGAAGCTGCCATCGATGCTGTTCCACGATCGCCGCGATGCGGGTGTACGTCTGGCAAAGGTGCTGTCCCATCTGGCCGAGGACAATCCCCTGGTGCTGGCGTTGCCGCGCGGCGGCGTGCCGGTCGCTTTCGAGGTGGCGAAGGCGCTGAGGGCGGACCTTGACCTGCTGTTCGTGCGCAAGCTGGGCGCGCAGGGATATGAAGAACTGGGCATCGGCGCGGTGGTCGACGGCGCGAACCCGCAGCTTGTGCTTAACGAGGATGTGGTGCGGCAATTGGGGCCGACGCCCGAATATGTCCGGGCCGAAATGCGCAAGCAACTGGCCGAGATCGACCGGCGGCGGCGGGCCTATCTGGGCGACCGGGAGCCGATTGCGGTGGCCGGCCGCACGGTGATCATCGTCGATGACGGGATCGCCACCGGCGGCACGGTGAAGGCGGCGCTCAAGGGACTGAGCAAGGCGCATCCCGCGCGGCTGATATTGGCGGTGCCGGTTGCGCCCGCCCATGTTGTCGCGGGGCTGCGGGAGGAGTGCGACGATGTGATATGCCTCTATGAACCCTATCCCTTTTATGCGGTGGGAGCGCATTACGTCGTCTTTGATCAGACGACTGACGAGGAAGTGGTGAGCCTGCTCAGCGAGGCGCGGGCTTTGCGGAGCGGGTAGTCGGCCTGAGGGCTGTCAGCGCAGTTCGTGCTGCATGATGCCGTTCAGGATGACCCAGAGCCACTCCATGCCGATCAGTTGGAGGACGAGGACGGCAAGGATCAGCGCTACGGCAAGGGTGGCGAGGATGAGCCGGTAGCGCATGGTACGCAACCCGTCAGGGCGTGGTGCGGCTGGTGACGACCGCCGATCCGTTGGGCTGGATCTGGATCAGGTGATAGGCCTTGTCCTCGCACTGGGCGCGCCAGACGACGGCGGGCGAGGGCGCGCCCGGCATGGGGTTGCTGCTCACGATAGTTTGGCACGGCAGGCCCGCATCGCGGATGGCGCGGAAGAAGACGGCGTCGCGGGCCTGCTTGGGCAGCACGGCGACCTCCGTAGCGTAGTTCGTCGCCGACGCATTGGGGTCGGGGGCGGGAGCCTCTGCCTTCTGGGCGGGCTTGCATGCGACCGCCAGCAGAGCCGTCGCCAGTACGGCCATCGTCCGCATCGCACCTTGTCCTTTACTGGTCATCAGCATCCCCCTTTTCCCACGCCCGCCACGCGGGACCAATGGGGACATATACTTATGCTGGCGTGGGCAGCGCGGCGCGCGAGCTGGCCGGCGGCGCGTGGCCGAGATCATGACGGAGTGGAGGGCTTCGGCAAGCACCGCCCGAGCGGGATTGGTGCTTCTATGATCTAAGCCAGCCCGTTGTCCCTCATCGCGTGGGCGATGAGGGGGGCGAGCGCGGCCTTGCTTGTTGGTCCGTCGATGCTGTCGCTGCTGGCGATGCGCGCGATCCCGTGGGCAGCCATGAAGGCGAGGTCGTCAGGGTGAGCGAGGCAGTGAGTGGCGATGGCTTCGATGGAGGTTGCGCCTGCCTGACGCAGCAATTTCGCCGCTTCCACCAGCGTGCGGCCGCTGGAGATCATGTCGTCCACGATGATGGCGCGGCGGCCCCTTGCGTGCTCCACGTCCGGGATGGTCAGGCTCACCTGACGGTCGCTGAGGCGCTGTTTGGTTGCGACCAGGGTTTCGAGGCCGAGTGGTCTGGCGATCGCTTCGGTCCATTGGCGGGATTCACTGTCCGGGCCGATGATGATCGGATTATCCCCGGCGTCGATCAGCGCCGTGAGCAGGGGGGCTGCGGACAGGCTGATGGCGGAGATGCCGGGGATGGCTTCGGATAGCGTGGCGACGCGGTGGAGGTGGGGATCGACCGTCAGGAGCGCATCGAAATGGCTGGCGAGCAGGCCGCCAATGACCTTCTGGCTGACCGCTTCGCCGGGGTGAAAGGCTTTGTCCTGCCGCATATAGGCAAGATAGGGCGCGACGAGGATGACGCGCTCCGCCCCGCTGTCCCGCGCGGCGGAGGCGGCGAGCAGGAGTTCGATGAGCTTGCGGTCGGGATCGTCGAGCGAACGATACAGGATGACGCTCTGCGCTGATGCGGGAATGCGGACGAGCGCTTCCTTGTCAGGGAAGCGGTGGACGGCGACGTCACGAACCGGCAGGTCGAGCGATGCGCCCAGCCTATCCGCCGCCGCCATGCTGTCCGCGAAGGCGAGGATCACCGCGCTCACCGTGCCACCATATAGCCCGAATCTTCCGCCGCGAGGTCGCGCGCGAAGCCAAGGCCAGTGGGCGACTGGGCGTGGATGCGATAGAGCGCCTGCCCCTTTCGCACCTGCGCGCCGACCTTGTGCAGTAAGTCGATGCCCGCGCCCTTGTCCATCGGCGCACCGGCGAGGCGGGCGATGCGCGCGATGCGATGGCAATCAATCGCGCTCACCCGCCCTTCATGCGGCGCGACCACTTCATGGACATGGTCGCCGAGGGCGAACTTCACCGGCTGCCGTCCCTGCGCGTCGATCAGCCTTTCCATGGCGGCGAGCGCCTTGCCAGAGGCGAGCAGGTCCATCGCCCGCGCATAGCCCCGGCCGCCGCGCAGGGCGGGATCGAAGTCGAGGACGCGGCCCGCGAGGAACAGTGCATGCTCGCGCAAGTCCTGCGGCGCGTCGGCATCGTTGCGCAGCACCGCCATGACATCGCGCGCCTCCAGCACCGGGCCGACGCCCCGGCCAACGGGCTGCGAACCGTCCGTGATCACGATGTCGATGACGAGGCCGATCTCGTCTGCGATATGTTCGAACAGCTTGCGCAGGCGAACGGCGTCATCCTGCGTGCGGACCTTTGCGGTGGGTCCGAACGGTATGTCGAGCACCAGATGGGTGGACCCGGCGGCGAGCTTTTTCGACAGGATGGAAGCCACCATCTGCTCGAACGTGTCGATGCGCAGCGGGCGTTCGACGGAGATCAGCACATCGTCGGCGGGCGACAGGTTCACCTTGCCGCCCCAGGCGAGCACGGCCTTTTCCCTGGCGACGATGGCGCGCATCGCGTCTTCGCTGAGGTCGACGCTCGCCAGCACTTCCATCGTGTCGGCGGTGCCGGACGGGGAGGTGATCGCGCGCGACGATGTCTTGGGCATGATGAGGCCGTGCGCCGCCACGATCGGCACTACGATCATCGACGTGCGGTTGCCGGGGATGCCGCCGATGCAATGTTTGTCGACGACCAGCGGGGCCTTCCAGTCGAAGCGGTTGCCGACATCGGCCATGGCGCGGGTGACGGCAAGGGTTTCCTGCGTGCTCATGAACCCGGCGCAGGCGACCAGGAATGCGCCGATTTCCATCGGTGAATAGCGGTGGGCGGCGATGTCGCGGATGATCGCGGATATCTCGTCATCCTGAAGCGTATCGCCGTCGATCTTGCGCCCGACAAATTCCAGGCTGCGGGGCGGCATCGCCTGTTCGATTGCAACGGCCGCGCCTTCGGGCAGGGCGAGGCGCCGGAATGCCTGCTCGCCAAGGCCGATTTCGCCCGGCTTCAGCATCGCGGGTTCATCGACCAGCGCGAGGGTGGCGAGGATTTCGGCGCTTCCGTCACTGATGCGGATCTTGCGCAGCGCCTGGAATTGCTCGGCGGAATAGCCATTGCTTTCACGCAACAGAAAGGCGGTGTTTTCAGGGTAGGTGTCGATGGCGAGGCGCTTGATCGTCAGCATGAGGATCAGCTGCCGTCGCCAAGTTGCGGCGGGACGGGTGTGCCATGCAGTTCCTGCGCGACACGGGCGCAGATACTGGCCGCCCGCTGGCGCACGCGGGCAAGATTGTCCTTGAAGAAGTCGGCGGGTGCGCTGTCCACGACATTGCCGATATACAGCGCCTCGCTCGATTGCATGGCGAAGGCGCGGAACAGATAGGTGCCGGCGAGATTGCGGAGCGCTTGGGCCTGGCCTTGCGATTGCAGCCAGTCCTCCGGCGCGCCGGAGGTGGTGATGGCGCACAGATGGCCGTTGCCGAGCAGGCCCGCGCCCGCGCCATGCTGGACCTGGCCTATGGTTGTTCCCGCACCCAGCACCCGGTCGATATAGCCGACGAGGATGGCAGGCGGCATGCCGAACCAGACGGGAAAGATGAAGGTGATGACATTGGCGCCGCATAGCAGGGCGAGTTCGGCCTGCACGTCCGGGGAGAGGCGGAAGTCGCTGCGGCCCGGGCGTTCATGTGCCTTCAGCACCGGATCGAAGTTCATGGCGTAGAGGTCGCGCAGGATCGCCTGCTGACCCGCCGCCTCCACCGCCTCGCAATAGGTTTGCGCGATGCCGGCGTTGAAGCTGCGGGGATCGGGGTGGGCGAGCACCACCGCGTGGCGGATGGGAGATGGGGACGCGCTGGGCATGGCCGAGTTCCTCATTTGGCGTGCTGGCGCTGCTTCGCCTCTTGATAGGCGTCGAGCACGCGCCGCATCCGCGCCAGCGCATCGCGGCGGGCGCGTTCGCTGCGGATGCGGCCGAGATGCTGTTTCAGGTGGGTGATGAAGTCGGCATAATCATTCTGCCAGTCGGGGCCGCTCAGCTCCTCCATGTCGACCCGGCCGGTCTGGATGCGGCGGGCCGGCTTGCCGGGTTCCAGCGCATAGACTTCGCCGATCTGCGGGGCAATGATGCTGGCTGCGGGATTGTCCGCCTGCGTCAGGATGCGCAGGGCGGCGACGGCTTCGGGTTCGCCATGGTCGAGGAACAGGCTGCCGCTGATCGGCCTGCGCGCGCTGATCCAGCCGTGCAGTTCATCGCGGTCGGCATGGGCGGAATAGCTGTCGATGCGGCGGATGCGGGCGCGGACATTGATGTCCTCGCCAGAAATGCGGACGCGCTGGGCTCCGTCAAGGATGACGCGGCCGAGCGATCCCTTCGCCTGAAAGCCGACGAACAGGACGGTGGAGTCCCGCCGGAACAGATTATGCTTCAGGTGATGGCGGATGCGGCCCGCTTCGCACATGCCCGATGCGGCCATGATGATAGCGCCGGTCATGGTGTTGAGGCGGATCGATTCCGCGACATCCTCGACATAATGAATGGACGGGTGACGAAAGACGTCTTCCCCGCCGGTGTCCTCCAGTTCCGACGCATGGGCGGCGAACACCTTGGTGGCGCGGCTGGCGAGGGGGGAGTCGACGAAGATCGGGACGTTGGGGATGCGGTTGGCGTCGGCCAGCTTGGCGAGGTCGAGCAGCAGTTCCTGCGTGCGTTCGAGCGCGAAGCTGGGAATGATGAGGTTGCCGCCGCGTGACAGGGCGTCCTTGATCTCTGTCTCCAGCTGGGTGCGGCGTTGTTCGATGGTGAACTTTTCCCGCGCGCGGTCGCCATAGGTAGCTTCGCAGACCACATGGTCGAGACCGGCGGGGGCCTGTGGGTCAGGGTGGAAGGCCTTGTTGATGGGGCCAAGGTCGCCCGAAAAGAGGAGGTGCATGCCTGCGGTTTCTATCTCGACCGAGGCTGCGCCCAATATATGGCCCGCGTTCCAGAAGCGCGCGCGGAAGCCGGGGGCTGGGTCGAACCAGTCGCACAGCGGCGTCGGGCGGGTGAGGCGCCAGGCATTGAGCGCATCCTGCTCGGTGTAGAGCGGCTCGAACAGGCTTTCGCCCGCGCGGTCGCGGCGGCGGTTGCGGCGATCCGCTTCGCTTTCCTGAATGCGCCCCGCGTCGGCGAGCATATATTCGAGCAGGTCGGAGGTGGCGGGCGTGCACCAGATGGGCTTGTCGAAACCCTGCGCCGCGAGCTTGGGGAGCAGGCCGCAATGGTCGATATGGGCGTGGGTGAGGACGACCGCGTCGATCTTGCCTGGCTCGAAGCTGAATGCGCCATGGTTCAGCGTTTCGAGCGTGCGCGATCCCTGGAAGAGGCCGCAGTCCACGAGGATGGCCCGATCGCCCAGCCGCAATTCCATGCAGGAGCCGGTGACGGTGCCTGCCGCGCCATGGAATGTGAGGGTTAAGGCAGGGCTCAAGCCGTTTCTCCCGATCCTTGTTTTCCGGCCATCATCATGGGGCCAACGGGCGGGGGAGGCAGTCCGTAGTTATACTGATGGGCGGGGGCGCATCCGTATCTTTCCTAATGTCGCGGGACGGGGCGCGTCCGCACAGTGACGCGATGAGCAGCCAAGTGCCAACGAAGCCGCCATTGCCCGTCAAGGACGAGGTGATCCTCTGGTTCGATGCGATCGGGCGCGGCGATGTCGGCCGGGTAGGCGGCAAGAATGCCTCCCTTGGCGAGATGGTCTCCATGCTGGGCGGGGCGGGCATCGCGGTGCCGCCGGGCTTTGCGACCACGGCGGCGGCCTATCGCGCGCTGGTGGAGCATAACCGGATTGGGGATCGGCTGGCGGGCATCGTGGCGCAGTATCGCAGCGGTGCGATGCCGCTGCATGAGGCAGGCGAGGGCGCGCGGCGGCTGTTTCTGGACGCGGAATTGCCGCCGTCGGTCGCTGATCCGATAGTGTCGGCTTATCGGGATCTGTCGCGGAAGGCTGGCAAGCGCGAGGTCGCGGTCGCGGTGCGGTCGAGCGCTACGGCGGAAGATTTGCCGGACGCGAGTTTCGCGGGGCAGCAGGAAAGCTTCCTGAATGTCGTGGGCGAGCGGGCGCTGCTGGACGCGTGCCGCCGCTGCTTCGCCTCGCTGTTTACCGATCGGGCGATTTCCTATCGCGAGGCGAAGGGTTTCGACCACTTGCAGATCGCGCTGTCGATCGGGATACAAGTCATGGTGCGGTCGGACCTTGCGGGATCTGGGGTCATATTCTCGATCGACACGGAGACGGGCTTCCCGCGCGTCGCCGTCATCAGCGCGGCCTGGGGGCTGGGCGAGACGGTGGTGCAGGGGCGGGTCGATCCGGACAGCTATATGGTGTTCAAGCCCTTCCTGTCGGACGGACGGCTCAAGCCGATCGTCGAGAAGCGGGTCGGCGCGAAGGCGCAGAAGCTGATCTATGCCACCGGCGGCAGCGCGCGGACGGAACTGGTCGAATGCAGCCGCCATGAGCGCGACCATCCTGTGCTGGAGGACGAGGAGATATTGGAGCTGGCCCGCTGGGCCGTGCTGATCGAGCGGCATTATGGCTGCGCGATGGACCTGGAATGGGCCAAGGATGGCGAGAGCGACAAGCTGTTCCTCGTGCAGGCGCGGCCTGAAACGGTGCATGGAACGCGATCTGCGACGGCGCTCAAGACCTGGCGGCTGACGGGCAAGGCGCCTGCGCCGGTCGTCACGGGCGCGGCGGTGGGCGATGCCATCGCGTCCGGCGCGGCCTGCATCATCCGCAGCACCGATGACATTGCGCAATTCGTCGATGGCGCGATCCTGGTGACCGACAATACCGATCCCGACTGGGTGCCGGTGATGCGGCGCGCGGCGGGGATCGTCACCGATCATGGCGGGCCGACCAGTCATGCGGCGATCGTCAGTCGGGAGCTTGGCGTACCCGCCATCGTGGGGGCGGGAGACGCGACCAGTCGCTTGACCGCAGGGCAGGACCTTACCTTGTCCTGCGCGGAAGGGGACCGGGGACATGTCTATCCTGGCCGCCTGCCCTTTGTCTCGGAAGAGGTCGATACGGCCAGCCTGCCGCTCACGCACACGGACTTGATGCTGAACGTCGCGAGCCCGGCGAGCGCCTTCCGCTGGTGGCGGCTGCCCTCGCGCGGCGTGGGTCTGGCGCGAATGGAGTTCATCATCAGCAACCTCATCCGGGTCCATCCGATGGCACTAGCCCATCCCGATCAGGTGAGCGATGCGGCTGAGCGGCGGGAAATCGAGCTGCTGACGCGTGGCTATGATCATCCGCGCGACTATTTCATCGAGACGCTGGGCCGGGGCATCGCGAAGATCGCCGCCGCGCACCATCCTCATCCGGTGATCATGCGCTTGTCTGACTTCAAGACCAATGAATATGCGCACTTGCTGGGCGGCGCGGCGTTCGAGCCGCATGAGGAAAATCCGATGCTCGGCTTCCGGGGGGCATCGCGCTATTATCATGAGCGCTATCGCGACGGCTTCGCGCTGGAGTGCCGGGCGATCCGGTTTGTGCGGGAGGTGATTGGCTTTGAAAATGTGATCGTGATGGTCCCCTTCTGCCGGACGCTTGGCGAAGCGGACAGGGTGATCACCGAAATGTCGCGCCATGGGCTGATGCGGGGAGAGCGAGGGTTGCAACTCTACATGATGGCGGAGATTCCCGCGAATGTGGTGCTGGCGGAGCAGTTCGCGGCGCGGTTCGATGGTTTTTCGATTGGCTCCAATGATCTGACGCAACTGGTGCTTGGCGTAGATCGCGATTCAGACTTGCTCGCACCGCTGTTCGATGAGCGCGATCCTGCGGTGATGAAGATGATCGCGGACCTGATCGCCCGTGCGCGCAAGGCGGGGGTGAAGGTCGGGATATGCGGGCAGGCGCCGAGCAATTATCCGGAGTTCGCCGAATTCCTGGTGCGCGAAGGGATCGACAGCATATCCCTGAACCCCGACAGCTTCGTCGCGACCCTGAAATGCGTGGCCGCGGCGGAAGCCGGGCGAGTTGTTCCTGCGGCCTGAGATGGCCGGTGCTGGCGCTGAACTGACGGGCCTTTCCGCTTCGCAAGCGCGGGAGAGGCTGGCGGCGGAAGGGCCGAACGAACTGCCACGGCCAGCGCGGCGCACGCCGTTCAGGATCGCGATGGAGGTGCTGCGCGAACCCATGTTCGCTATGCTGTTGGCAGCGGGTGGCCTCTATCTGCTGCTGGGCGACAAGGCCGAGGCGTTGATCCTGCTGGGTTTTGCGGGCCTCTCCATCCTCATCACCATCGTTCAGGAGGCGCGCACGGAACGCACGCTGGAAGCGCTGCGCGACCTGTCCGCGCCGCGCGCACTGGTGATACGTGATGGGGAAGCGCTGCGCATAGCGGGGCGCGAGGTAGTGACCGGTGATATATTGGTGTTGGATGCCGGGGACCGGATTGCGGCCGACGCTCTGCTGCTGGAGACGCAGGCACTGGAGGCGGACGAATCGCTGCTGACCGGCGAAGCGGTACCTGTCCGGAAACGGGCGGCGGGGCCAAGCGATCAGGAACAGGCCGAGCCGGGCGGGGATGATACGCCCCATCTTTTTTCAGGCGCCATCGTGACGCGCGGCAGCGGCGTTGCGCGCGTGACGGCGACAGGCCTTCGCAGCCGCGTCGGTCAGATCGGGCGGTTCCTGGAGACTTTGGAGACGCAGGTTCCGCACCTTCAGAAGGAAACGGCGCGGACGGTGAGCCTGTGCGCCGTCGGCGGTGTCAGCGTAGCGCTCCTGGTCGTGCTGCTTTATGGCGCTTTGCGTGGCGATTGGATGGCGGCGCTGCTGGCAGGGATCGCCACCGCCATGTCGTTGTTGCCGGAAGAATTTCCGGTGGTGCTGACCATCTTTCTGGCGATGGGCGCTTGGCGCATCGCGCAGGTGGGGGTACTGACCCGGCGCGCGTCGGCTATAGAGGCTTTGGGCGCTGCGACGGTCCTCTGCACTGACAAGACCGGCACCCTGACACAGAACCGGATGACCGTGACCGAACTTTGGTTGCCGTCCGGCGCTGCGACGGGTCTCGGCGAAGGTTTGCCGCATCCCGACTTCCACAACTTGATCGGGGCGGCAGCGCTGGCCAGCGCGCCGGTGCCGGTCGATCCCATGGAGGTCGCGTTTCATGGCATTGCCAGGGATGCCCGGCTTCCTGCCCGCGGCGATTGGGAGTTAGTACATACTTATGGCCTGCGACCGGACCTGCTGGCGATGTCCAATGTCTGGCGGCCGGCGGGCGAAGGCGAGCCGCTGACCGTGGCGGCCAAGGGCGCGCCGGAAGCGATTGCGCGCTTGTGCCGTCTGGATGGGGACGCGCGCCGGGCGCTGGAACAGGCGGCGCAGGCGATGGCGGCGCGGGGGATACGCGTTCTCGGCGTCGCATCGGCGCAGGCGTCGGGCGATGATCTGTCGAAGGGGCATGAAGTGCACGACTTCACGCTGCTGGGGTTGATTGGCTTGTCCGATCCGCTGCGGGCTGGCGTGACCGAGGCCGTCGCGCAATGCCTGGCGGCGGGTATCCGGGTCGTGATGATAACCGGCGATTTTCCAATAACCGCGCAGGCGATCGCCGCGCAGGCGGGGATCGGGGCGGGCGTGGTGATGACGGGCGACGAGGTGAGGGCGCTTTCCGACGCTGACCTTTGCGTGCGGGTGAAGGATGTCACGATATTCGCCCGCACCATGCCGGAACAGAAGCTGCGGATCGTGTCGGCGCTGAAGGCCGCAGGCGAAGTGGTGGCGATGACGGGCGACGGGGTCAATGATGCGCCGGCGCTGAAGGCCGCCGATATCGGCATCGCGATGGGCAAGCGCGGCACAGATGTTGCGCGGGAGGCGTCGGCCATCGTGCTGGTGGAGGATGATTTCGGCGCGATCGTCATCGCCATTCGCCTTGGCCGCCGCATCTACGACAATATCCGCAAGGCCATCGGCTTCATCTTCGCGGTGCATGTGCCGATTGCGGGGCTTGCCGTTTCTCCGCTGTTGCTGGGCCTGCCATTGGTGTTGGGGCCGATTCAGATCGCGCTCCTGGAAATGATCATCGATCCCGTCTGCGCTCTCGTTTTTGAGGCGGAGCGGGACGAAAGCCGCATCATGCAGCGGCCGCCTCGCGACCCGGCCGAGCGTCTTTTTTCGAAGGGCTTGATCCTGCGCAGCATCGTATATGGCGGGATTGCTTTCGCGCTGCTGCTCGGGCTTCAGCTGGGAGTGACGTATTGGGGATTTGCTCCGGATCGCGTTAGGACGATCCTTTTCTTCGCGCTGGTCGGATCCATCATGGCGCTCATACTGGTGAGCCGATCCTTCAGCACCTCGCTCATCCGCGCCCTATGGCGAAACAATGCGTCATTGCGGTACACCGCGGCTGCTGTGCTGCTAGCATCCGCGTCGATCGTCCTGCTGGCGCCGTTACGACGGATTCTCGATTTCTCCCCCCTCAGGCCAGCGGATTTCCCTTTTTTGATCACACCGCCCACGATCGTTCTGTTTCTGTGCGAGATCGTCAAGGAACGGCGTGGCAGGCGCGCTTGACCGCCCTTCAAGTGCAGTTGCTTCGATAAAAGCGAATTGCGGCGTGCTGCTCCTTTGGAAGTCGTGATGACGCCATATGTGAACACCGGTATGGCCCGGATCCACCACAGTTGCGTCGTCTGTGCGCGCTGAGGCGGATCAGGTTGTGCAGGGTTGAGTGATTGCTGCAAGCGACGTCGCCGCGACCGATCCGATCACCTGGATTTTGCATTTCGTTCCACCTGTGCTATCGACGCTTCGCTGAACGTCGCGTTTTGACGGATATCGGGCCGCTTCGGTTCACCTTTGTCCCCACATTGCCTCTTTTAAGCCGGAATGCGCGAATGGTCGCGCGTTCGCAGGACATGCAACAAGGAGACCGAGCATGATCACCGGAACAGTCAAATTCTTCAACGCCGACAAGGGCTATGGCTTCATCGCTCCCGAAGGCGGAGGCGATGACGCGTTCGTGCATATTTCCACCGTGGAACGCGCAGGTATGCACACCCTCGAAAAGGAGCAGCGCGTGACATATGAACTGGAGAAGGACAAGCGCGGCAAGATGTCCGCGGTCAATCTCCAATCAGCGTAAACGGTGCGGGGGCAGGCCAGGAGGCCGCTCCCGGCACATGCCTGTGGACATTGGTTCGCATTGCGAGGCCTCACGGGGGACGAAACCGCCCGTGAACAGGTCAGGCGTCCGGAACATACGGATTTCCACCGAAGCCAAACCGCGAAGCATCCCCTGGTCAAACGGATAGCGGGCATCAATCCGCCGGAAGACGGACGCAGGGACAACCCACCAATGAATTTGAAAATGGAATGCGGCAAGAGCCGCAAGGACTTACGATGAATATTGTTACACAGATCAGAAAACGTGCGATTATCCACCTGCCTTTTGGCAAGCAGGGCAAAAGACCCTTTTCTCCCACTCGATCGACGACGCTCTCTACCAATGAATTGAAGCGGATCGTTGCAGCGATGATTGGTTGAACATCATGCGCCGGCAGTATCCCACGCTGTCGGCCTTTCTCCAGAATTAGGAACAGTAATGAGCCGAGAAGCAATCCGCCCCTTTTTGATTACAAAGGATGAGGATGGTCATTTCCGGCTCACTGTGCGTGAAACACGCTATAATTCACAGGGTTATCCGCTTGTGACCTCCCAGATGCAGGAGGAGACGTTCAAGACGGCAACTGCTGTGCGGAACTTTGCGCGAGATATGTTCAAGGCCGGACCCGGACAGTTTGCAACCAAGTAAATTGTTGCCGGCTCACACGATTGGTTGAGCCTGGCCTCGGAAAATTCTCATCTCGGTATCGTGGCTACAAGTGGCGCTTCATGGCGTCCATGCGAGCGACATCAGCAAAGGGAAAATAGCTCAATGTTATCCATGCCCGATGATGCCGTCGAACTGATCGGCAAGGCAGAGCTTCCTGATGGAGGACGGCTGCACTTATGGCGACGCGGCGATGATTATTCCATCAGGTTCGGGGACAATGAACTGATGGGTAATCAGGTCCGTCATTCCGAAGAAGCTCTTGCCACCCTGGCCTGTAGCCGCCTGCAGCATCGGGACAGCCGCATCCTTATCGGCGGTTTGGGCATGGGCTTCACCCTCGGCGCTGCCCTGCAATCCTTGCCATCCACAGCCATCATAAGCGTAGCAGAACTCATTCCGGAGATTGTGACGTGGGCAAATGGGCCTTTGTCACACCTCTTCCATGATTATCTCTCAGATCCCCGCGTCAAGGTTGAGATAGCCGACGTGCATGACGTGATCGCCAGAGAGAAGTCGGCGTTCGATGCCATCCTGCTGGATGTCGACAACGGACCCGATGGGCTGATCCACCTGGCAAATGAACGCCTATACTGCAATTGGGGACTGCGCGCTGCTCACGCGGCCTTAAGGCCCAATGGAATATTGGCTGTCTGGTCAGCCTATGGGGATGAAGGCTTCGTTGCACGCCTTGAAAACGCGCATTTCGATGTAGAAGAGGTCAGTGTGGCAGCCCTCGTTGATGGTGAGGACGTGATTCATACAATCTGGCTGGCGTCGAAGCAGGATGACTGCCGGTAGTTCGTCGTGATTTGACCCTCAGTGCGAGGGGCTTTCAGAAAACGGCCCCCTCTGCAGCGGGAGACTGGAACTGAACGCCTGAACGGCCGGGAAGGTCGACCTTGGCGAACTATGCTTTGGCGAGCGCGTCCATTACTGCCTCAAGGTCGCGCTTAACGACGACGTAGTGGCCCTTTTCAAAATTAACGGCGCTCGAGCATTTTCAAGTTGACCGTTTACGGTCAACGGCTCGGAAAATGCGGCATCAAAAGATCAGAGCGTTTTCGTTCATAGTGAAAACGGCGCCAGCTTGATCAGTTCCTCTGTAACGCCGAACGAAGCTGACACTGTCTGCATTGATTGCCAGGATGTCACCGTCGGGCGTCTCGAATTTGACGTACCCGTTCAAGGATTTTTCGCCTCAGGACTGGATGGAGTAGATCCGCCGCCTTTCTTCGCTTTATGCTTTGCAAGCAATCCGTCCAGTTCCGCTATACGGATGCGCTCCGGAGTATCCTTTGCAAGACCTTTCAGCCTGCATTCGGCCCACAGGCTTCGGCGTTCGGACTCCAATGCTTTCTGATACAAGTCGGCCATATTCTGCTCCGCAATTCGGTTGGATGCTCAGCGTCGATACGCTACCCCGAGCGAGTCGTTTCAGGTGATGGGCGTGGGGCTTGCCCCACGCCATCGGCCATCCTGTATGAACCAGCCTCAGCTATTTATTTTCGAGCTTTGCGCGCAGCGTAACGCGCATCGCGCGCAGCCTTCATTTCAGCGGCGCTGGCGGGCTTCAGCCTGGCGGCCTTGAGTGCTGCCGCGGCCTCTGCGGCGGCTTGTTTTTCGGCTTCGGCCGCCAGTTCGGCCGCTTTGCGTTCTGCCTTCTGAGCTTTGGCCAAAGCAGCAGCCTCAGCCTTGGCAGCCCGCTCGACTGCAAGTGCTTGATCCTTGGCTTCGCGCGCGCGGCGCCGCTCCGCCATAATTGCCTCGTCAACGGGCGGCTTGGCTCTCAGCGCATCCAGGGCTTTCTGTTTGGCCAATCCTGCTGCGGCAATACGGTCTTGAAACGAGGGAGCTTTATAAGAGGGCAAAGTTTATCCTTGAACGTTTATATCGACGGCGGACCTCGCGTTGCAGACGCAAGACCGGTTTAGCGGTGAAGGGGGAGCCACTAGCAAAAAATACCCCTGGTCTCAAGATCGTCAGATTGTGGGTAGAGGCACTGTCCGAAATTTCAGTCTGAAGAACGAAACGGCTAAAAACGATCTTTTGGGAGCTTTGTCAGGTCGCCAGCATGTTGCCATAGCCGATGATGATGGTTGCGATGACGAGAAGGCCGACACCGCTCCACACCATCGCGCGCACGCGCGGCGCGGCGTCCTTCCACTCGCGGAAGGCAAAGCCCCAGAGCGTGCCGAAGATGATGATCGAGGCCATGTGCAGCGTCCACGACGAGAAGCCGAAGCGCCCCATCTGGCTTTCGCCCATGGTGTAGAAGAAGAACTGGAAGTACCAGGCGGTACCGCCCAACCCGGCGAGCAGGAAGTTGCGGCCGAGAGGAGGGCGCCCCTCGCCGCGACCGGCGTCCGCGTCCATGTGCATGGCAGTGCCGCCCAGCCACTGGCTTGCCGAGCCGTTGCGGACGATCAGGATCGCGCACCAGATCGCGTTGGTGGCGAGGCCGCCCGCCATGACGAGGCAGAGCGTCGGCAGACCAGTCCAGAGCGGGCCAGTGCCGGCAGCGGCGGAGAGTGCCTTGATCGGCTCGCCCGCGCTCAGCCCGAAAGCGAAGCAGGAGGACATGACGCCGGAGAAGATCGCGACCGCGATACCCTTGCGGAAATTGAACTCGGCCACAGCCTTTGTCTTCTGCGCATCGGAGAGCGCACGGTCCTTGACGGCGCCCGCCATCGCCACCACGACGATGCCGGCCAACGTGACGAGCAGCCCGAGCAGGATCATGTGGCCCGATGTGCTGCCGAGCAGCTTCGCCGCGAAATCGCCTTGAAAGATTGGCGGGATCAGCGTGCCGAACACCGTGCATAGCCCCAGGACCACCGCCATGCCGAGCGACAGGCCGAGATAGCGCATGGTCAGCCCGTAGGTGAGGCCGCCAAAGCCCCACAACATGCCGAAGAACACGCACCAGCCGACGATCCGGCCGGGAACCTGCGCCATCACGCCAATCAGATCATGCGTCTGGACGGAGGCGAAAAACCACGGGGCGACCGCCCAGGAAAAGATCCCGCCGGTGAGCCAGAATATCTCCCAGTTCCATCGCCTGATGCCGCGATAGGGCACGTAGAAGCTCGCCGAGGCAAGGCCGCCCAGCCAGTGGAAAAGAACGCCGAGAAGGGGGTTGGCTGGCATCAGAGGTCAAGCCCCAAGCGATAGATGCGGTTGGCATTGCGGCCGAAGAGATCCCGCCGCTCCTCTTCGGAAAAACCTGCGGCGAAGGCGTGATATGCTTCCAGGTAGCGGTCGAGCGGGGCGAAGAGCTTGTCCGTGGGGCTGTCGCTGGCGAACATGGCACGCGCGGTGCCGAACACGTCTATTGCCTCGCGCAGCAGCGGCGCCACGGCATCCAGCGTCCAGTTCCGATCGATGAAGCCCAGCCCCGAAATCTTGATGGAGACATTGGGGCATGCGGCGAGCGCGCGGATGCCGTGGCGCCAGCGCGCCAGCCCCTCCCGCTCGGACGGGATCGGCATGCCGAGATGGTTGATGATCACCGGCACGTCGGGGTGACGCTGGATCAGCGGCGTGAGGCCCGCCATCTGCGGGGCATAGCATTGCAGGTCGAACGACAGGCCGTGGCGGCCGAGCCGGCCAAAACCGCGCCACCAGTCGTCGTCGAGCGTGACGTCGCTCGGGTTATAGGTGCGCATCGGGTTGACGTGCCAGTTGACGATCTGGCGGATGCCGCGGACGTGGGGATGTGCGGCATGCGCCTCCAGCACGGCATCGATCCCGTCGTCCTGCAAGGCCGCGAAGGCGACGATGCCGTTCGGCATACCCTGCGCCGCAGCGAGGCCTTCGAGCCAGCGCGTCTCGTCGAGCGCCTGATCGGGCACCGCGCCGGCGTCGATATGGACGCAACCGACGACGTTCCAGCGGCCGGCGTCGGCCAGATAGTCGTCGATCAGATAATTCTTCGCGATCGCCTCGGTGCTGCCGTTGGGGCCGGCATCGTCGAACGGCGGCAACAGCCACGGATAGCGAATGTGCGCCAGATCCCAGAGATGGACGTGGGCATCGACGAAGGGAATGGCGTCCAAGCGGCTTCTCCGGTCAGTGGGGGATGCGCCGCCTCTCGGGCGGGCGGTCGGATCCCGCAAAAGTCAGAAGGTCGTGCGTCCACCCGATGTGTCGAAGGTGGCGGCGGTGGTGAAGCTGCACTCCTCCGATGCCATGAAGCAGACCATGGCGGCCGATTCTTCGACTTTGCCCAGCCGGCCCATGGGAATCCTGGAGCGCATGTAATCGACCTGGCTCTGCGGCAGCTGATCGAGGATCGGGCTTTCGAAGGTTGCAGGCGTCAGCGCGTTGGCGATCACGCCCTTGCCGGCCAGTTCCTTGCCCAGCGACTTGGTGAAGCCGATCACGCCCGCCTTCGATGCCGAATAGGCCGAGGCATTGGGATTGCCTTCCTTGCCCGCCACCGAGGCGACGTTGACGATGCGGCCATAGCCGTTCGCCAGCATGTGCGGCACCACCTCGCGGCAGCAGTAGAACAGGCCGTTGAGGTTGATATCGACCACGCGTTGGAAGCTGTCGATGGGGAACTCCCAGACGGGCTGTGTTGCCCCGGTGATGCCCGCCGAGCAGACCAGAATGTCGATATTGCCGAACAGGTCTGCGGTTTCACGCGCGGCGGCCGAAACCGCCTGCGGATCGGCGACGTCGAGCGCGACGGTGTGCGCGGCGCCGACCTCGTCCTTCGCGGCGGCCAGCGTTTCGGCATTGAGATCCCAGAGGGCGACGGTGCCGCCTTCCGCCACGATCCGCTTCGCCACTTCCCTGCCCAGCCCGGAAGCGCCACCGGTCACGATGGCGGTCCGGCCGGCATAGCGCCCCGAGAACAGGGTCATGTCAGCACCTCGTCACCGAGATGGCGCCACGCTGCGACCGTCTGGGTCTGGGTGCCGAGCTTCGCGATCGAAAGCGTCATTTCGTCGCCGGGCTTGAGGAAGATCGCGTCCGGTTTCTTGCCCTCGCCCACGCCCGGCGGCGTGCCGGTGATGATCAGGTCGCCGGGGAACAGCGTCACATATTGGCTGAGATATGCGATGATCTGCTTCACGGTGAAGATCATTGTCTTCGTGTTGCCGGTCTGCATGCGCTGGCCGTTGACGTCGAGGCTCATGTCGAGATCCTGCGGATCGCCGACCTCGTCGGGCGTCACCAGCCAGGGGCCGACCGGGCAGAAGGTGTCGTGGCCCTTGCCCTTGCTCCACTGGGTACCGCGCTGCTTCTGGTTGAACCGTTCCGACACGTCGTTGGCCAGCACGTAGCCCGCGACATGATCAAGCGCGTCCCCCTCCTCCACGTAGCGGCAGGTCTTGCCGATGATCACGCCCAGTTCGACCTCCCAGTCCCCGTGGGTCGAATCCTTCGGCAGCATCACCTCGTCATTGGGGCCGGTGAGCGCCGACAGCGCCTTCATGAAGACGACCGGCTCGGTCGGGATCGGCAGGTTCGATTCGATCGCGTGATCCTCGTAATTGAGGCCGATCGCGACGATCTTGCCGATGCCCTTCAGCGGCACGCCGTAGCGGGGCGTGCCCTGGACCACGGGCAGCTGGTCCGGATGGACCGCCCTGGCGATGGCGAGCGTCGCCGGCGTGATGTCCTCGACGACGTCGGACAGATCGCGGATGTGGCCTTCGGCATCGACGATGCCGGGTTTTTCGGACCCGCGCGGGCCGTAGCGGCAGAGCTTCATGGGAAATCCTCAGTGGGTATAGGGGCGATGAAGGGGGATGTCGCGGTTGAGCTCGACGCCGAAGCCCGGCTTGTCGAGCGCGCCAACCTTGATGCGGCCATTGACCGGGACCGGTTCGCCGAGCAGCTGCGGCGCGAACATCGGCACCACTTCGGTCGGTCCGGGGTGCATCATCAGGAACTCGGCGAAGGGCGAGTTGTGGCGGGTGATGACGAAATGATAGCTGTAGACCGACGATCCGTGCGGGATCATCAGCACACCCTTGCTCTCGGCATAATTGGCGATCTTGATCAGTTCGGTAACGCCGCCGCACCAGCCGACGTCGGGCTGGATGATGTCGCAGCAATCCATGTCCATCAGCATGCGGAAGCCCCAGCGGGTCGCCTCATGCTCTCCGGTGGTGACGAGCAGGCCCCTGGGCGCGTTCTGCTTCAGCGCGGCATAGCCCCAGTAATCGTCGGGTGAGAGCGCCTCCTCGATCCATTTGAGCCCACATTCCTCGTAGGCGCGGTGGGAGAGCCGGGTGGCGTAATCGAGATCGAGGCTCATCCAGCAATCGAGCATCAGCCAGAAATCGTCGCCAACCCGCGCGCGCATCTCGGCCAGTTCGGCGATGTTCTTGTGCAGGCCCTCAATGCCTTCGGCGGGACCGTGGTGGAGTGGGAGCTTGCCGCCGATGAAGCCCATCTCCTTGGCGAGATCGGGCCGCGCTCCGGTGGCGTAGAATTGCAGTTCTTCGCGGACGTTGCCGCCGAGCAGCTTGTAGACCGGCTCGCCGCGCAGTTTGCCGAGCAGATCCCACAAAGCGAGATCGACGCCGGAGATTGCGTTGATCACCAGTCCCTTGCGCCCGTAATATTGGGTCGAGAAGTACATCTGGTCCCAGATCTTCTCATAGTCGGCCGGGTCGCGACCTTCGAGGAAGCGGGCAAGATGCTTTTCGACGATGTAGCAGGCCGGTTCTCCGCCGGTCGTCACCGCGAAGCCGACCGTGCCGTCAGCCGCCTCGATTTCAACCACAAGCGTGCCCAGCACATTGATCCCGAAGCTCTGCCGGCTCTGCCGATATTCGGGATAGCGCGCCATCGGCGTCGCGATGTGATCGTCGATCCAGTGCCCCTTGCCCTGGTCGTGATAGTCGGCCCCGCCGCCGCGCACCACAAAGGCGCGGACATACTTGATCAACGGTAGCGCCACGGAGATCCTCACCCCTATATAGTCAGGCCGCTGCACGACCATGTTGCCAATATATGGAAACGTGTTTTATAGAATGGATATGAGGGCGTCAACATGACCGAAAACAAAAACGAGGAGAGCGGCAGCAGCGTGGGCGCGGGCAGCCAGACGCTTATGCGCGGGCTCGATATTCTGGAGGCGGTGAGCGAGGAGGGTTTGGCGCTGGCCGAACTGTCCGAGCGGATCGGCCTCGCCAAGAGCACGACGTACCGGCTGGCTACGGCTTTGGCCGATCGCGGCTACCTCGCCTACACGCCGCGCGCCGGCTACCGCCTGGGCGCCAAGCTGCTGCAACTGGGCGCAATGGCGCAGGCGCAGATCGACCTCATCCAGGTTGCGCGCGATCATCTCGAGCGCCTCTCGTCCTCGACCGGCGACACCGTGCATATGGGCGTATTGGTCGACGATCAGGCGCTCTACCTCGACAAGGTTCCGGGGCGCCGGCGGATCACCATTTCCAGCCGGGTCGGTGATCGCCAACCGCTCAGCTCCACGGGCCTCGGCAAGGCGCTCATGCTCGATCACCCGCCCGCTTACTGGGCCGAGCGCTTCGATGCCGACCAGAAAAGCGGCTCCCACCCGGTCGATCCCGCGCTGTGGCGCGAGCGGATGGCGGGCTATGTCGAGGCAGGCCGCGCCTTCGACCTCGAGGAGAATGAGGACCAGATACGCTGCGTGGCGGCGCCAATCCGGGACGTCGCCGGCAAGATCGTCGGCGCGATCAGCGTATCCAGCGCCGCGCAATATATGGACGACCAGCGGATGGTGGACCTCGCCACCGAGGTGGTCGACACCGCGAAGGCGATCAGCACCGAACTCGGCTGGTCGCCCCCCAAGACCAGAGGATGATGATGCTTTTGCAGAACAAGGTGCTGCTCGTCACCGGTGGCTCCGCCGGCATCGGGCGGGCGACGGCGATCGAGGCGGCGCGCCACGGCGCCGATGTCGCGATCAACTATCTGGGGCATGACGAAGGCGCCGCGAGCGCGGTGGCGCAGATCGAGGCGCTGGGACGCCGCGCGATTGCCATCGAAGGCGACGTCGCCGATGCGCGCACCGCAACCGATTTCGTCAGCCGAGCGGTGGACGCGCTCGGGCGGGTCGACATATTCGTGTCGAACGCCGGCATCTGCCCGTTCCACGCCTTTCTCGACATGCCTGCCAAGACCTTCGAGCGGACGATGGGCGTCAACCTCCACGGCGCCTTCTACATGGTGCAGGCGGCCGCCAACCAGATGGTGCGACAGGGAGACGGCGGGGCGATCGTCGCGGTCTCGTCGATCTCGGCGCTGGTCGGCGGGGAGATGCAGACCCACTATACCCCCACCAAGGCGGGCATCCACTCGCTGATGCAATCGACCGCGATCGCGCTCGGCAGATATGGCATCCGCTGCAATTCGGTGCTGCCCGGCACGATCCTAACCGACATCAACAAGGACGACCTTGCCGACGCGGAAAAGCGGACGCGCATGGAGGCGCGCATCCCGCTCGGGCGGCTTGGGGCGCCCGAGGATCTCGCCGGTCCGATCGTCTTCCTTGCTTCCGACATGGCGCGCTATGTCACCGGCGCGGCGCTGCTGGTCGATGGCGGCGCGTTCGTGAACCTGCAATGAGCCGCAAGATCCGCACGGCAGCCTCCGCGATCGACTATCGCGAGCTGGCCCGGCGCCGTCTGCCGCCCTTCCTGTTCGAATATATCGACGGCGGTTCCTATGCCGAGGTGACGCTGAAGCGCAACGTCGCGGACCTGGAGGCGATCGCGCTTCGCCAGCGGGTGCTTAACGATGTATCGACGATCGATCTGGCGACCACTCTCTTCGGGCAGAGGCTGGCGCTGCCGGTGGGCCTCGCCCCGATCGGCCTTGCGGGGATGAACGCGCGACGCGGCGAGGTGCAGGCAGCGCGCGCGGCGGAGGCGGCGGGCGTGCCCTTCTGCCTTTCGACCGTCTCGGCCTGCCCGCTGGACGAGGTTGCGGCAGGAACCACGAAGCCCTTCTGGTTCCAGCTCTACATGATCCGCGATCGCGGCTTCATGCGCGAATTGCTGGAGAAGGCGCGAGCGCTCGGTTGCTCGGCGCTGGTCTTCACGGTCGACATGCCGGTGCCGGGATCGCGCTATCGTGACTATCACTCGGGTCTGGCTGGCGCGCCGGGCCTCGGCGGCGCACTGCGGCGCGCGTGGCAGGGCGCGACGCATCCGCGCTGGGCGTGGGACGTCGGCCTCAACGGCCGCCCGCACCAGCTTGGCAACGTCGCGCCGGTGCTCGGCCCCAACACCGGGCTGGAGGATTTCTTCGCCTGGATGCGCAACAATTTCGATCCCTCGGTATCGTGGCGCGATCTCGACTTCATCCGCCAGACCTGGGACGGACCGCTGATCATCAAGGGCATCCTCGACGTCGAGGATGCGAAGGCCGCCGCCGCGATCGGCGCCGACGGGATCGTGGTCTCCAACCATGGCGGCCGCCAGCTTGATGGCGTGCTGTCGAGTGCCCGCGCGCTTCCGCCGATCGCCGATGCGGTGCGCGACCGGCTGGCCGTGCTGGCGGACGGCGGTATCCGATCCGGCCTCGATGTCGTGCGGATGCTCGCGCTCGGCGCCGATGCGGTGCTGTTGGGGCGAGCCTGGGTCTACGCGCTTTCCGCCGCCGGGCAGGCGGGCGTTGCCCACGTCCTGCGCCAGGTCGAGGCCGAGATGCGGGTGGCGATGGCGCTGACGGGGTGCACGGACATCTCCTCCATCGATCGGTCACGCCTGGCAAATCAATTCTCACATAATGGAATGATAGAATAATTTTTGAGAATTATGTTGACATCTGCCGTCAATCCCCGCATCCCGAGGCTCAGGCAGCAATGCGACTGTCATCGAGTCTCAGGTGAGGCCGGGGAGGATTGAAGGCTATGATCCGCTGACCTGATTGCTGGCGCCTCGAAATGCGCCGCCCGATTTTCAACAGATAACGAGGTTCGTCTCGCCGGGATGCGGCCACCGCCGTCGCCGGCCGGCGTGGCGTGCCCGCAAGAGGGGAATGATATGAAGACGATCCAGGGACTCGCCCTGCTGCTGGCGGGATCCGCCTTGTGCTCGACCCAGGCTGTTTTTGCACAGACCGCGCCAGATACGCCCGCGCCCGTCGCGGACACTGCCGGCGCGGATGCGGCCGGATCGACGCTCGCGCCTGCGGCGGACGATGGCCAGACACAAGCGTCTTCGCAGGATATTGTCGTCACCGGCACCTTGATACGCGGCGTGGCGAAACCCACCGGCTCCAACCTTCTCACCGTGAGCAGTGCCGCAATTCGGTCGACCGGCAGCAGTGCGGCAATCGACGTCCTCAACCAGACGGTGCCACAGCTTCCGACGCTGAACAGCGTCTCTTCCGGTTCGGCGAGCTTCGCCACACCCGTGGCCAAGATTGCGCTGCGCGGCTTCGGAAACACAAATGGCAATTCTTCCGGCCAGACAGCGACCCTGGTTCTTTTCAACGGCCATCGGATCGTGCCTGTCGGCGTTCTTTCCACCGACCCCGATCCCAATCTGATTCCGGCCGACGCACTCGAAACCGTCCAGGTCCTGCCGGACGGCGGGTCGGCGACATACGGTTCTGATGCGATTGGCGGTGTGGTCAACTTCGTCGCGAAGAAGCGCTTCGACGGCCTTCAGATGCACTACCAGCATCAGTTCGGTCAGGATTATCACGAGAACGACGTAACGCTGACTGCTGGCACCCACTGGTCGACAGGCTCTGTTCTGATCAGTGCCGCCTATGCGGCTCACGACGCGATCTTCGGCAAGGACCGCGACTACATCACGTCTGACTTCACGAGCCACGGAGGTTCGGATCTGCGCACCACGTCGTGCGGCTACGGCAATTTCACCGTCAACGGCACGGTGTACACTGCTCCGAATTTCCAAAGTGTCCCGTCCGTTCCGCGTTGCGATCAGACCGACTATACGAGCCTCACTCCGGTCGAGCGTCGTGTCAATGTCTTCGCCTACCTCGAACAGGAAATCACCCCTTCGCTCAAGTTTTCTGTCGACGGCATCTACGGTCTCAGAACTGACAAGGTCTATACCGATATCGCGTCTATTCCTTCGTCAATCACCATCGACGCAAGCAATTCCTACTTCAGGCCAGTGAACGGCGAGACGTCGCAGACGGTTAGCTACAACTACTCTAGAGGGCTGGGAAATGCCCGCGTTTCGCCCCAGCGATTTGAACAGTATCAGGTCGATCCAAGTCTGACCTGGACGATCAATGATCGTTGGCAACTGCGCGGTGATTTCCTGTACGGCCATAGCACGGCTACCATCCACGACCGGACCGGCTTGAACGGATCGGCCATCACGGCAACGAATTTCAATCCTTACGACACGTCGCAGACCCCGTCTGATGTGCTGGCAAATCTGGCGGATCACGAGATTTACACGCGCGGCGTGAACAAGATTGTCAGTGGCCAGATCGTTGCCAACGGAACGTTGTTCTCCCTCCCGGGCGGTGATGTGAAGCTGGCTGTTGGCGGCGAAGTTCGCCGGCAATCGCTGTTCAACTCTACCGTGACCGGTTCGATCGGCGATCGGTCCGGCCTGGCGAGCTACGACGCCACGCGGACTGTCAAGGCTGGCTTTGCGGAGCTGTTTGTGCCTGTTGTCGGACGCGAGAATGCGGTGCCGTTTATCAACGCGCTGTCGCTCGACGCCGCCGTCCGATATGACCACTATAGCGACTTTGGCGGAACGACGAACCCCCGCTTCGGTATCGACTATAAGCCGTTCGAGGATCTGACGCTTCGTGGCGTCTACCAGACGACGTTCGTTGCACCCAGCCTTGCCGACTCAGGAAACAAGATCGATACGCGCCTGCAGGTCCTGACTTTGGCGCCCCAAACCTATCTGGCCTTTATCGCCGGCGCGGGCCAGGGTTTGAAGCCGCAGACCGGTCGAAATTACTCGATCGGTGGCGATTATAGCCCGCATGCGATCCGTGGGCTGAAGCTGGGCCTGACATATTGGAACACGAAGATCGACAATCTCGTTTCACTTTCGCTCGGGGCATATGGATTCCCGGGGGCCCTCAGCACCGCCTATAATCTATGCGGCGCCGCTTCGCCCGTCCAGCAGTGCAGCGAGGCCTATATAAGCAGCATTCAGCCGCTCTGGCTGAGACTCGACAATGGCGGTGCTCCGAACATCCAGTCTGTCGCTGACCTGTTCAAGCCGGGAAGCAACATCATCGGCGTGGTGGACGCACGACGGGCTAATTTCGGCAGCGAAAAGCTGGACGGATTTGATTTCAATGTTTCCTACAATACCGATGTTTCCTTCGGCACGATTTATGGACAAATCGCCGGAACTTATATCCTGAACAAGAAGATCTCGGCCACCGCCGGCGGGGCGTATCAGGATTATCTCGCAAGCACGGTCGTGAATGGCCAGACTCCCAAATATAACATTGTCGGTTCGCTCGGCGCCACCAGCGGCCCGGTGACCACAAACCTGACTATTCGGCGCAACGGTGGGTATCATGTGCTCGACGGCATCTCGCCCGGCCAAAGCCATGTTCGCGGCTATACTGTGACGGACGTGTTCGTCGGTTATAATCTCAATGCGATCGGCTTCATGAAAGGAGCGGATATCGGGGTCACGGTGCAGAACCTGTTTGACGCCGATCCGCCTTATTATGGTGCGTCCGTCTCGGCGGGTGCCCTTTCCGGTTATACAAACGGAGGTACGCTCGGTCGGATTGTCAGCCTGTCCCTTCGCGGACGGTTCTGACGGTCGAATAGGGAGGAGAGGATGGGGCGGCGGGTCACTCAAGGCGCTTTTGCAGCGGCCTGCGGCCTCTTTGCAATGGCATCGGCAAACGGCCAAAGCCAGCCGGCGCCATCGGACAAGCTTAGGGCGGGCTTCGAAGACCCGCCACATGAGGCGCGCCCGCAGGTCTGGTGGCACTGGATGAGCGGGAACGTCACGCAAGAGGGCGCGCTCCTCGATCTACAGTGGCTGCACGACGTGGGCATCGGCGGAGTCCACGCTTTTGCCGGTGGCCGGCTGGAGCCCACTGTCGTCGATCATCCTGCTCCCTTCATGAGCGTTACGTGGAGGACAGCTTTTCGCGCCGCCGTGGATAGGGCGCATGCGGATGGGATGGACGTGACGATAGCCGGTTCGCCTGGTTGGAGTGAGACGGGCGGGCCCTGGGTGCAACCCGCTGACGGCATGAAGAAATATGTTTGGGCGACGAAGATCGTCGAGGGTGGCCATCGCATAAAAACCGACTTGCCGTCCCTCCCGACCGCGACCGGACCATTTGCTTCCGTGCCTCGAGACCCAGGCTTTTCCTTACCCGGCGATCCGAAAACACCGGATCCGATTGCATCGGGGCCCGGTCCCGTCATCGCCTTTCCTCTGCCGGCGGAGGAGGCTGCGGCTCCTTCCTATACGTCGAGCGCCGGCTCCGCCGAGGCCCTGGCGACTGCAGCGGCCGACTTATCGTCAGACTTTGCGTTACCTATGTCGACGGACGGCAGCGCCTACGTCGATGTGCGTTACGCCAAACCCGTGGAAATGCGGGCGCTCACGCTGGCCATGAGCACGCGGCCTGCGATCGACATCCTGGTCAGCCGCGATGGCAAGACCTTCGATCTGGTGCGGCACGTTCCCCAAGACGAGGCCGAGCATCCGTCGCGACAGCAGACATTTGCCTTCAAACCTGCGACAGGCCTGGTGTTCAGGATCCGCTTCGGCGCGCCCAAGCCCTGGCGCGTGCTTTCGGGTCTGCCAAGAGGTCTGGTCCCTCCTCCTGGACCGGTCATCTTCCACCTTCAGCGCGTGACGTATAGTGCCGCGCCGCGGATCGATGGCTTCGAAGCCAAGGCCGGATTTCAATCCATAGTCGACCAGGCGACCCTGGAACCCGCCGCAAAATCGGCGGGATTGTCACCGACATCGGTCATCGATCTTGAACGCTATGTCACCGGCGAAGGGGCTCTGGACTGGACGCCGCCTCCAGGGCGTTGGATGATCCTCCGCTTCGGCTGGTCGTTGACGGGACAGACCAACGGACCCGCCGAACCGGTCGCGACCGGGCTGGAAGTCGACAAGCTCGATGCAAAAGCTGTCGACCGCTATGTCGATGGGCTCTTCAGCCTGTACAGCGATCGTATCGGCGTCAATCTCGGTCCTGCGGCGGTCAATGGCCTGCTTACCGATAGCTGGGAGGCGGGAGTCCAGAACTGGACACCCGCCTTGTTGCAGGAGTTCCGCAAACGGCGAGGCTATGATCCCTTGCCGTGGCTTCCTGCTCTGGCGGGTTACGTAGTGGGCAGTTCCGAACGTAGCGACGCATTTCTTGCTGACTTCCGCCAGACGCTGAAAGATCTTCTGATCTCCAGTCACTATGATGTCCTGGCCGATGCTGCTCACAAACGCGGCATGACCTACTATACGGAGGTCCAGGGCGACACGCCCCGCGCCATCGTCGATGCCATGACGGCGAAATCCCGATCCGACATACCGACGGGTGAGTTTTGGTATCGGCCGTTCGCGACGGTTGCCGGGCAGCCTTCGCTCGTAGCCGATCTCCAGGAGGCGGCGTCGGCTGCGCACGTCTACGGAAAGCCCCTGGTGGCCGCGGAAGCGCTGACGGTTGCGGCAGGCAACGATCCATGGGCTTTCTCTCCGGCGATGATGAAGCCCGTCGCCGACCAAATCTTCGCGCGAGGCGTCAATCGCATTCTCCTTCACGAGTCACACCTCCAACCGTTCCCGGATCGCAAGCCGGGCCTCGCGCTTGGCTTTTTCGGACAATATTTCAATCGGAACGAAACATGGGCGGGAATGGCCCGCCCGTTCGTCGATTATCTGGCGCGAACGTCGCACCTGCTACAGCAGGGTCGCTTCGTGGCGGACGTCGCTTATTTCTACGGGGAGGAGGATGGGCCGACGCGCCAGTTCGAGCTTGCTCCGAACAAGGACGTGCCTCCCGGTTATGCCTTCGATTATATCAACCCCGAGGCTCTTCTCGACAAACTGTCGGTGCGCGACGGTAAGATCGTCACCCAGACGGGCATGCAATATCAGGTGCTTTACATCCCTCAAACCGTTCATCGGCTGTCCTTGCCGGTCGTCGAGAAGCTTGGCGCGCTGGTGCGTGCCGGGGCGACTTTGGTTGCGATGCGTCCGAAGGGCGGCATCGGCCTGAACGACGAAGGTGCCGCTTATTGGAAGGGAGTAGATCTGCTTTGGGGACATGATGGGGAGGTTCGCCAGCTCGGTCAGGGTATGGTCTATGCCCAAAGCTCTCTGGCCGATGTCCTGCGAACCAGGCGGATAGCACCTGATGTGGACGATAACGGCGCGCAGCTGTTGTTCCTGCACAGGCGTGCGTCAGACAGCGACATCTATTTCCTGTCGAACCAGTCCTCGGCAGACATCAATCCGCAGGTCGCGTTTCGTGTAGATGGCCGGATCCCGCAATGGTGGTCTCCCGAGGATGGCAAGGCCCGGGATCTGTCGTTCAGGCGGTCCGGAGGCAAAACGGTCGTCGATCTGAAGCTCGACCCCCAACAGGCGGGATTTGTCGTCTTCAAAGGTCGGACGGACAAGCTGTCCCGGACCGTCGCCGGCCCGCGCGTCGCGGCAACGATGACGCTCGACCGCGGCTGGAGCATCCGGTTCGAGAATGGCTGGGGTGGGCCGCCGGGACGTCAATCCTTCAAATTGGGTGACTGGTCCAAATCCACCGAACCGTCGATACGCTATTTCTCGGGCGTGGCGGCCTATGACACGATGATCGACGTGCCGGGCAAGATGATCGGTACAGGGCGCCATATGGTTCTCGATCTCGGCAACGTCCGGGATCTTGCTCAGGTTGAAATCAACGGCCGCGCCGTAAGTATCAGTTGGCATGCCCCTTATCGCGTGGACGTGACGGGCTTCCTGAAGGCGGGGTCCAACCGGATCGTCGTCAGGGTTGCCAACCTCTGGGTCAACCGCCTGATCGGCGACAAGCAACCGGGTGCCAAGCCCTTTGCTTATGCGCCCGCGTCAACGTACCGGGCCGACAGCAAACTTCTTCCATCGGGGCTCATCGGTCCTGTCCGCCTTACAGCCATGGACCCGGCGGACTGAGGTGATTGGCTATCGCTCCTCAGAGCCCCTTCTGCATCATGGAATATTATAGGTGTGCAAATGAAAAGCGTCAGATTCGGGCTCGTTGCAGCGCTGCTTTCCGGAATAGCGCCCTGCTTTCCGGCAACTGCGCAGGATCCGGCAGACGCCAAGGCCGCGGCGACCGAGGCCAAGATGACCGACGTCGAGCGCTTCCAGCTTCTCCATGGCATCATGCCGATCGCAATTCCCGGTTTGCCGCCGATCCCCCCGGGTCTCAAATCCACCGCAGGGTTTGTTCGCGGCATACCCCGCCTGGGCATTCCCGATATCTATGAAAGCGATGCCAGCCTGGGTGTCGTGAACCCGTTCCAGTCTCGCAAGGGCGATATATCGACTGCCCTGCCGTCCAGTCTCTTGCTGGCAGCGACATTCTCCCCCGATCTCGCTTTTGCGAGTGGCGCGCTGGCCGGCAATGAAGCGCGGTCCAAGGGTTTCAACGTGCTCCTTGCCGGCGGGGTTAATCTGGCGCGCGATCCACGCAACGGCCGCAACTTCGAATATGCGGGTGAAGATCCGTTGCTCGCCGGCACCATCGCCGGCGCTTCGATCAGCGGCGTACAGAGCGAGCATGTCGTCTCGACCGTCAAGCATTTCGCGTTGAACGACCAGGAGACGTTACGTCAATCTATCGACGCGAGGATCGAGGAGAAATCGTTTCGGGAAAGCGATCTGCTCGCCTTCGAGATCGCTATCGATCGGGGTCATCCGGGCGCTGTGATGTGCGCGTACAATCAGGTCAACGGCGCCTATGCGTGCGGAAGCGATTTCCTCTTGAACAAGGTCCTGAAGGCGGACTGGAAATATCCGGGATGGGTCATGTCGGATTGGGGAGCGGTTCACGACGTCAGCTATTTCGCAAAGGGGCTCGATCAGCAGTCGGGTGCGCAACTGGACAAGGAAACATATTTCGACAAGCCGCTGCAGGATGAAGTGGCAGCCGGGCGCGTGCCAAAGGCACGGGTGTCCGACGCGGTGCGTCGCATCCTGCGATCGCTCTATGCGGTCGGTGCCGATGCGCCGCTTCGGGAAAGGCCGATCGACTTTGCCGCCCACGCGAACGCCGTGCGGAAAATTGCCGATGCCGGTATCGTCCTGCTCAAGAACGAAGGCGGCATACTGCCTCTTGCTGCCAACGCAAAGTCGATCGCGGTCATTGGAGGCCATGCCGACGTGGGCGTGATCTCCGGAGGCGGATCGAGCCAGGTCACGCCGGCCGGGCAGGTCTTGCTGCTGCCGCTCGGCGGACGCGGGATAATGAGCAACTGGTCGAAGATCCTCTACATGCCGTCGTCGCCGCTCAAGGCGCTCCAGGCCGCACTGCCCCGGACGAACATCGAGTTCGACAGCGGCTACGTGCCCGAGGAAGCAGCGGCATTTGCCGCACACTCGGATCTGGCGATCGTTTTTGCGACCCAATGGCAGTCCGAAGGCGTGGATGGGAGCCTGACGCTGCCCGAAGGGCAGGATGCGCTGATCGATGCGGTGGCGACCGCCAATCCGAATACGATCGTCGTGCTCGAGACCGGGAATCCCGTCAAAATGCCGTGGCTGGGAAAGGTGAAGGGCGTCCTCGAGGCCTGGTATCCGGGGCAGGGGGGAGGCGAGGCGATCGCCGACGTTCTGACGGGCGCCGTCAATCCTGGAGGCAGGCTGCCCATCAGTTTCCCAGCAGACGAAAGCGATCTTCCACGGCGGACGATTCCCGGTCTCGGATTGCCTGAGAAGACGGCCCTCCCGATCGACTATGATGAAGGCGCGAACGTCGGTTATAAATGGTATGCGGCCAAGGGCGTGAAGCCGCTCTTCGCTTTCGGTGAAGGTTTGAGCTACACCAGATTTGCGCATTCCGGCCTGAAGATATCGGGCGGCTCCGATCCCAGTGTGACGCTCACGGTCAAGAATATCGGCGAGCGTAGCGGCTTTGACGTGCCCCAGGCCTATTTGGTGTCGATTAACGGCAAGCCCGTGCGACGACTGATCGGTTTCTCGCGCGTCGAACTGGCGCCGGGGCAAAGCCGCACCGTAACGATGAAGGTCGATCGCCGTCTCCTTGCCGACTGGACCGACAAGGGCTGGGCCATCGCTGGGGGCCAATACGACATCGCGACAGGGCAATCTGCACTTGATCTGGATGAGGTCATGAGCGTCAAACTCGCTGCGCAGATGGTTTCTCGCTGATAGCTCTATGATCCCGAGGCACCAGGAGCCTCATGGTCTTCATCTTGGACATCGCAAAAGCCGGGAATGGCTGAGAAGAGCAGGGGGCAGATTTTCGATCAGGGGACCCGACCGGCTGCCCGTGTCGCGACCGGCCGTTCAACCAGTGATGCGTGAATGGCCGGCTCTGGTCCGCTTTCGAGCGTGCTTCCTCCGGGCTATCGTGGCCCGAGGAGAAGTGTCATGGGATTATCGGAATTTGATCCCGCTGCACGCGAGCGAGTATCATGGAACGCGGGATGCAAAGTCGGTGCGAAACGCGCGCTAGAGCCCCGTCAGATATGGGCAATCCGCTTCTTTCTTGATCAGCATGGGTAAACCCTGGACCGGTGCTTTTTGACCTTGCCATCGACAGCGAACTTCGCGGCTGTGACCTGGTGAAGATCAAGATCGGCGACATCCTTTGTGACCGAAAAGTTCGGACGCGGGCGATTGTCGTTCAGCAAAAAGCCGGGCGTCCTGTTCAGTTCGAATTGATGGACGATGCTCGCGCCAGCCTGCTCCGGTGGTTGGAGTTGCGGGGCGGATCACTGGAGGATTATGCCTTCCCGAGCCGCACTGATCATTCGGCCCACATGGGTAGCCCATGGGACAGGCGGAGCCTTCGGTCATTTTACCTTGCCGTCCTCCGCCGCCTTCAGCACGCGCAGCACATTGCCGGACCAGATTTTCTGGATATCCGCCTCCGAATAGCCCGCCTTCAGTAAGGCGTTGGTGATCTTCGGCAGGTCTACCACATCCTCAAGGCCGACCACCCCGCCGCCGCCGTCCCAATCGAGGCCGATGCCGACATGGTCCGGTCCCACCACCTTGAGCGCATGGAGCATATGCGCCATGAAATCATCGAAGGTCGCCTTATCCTTTTCAGGATAGAGCCGGTCGATCTCCTGCCGCTTGGACAGCAATTCGGCGCGCTTTTCGGGCGAGAGTTTCGCGTCTTCGCGCATCTGACCCATCAGCGCGGCCATCGCCTTCTGTCGTTCGGGATTGGGCTTGGATGCGCGCAGATAGGCGCCATAGGCGTTCATCTGGATGACCCCGCCCTGCGCCGCCAGCGCTTTCAGATGCGCGTCATCGATGTTGCGCGGATGATCGTAGATCGCCTTGCAGCCCGAGTGAGTCAGCAGCACCGGCGTCTTGGACAGGGCCAACAGATCGTCCAGTACCTGATCCGAACTGTGCGACGCGTCGGGCACGATGCCGAGCCGGTTCATCTCCGCCAGCAATTGCTTGCCCAGTGGGCTGAGGCCGCCATAGCGCGGCCTTTTTGAAGGATCGGTGGAACTGTCGGCAAACTGGTTATGCGCGAAATGGGCAAAGCCCGACACCCGCACGCCGATGTCGTAGAAGGTTTTGAGCAGCGACACATCCTCGCCCAGCGGATAGGCGTTCTCGATCGAGATATAGACGATCCGCTTGCCCGTCGCCGCGATCGGCGCGGCGTCCTTCGCTGTCAGCGCAAGCTGGAAGTTGGCGGGATCGGCGGCCACCATCGACCGGATCGACATGCCGCGCAGCAGCGCGAAGTCACGCGCCTTGCGGAACCCCTCGACCGTCAGCGGTCCCTGCGGCGTGTAGATCGCCCAGAATCCGCCATCCAGGCCGCCCTTCTTCATCCGGGGCAGGTCGACCTGGGTATAGTCACCATGCACATCATGCTCCTCCTCGATCGACCAGCCGGGCAGGTCGAGCGAAGCGGGCGTGTCGAGGTGGCTGTCCAGTGTCAGCATCTTCTGGTGCAATTGATAGACTTTTTTCGGCACAGCCTGCGCTGATGCTGCGGTGGGGAGCAGCGCGATCAGCGCCGCTCCGGCAAGAAGGCAAACTCGCATCAAATCTCCCCGGAAATGGTGAACTGGAAGGTGCGCGGCGACAGCGGCCGGAACGCGCCGTCACCCGATACCGCGGAGGATATGAAGGACAGCCTGTCCTTGTCGAAGATATTGTCGACATTGAAACGCGCCTTCAGGCTCTTCAACGGGCCGACGCTGAAACCATCGCCAATGTCGACATAGGCGCTGAATACCGTATAGCCCGGCACGCTCGACCCCGCGCTGTTGGTGAAGGTCGACCAGCGCCGCGACGTATATTTGCCCGAGACATTGGCCACCAGCCAGCTGGCCGGTTCCACCGTCACGCCGCCGCCGACGATCCATTTCGCGCTGTCGGGCAGGAACTTGCCCGCGATCGGGATCACGGTCGATGCGATGATGTCGTCCTTGAACTTGGCGTTGTTATAGGTGACGTTCAGGTTGCCATAGGCAAGGCCGTTCAGGAAAGAGGGCTTGTAGGTGCCCGCAAATTCCACGCCATAGGCGCGAACGCGTCCGACATTCTGGTAGAATGTCTCGGTCGACGCGCCGCCGCCCGGGACAAAGGTGGTGATCGACTGAATGCGGTTGGCGAATTTGGTATAGAAGGCCGCGATGGAGGCATAAAGCTGCCCCTGATTGGTGCGGAAGCCCAATTCCATATTCTTCGACCGTTCAGGCTTGGGCTGCGGCACCAGAGCCGAAGTTCCGGGGCGGGTGACGGCATAGATGTCGTCCATCCCCTTGGGCAGCGCCATATTCTCGGCATAGGAGGCGAAGATCTGCGATCGGCCGTCCAGCTTGTAGAGCAGGCCCGCCATGGGCAGGAACATGTCGTTATAATGCGCGCTGTTGATCGACGGCCCCCAACCCGGCACGCCGACGCCATTCAGAACGCGATAATAATCGTCGAAGTCGCGATACCCGCTCAGCCGGTAATCCAGCATCAGCCCCTTGAAGCCCAGATCGAGCACCAGCCTGTCATCGGCCAGCTTGATCGTGTCTTTCAGGAAGAGCTGCAAGGTGTCGCGCTGCGACCGATAGTCGCGGCGCAGATAGACCAGTTCGTCCAGATTGGGCGCGCCGTCGGGCGCGCCGTCGGTGGTGTTGTAGCGCGCCTGGGTGCGGTGATATTTGTCGACCTCTGCCCAGATGCCTGCTTCCAGCGCGTTGCTGCCAATCTCCCAGTGCAGCTTGCTGGTGATGCCATAGCGGTCGCCGCCAACGCCGGACTTGCCATATTGCACGCCCCTGGGGGCGGTGACGGCCAGCCCGGCCTGCAACTGCGGCCTGTAGCGGCCGAGCGAATTGGCGTAGCTGTCGGGCGACACGCCATAGCCGTCCTTATCCTCCCAATATAGGGTGGATTCCGCCCATACTCCGTCCGCAATCCCGGCATGGACGGTCGCGCCATAGAGCCGATCCTTGCGAACGTTGATGGCAAGGTTATAAACGGACGTGTAAGCGCTGTTGGAATAGTAGACGCCCGGTACTGTGGGATTGAATCCGGGGGTCGTGTTCGGCACATTTTCGATATAGGCATAGTCGCGCCCACACTGGCCCAGTGCATTTTTCACGGTGCAGTTATATTGGGCGCGGGTGATGGTGGGCGAGTCATAGTCGAGGAAATCGTTCGACACGAATTTCAACCGCGCCCAGCTGTCGCCACCCAGATCCGCGTGGATCTGTCCTTCCCAATGTTCGCGGTCGACGGTGCCGGGGCCGCGCCACAGGTCGCTGTTGAGCTTGGTGCGGCTGACATAGGCCTTGAACGGCCCGATCTGCCCGGTGCTGGCGCGGATGAAGGTGCGCTTCATGTCGAAATCGCCGAAGCTCTGCGACACGAACAGGCCCATCTCGTCCTGCGGGGCGATGCTGTTATACTGCACCACGGGACCAAGGGAGGAATAGCTGGGCAGGCCGACATCGCCCGCCCCGACCGAGGCGACGACCGCGCCCAGATTTTCATTGTCGACATAACGGAACACCGGGCTGCCGCCAAAGGCATCGCTGCGCCCGGTGGGGATGCCGTCGACCACGAAGCCGATCTGGTCGAGGTTGAAAGCGCGGGTCTGGACGCTGTTGCCGAATTCGTAAAGGCCTAGCGCGCCGTCGGTCTGCACGTTGAAGCCGGGTAGCTGCTCCAGCATCTTGAGGCCCGAAATGCCCGAAGGCGCCGATAGCAGCGCCTCCCGCGTCACCGCCACGACATTGCTGATCTTGTCCTCGCCAATCGCTTCGGACGATTGCGAGACGCGGCGCCCCGTGACGGTGATCGCGTTGCTCTCGTCGGCCGAAGCGGGATCCTGTGACCAGGCGGCGGAGGGCAGGCCTGCCACGCAACAGGAGAGTAGGAGTGCCGCATGAGATGCGCGGCGGAAAGCAGGAATCGAAGGCATATTGGCTCCCTGTTGGCCCGTCTGGGGGCGTCACGAGCCTCTCAGGAGCGCGTTCCCAAGGATGCGCCTTTCCACTCCAGTCGCTTCCCTGCTGGCGAACGCTCGGCCTGCCGGACGGGTCTATTGCATAGTTGCAATTTGAAACGAAGCGATGAGGAAAATCCGCTACTCGCTTATGCCTAATCCGAGGATACGGCCATCAGAACAGATCCGTCGGCAGGCAGAGCAATGACGGGTCGTCGCCTGACGAAGTGCGCATCATGCAGTGTACGACGATCATGGGCGACTGGTGGTCGCGACATCGTCGGGTCCTTTCAGGCAAAAGGCGTGGCGAACTCAAGACGAATGCCACCGGGAATGAAGATGAGGAAATGGCGCGTCGAGGAAGTCGGGCTGATGGGGCCGGGCGCGGCATCGACCACCACTTCGGGATGCGCCGTTACTGCGTCCCACGCCGCATCCAGCGCGGCATCGTCGGCGACTGACAGCGAGAGATGATGGAGGCCGATATTGGCGCGCCGGTCGAAGGCCCGGGCGGTGAGCGGGTCAGCCGCGCGCCACAGCGTCAGCAGGATCGCGCCGTCGGACACGAAGATGGACGGATAGTCCGGAACGCCGCCCGTCTCCGCGAAGCCCAGCGTGCCGCAGAAGAAGGCGCGCGCCTGATCGAGATCGGGTACGGTGAGGCCGATGTGATGGACACCCTGGGTGAGCTTGCCGGTCATGATTCCTGTCCTTCCAGTTGGGTAATGCGGGCACGCAGCGCCGCGATTTCGTCGATGAGGGGTTGGGAAGCCCGCCGGACCTCTACCCCGGTGAAGCGCGGGGTGATGTGCTGCGGACAGTTCCAGTCGAAGCCGATGACATCGATCAGGAAGGCGCGCTCGGGCTCTGCCGCATAATCAGGCGGCATCAGCGCGGCGATGTCCGCCGGGTCTTCGCTGGCACGGGCATGTCCAATCATCTTGAGCCGACGGCGGTTTGGATAATCCATCAGGAACAGCGCGACGCGGTCGTCGGCGGCGACATGGGCGGTGGAGAGATATTGCCGATTACCGCGATAGTCCGCGAAACCGATACGATTGCCCGTCACATGCCGCAGGAAACCCGCCGGACCGCCGCGATGCTGGACATAAGGCCATCCATCCTCGGAGACGCTCGCCATGTAGAAGCTGTCGCGGGCCGAGATGAAGTCCAGTTCGCGGTCGGTCAGCCTGTCGACCGGACCGGCACCGGCTTCCATACGGGCATAGGAAGCACGTGATCCGGCAGCCGCCTGCAAGGCTCGGGCGCCGAGACCGAAGAGGGTATGGAGGAAAGTCTGTGCCATGGGCTGGAAATAGCGCGTTGCTACAATGGCGATAATCCGCGATGATTGGTCTTCACTATTTCAATTTGAGGAATAATGGATCGTTTCGAGAGCCTTTCCGCCTTTGTCGCGGTGGCAGACCAGCGCGGCTTTGCAGCGGCAGCGCGGGCGCTGGAAATGTCGCCGCCGGCCGTCACCCGTGCGATCGCGGCGCTCGAACGTCATCTTGGTGTCACTCTGTTCCATCGCTCGACGCGGGCGGTGTCGCTGACGGACGAGGGGGCCGCCTTTCTCGACCGGGCACGGCGCATATTGTCCGAATTGCGCGAGGCGGAGCAGATCGCGATGGGAGGGCGGTCCGTGCCGCGTGGGCAGCTCTATGTGACCGCTCCGGTGATGTTCGGGCGTCTGCATGTGCTGCCTGTCATCAACGCGCTGCTGGCGACCCATGCCGGACTGACAGCACGCATGATGCTGCTCGACCGCAATGTCCGCATCATCGAAGAGGGGATCGACGTGGCGGTGCGGATCGGCGCGTTGACCGACAGCGCGCTGCGGGTGGTGACGATAGGATCGGTGCGGCAGACCATCGTGGCAAGTCCGGCCTATCTTGCCGAGCATGGTGTGCCCAAGAACCCTGCCGATCTCTCGAGGCATCGCTGCGTTGCGGGCAGCGGGGTGCGCGTCGGCAGCGCCTGGCCTTTTGGACCGCGAGGCGAGACAATCGCGGAGGCGGTTCCCCGGCTGACCGTCAATAGTATCGACGCGACCATCGCCGCGGCGGAGGCGGGCGTGGGGCTTGCCAATGTGCTGAGTTACCAGTCCGCAGCGAACATCGCGAGCGGGCGGCTGGCCGAGGTGCTGGCGGATCATGCGCCGCCGCCCATACCGGTGAGCCTGCTCTACGACCCCGGAAGGGCCGCCATGCCTGCGGTTCGCGCCTTCATCGAGGCGATGCGGGAGCAGGCAAGGCAGATGGCGTGGCGTTGATGAAGAATCGCTGTTGAAGCGCGGTTGAATCCCGCCAAAGTTGAGCGCTGCTAAATCCAGCTCATCGATGAAGGCCTCAACCACTCGCACCGGGTTATCCTCGGCGACATAATCATCAAGCGATACAGGCAGAAAGCTATCCTGCCGCCGATCTTGCCCGTCGACGAAATGCCTCATGACCAAGTCTCCCGAAACGCCAGGAAACCCAATCACAAGCAGGCGTTTTTACAGAGCATCGGTCGATGTCCTTCAGCTTGCTCCCCTAATCGCCTCCGGCGTCAGGATCAGGGTGAGGAGAATGAGGGCGATGCCAATATATCCCCAGGCGCCCATGCCTTGCCAGGCGATCTTCATGCTGCCAGCGTTGGAGCGTGACGATCTGGCCAGCCGCATCGCGCAGATCATCGTGCCGGTGACGGCCATCGCCGTCAGCAATGCGCCGAAGAGGAACCAGACGGCTTTCGTCCACAGGCCGCCGAACGTGCCGAAATGCAGCGGATCGGCCATTTCGGAAAGGCGCTGATGCGCGCTCAGTGCGCGTCCATCCAGCCGCGCGACAACCCGCGACGTCGCCGGATCGACCACCACCGCATTGGCGCGGTCGCGTACCAGCCAGGCGGATGATTGGCCCAGAAAGATGACGCCATTGTCGGGTGTGATGCGGATTTCCCGAATATCGAGCGCAGGATCGGCTCTGCGCGCAATGGCAACCAGCCGGTCCAGCGCGACGCTGGTCGGCATCGCACGAGCCGCGATCACGCTTGCTCCCTCAGCCGACATGGCCCGGGCGGTGGCCCCCCATCCCTCGGGCGCCACCCGTGATGATGGCTACTTTTCCTTGCATCCGGCCCATTTCAACCACTCCCAATCTGCTCGGACGCGAGGGTCCACTCGTTGATGTCCCCGATCAGGCGTCGGCCAGGATCAGGTCCGACGCCTTTTCGCCGATCATGATCGCGGCGGCGTTGGTGTTCCCCGAGACGATGCGCGGCATGATCGAGGCGTCCGCCACCCGCAGACCCGCGATGCCCCGTACGCGCAGGCGCGGATCGACGACAGCATGCTCGTCGGCGCCCATCGCGCATGTGCCCACGCCGTGGAAGATGCCGTAACCGAAAGTGCGGGCATGTTCGAGCAGTGACGCCTCTTCATTCTCGTCCGGATGGTCGCCGGCAGGCCCTTCGATTATTGATGCGAGCGCAGGCTGGCGGGATATCTCACAGCTGATGCGAAGACCCGCGGCGATCTTCCGGCGATCCTCGGCAGCGTCGAGGAAGTTGAGCAGGATGCGCGGCTGACGGGTCGCGTCGCCGCTGGCGACATGGATCGATCCGCGGCTTGCCGGACGCAATTGGCAAGCAGCGATGGTGACGCCGGGAAAGCTGTCGATCTCGCCCGTGGCGGGATCGGCCGAGGCGCTCACCATATTGACCTGTATGTCCGGGATGTCGAGCACCGCCTCGCTGCGGACAAACCCCATGACAGTGGCAGGCGGCGCGGATAGCGCCCCCTTCCGGGCGAACAGATATTTCGCCACCTCGCCCATCAGGCCGACGCCGCTCACCGCCGTGTTGATCGACGGGGTGCCCGGCCGCAGGCGGAAGCGCAGCATGGTGCACCAATGGTCCTGAAGGTTCTTGCCCACGCCCGCCAGCGGGTGGCGCACCTCGATGCCTGCCGCACGCAGGATCGCCGGATCGCCGATGCCCGAAAGTTCGAGCAACTGCGGGGAATTGACCACGCCTCCGCACAGGATGACTTCCCCCCGGCAGGCGATCTCGCGCGTCTCGCCGCCCTTGCGGACACGCACCCCCTTCGCCCGGCCCTCCTCGATGAGGATGCCGGTCACCAGAGTGTCGGTTTCGACCTTGAGGTTCTTGCGGTGCATGATCGGGTGGAGATAGGCGACCGCGCTCGACCGGCGCCGCCCGCGCCGCTGGGTGGCCTGGATATAGGCAAAGCCCTCCGGATCGCCCCGATTATAGTCATCGACCAGCCTGTGTCCCGCCTGCGAGGCGGCTGCGAGAACGGCGTCCGAAACGGGATCGCGGGGGACGTCGGAAACCGTCAGCGGGCCACCGGCGCCATGGGCGTCGTCCGCCCCCCGGCATTGGTCCTCGCTGCGCTTGAACAGAGGCAGGACATCGCTCCATCCCCAGCCGGTGCAACCAAGCTGCGACCACAGGTCGTAATCCGCCGCCTGTCCGCGCACATAGATCATGCCATTGATGGAAGAGCTGCCGCCGAGGACGCGTCCGCGCGGGTACGGCGCGGACCGGCCCGCGTTGATCCCGCCCAGTTCCGACGTGTAGTTCCAGCTAAGCGGCGGAGCCTCCATCGTATAGCGGTATCCGGCGGGAATGTGGATCAGGCTGTTCAGGACAAACTGCCGGGGATTGCGGAACGGACGATCATCGCCCCCGGCCTCGATCAGCAGGACGCGGTTGCCCGTCCGCGCACTGAGACGGTTGGCCAGGACGCAGCCCGCCGACCCCGCGCCGACTATGATATAGTCGAACTCCATGTCGTCCTCCCGTCCGTCCTGCGAATCTGTCAGGCGGCGACCGCGCCCATCGCCTTTTCCAGGCGGAAACCTTCATAGCCGCCCTCCGCCACCGCTGCGCACCTGTTGCGGTAGGCATCGAGACCGGCGAGATAGAAGGAAAAGACGCGCGGTTTGCCGGGAATATTGGCACCCATGGCCCAGGAGTCCGCATTTACCATCAGCGTGTAGTTGGCCACCTCGCCCACGTGCGCAACCCATTCTTGTTGGGCTGGTTCGCTGGCCTCAATTGTCGTGTAGCCGTTCCGACGCATCTGCTCGATGCAATCGCCGACCCATTCGACCTGCTGCTCGATCGCCAAGGGAGCGTTGACTATGATCGAAGGGCTCTGCGCGCCGTCGATCATGAACAGGTTGGGAAAGCCTGCGATGGCGATGCCGAGGTAGGTCTGCGGTCCGGACGACCACACGTCCCCGAGCGAAAGGCCACCTTTACCGGTGATCTTCAGCTTGAGCACGGCCCCGGTCACAGCATCGAATCCAGTCGCCAGGACGATATCGTCGAATGCATGGACTGCACCACCCGCGACGATCCCTTCGGCACAGAACCGTTCGAGCGGCGCTTTCCTCAGGTCCACCAGCTGGACGTGCGGGAGATTGAAGGTTTCATAGTAGTTGGTGTCAAGGCACGGCCGCTTGGCACCGAACGGATATGCCTGCGAGGTCAGGACAGCAGCTGTCTCCGGGTCGTTCACCTTGGCCCGGATCTTGCGCTTGATGAAATCGGCGGCAAGGTCGTTCGCTTCCTGGCTGAGCAGGATGTCACGGAAGGACTGGATGAAAGCGAAGCCGCCCAACGTCCAGCAGCGCTCGAACTCGGCCTCGCGCTCCTCGTCACTGACCTCAAGCGCACTGCGCGTGCTCAGCATCCAGCTCAGCCCTCCCGAAGAGGCGCGACGCACCTCGCGGTCCCTGGCGAATTGCCCGTGCTTCTGCCGAATCTCGTCCGCCGAGAGCGCGCGATTTTCGGCCGGCAGGCTGAAGGCCGGGGTGCGCTGGAAAACCGTCAGGCTGGCCGCTTCCTGGCCGATGACCGGGATGCTCTGCACGCCAGACGAGCCGGTGCCGATGATTCCGACCCGGCGGCCGGTGAAGTCGACAGGATCCTCCGGCCAGCGGGCGGTATGGAACAGGCGGCCCTTGAATTCCTCCATGCCGGCAAAGGGGGGCGTGTTCACCGAAGTCAGCGGTCCCACCGCGAGAATGAAGTAGCTGGCACGGAAGGTGCCGCCGCGATCGGTCTCGACCAGCCAGCTTTGCCTGTCCTCTTCGAAGGTAGCTGCCGTGGCCGTCGTCTCGAACAGGATGTCGCGGCGCAGGTCCAGCGTGTCGGCGACATAGGACAGATAGTTCTGGATCACGGGCCCCTTGGAATAGCGCTCCGGCCAGTCCCACCCGCGCTCGATCTCGTCCGAGAACTGATACTGGTAATCGGTCGATTCCACGTCACAGCGCAGGCCCGGATAGCGGTTCCAGTACCACGCCCCGCCCACGTCCTTGCCCGCCTCGATCAGCTTGGCCGACAAGCCCTTCTCCCGCAGGTTGTGCAGCATGTACAGCCCGGCAAAGCCGGCGCCGACCACGATCGCGTCTACTTCATTCGTCATTGGACACATCCTTTGGAAGCCGGTGAGATAAGACCATGCTGCTGCATGTCGGCGAGGTGCTTGTGCAGATACGCCTCCGTCAGGGCCGGTGGCGCTTCGCTGCCGTCGTTCCGCAGCGCGTGGGCGAAGGCCCCTCCCGCACGGACCTGGCTCCGCGTCATGGGCGCGGCGAAGGCGGAAAGAATCGGCAGGGCGCTGGACTGACGAGCCTGGGCGGGCAGGCGCTCCAGCCGTGCCTCAAGCTGCGCCAGCCATTCCGAATGGCTGCTTGCCCGATCGAGGGGGTAGCCGGCCGATTCGATCCAGTCGGCGATGCGGTCGAGCGAGGCCGAACCCGTTTCGATGGAGGGAGCAACGTCGAAGCTGCGATAGCCTGGCTCGCCGGCCAGTGCGAGATCGACCATGGCGCGGGCGACATGGTCGACCGGCAAGCCTTCAAACCCTGCCGGGTCGGCGGCATCGGCATAGAAGGAAGGCGGGCGTACCCCCGCCAGCACGAGACTGGCCAGAAGGCGGATGAACAGGTCCGGGACGTTGATCTGCCCGACGAATTTTCGATGCGCCATCAGCATCCCGCACCGGAACACATTGACCGGCAGGCCGAACTGCTCATGCGCATGGCGCAGCAGCACCTCGCCGGCCCATTTGCTGGCGGCATAGCCGACAGCATAGTCATCGCCGAGCGCAATCCGGGGCAGGGCGGCGCGTATGTCGGCCGTTTCCAGATCGGCCCCGCCGACGCCGGGCAATCCCGAGACCGCCCGGGAGGAGACGAAGTCGATCGGTTTGATCCGCCCGGCAAGCGCCAGTTCGATAAGGGCGAGAGTCCCTGCCACATTGGGTTGGAACAGGTCCTTGTAGGACATGCGGTGGTTGACCAGTGCGCCGACATGGACGATCCGGTCCACCCGTTGGGCGAGATCGTCCCGAACGGCTGCATCGATGCCAAGGCCCCGCTCGCCCAGATCGGCGGCAATGACCTCGAGATGGTCGGCCGCAAGCTCGCTGAACCGCTTCGCAAGTTCGGCGTCATCTGCGCCGTAGGCGTCTTCGAGCCGGCGCCGCGCATCCGCCTCGTCCACGCCCCGGACCAGGGCGATCACCCTGCCGCCCAGCGGGGCGAGGCGCTCCAGCCATTCGAGCGTGACGAAACGGCCCAGAAATCCGTTCGCGCCGGTCACCAGCACCACGCGCGTCAAGGCCGCATCCTTGGCGGGACTCGCGCCCCTGCCCACCCCGTCCGGCAGCAGGCGCGCGGGGTCGAGGTCCGCAGCCTCAAGCACCTGCGCATTTTCGCCATGGACAGCGGCGAAGGTCAGGCTGTCCTCCTCCTGGCCGCCGCGAAGCATTTCGGCCCAGCGCCGCGGACCGCCGCTGGGGCTGAGGATGGCGCTGGCCGAGATGGCGGTTCCGAAGACATCTTCCAGCAGCATGGACAGGGTGATCGCGTCGAAGGAATCGCCGCCAAGGTCAAGAAAGCTGGGGTTGCCCGACAAATCGATATCGTCACGCCCCAGCGTAGCACGCAGGGCAAGCGCGATGCGCTCCTCGATCGTCAGACCCGAGTCCGGATTGCGCAGCATCAGCACCTCTTCGCGCTGGCGCGCCGCAATGCCATCATAGAGCGATTCCAGGCGCTCCTGATATTTGCGGTTGAACGCGGCCCTGAGCGGCTTGCGAATGGTGGACAGCAGACCGCTTTCGATCGTGAAGGGTTCATCCTCGATGATGAAATCGCGCGGGATTTCGAACTTGCGCAGACCGGCCTTGTGCGCGGCCTCGGCCAGGCCGGCGTGAAGCAGGCTGCGCAGTTCCGTCTCGTCAGGGGCATGGCCCAGCCGCCCGGCCGCAAGGTCGCGGTCGGGCACGATCACCGCGACCAGATTGGGCCGGAACGAGGTGCCATAGAGATAGATCTGCCTGATCCAGGGAACCGACCCGGCATATTCGATCTCCAACTGGCTCAGCGCGACATATTCGCCCTGGGAAAGTTTCAGCACATTATTCCGCCGGTCGATCCAGACCAGTTCCTCGCCCTCGCGCAGTTCGAACACATCGCCGGTCAGGATCCAGCCATTCTCGTCGCGGATCCCGGCCGTGGCCTTGGCATCCTTGTAATAGCCGGGAATGGCGCTGCGCGTCTTGACTGCCAGTTCGCCGCGCGGCCAGGGGCGGTCGGTATTTGAATAGCCGAGCTCAGGCACGTCGCGCAGCTCGAAATCCGTGACGAAGCGGCGGTCGAGCCGGCCGTCGAAGGTCACGCCCGAGGTTTCGGTCGAGCCATAGCCTACGCATAGCGGAACGCCGAACGTATCCATGAAGAATTGGCGCAGCTCTCGCGATATCGGGGCGCCGCCGACCACTGCAAAGACCAGCCGGTCGCCCAGGAACGTCTTTGCCATGGCCTGGCGAACCGCGGTCTCCGCCTCGGTCCGGTCCTGGCCCCTGCTCACCCGGTGCAGGACCTCGCCAAGGAAATATTGGTAGATCTGCTCGATCACGCGAGGAAACAGGTTGAGGTGGGTCGGCCGGCTGATCCGCAGGTCGTCGAACAGCGAGGACATGTCGCTCTTCAGGGTGAAAAACACCGTCCCACCCTGGGCGAGGGTACGGAACACATGCGAGTAGCCGAGCGAGTGGTTCATCCCCGCGAAGATGAGCGCGATATTGGCCTGCGGCTTGTCCACCTGAAGGATCGGCAGGCGCACGATCGCCTCGCTGTAGATCGCCCCCTTGGGCTTGCCCGTGCTGCCCGATGTGTAGAGGATCGCCAGCATGGCATCCTGGCCAGCGGGATCCGCCGGGAGCGGTTCGAATGTCCGCTCCCGCCCAAAGGCGATCAGTTCGTCGATGGTGGCGAGGGCGATTGCGTGGCCGGCTTGGGCCAGGGCCGCGCGCGCGCGCGCGATGATTCCCGCATCCTCGTCGATGCGGAGATCGGCCGACAGCACGACGAAGCTGCGCAGGGAGGGCGTGGCGAGGGCGAAGGGGACCATCCGCTCCACATCGCGGATGTCGACCAGCATCGCTGCCGGCGCAATCTCGTCCAGGATCGTGCGGGTGTCCTCCGCCGCCTGGGACGCCAGCAGGGGCACGTGCACCGCCTGGGCGAAGATCGCCGCGAGTATGCCGGTGGTGATGTCAATTCCCGGCTGGCCGAACAGCGCAACGAATTCACCCGGCCGGACGATGTGCTCGTCATGCCGTCGCCAGGCTGTGGCAAGTCCGGTCACCCTTTGCCCAAGTTCGGCATAGCTGATCGTGGAGAACGCATCGAGATAGTCGCGCACCCGCGTGGCTTCTTCCGTCTCCACCATGCGCCAGGCGCGCTCGCCCAGCGCGGGATGATTGGCATAGGCATCGAACAGCAGCGAATAGGCCTGGGTCAGCGGAAATCCTGGCTGGACGATCGCAGCTGTGACGCGATCGTCAGGCTGGATAGCCCGGAGCTGCTCATCGACTGGCGGGCTCTCCCCGGGAAGGGTTGCCACGTCCGCCCATTCGTCCACCTCTTGGGTCATCCTCTTCTCCTCTTGGGCCGACTGAAGACGGCCCCTTTGTGAAGCATTCACTTCCTTTCATGTCAAGACGCAGACTGGACTATACGCCCGTGCCGGAATAACTGGACCAGGGGATGGCCCGCATATTCAGGCATTTTTCCAAGGCTTCCGGGCCCTCGACACGAAGGCCGAAGCAGGAAAAAAAGCTATTGGAAGGACGTGAATGCATGAATCTTCGACCTTCAACAGCCGGCGAACCGCCAGCCACAGCACGGCGGCGTCGAAGGCCAACGGAAGAGGTCCGCGCCCTTATCCTGGCCGCCGCACGTTCGGAATTCGCTGAAAAAGGAATGGCCGGGGCGAAGACGCGGAAAATTGCGGAGCTGGCAGGTATATCCGAGCGGCTTCTGTTCAAATACTTCGTCAACAAGGCTCAATTATTTAGAATATCGATAGTGGAGCCTTTTCGTGACAAGATAAATGACCTGCATGCCGAACTGGATTCGATGGCGCCGGATATCAGGGAAAGGAACTTGCACGGCGCGCAGGAAACCTATCTTTTCCTCAGCAAGAATAGCGACCTTTTGAAGGCCTTGATAAAATCGAGCGAAATTGGTCGTGAGATAGGATATAGCCTGTCGGATTTATTATCCGGATCGGCCGACAGAATTCGGGAGCAGCACGTCAATTCTCAAACGGTCCCGATAGTCGAGCCGGGACGGGCAGTTCGTTATGCCTTTGCAATGGTGGCCGGTTCCGTCCTTCTGCACGACTGGCTATACCCGGATTCCGAGATCGGAACCGAGAATGACATGGCGTCAGTGACTGCAATCATACACAAGATTCTTCATCCGAACCTCTAATACCAAGTCCTCACCTGTCATCCATTCGTTATGGTGAAATTTCTACTATTGGCGTCATTCCCCCCGCCGCGGCCGCCGCGAATGTCGCCGGTGAGTAGCCAAGTGCAGATCTTTGCCCCCGCGAACACCGCATCCCAATTGCCTCGGCAGGGCCAACGAATATGCGCAACTCGTCGAAAGCCTCATCCCACCGGGAACGCGGATCACGGTTCCGGCAGGTTCCATGCTGTTTGCGGTCGACCTGAACCGACCGACCCACGATAATCTAGTGCCGGCGATAGCGGCGGCGGCTGTCGGCCTTGGCCGGGCTTGTTCCTTCGTTACTGCACGTTTGCCCAGCGAAAAGCAGTACCTGGCGTTTCCCTCTCCGCCTCCGGCCGCGGCACTTCTAACCAAGATGTCCGGCGATCGCCCGAATCATGAGTTATCGCCATTCATCATTATGTTACAGTATTATGACATTGGTGAGACAATGCAGTATGTCACTGTTTTAATGCCAAAAAAATATAGAACCGGAGACTGAAGCGGTCTTGTTATGGTGTCATGATTCTGCAATATTCATAGCGATAATAGAAAGATTTTTTTGGAGAATATCGATGAGGAAGGTGGCGGCGATTCTTGTTCTGGCCTTGGCGGCACAAGGCTCGACTGAGGCATTTGCTGCTGATGAGACGATTGTCGTGGGTGTTTCTGATCGTGGTCTTGCATCGGCAGCGCTGCTTTCAGGCGATTACCGTGATGCGGCCCGTCGCTTGGAGTCGCTGCGTTCTGATTTTGCTGATGATCCGGCGCGTCTCATCAATCTTGGGAATGCTTATGCTGGCATGGGCAGACTCAAGTCCGCGCGAAATGCTTATCAAGCGGCTAGCTTCGCACCGGACACCGTTCTGATTACGGCGGATGGGCGACAAAGCTATTCGCGCGAAATTGCGCGCAATGCTATACGGCGTCTGAAGACGAATTTCGCCATGCGTTGAGTCAACTGGCAAGGCGCGCCTATTTCGCAGTGGCGCGCATGTTTCATAGAAGCCACTTGGCGCTGAGTTGATCGAGCGTCATAAAGTTGTCATCTTAATTTCTCTGATCTGTCATTTCGGTGAAACCTCCTTGTCTTTTATGACGCCTAGGTGCTCCAGCCAGGGCGACAGGGGGCGTTGTCCGATTCGTTTTCCCCTTGCGCTCCGCAACCAATTTTAAACCGGCTCAAGCCGGAGCGGAGACCTCATGGCCAAGCATAACCGTTTTCACACCCTTTTAATGGCGAGCTGTGCGTGCGCCGCACTGAGCGCCTGTGGCGCCGATGATATCGCTTCGCCCGGTACCGGCGGTAATGTGATCATCAACCCGACGCCCACGCCCACGCCCACGCCGACGCCGACTCCCACCCCGACTGCGATCACAGCCGCCGCTGGCTGTCCGACAATCGCCGATCCCAAAGGGCTGGCTGACGAAGGCACCATTTCCGGTTCCAATGGCGATACCTGGCGCGTCTGCACGCTGCCTTCGATCATCGCTAAAAGCATCACCTTGCCGAAGATCGCCGGGCTCGTCTATCAGATCAAGGGCCGCGTCGATGTCGGCTGCGATAGCGGTTTCGCGGCGCCAACCGCATCAGCGCCGCTCACTAGTTCGACCGTCGGTTGCACTGCGGCCAATGGCTTCTCGTTGACCGGTGGTCAGCTGACCGCCGATACCAATGTAACGTTGACCATTGATCCTGGCGTCGTTCTTTATGGTGGCACCGGCACTAGCTGGCTGGCCGTCAACCGCGGCAACAAGATCAATGCAGTCGGCACTGCGAGCTTGCCGATTGTCTTCACCAGTCGCGACAATCTCAACGGTAACGCCACCGAAAACTCGATCGGTCAGTGGGGCGGCGTTGTTCTGCTCGGCCGTGCGCGTACCACTGACTGCAACAGCGGCTCGGTCGCTGCCGACACTTGCGAACGTCAGACGGAAGGCTCGGCCGATCCGGCAACTTTCGGCGGTCGTGACGACGCCTATAATGCGGGCACCATGAAATATGTGCAGATCCGCTATTCGGGCTATGTGCTTGGCGCCAATACCGAACTCCAGGCGCTGACCGGGGAAGGCATCGGCAGCGGCACCACGCTGGACTATATCCAAAGCTTCAATAGCTCGGACGATGGCGCGGAATTCTTCGGTGGCACCGTGCGAATGAAGCACTATATCGCGGCCGGGGCGGACGATGACAGCCTCGACGCCGACACGGGCATCCAAGGGCGTTTCCAGTACGTTCTGTTGGTACAACGCCCAGGCCAGGGCGACGCTCTGATGGAAATCGACAGCAATGGCCTGGAAAGCGACACGCCGCGGCAGAACACGATTGTGGCGAACTTCACAGCGCTTCAGCCCAATGTCAGCAGCAATAATGAAGCGAATGACCAGGCGTCCATTCTGAACCGCGGCAATAGTGACCTGACGCTGGTCAACGGCATTGTCGCCACCCCGAATAATGAGTGCGTCCGCTTGCACGGCACCGGGACGGCTTCCACCCGCGCTACGCTGACGGCCCGTTCGGTTCTACTGCAGTGCAATGCGACGAAGTTCATCGGTTCGGGCAGCGGTTCGACCGCCTACACCGCAGCCGACGTCGCGTCGCTCTTCACCGGCAACAACAACAATGTGTCCTATACCTCGTCGCTAAGCGCCGTGTTCATCAACGGAACGAACGAAACGACGGGCGTAACCGCGACCGACGCGAAGACACTGGACGCCTTCTTCGACACGACGACCTATGTCGGCGCGGTCAAGGATGCGAACGACACCTGGTTCGCGGGCTGGACCTGCAACTCGGCCTTCGCGCCGTTCGACAACACGAGCACCGCTCGCCGCGCCTGCACCTCGGTGCCGCTGTAAAACCGGCCTGAGCTAATGCGGGGCGGGATGAGGTCTTCACTGGCCGCATCCCGCCCCGATGCTTGCACTTGATAAAATTAGGGGACTTCCGATGGCGACGCCGCTCAACTTCGCGGGCCTGCTGCTTCTTTCTTCCGCGCTGGTTGCGCCGGCTGCTCTAGCGCAGGAAGCGACCGCGCCCGCCGATGCCACCATCAGCCAACCGGAATCGGCCGATCCGGCGGAACAGCCCGGCCGTTCCGCCGCCGAGGCGACGCCCGACGTTTCGATCCCCGGTTCGGACATCATTGTGACTGGGCGGCGCGGCTCCAACATCCAGAAGAGCGTCCCAGCCGTGGTGTCCATCCTGTCCTCGGCGGACATCGCGCGCACGGGCGACGGCAATATCGCGGGTGCGCTTGGCCGCGTGACCGGCATGTCCGTGGTCGGCAACGGCTTTGTCTATGTCCGCGGCCTTGGCGATCGCTATTCGCTTGCGCTGCTCAACGGTTCGCCCTTGCCGAGCCCCGAGCCGCTGAAGCGCGTCGTCCCGCTGGACCTGTTCCCGACCAATATCGTCTCCTCCTCGCTGGTTCAGAAGAGCTATTCGGCCAACTATCCCGGCGAGTTCGGCGGCGGTGTCATCAACCTGACCACGACCGTCATCCCGGCAGAAAGCTTCGTGACGATCAGCGGCGGCATTGGCGCCAATGACGAAAGCAGCTTCCAGCCGGGCTACAGCTACTTTGGCAGCAAAAGCGACTGGACCGGTTTCGACAACGGCAGCCGCGATCTGCCACCGGCACTTGCAGCTTTTTTCCGCAGCGGTGAGCGCATCAGTTCGGGCAATGTCGATACGCCTGAAATTGCCGGCCAACTCGTTCGCTTCAGCAATGCGACGGTGCAGCGAATTTCCGATCTCGATCCCAATTATTCGGCAACGATCGCGGGCGGCACCTCGTTCGATCTGGGCGGTTCCACGCTCGGTGTGATCGCAACCGCTGGCTATAGCAACAAGTGGGTCGTACGCGACCAGCGTCAGCAGAATTCGATTACTCCGGACCTTTCCGCGCTCAACTCGGATTTTCAGCGAGTCACGACCGACAACCGCATCATCGTCAACGCCCTCATGGGCTTGGGACTGGAGTTTGGCGACAACAAGATTCGCTGGACGAACCTCTATATTCGCGACACGTTGAAGCATACTCGTCTCGGCATCGGCAATACACAGACCCAGCCGACCTCCGACATCATGGAGCAGGACACGGCCTGGTATGAGCGGCAGCTGATCGATACTCAGCTGGTGGGCGAATTCAAGTTCAGCCCCGAATTCAGTCTGGACGTGCGCGGCGGCTTCGCCAATTCGCAACGCGAGGCACCAGACGAACTGTCCTTTGAATATATTCGCACCAATTCGGATGCCGACCCCTTCGGCAACCTGTTTATCAACCGCCTGAACGGCAATACAGGTCAGACGGCCACCGTCAGCTATTCAGACCTCAATGAAGATCTATGGTCGGGTGGTTGGGATTTCACCTGGCGACCGTCACCGGCGCTGGGCGCGACGGTGGGCTACGCCTATGTCAGCACCAACCGCACCAGCTCGCGTCGCGACTTCCAGTTCCGCGCGTCGAGCGATATGCCCGAGGGCGTGGGGGTGTTGCGGCCCGATCTGCTGTTGGCGCCCGGGATCGTCGACTATTTCAATATCGGTTTGATTGAGACGAACGAAGGCAATCCGGCTTTCCGTGCGACACTGAAAAACCATGCGGGCTATGGCAAACTGAACTGGCAGATAACGCCGGAACTGTCGATTGATGCCGGCGTCCGCTATGAAACAGCAAAGCTAGCTGTCGCACCGTTACAGGTGTTCAGCACGCCTGGCGCCAGCACCGCCTCCACGCAGCTCAACAATAATTATTGGCTGCCCAGCGCGACGCTGACCTGGCAGGTTCAGGCAGACATGCAGGTTCGCCTGAACGCTTCCAAGACTATTGCTCGTCCGCAATTCCGCGAGTTGATCTATCAATTCTATTTCGATCCGGACAGCAACCGCCGGTACCAGGGCAACCCCCATTTGCAGGATAGCGAACTTTTCAACGCGGAAGCGCGCTACGAATGGTATTTCGCGCGCGATCAGCGTTTCTCGATTGCAGGCTTCTTCAAGAAGATCGACAAGCCGATCGAGACCTTCATCACACTCAACGGAGACAATTTCGTCACCAGCTTCGCCAATGCGCCAAAGGCAAATCTCTATGGGGGCGAAGTCGAGTTGCAGAAATATATCGACTTGTCGGGCGTAGGAAGCGATCCCTTTTTCGCCTCCCGCCGATTGGTTGCCATCGCCAACTATACCTATACCAAGTCCAAATTGAAGGTCGGCCCGAATGACGCCGTGGCGGTTTTCGGCGCGTCCTCGACTCTGGCGACCGACTATTTCCGAAACGGCGCATCGCTAACCGGGCAGTCGGACCATTTGGTGAATTTCCAGCTTGGCGTCGAGGATCAGGAAAGCCTCTCGCAGCAGACACTGATATTCTCCTATGCCAGCAAGCGCGTGACAAGCCGCGGCCTTGCCAATCAGAACCAGCCTGATGTTTATGAATATCCCGGCCTTAATCTGGACTTTGTCGCGCGACAGGGCTTGCGCGTGGCGGGTCGGCAGTTCGATGTGAAGTTTGAAGCCCGAAATATTCTCGGCAATAACTATAAGGAAACTCAGTCCAACGGGACTAACACCGTGATCTACAATAAATACCGTATCGGCCGAACCTTCAATTTTTCACTGTCGACCACTTTCTGATATTATTCGGTTCCTCATGGCGTGGCCGATCGGTGAGCGATCGGCCATAGCCTGTCAATCTTGCCTGCAAAGCGGCCTCCGTCGTGAGGCAAGCAACGCGGCTGGGAAAGGAAGTCGTCGTCCCTGCCCTAATGAGGGGCGGAGGGCGACCTACGCGGCCGAGCAGCTGCGTAAGCTGCATCGCTGTATTTCGGCGCGCGGGGACGATGTCGTCCTCCTCCTTCAGATGTAATCAGCGCCAAGGCTTCTCCCGATACCATTTGGTGATGATGTGCTTGACGCCGCTGCGCACCTTCATGCCGTGGTGCAGGCTGGCCGGATTATATGCGCCTTCCCTTAGCCGGTTGTTCCAGGCGAGCAGCTTGCCGGTTTCGGGTTGCACCGTCTTGCCAATCTTGGGGAAGCGGGTCGCGCCACCCGCGCCGGGTTCATTGAGGTAGACCATCAGCGTCCAGGTGCGGTTGCCAGCGACTGAGCAATATTTGTCGAAGTCAGGACCGTCCGGTTCGAAATAATCGGTATGCGCCTTGAATTCCTGACCCACGGCATAGCGCTGGCCCTGGATGGGCTCTCCATAAATAGGATTGATGCCGGCGAAGTCGGCCAGCTTGGCGTCGATGGTGGCGATGAAGGAATCGCCGTCGTCAAGGTCGCATGTCTCACTGGTGCGGAAGGCGCTGTCGCCATTGGCGTCCGCTATGGTGGAGGGACGACGGCAGGCTTCGATCCGGTCAATCAGATCGGCGCATTCCTGCTGCGAGAGGAAGCCGCGCTGGATGAACAGGGTGAGGTCGCGACTGGGGACGCGCTGTACACGCGCATGTCCGGCGATCCATAGCGGGTCTGCGTCGGGCGCAGAGGGAGGCATGCAGTCGGCCATATTCTGTCCTGAAGATGGGTGCGCCATGGCGCGAAGTCGGATTTGCTATTGCCCGTCGCGCGAAATGCAAGCCTTGATAATTCCCGCAGGGTGATTGTCATCATACAACCGCAAAAATGTTATCTTATAGTAACAGAAATTACCGAGCACTATTTTGGCAGAAGAGTGATTGAACTTGGGATACGTGCGTCATAGCAGAAAGCTGGCCGGCTGAACGTCCACCGTAGCGTTGCCAAGCCCACTTCAGCAGTTCCCTCACTTCGTTCTTATCATCGGTACAATCGGCGCTGTCCCAATCGGAACAGTACGGCGCGGCGAGTCAATTGGCTGCATTCCAAAGGGTGCAAGCGCGCTATAGCGGGAGTTGAACACGGGACAGAACTTCCACACTTGCGGAGCCTCTGTGGTTAGAGGTTCATCATGCGAAGCAAGCCACCAACGATTGGGATGGAAAACCAGCTTTTGCAGCTTCATATGGCTAATGCCGCCGCTTTCTGCGCCATGTTCCGCCAGGAACCTATTGGCTATGGCAAGTGGGGCGAATGGCATAATTGTTCTCCATTCCCCTTATGGTCTCCGCGAGTCGTTTGGGCAATGATGGTGCGTTTTCTGGGGCTAATTAGGTATATAGGTCCCAAAAAATTGGCCGCTGAACGACCGTGAAGGGTCGAGTTAATGGATTTGCGCGATGGAAGGCAGAGAAGGTGCCTTGCGGTCAACTTGCGATCGACACACGCGCTGCGGATTTCGCTGAGCCCGGCTTTGCCGAACGTGATCGCGGTCCTCAGGAGCCGTGCAATCAACCCCGGGGCGATTGTGACCGAGGTCGCAGAATCCATGTTTCACCGTGCCAATGCCGACATGGTCCGACGGGAAGTCCACCTCCTGTCGCTTGGCGGTTTCCCGGTCGCCTATGACGATTTCGGGACACGCGTTGCGTCGATAATCCAGTTCAAGGCACTGCCTGTCGAGGTCATCAACAGACATACCATCATTGAGGGATTTCGACGTCGGCTTCGGTCGTCTCCGGCCGCTCCCTTTGAAACCCGTGTATGCCAAGCCACCACTGGAGGGCCATGATGCCGCCTTTGGCGGGCTGGAGCAGCCCGATCATCAGGGTCAGCGATAGCGGCATGATGATCGCAAGGAGCATGGGCACGGATAGCTGCGCATCGTGCACCAGTGCGATGATCACTGGCGCCAACAGATGCCCAGTCAGGAAGATCGAGACATAGGCCGGGAAGTCGTCCGTCTGTTGATGCGACCAGTCCTGTCCGCAACGGGCGCAATGCGGAACGGGCTTGAGGAATCGAGAGAATAGCCTCTCATCCCCACATCGAGGACATCGGCCACGCAGTCCGCGCATCGTTGCTTCCCAACCCGTGACGGGCAGCGCCAGTGCCTCAGTCAGCACGGGCTCGGACGTACTCACCCGATCGGGATCGACTCCCATATTGTCGAAGGGCGACACCATGAAATCAGGCATTGATCATCACGGCCGCGGTTTCCGGGAATCGTTCAGGAAAGTTTGATCGCTTGGATTGCACAAGCCATATATACAATATTACTATTAATTGTTAACAATGATATTTGATGTATTAAACATCATGAGGCAAATATGATCACGTCGCAGCAAATGCGGGCCGCACGCGCTCTTCTCGGCTTGGACCAGCGTCAGTTGGCCGAATTGGCGGGATTGTCTCTCCCTACGATCCAACGGATGGAGGCGTCCGAAGGCCAGGTGCGGGGCGTGGTCGAGACTCTGGTTAAAGTGATCATGGCGCTGGAGAGCGCCGGTATTGAGCTGTTGGGCGAGAACGCGCCGAGCACAGGCGTCGGGCGCGGGGTCCGCCTTCGTGAACCTGCCAGTGGCGGCGTCAGGCGGTCGTCGTCCTCCATGCTGTACGACAAGATACCGGCTGAGGAAGCCGACAGGTGATGGCAGCCTCCTATACGCCCAAACTCCTCACAACGCTGCGCGAAGGCTATTCGGTCGCGAGCTTCCGGGCAGATGCCATAGCAGGATTGACTGTGGCCATTGTTGCGCTCCCGCTCGCGATGGCGCTCGGCATTGCCAGTGGAGCGACGCCCGACAAGGGATTGGTGACCGCTGTGATCGCGGGCTTCCTGATCTCGGCGCTTGGCGGATCGCGCGTCCAGATCGGCGGACCGACCGGCGCCTTCGTGGTCGTGATCTTCAACGTCATCGCCCAGCACGGCTATGATGGACTTCTGGTGGCCACGCTGTTGGCCGGGCTGATCCTCATCGCCGCCGGCGCCCTTCGCCTGGGGCGGATGATCAAATATATCCCGCACCCGGTTGTGACCGGCTTTACCGCTGGCATCGCGGTGATCATCGGGTCGAGCCAGGTGAAGGATTTTCTCGGCCTCTCGATCGAGCATGTCCCTGCTGAATTCATTCCGAGGTGGCAGGCCTATTTTGGCGCGATCGCCACCGTCAATTGGGTCACGCTTGGCATCGGCGTGGGCACGCTTAGCGTTATCGTCATGCTGCGCAAGCTTGCGCCGAAATGGCCCGGCTTCTTGATCGCTGTGGTGGCGAGTTCGCTCGCAGTTGCCCTGCTCAAACTGCCGGTCGACACGATCGGGTCGCGCTTCCCGGATATGTCGGCCGGTTTGCCGATGCCGTCGTTGCCGGAATTCTCCCTGGCCAAGGTCGCCGCAGTTCTCCCTTCCGCGTTCACGATCGCCTTCCTCGCTGGGATAGAAGCCCTGCTCTCCGCAGTCGTCGCCGATGGAATGGCCGGAACACGCCATCGCTCCGATCAGGAGTTGATCGGCCAGGGCGTGGCGAATTTGGGGTCGGCACTCTTCGGCGGCCTGCCGGCGACCGGTGCCATCGCACGCACGGCGACCAACATCCGTTCTGGAGCAAAGACGCCTGTTGCGGGAATGATGCATGCGGCTTTTCTGCTCCTGTTCATCCTCTTCGCCAGCGACCTGATGGCCTATGTGCCGATGGCGGCGCTCGCTGCAATCCTCTTCATGGTCGCCTGGGGCATGAGTGAGTACAAACGTTTCGTGGCCCTTCTGCGTATGCCGAACAGCGATCGTGCGGTACTTTTGCTGACTTTCGGACTGACGGTGCTGGTTGATCTGACAGTCGCAATCGGTGTCGGCGTAGCGCTCGCGTCATTGTTGTTCATGGCGCGCATGGCCGAAGCGGTCGAAGTTGACGCGGGGATCGCGCAAGAGTCCGAACTGGATGCAGAGGACATGCACCAACGCGATGCGCTTCCCCGCGGCGTCGAGGTGTTCCGGATCAACGGGCCGTTCTTCTTCGGGGTCGCCGGCGAACTGCTGGACACGTTGAGGCGGGTCGGTTCGTCGCCCAAAGTCCTTATCCTGCGCATGCGCCTGGTCCCGCTGCTCGATGCCAGCGGAGTGCAGGCGCTGGAGGAATTTGTCGAACAAGCCCGCATTTCCGGCGCGCGTGTAATCCTCTCCGGTATAAGGCCACAGCCGTTCGCCATGCTCAAACGCGCACGCCTTGGCCGGTCATCGGGCAAGCTCATCTACACGTCGAACTATGCAGAGGCGCTCATCGCCGCCGCAAAGATCGTCGAGGAAGCCTGACATGCCGGGAACTTTCAACTCATGCGCATAACGCGGGGGGCAGGCTTGTGCGCTGTCGATCGAAATGCGCAGGCCCAACGTGACGACGGTCCATTATCAGGAGAAGCAGATGAACGACCAAGATTATGTCTATGACGAAGAAACCGGGGAATGGATGCCAGCAGCGGAACTGGCAGTGCGCCATGCCGAAGCCGAGAGGGTCGAGGTGCGTGATGCCGTGGGAAACATACTCATCGATGGCGATCAGGTCACATTGATCAAGGATCTGGAAGTCAAAGGTGCTGGGCAGACGCTGCGGCGTGGCACACTTATCAAGTCGATCCGACTTACCGGCGACGCACAGGAAATCGACTGCAAATATGATGGCATTAAGGGACTGGTGCTGCGAGCGGAGTTTGTTCGGAAACGCACCTGATCATGAAGCAAACTGTCCGACACAGAGCATCAACAGGAAGCCCACCGTGCTGGCAACGCCGCCGATATAGGGGAAGGACCCGGAACGGGATCGCCGCAGCCGGATCATCAACTCGCCAAGCGCTGTGAGTGAATAAACCGGGAGTACCGGCGCGCAATCGAACCCAATTAGCGGACCGTCTGGACGCAGGAACGAAAATCGGCGGTTGAACGGCTACAAGGGGTCGGTTTCGCCGAAGGTGAACGCCGGATCGTGGGACAATCCTGCCGTTCGCGGATATGAGCAGGAATGGCGGGTCTTGGCGACACCCGAAATTCGATCCTTGACGCCAGTCATCCTGGTAATGGGTGAGATTGGCTGGGAACTCCTCCCAAAGATCTGCGGAATGCGGGATCGGGCCCTAGCTCGATAACCGCTAGCCAAGCCTAGCGTACGCAAACGTCTGACGAGCCTGGGAGACCCCCATTCTTCAAGTTTCGGTCCGCTCAGACAGTATCAAAGCATCGTCCATGTCGATCCCTGGTGCGACCAAAATCCTATCGCTCCAATAACATGTGAGCGGGATTTCATTGCGACGAATGAACATGATCCCCTAGTCTGTCAGTCGCACACCATCTGGAGCGCGCTCATGGCCGATGACCAGCCTCGTTACGAACCCTACGACAAGCCGGCAGGCGGTTGGGGTGCGGCCGCTGCTACGACAAAAGTCCTGATGCAGGAAAGCGTGGTCACTAAAGGATCGAAAGCGCTGCTCTCCATGAATCAGCCCGGCGGGTTCAAATGCCCGAGCTGCGCCTATCCCGACCCCGACTGCACCCAGACGCTTGAATTTTGTGAGAATGGCGCGAAAGCGTCGTGCGCGCATTCGGGACCAACAACTTCCCCGACTGTTCGAACATGTGCCACGAACCGACCAGTCGGGGCCTCCCGCATTCGATCGGCGTCGGCAAAGGCACGGTCACCATGGCCGATTGGGCCAAGGCCGAAGCGATCTTCGTGATCGGCCAGAATATGGGGACCAATTCTCCCCGCATGATGACCGATCTGGTCGAGGCTGAGCGGCGCGGCGTGCCGATCATCGCGATCAACCCGATGCCCGAACGCGCGCTGATCCGCTTCACGCCGCCGCAGGACGTGATCGAGATGGCGACCTTCGGCTCGACCAGGATCGCGAGCGATTATGTGCCGGTCAGGATCGGCGGCGATATCGCGTTGCTGAAAGGCATGATGAAGATCCTGTTCGAGCGGGATGCAGCCGGCGAGCAGGTCATCGACTGGATGTTCGTCAATATGCACACCACCGGCATCGATGCGGTGCGCGCCGATGCCATGGCGCAAAACTGGGACGATCTCGTGCGCGTGTCCGGCATCGAGGAGGCACAGATTCGGCACTGTGCCGAGATCTACATCCGGTCCAGCGCGACGATCATCTGCTACGGCATGGGGCTGACCCAGCACCAGCAAGGCGCGCGGTTGCTCCAGCAGGTCTGCAACCTGCTGTTCCTGCGTGGCAACTTCGGCAGGCCCGGCGCCGGGATCGCGCCGATCCGGGGTCATTCGAACGTCCAGGGCGATCGCACCGTCGGCATCGACGAGCAGCCTGCCGCCGCATATCTCGATCGCGTCCGGGATGTGTCCGGGTTCGATCCGCCGCGCGAGCATGGCCATCACACCGTCGATGCCGTCAAGGCGATGAGGGCGGGGACGGCCAAACTGTTCGTCGGCATGGGCGGCAATTTCGTGCGCGCCGTTCCGGACACCGAGCGCACCTATGAAGCCATGCGCAATCTCGACCTGACCGTCGGCATTTCGACCAAGCTCAATCGCGGGCATGTGGTCCATGGCAAGGAGGCGCTGATCCTGCCGGTCATTTCCCGGTCCGAGCGCATCGAGACAGAGGCGGGCGAGCAGTTCGTCACGATCGAGGACGCCATGTCCAAGGTCACCGCCTCGCGCGGCGTGCTCGATCCGGCCAGCCCGGACTGTCTGTCCGAAGTGGAGATCGTCTGCCGCATGGCCCGTGCCACGCTGCCCGACAGTAGCATCAAGTCGATCCCGGTAAAGATCCGGCTGGCGTGAGAATGGCTCGGGCGGCCCGATGACGCTGATAAGCCTTGCCGCGCTGCTCCACACCGCGATCGTCGCGGCGACGCTGCTGCACATACTGGCGCGACCGGACATCAACGCAACCACACGGATCGCCTGGGCGCTGGCTCTCTTCGTACTGCCTGTCCTCGGCGCGCTGGCCTATTTCCTGTTCGGCCGCATCCGGTTCGATGGCCCGCAAGGCGCCGCTCATCGCGAGGCCGAACTTGCGACCCGGCCAATGGTGCTGGACAGCGGCGAGCCGCATGACCTTGTCACCCAGGGACCGGCCAGCGGCTTTGCCAGCGCCATCAACGGGTTCGGCGTCACGCATGGCAACCGCGCGGAGTTGCTCGACAGCCCGGACGGGCAGCGCGCCCGCCTGATCGCCGATATCGATGCGGCACGGCGCTTCGTCCATGTCTTCTACTATATCTGGCTGGATGACGGCACCGGCCGGGCGGTCGCCGAAGCGCTGATCCGGGCGGCACGGCGCGGCGTACGCGTGTGCGCCGGAGTGGACGCGATCGGATCGGGCGCGCTCCTTAAATCCACCGTCTGGCAGGCGATGCGCGCGGCGGGCATCGAGACCATGGCGGCCTTGCCCATCGGCAATCCGTTATCGACGGTGCTCGTTCGCCGGCCTGATCTTCGCAATCATCGCAAGATCACGATCATCGACGGCGCTATCTGCCATTGCGGCAGCCAGAACTGCGCCGATCCGGCCTTCTCACCCAAGCCGAGATATGCGCCATGGGTCGATGTCATGACCCGGTTCGAGGGGCCGGTGGCGCGGCAGATGGACCTCCTCTTCGCGCAATCCTGGTTCGAACAGGGACCGATCGACCTGACCCCCTGGGACTACCGCACCGATCCTGTCGAAACCGGCGTCACGGCTCAGGTCGTTGGCACGGGTCCGACGACGGACAAGGGTGTGACCGCCCAGCTCCTTGCCCGCATCGTGGGCGAGGCCCGCCGTGAAATCATGATGACGACCCCCTATTTCGTGCCGGGCGATGTCGTATCGGAAGCCATCATCGGAGCGGCCATGGCGGGCGTGGATATCACGCTGACCGTGCCGCATCGCAATGATTCCTGGTTCGTCGGCGCGGCGAGCCGAGCCTATTATCCGCGACTGCTCGATGCGGGTGTCAGGATCCAGGAGTTCGATGGCGGCCTCCTCCATGCAAAGATCCTGACCGTCGATGGCGAGCTGACTTTCTTCGGGTCGACCAATCTCGATTTTCGCAGCTTCGACCTCAATTTCGAAAATGACATCATGGTGCGGGACAAGGAATTCACCGCCGCGATGCGGGCGCGCCAGCAGGAATATGGTCGTTCGGCGCGGCCGGTGACGCGAGGTCAGACAGAAGCCCTCCCTCTGCACACCCGCATCTGGCGCAATGCGCTTGCATCGCTCGGTCCGTTGATTTGACGTCCGGTCAGCTAGCGCTTCTCCCGGAATTTGGATCCCGATAGTATGGTTCGTCGAAGCACGGAGTATGACGCACATGGTTGGCACGCCGATCCCGAAGGACATCTTTACCGAACCGGAGAATGTCGATCCGGATACCCTCGCCAATCTCGGCCCGCTGAGGCGTTTGGCCGGAATATGGGAAGGCGACAAGGGCAATGACCTCAATCCGAAGGCGGACGGCCCGGAGCAGCGCCAATATTTTGAGCGGGTCGAGATGCAGCCGATCGATCCCCAGACGAATGGCCCCCAACTTCTCTACGGCCTGCGCTACCACACCCATATCGGCACGCGCGAAGAGGACATCACCTTCCACGACCAGATCGGCTATTGGCTGTGGGAGCCTGCAACCGGCCTCATCATGCAGACACTGGCTATCCCTCGTGGCCAGGTCGCGCTCGCATGTGGACAAGCCGGGAAGGACGACATGACGCTGAAAGTGAAAGCCGTTCGCGGCCAGACCGATTATGGCATCTGCTCCACGGACTTTCTGGAGCAGGCGTTCCGGACCGACAGCTACATGCTCGAAATCGATTTTGCCGCAGATGGCTCCTGGACATATACGAGCGAGACCATGCTGATGGTCAAAGGCCGCAACGAGCCGTTCACCCACCGCGACACGGGCAGCCTTAAGAAGGTGGGCGATGCCGATCTCAATCCCTGGCTCAGGATCGTTCGTGCCAAGGCCGGCGGGCCGGGCTGATGGGGGGAGCCGCGACGACGTTTCACTATTTCGACACCAGGACCTGGCTTGGCGCGGTGATTCTTGCGGCGCTGCTGATCGGAGCCGCGATCCTCATTTCCTGGCTGGTGCGACGCGCCTTCACGACGCTCATCGCACATGACCGGTCCGAACGCATCGACCAGATCACGATCTCGTTTCTCAGCCACCTGGCAATCCTGATCATATGGCTGCTGATCGGCGCGCTGTACGCCCATCTTGTTCCGGCGCTTAACCGTCTCAGCACCGCCTTGCTCGCCGGGGTCGGGCTGATGTCGGTGATCGTCGGCTTCGCCGCCCAGACGACGCTGGGCAATCTGGTCTCTGGCGTTAGCCTTGTATTGTACAAGCCATTCCGCCGTGGGGACCGATTGCAGGTCGTCGCGCCCAATAAGGATCAATTCGACGTCGGTGTTGTCGAGGATATCACGCTGGGTTTCACCATCCTGCGCACGGATGATGGCCGCGAGATCATCATAGCCAATGGCACGATGGCGCAGCAGACAATGATCAAACTGCCACGCAGCGAGAAGGATGGCGCATGAGAGCCGTGATCGCCGCCTCAGCTTTCGGAATGCTTGGTCGATCGCCTAATTCACGATGAGGGAACGGGGGCGTCTGTCAGGAGCAGGCATTCGGACATCTATCCCGGAACGCCCGGCTCTGGTCGGCACAGGCTTCAAGGAAACTCCTCCGTCTTACATCGGCAAGCTGCGAAGTGAGTATGGCGCCCATTCACTTCGCCGGACGCCATTCACTTCGCCGGACGAAGGCGTCGATCATCTATAGGGCGACCGGGAACCTTCGTGCCGTCCAGATCCCTCTCGGTCATAGCAAGATCGAGAACATGGTTCGCTATCTCGGCATTCTTGGCGAGGGGCCATTCAGCGTAACCACAAGCGGAGCACTCCTCCGACCAGCGCCAACGCAAGAACGCTCGTCGCCCAAATTCCGACGAACCATCCAAGCCGGCACAGCCAAAGCGGCATCAATGATAGCCCTCCGCCCCTACCTTGCCGCGAAACACCCAATAGGACCACGCAGTATAGGCCAGGATGACGGGCACCATGATCGAGGCCCCCACCAGCATGAACATCTGGCTGCGGTGAGGCGCGGCCGCTTCCCAGATCGTCACCCGCGCTGGAATTACGTCGGGCCAGATCGAAATGCCAAGGCCGACGAGGCAAAGTCCGAACAAGGCAAGCGCCCAAAAGAATGGCTGCGCATCACGCTTCCGACGCAGGCTGCGATAGAAGAGCAATGTCATGATCACTGTGGCAAGCGGCACCTGCGCCGTCGCCACTATGCCGGGGAAGCTCAGCCAACGCTGATAATATTTTGTCTCCAGCCCCAAGGTCGCGAGACTGATTGCGCCGATCATGATCAGAAGGCCGATGCCCAGTCGACCGGCATAGGTCACCGCCTGCCGTTGCAATCCGCCCTCGGTTTTCCAATTTAGCCAGCAGGCACCGAGCAGGGCATAGCCCACCAGCAGACTAATGCCGGTCAGCAGGCTGAACGGTGACAACCATTCCCACCAGCCGCCGGCATAGCTGCGACCCTTGACCGTGATACCCTGAAGAAGCGCGCCAAGCGCAATTCCTTGCGCGAAGGTGGTAATGACCGAGCCGGTGGTGAACGCCTTGTCCCAGAAGGCGCGGTGCGCCGGATCGCGCCATCGAAACTCGAAGGCGACACCTCGAAAGACGAGTCCCAGCAGCATCGCGATCATTGGCGCGTAAAGCGCTGGCAGGATGATCGCATAGGCTAGCGGGAATGCAGCGAGCAGACCGCCAACGCCCATCACCAGCCAGGTCTCGTTTCCGTCCCACACCGGCGCGATGCTATTCATCGCGGTGTCACGGTCCTGGCCGACCTTGAAGAGAGGAAAGAGGATGCCAATGCCGAGATCGAAGCCATCCATCACGACATAGGCAATGATCGCAAAGCCGATGATGCAAGCCCAGATGACAGTGAGATCGATCATGCCGAAGCTCCCTCGATGATAGCTGGGGCGGGGGTGATGCCTGCGCTGCGGATCGGTGCGTCATCGGGCGGGGTTTCATGCGCTTGGGGCGGCTTCTTCATCAGATGCAGGAGATACCAGATGCCCATGCCGAAGACGGTGAAATAGACGATCGCAAATGCGAGCAGCGACGAGGCGACGGCGGGAGCATCCAGAGGCGAAGCGCTCTGTGTCGTCCTTAGCAAGCCGTAGATCGTGAACGGCTGGCGCCCGACTTCGGTTACCACCCAGCCGGCCAGCACGGCGACAAGTCCGGACGGTCCCATCAGGACCGCGAACCGATGCAGCATCGGCCAGTCGTAAAGCGCCTTGCGCCAGCGCGCGATGAGGCTCCACAGCCCGATTGCGAGCATGGCAAACCCAATGCCGACCATGACGCGAAAGGCCCAGAAGACGATGCCGGCGGGCGGTTGGTCGGCTTTCGGTACAGTGTCGAGACCCTTCAGGGGCGCGTCGAGTTCGTGCCTGAGGATCAGCGACGAGGCCTTTGGTATCTCGATGGCGTAGTCGACCCGCTGTTCCTTGCTGTTCGGGATGCCGAACAGGATCAGCGGAGCGCCGTGCGGGTGACTCTGGTAATGGCCCTCCATTGCCATGACCTTCACCGGCTGATGCTCGAGCGTATTCAGTCCGTGCATGTCGCCGGCGAAGATCTGGATCGGCGCAACGATCGCTGCCATCCACATCGCCATCGAGAACATCTTGCGCGCGCCCGGATTGGCGCGGTCCTTGAGAAGATGCCAGGCACCCACCGCGCCGACGATGAAGGCGGTCGTCAGATAGGCCGCGAGGACCGTGTGGAACAGGCGATAGGGGAAGCTGGGATTGAAGATGATCGCAAGCCAGCTTGTCCCGGGCAGGAACTGACCGTTGGCGCCGATCTCATAGCCAGTCGGCGTTTGCATCCAGCTGTTGACCGCCAGGATCCAGAAGGCGGAAATAAAGGTCCCCAGCGCCACGGCTAGCGTAGCGACAAAGTGCAGCTTGCGCCCGACCTTGTTGATTCCGAACAGCATGACGCCGAGGAAGCCGGCCTCCAGGAAGAAAGCGGTCAGTACTTCATAGGCCATCAGCGGCCCGATAACTGGACCTGCCTTATCGGAAAACACCGACCAGTTCGTACCGAACTGGTAAGACATGACGATACCCGAGACGACGCCCATCCCGAACACGACAGCGAAAATCTTGAGCCAATAGCGGAACAGATTGGCATAAACGCCCTTGCCGGTCTTCAGCCACAGGGCTTCCAGTACCGCCAGATAGCTTGCCAGCCCGATGGAAAAGGCGGGGAACAAGAAGTGGAAGCTGACCGTAAAGGCGAATTGCGCCCGCGCAAGAATGATGGCGTCCATGGATGTCCCCGTTCAGCTGGCGAGTGCGGACCAGCTCTTGAATAGCATGTAGATGGCGACAATGAGCACGAAGATCGCGAACAGGCTGTTCAATCGGCCCTTTTCGGCAGCCATCACCTGGGATGTGCGTGTGCCGATGATGCTTCCGACGATGCCGCCCGCGATGAAAACGCTGGCGAGGCCCCACAGGACATAGCCAGAAACAGCATAGTTGAGCGCGGTGGTCAGGCCGAAGGCGGCGACCGCCACCAGCGAAGTGCCGATAGCGCGCAGGATCGGCATATGTGTCGACGCAATCAGGCCCGGTACGATGAGGAAACCCCCGCCAATTCCGAAAAAGCCGGAAAATGCCCCGGTGCCGAGACCATAGCCAACCACCTTGCCAACGTTCTCCCGGTTACATTGCGCGCCTTCTATGCCCTGATCGCCGCGTCCGCGGAACATCAGGAACGCCACCACGACCATCAGGATAGCGAATAGAAAGAGCAGCCTGTGTCCGTCGATGCTCTTGCCGAGGGTCGAGCCGCCGAGCGCGCCGATGACGCCTGCCGCCGCATAGATCCCGCCGCACCGCCAGTTCACCGTCCGGGCATGGGCATGGTTCCAGAGACCGGCGAGCGCGTTGACCGCGACCGCCAGAGCGCTGGTGCCGATAGCCTCGTGCGGATTGCGGATCCCCACGAGATAGAGCAGCAAGGGCACGGCGAGGATCGATCCGCCGCCGCCGACGAGCCCGAGCACGAACCCGACGAGCGCGCCCGAGAGACCGCCAAGGGCATATTGCATCGGCTCCAGCATGGCTCAGTGCGCCGCCCCGATTGCATGCGGCGCGACCATCCATTCGCGCCCCTTGAGCATGCCGTGCCAGTAGACCGGCGGAAGGATCGTGTCTTTCAGCAACCACGACAGGCGGGAGGGACGCGTCCCGTCGATCAGCCAGTTGGGGAAGCTGGGTAAGAGTTTGCCGCCATAGCCGAATTCGGCGAGGACGATCTTGCCTGCCTCGACCGTCAGCGGGCAGGAACCATAGCCGTCATAGTCCGCGACCGGTTCCTTGCCTTCAAGAGCAGCGAGAACGTTTACCGCGACGACCGGTGCCTGCTTGCGTGCGGCGGCTGCGGTCTTGGCGTTGGAGGCGGAGCAGGCGTCGCCCAGTGCGAACACGTTGGGATAGCGCAGGTGCTGAAGCGTCGCCTCGTCAACCTCGATGAAGCCGGACGCGGCCGCGAGCGGACTCGACCGGACAAAATCCGGAGCGACCTGGGGCGGTACGACATGGATCATGTCGAAGCGTTCATCGACCCGTCGCGTGCCATCGCCATCCTTGCGCTCGAAGGTGGCGACCTTCGCCGCGCCATCGATGGCAACCAGCTTCGATTCGAAATTCAGGTGCGCGCCATAACGCTCGACATATTCCATGAGCGCAGGGACATAGGCTGCGACGCCGAACAACACCGCACCGGCAGTGTGGAACTGCACGTCGATGTCCTTCAGGACCCCGGCCTTTTCCCAGCGATGACAGGAGAGATACATGGCCTTTTGCGGCGCGCCGGCACATTTGATCGGCATCGCAGGCTGGGTGAACAGCGCCCGCCCGCCCTTGAATTCCTTGACAAGCCGGTTGGTATAGGGCGCGAGATCGTAGCCGTAATTGGAGGTGACGCCGTTCTTCCCGATCGTTTCGGCCAGACCTGGTATGGCATTCCAGTCGAGCGTGATGCCGGGACAGGCGACCAGGACCCGATAGCCGACGTCGCGACCGTCACAGAGGATCACCTTGTTCTCGTCGGGGACGAAGCCGGAGGCGGCGGTGCGGATCCAGGTGACCTGCCTGGGCATGACCCGCGCTTCGGCGCGGCGCGTGAATTCCTTGTCGAACACCCCTGCGCCCACCATCGTCCAGCCCGGCTGGTAATAATGCACCTCCGACGGCTCGATGACGGCGATATCAAGTTTGGGATTGCGCTTCAGGAGGCTGGACGCCGTTGCAATTCCGGCAGCACCGCCACCGACGATCACGACATCGTGAATCCTGGGAGAGGAAGCCGAGTTCTCCTGCGATTGGGCAAGCTCGTAGAGCTTCGTCGATCGAGCGCCGGAGCGACAGAAAGCCAGGATCGGCTTGGGAAGGACCGCAATCGCCTCCGCCATGGCGTCGACATTGGCGTTGGCGATCGCGCCTGAAGCTGCGGGCACATGGGCGAAGCGCAGGCCCGCTTGCTGGGCAGCCTCGCGGATCTGGTCTGCCGTAATTTGCCCCGGTTCCTCGCCGTCGGGCCGGTTGCAGATGATGGCCTTGAACCCCTGGGCTGCAATCGAGGGGATATCGGCGATCGTAAGCTGGGGCGATACGGCGAAGTCTGTGTTCAGCGGTTTGATGTCCATGATTGCTCCTCCACCCGCTGCCGCGCGGGGCTGTTATCTCATTATGTGGTGATGCGGTGGATGGTCATGCCGGCCAGCATGGCGACCACGAATATCCCGGCCTCGAACGGGGCGATCAGCAAGTCAGCCAGCGCCGGTCCGGGGCACAGGCCCCCGATGCCCCAGCCGATGCCGAACAGAGCTGCGCCCGCCAGCAGCTTCCCGTCGATCAGGCGGGTGCCGGGCAGGTCAAAGGCGTTGCACGCGACGGGCTTCGTCATGCGTTGCTGGATCAGCCAGGCTATCGCCATCGGAACCATCGCCCCCGCCATCACAAAAGCGAGCGTGGGATCCCATGCGCCGAAGAGGTCAAGAAAGGCACGCACACGTGCAGGGTCGGCCATGCCGGAAACGGCAAGTCCAGCGCCGAACAGCAGGCCAGACGCGAGCGCGAGCGCAACCTGCCTCATAGCCAGCCTCCCAGGCGCATCACGCCAACCGTTGCAAAGCCGCTGGCCATGAAAGTGAAGGTTGCCACTATCGACCGCGGCGACAGCCGCGAAAGGCCGCATACCCCGTGGCCGCTGGTGCAGCCCGACCCGAGCCGGGTGCCCAGGCCGACAAGCAACCCCGCCCCGATGAGTTGCAGGATGCCCGCGCCGAAGCGGGTTTCAACACCACCGCAAACCAGTGTTACCAGCATCGCGCCCAGTGGCAGTCCGACCACGAAGGCGATGGCAAGCGCACGCGGCGCCCCAGCGGTGGCGATGGCGGTCGCGCGGGCCAGCATGCCGCTGACCCCCGCGATCCGGCCAAAGCCCAGCAACATGATGGCGGCGGCAAGGCCGATCATCAGGCCGCCCAGAAATCCGGCAACGGGCATTGCATCGGGAAAGCCGGGCAAGGTCATAGCGCGTTGACCGGGATCTTGAGGTAGGTGATGCCGTTGTCCTCAGGCGGCGGCAGGTGCCCGGCGCGCATGTTGACCTGGACCGAGGGCAGGATCAGGCGCGGCATCGCGAGCGTCTTGTCGCGGGCCTCGCGCATCGCGACGAATTCGTCTTCGCTCACGCCGTCGTGAATATGGACGTTGGAACTGCGCTCCGCCTCGACCGTGGTTTCCCACACATAGTCCGTGCGCCCTTCGGGCAGATAGTCGTGGCACATGAACAGCCGGGTTTCCGGTGGCAACGACAGGAGCCGTTTGGCGGACTGGTAAAGGGTACGGGCATCCCCGCCGGGAAAATCGGCGCGGGCCGTGCCATAGTCCGGCATGAACATGGTATCGCCGACAAAGACGGCGTCACCGATCACATAGGCAATGCAAGCCGGCGTGTGGCCCGGCACATGGAGCACGGTGACGTCGAGATTGCCAATGCGGAAGTGGTCGCCATCCTTCCACAGATGATCGAAATCGGAGCCGTCGCGCTCGAAGTCCGTGCCGGCATTGAACAGCTTGCCAAAGGCTTCCTGCACGGTGACGATATGCTCGCCGATGGCGATCTTCCCGCCCAGCTTCTCCTGCAGATAGGGCGCTGCCGACAAGTGATCGGCATGGGCGTGGGTCTCCAGGTGCCAGTCGACCAGCAGTCCCTTCTCCCCAACATAATCGAGAACTGCGTCTGCCGCGCAGAAGGATGTCCGACCCGAAGCCGGATCATAGTCCAGCACGCTGTCGATGATCGCGGCGCGTCGGCTTTCGGCATCGTGAACGACGTAAGTCACCGTGAACGTCGGTTCGTCGAAGAATGCCTTGATCTGCGGGACGCCAGTCTGCGCGGCCGAGATTTGCAACGATGCAGCTTCAAGTGAGGAGTCGATCACGGAAAACCTCATAAATTCACATTTACATATATTGTGTAATCGAATAATTCTATTGCGTCAAGAAACTAGAGTGTCGAAGGAAGCATTATGGAAACCAGTCAAAGGATCGAGGGCAGGCCCCCGCGTATCGGAGAACCCGCGCCCGATTTCCGCGCGCGCTCGACAACCGGCGAAATCCAGCTCTCCAAGCTGCGCGGACGATGGGTGATCTTCTTCTCTCATCCCGCGGATTTCACGCCTGTCTGCAGCACGGAATTTGCCGAGCTCGCCCGGCGCCAGTTGGAGTTCGATGCGCTCGAAACCTCGCTATTGGGGCTGTCTGTCGACAGCCTTTACGCGCACATGGCGTGGGTCAGGGCGATCCGCGAGACGCTGGGAGCCGATGTCCGATTTCCCATCATAGAGGATCCGAGCATGGCGATCGGGCGTGCCTATGGCATGATCGATGAACAATCGGCCGACAGCATGGCGATGCGATCGACATTCTTCATCGACCCGGAAGGAGTCATTAGAGCGATCACTTGCTATCCCCACAATGTGGGGCGTTCGGTGGACGAGATGCTGCGGCTGCTCAAGGCATTGAAGGCGGTGGAAGGAGCCGACACGCTGGCGCCTGAAGGATGGCGGGATGGACAGCCGCTGCTCTCAGCACCCTCCGACGTCTCCGGAGATCGTCAGGATTGGTTTTGCCGTTTTGTGGACGCGCCATGAAAGCGGCATTTTACGAAGACCGCGACACTGCGACCATCGCTGCTGAAAAGCTGAAGGTCTTTGCTCAACCGCAGCGCCTTATGATTCTGTCGTGCCTGTTGCGCGGGGAACGCAACGTCTCGGAGATTGGCGAAGCGACCGACATCGCGCAACCCGCGCTCAGCCAGCAGCTGGGCGAGTTGCGCCGCGCCAACCTCGTTCAAACGCGCAAGGAAGCTAAATTGGTGTGGTATGCGCTTGCTGACGAGGATGTCGCCCTATGTGTCCGCACAATGGAAGCGATTTTCGGAGGCATAGGCAAAATAGACGATGTTCGCGGCGCTGCGAAGCCGGCCCGCGGCCAGCCGCTGTCGGGCGGTGTCGCTGGTTTCGCTCAAATTTTGGATTGAAAACTTTCTGTCGCTAGAACGATTTCCAAGCGATCGGAACCGATTGCTGGTTAAGAAATCGCGGAAAACAAGGAATCCAGGGCGGCGATCCGATTCAATCAGATCGAAACCCGCTCTAGCGCCCAGGCGCCTGACTCTTGACTCTGCTGACTCCGCAAAAATCACATCGGCAGTCGGTGCAGGAGCCAGGGATTATCGAAACGGACACACCGTCAGGCTTCAGAGGGATACGGCGTATATCGTGCCGATCATCGGCGCAGCGATTAGGCCGGGCGGTCTTGCACCAGCCGGAGCGGCACGATTGCTGTGAACTGACATATTCGCACCCGGACCGGAACGGCGCATGTTGGGTCCGCGTCCGCGCCGAGCGCCCTACCGGTTTGCTTTGGAACAAAGCCCTCGTTCCCGCCCACGTCGCTAAGCGTCGCGTTGTACCGAGAGCCGACATCTACCGTTTGGCCACATCGGTGTCGTTTGAGGAACGGGAAGGCGCAAACCATTTTCTGAAATTACATGACTTCAGACATCTTCTTGCGTTGCGGGCCAGCATGCCCCAACCTGCCTCATAATTCACGATACCACTTGAGTTTGGATAACGAGCCTAAGCTTTCGCTCAATCGCTGGCACCTTCATCATCTTGCTCAGATAGAAACTTCGTGTCTGCCACGATGGCTCTGCTTCGCCGCCGCCATGACCTGCATGACATTGAGGGCCTCCTCAACTGGGACAGGACCAGGTCCTCCCATCGCGATTGCGTCTCTGATTGCTGCATAGAACTGTCGATAGTCTCCCGGAATTGATGCGACGGGCATCCCGCCCTGTTCACATTCCGCCACTTCAAAAAGCGTGCCTGGTTCCCGGTCCACGCCAAATTCGGGGCATGATGGGTTGCCCCCTGCCTTTAATTGCTGCTCTTGGGGATCCATGCCGCGCTTGATGAAACTTCCCGATGTGCCATGGACGGCCATGCGCAAGCTGTTGTCGAGTGTCAGCTGGCTGGCATGCAAGACAACACGAAGGCGCGGATAACGCAGCAGGATGTGGAAATAGTCATCGGCCAGACCTCCGTATTTCTGGATCCCCAGATCGGCGTAGACTGCTGCTGGCATACCAAATAGTAACAAGGCCTGATCGATCAGATGTGGGCCAAGATCGTTGAAGATGCCTGCGCCGGGTCGTTCGCGCCACCGGTCGCGGAGTTCGGGACGAAAACGGTCGAAATGGCTTTCGAACTGCATGATTTCACCCAGCCTGCCTGACGCAATCAGCGATCTCAGAGTGAGAAAATCGCTGTCCCAGCGACGATTGTGGAACACCGACAGGAGCCGATTGGCCTGCCGTGAATGTTCGGCAACGCTCCGCGCGTCTTCGAGTGTGAGAGCAAAAGGTTTGTCGATCACGACATGTTTGTTGGCATCGAGAGCGGCATGGGCTTGCGGCACGTGGAGCGGGTCGGGAGTGGCGATCACGACCAGATCGATGTCAGGATCGGCCAGAGCTTGATCAAGCCCCTCGAACACTCTTGCCGCGGGAAGATCCGTGTGGACCTTGGCGGGGCTTGTGGAGACCACCGCGGCGAGTTCGATCCCCGGCGTGGCCGCAATCAAGGGCGCGTGAAACGTCCTGCCGGCATAGCCATAGCCGACCAGAGCGACCCTCACGACTGGATGAACCACAAGCACGCCCTCCCACAATATGATCGGCACTCGATCCCCGGAATAAGAAACCCGCAGCCAGGGAAGTTCCCCGACTGCGGGCATAGGTGCTCCCCGGCAGGGTTTCTACATCTTGACGCGAACCCCGACGTGAACGCCTGGCCAATCGTGTCATAGGCGCCCGAATAGGGGATTGAGAAGGTCGTCGTTGGCTTCGGCGAGGGCGGCGGATCCTTGTCGAACAGGTTACTGATGGTGAGGAAGGCCTCGAAGCGCTCCATGACCTTCGTCGTGAGGGTCACGTCGGTATAGGCCACAGCCGGGATATCGTTCTCGGGAATGCCGATCCCTTCGACCAGGTTGGTATCGATCAGCGATTTGCCGATGATCCGTTCCTGCAGGAACACGCCGAAGCTGTCCGAATTGTAGTTGATCTGGAAGATCCCGCGCCAGCGCGGATTGGTCGCAGCGCCGCGCTGGTTGATCACGGACCCCACGGCGGGACGGATGTAATCGGCGCTGTTGATGTTGACAAAGCCGCGCAGGGCTAACTGGCCCGATCCCAGATTTGTGCGATATTGCGCTTCGATGTCCCAGCCTTTGACCCGCTGCGGATTGAGGTTGAACGGCGGCGTGATGACCGTGAGCGCACCGTTTGACAGGCTCTGCAAGGCGCAGAAGGTCTGATCACCGGCCGCGCAGAGATTGACCTGCTGCTGGGCCAGCAACCCGGCAATCGCGTTGTTCACGTCGATCTTGTAGTAGTCGACCGATGCCTGGAAGCCGGGAAGGAAGCCGGGCTTCAGTACCACCCCGGCAGTAAGAGTCCGCCTTTTCGGGAGTCAGGTTCGGGTTGCCGCGGGTCAGCTGGAACAGTGGAATCGTGTTTCCGCCGAAGGTGATGGTGGCACTCGAGAACTGGCTGCCGTTATAGAGGTCGATCATCGAAGGCGCCCGAATGTCGCGCGAGCGGGTCAGGCGGAAACGGATGTCGTCGACCGGCGCCCAGTTGGCGCCAAGCTTCCAGGTCGTCGCATCGAATGAGCTGGACGAAGGCGCCGACGTGGAGACACCTCTGGCGAAGGTGTAGACCCGGCCATCTGCGCTGTACCTCGCGCGGCGGACGGCTCCGTTGAGATCGAGCTGATGGAAGAACGGCTTGCCTTCGACCAGCGGAACCCCCACCTCCAGATAGCCCTCAACCACCTTGATCGCGCCGCTGAACGGCTGCGGATTGAAGAAGCGGAATGCGCCTTGGCGCCGTTCTGGGCCGATGGCGTGCCAAGGATGCCGGTGAAGCTGTTGACCGTCTGCGACAGGGCATCCGATGTCTGGTTGGCCTTGTCGCTGCGATATTCGATACCTGTTGCCAGTGAGATCGGCGAGTTGCTGGCAAGGAAGGCACCGCCGAGTTCACCGCGCAGGTTCAGAGCGATGTTGTGCTGGGATCCACTCGTCGTGATGCTTCCCGTTCTTCCATTCGGCCTTCTGTTCAATGTGAACCCTGAGGGCCGCCGCCTTGAAGGTCAGAATTGCCGGATCTCACTCCCATTCTTGCGGGGCCACTGCGGTTCTGCAAGCAGTAGGGCAATTAACGTGATGCCTCACTCTGAGAGAGCTTCGCAACAGCCGAAATATGGCGTCGCATGGAAATGTCACGGGGATAACCGACCGGCCGGCTTGTACGACCGGGCTTCGTCCACGAGGCTCTGCATCCGGGCGATCTTGTCCTTGCGTACCTGGTCGCGGCGGATCAGGTCGCGCACATAATCGCTCGCATTGCTGTAGCGGCCGGTTTCGGCCTGCGCCTCGACCCATTGCTTCATCGGATCGGGAAGGGAAATGTTCATGGTGGCCATGGGCGGACTCCTTGTCCAGAATATGCCAAGGACCGCCAATTCTTGTTAAATTCACCAGTCCCGACCCAAGGTCTAATTGTCCCTTTCCGCAAAAGGTTCATCCTGTTCCCAACTTTCAGACGAGTCCGGGAGAGGATGGATGTTACAGCAGGCAATGGCGCGGTTCGCGGGGAAGACGCTGGTTCGCGACACCTATGACAATTTCATCGGCGGCCAATGGGTGAAGCCGGTTCGCGGGGAATATTTCGACAATCTTTCGCCGGTGACGGGCCAGAGCGTGTGCAAGATCGCTCGCTCGACCGCCGAGGATATCGAGCTGGCGCTCGACGCGGCGCACAAGGCGAAGGAGGGTTGGGGCCAGCGATCGGCGACCGAGCGGGCTAACATCCTCAATCGCATCGCGCAGCGGATGGAGGAGAATCTCGACCTGCTCGCCATGGCCGAGACGATCGACAACGGCAAGCCGATCCGCGAGACGACCGCGGCCGACATTCCGCTCGCCATCGACCATTTCCGCTATTTCGCGGCCTGCGTGCGGTCGCAGGAAGGTTCGATCGCCGAGATCGACCATGACACGGTCGCCTATCATTTCCATGAGCCGCTGGGCGTGGTGGGGCAGATCATCCCCTGGAACTTCCCGATCCTGATGGCGGCGTGGAAGCTGGCCCCGGCGCTGGCGGCGGGTAATTGCGTGGTGCTGAAGCCTGCCGAGCAGACGCCGATGTCGATCATGGTGCTGATGGACCTGGTCGGCGACCTGATCCCCGAAGGCGTGCTGAACGTCGTCAACGGATTTGGCGTGGAGGCCGGCAAGCCGCTGGCCACAAGCAAGCGGATTTCGAAGATCGCCTTCACCGGGGAAACCACCACCGGGCGGCTGATCATGCAATATGCCTCGGAAAACCTGATCCCGGTGACGCTGGAGCTGGGCGGCAAGTCGCCCAATATCTTCTTTGCCGACGTGATGGAGGCGGACGACGACTATTTCGACAAATGCCTGGAAGGCTTTGCGATGTTCGCGCTCAACCAGGGTGAGGTCTGCACATGTCCGAGCCGGGCGCTGGTGCAGGAAAGCATCTACGAGAAGTTCATCGAGCGCGCCGTCGCCCGCGTGCAGAAGATAGTGCAGGGCAGTCCGCTCGACCCCGCGACGATGATCGGGGCGCAGGCGTCGAACGACCAGCTGGAGAAGATCCTTTCCTATATCGACATCGGCAAGGATGAGGGTGCCAAGGTGCTGACCGGGGGTACGCGGGCGCATCTGGGCGGCGAGCTGGAGCAGGGCTATTATGTGACGCCGACCGTGCTGGAGGGGCACAACCGGATGCGCATCTTCCAGGAGGAGATTTTCGGTCCGGTGCTGTCGGTCACGACCTTCAAGGACGAGGCGGAGGCGCTCGCCATCGCCAATGACACGCTGTACGGCCTGGGCGCGGGGGTGTGGAGCCGCAACGGCAACACCGCCTATCGCATGGGCCGCGCAATCCAGGCCGGGCGCGTGTGGACCAATTGCTACCACGCCTATCCGGCGCATGCGGCCTTTGGCGGATACAAGCAGTCGGGCATCGGGCGCGAGACGCACAAGATGATGCTGGATCACTATCAGCAGACCAAGAACCTGCTGGTCAGCTATTCGACCAAGGCGCTGGGGTTCTTCTGAGGCGCGTGGCGGGTCGCATGCCGAAGGCGGATTGTTTCCCCCTTCACGCCTTCGGTTCCGGCGGGCGCCTCTCCCGGGCGCCCGCCTTTTCGTCTCCGTGCCGATGGTGGGAGGGAGAAGGGAGAACATGATGAACCTGCCGCCCCGCATCCTGGCCACGCCCGGCGCCGAGGCGCTGATCGCGCGGCTGACGGCGCGCCACGGGCCGTTGATGTTCCATCAGTCCGGCGGCTGTTGCGACGGGTCGGCGCCGATGTGCTTTCCGCGGGGCGAGTTCAGGGTCGGGGGGCAGGACGTGCTGCTGGGCCATGTGGCGGGCGAGGTGGACGGGGGGGTGCCGGTGTGGATCGGCGCGGCGCAGTTCGAATATTGGCGGCATACCCAGGTGACCATCGACGTGGTGCCGGGCCGGGGCGCGGGCATGTCGCTGGAAAGTCCGGAGGGGGTGCGCTTCATCGTGCGGTCGCGCGTCTTCAGCGATGAGGAGAATGCAGCGCTGGAAGCGGCGGGAGAACCCTTGCGCGGCGGATGATTAGGCATAGACAGTAAGAACAGGAGAACAGGCGGGGAGAGGAACATGACGGTGCTGGCATCGGAGATCGCCTTTGCGTCGAGCCATGCGGGCGATCCGGCCAGGGCCATGGCCGAAGTCGCCGGGCAATTGGGAAAGGAGCCGCTGGCCGGGATGCTGCTGTTTTGTTCGCACCGTTTCGACCGTGAGGCGCTGGCGCGGGCGGTCAATCGCAGCGCGGAGGGCGTGGTGGCGATCGGCTGCACCAGTTCGGGCGAGCTTACCGAAAATGGGTATGACGAGGACAGCCTGAGCGTCATCGGCTTTCCGGCCTCGGCCTTTCACATGAGCTCGATCTGCTTCGATGACATAGAGAATTTCGATCCCGCCGCCGCGCGGCAGGCGGTGCGGGGGCTGGCGGCGCGGGCGGAACGGGAAAGCCGCCATCTGGGCGAGAAGGTCAATCATGTCGCGCTGTTCCTGGTCGACGGCCTGTCGCACCGAGAGGAATTGCTGACGATGACGATCCAGGACGCGCTGGGCGATATCGCGCTGATCGGCGGGTCGTCGGGCGACGGGCTGGTCTTTCGCGAAACGGCGGTGTTCCATGGCGGGCGCTTCCACGCCCATGCGGCGGTGGTGGCGATCCTTTCCACGCCGCGCCCGATCCATGTCTTCAAGGCGCAGCATTACCAGCCGAGCGCGGCGAAGATGGTCGTCACCGGCGCCATCCCGCAGGACCGGATCGTGACCGAGATCAATGCGGAACCGGCCGCGCAGGAATATCTGAAACTCGCCGGCCATGGGGGCGAGGCGCTGGGCGTCGCCTTTTATGCCGCCCATCCGCTGATGGTGCGGGCCGGGGGCGATTATCATGTGCGGTCGATACAGAGCGCCAATCCGGACGGCAGCCTGACCTTCTATTGCGCGATCGACGAGGGGATCGTGATGACCGTCGGCGAGCCGGTGGACCGGATTGCGCGGATGGACGCCCTGTTTGCGGACATCGCGGCGCAGGTGGGGCCGGTGGACCGGATCATCGCCTTCGATTGCGTGTTGAACCGCATCGATGCCGAACAGCGGCAGATCAGCCGCGCGGTGTCGGAACTTTACGGGCGGCATCGGGTGATCGGCTTCAACACCTATGGCGAGCAATATCATGCGCTGCACGTCAACCAGACATTCAGCGGCCTGGCCATCGGACGGTGAGAGAGGTCGCCCTCTCTTCCGCCGAGCTGGAGGCGTTGCGGGAAGAGAACCGCAAGCTGCGCAAGATCAACGCGGCGCTGATCGACCGGGTCGAACGGTCGAGCGACATGGCGGGCAATGCCTTTTCGATGTTCGAGACCGCCATCTCGCTGGAAGCCATGGTGCGCGAGCGGACGGCGCAGCTGGAGGAGGCGCTGGCGAAGCTGGCGGAGGTCAATGCCGACCTTGCTGCCGCCCATGGTCATGCCGATGCGGCGCGGATGCGGCTGCGCGATGCGATCGATTCCGTCAACGAGGGCTTTGTGCTGTTCGATGCGGAGGACCGGCTGGTCCTCTATAACGAAGCCTATCTGGGTTTCTGGCCGGAGATTGCGGCGCACATCCGCGAGGGCATGAGTTTCGACGAGATCGCCCGGCTGGCCGCGGCGCATCATCGCCCGGTGGGGCAAGACCGCTGGGTGTCCGACCGGCTGGCGCGCCACAGCGTGGCGGAGGGCGGCCATGTCCAGGCGCTGTCCGACGGACGCTGGGTGCAGATCAATGAACTGCGCACCAGCGAGGGCGGCATCGTCGGCATCTATACCGACATCACCGAGGTGAAGACGGAGGATGCCCGCGACCGGGCGCGCGAACTGGCCGAGCGCAACATCGTGTTGCAGGCGACGCTCGACAATCTGTCGGAGGGCGTCTGCCTGTTCGACGCGGAGGGGCGACTGGCGGCGTGGAACGAGGCGTTGCAACGGCTGCTGGAATTGCCGGAGGAGTGGGCGCAGGAGGGCGGCACCCATGCCGCGCTGCTGGATTGGTGCCGGGGCCGGCTGGGCATGGATGACAGGGGCTGCCTCGACCGGGGCGGCGCGCGCCATCGCAGCGAGCTGGTTCATGCCGGGGGACGCAGTTTCGAGATCCGCAGCAACGCCATGGAACGGGGTGGGCAGGTGATCGGCTTCACCGAGGTCACCGACATGCTGCGCGCGCAGGCGGCGCTGCGCGAGACGGCGGAGACGCTGGAACGGCGCGTGGCGGAACGCACGTCGGAACTGGAGGCGGAGGTAGCGGAGCGGCGCCAGATCGAGGCGCAGCTGATGGATGCCAAGACGGCGGCGGAAAAGGCGAACCTGTCCAAGACCAGCTTCCTTGCCGCGGCCAGCCACGACCTGTTGCAGCCGTTGAACGCGGCGCGGCTGTTCGTCGCGGCGCTGGGCGACCGGCGGCTGGCGCTGCCCACACGGGCGCTGGTCAACCAGACGTCGACCGCGCTCGATTCGGTGGAAGACCTGCTGGAGGCGCTGCTGGAGATCAGCCGCCTGGATGCTGGCGCGATCCAGCCGGAGATCAGCGATTTCCGCATCGACCGGCTGCTGGACACGCTGCGGACGGAATTCGCGCCGATGGCCCGTTCGGCGGGGCTGACGCTGACGGTCGAGGGTCTGGCCGACGAAGGAGGGCCGATCTGGGTACGGTCCGACATTCGACTGTTGCGCCGTATCCTCCAGAACTTCCTGTCCAACGCCTTGCGCTATACCCAGCGCGGATCGGTGCGCGTCACCTGCGTGGCGGAGGGGGAGGGGATAAGGCTGAGCGTCGCCGACAGCGGCCCCGGCATCCCCCCGGACAAGCAGCAACTGATCTTCGAGGAGTTTCGCCGCCTCGAAACGCATGGGGGCAGAGGCGCGGGTGGCAAGGGGCTGGGCCTGGCCATCGTCCGGCGGGCGAGCGACATGCTGCGCCATGAGGTGACGCTGGAATCCGTGCCGGGGCAGGGTTCGACTTTTTCGATCCGCGTGCCGCGCGGCGGGGCGGTGGTGGAGGAAGGGGAGGGCGGTGCCGCGCAGCGCAGCGACCGTTCGATGCGCGGGCTGAAGGTGCTGGTGGTCGACAATGAACGCGCGATCCAGACCGGCATGGCCACGCTGCTGGGCGGCTGGGGCTGTGCCGTGGCCACGGCGGCGGGATTTGAGGAGGCGGTGGCGGCCTTCGCGGACGAGGACGCGCCCGACGTCATCCTGGTCGACTATCATCTGAACGACGGCGAGACCGGGGATGGCGTGATCGAGCGGCTGCACGGCCATTTCGGGCGGGCGGTGCCTTCGGTGATGATCTCGGCCGACCGGGGTGAGGCGCTGAAGGCGCGGATGGACGGCTGGGGCATTCCGCTGCTGGGCAAGCCGGTGAAGCCGGCGCAGTTGCGCGCCCTTTTGCGGACGATGTTGAAATAGGGCTGAAACAGGGCGTGCCCGGCGATCGGATTCAGGAAGGACGCAGGTTTCGGCGCTTCATTTCGTCCAGCACCGCCTGTTCGAAGCCGCTGGGCCGTTTCGTGTCGCCGATCCTGCGGCGGATGGCGAGCAGTTGCTGGTCCGTCAGATCGGCCGCGTCGGCAGCGTCTTTCAGATGATCGTGCACGGCGAATCTCCGGATCACGGCGGTGAGAAGTGTCGCACGAAAGCCGGGCAGGGGCAATTTACCGGAAAGTTCTAGTACGATCGGAGAGCAGGGGGAGGCCGCCCCGTCCGGGGAGCGGCCCGCCCATCTTCATGCCGCCAGGTCGAAGCGGTCGGCGTTCATCACCTTGGTCCAGGCAGCAACGAAGTCGTTCACGAACTTGTCGCCCGCATCGGCGGAGGCATAGACCTCCGACAAGGCGCGCAGTTGCGAGTTCGATCCGAACACCAGGTCGACGCGCGTGCCGGTCCATTTCTGTTCGTTGGACGTGCGGCAGGTGCCGGTGAAGATGTCCTTCTGCCCCTCGGCTTCCTTCCAGGCCGTGCCCATGTCGAGCAGGTTGACGAAGAAGTCGTTGCTGAGCGTGCCGGGACGGTCGGTGAACACGCCATGCGGCGAACCGCCATGATTGGCGCCCAGCACACGCAGGCCGCCGACCAGCACCGTCATTTCCGGGGCGCTGAGCGTCAGCAACTGGGCGCGGTCGATCAGCAGTTCCTCGACCGGGACATTGAACGGCACGGGCAGATAGTTGCGGAAACCGTCGACCTTCGGTTCCATCACCTCGAAATTCTGCACGTCGGTCTGTTCCTGCGACGCGTCGGTGCGGCCCGGAGTGAAGGGCACCTCGATCGAGCGCCCGCCATCCCTCGCCGCCTTCTCGATCGCCGCCGATCCGGCCAGCACGATGAGGTCCGCGAGCGAGACCTTCTTCGCCCCCGCGACGTCGAACTCGGCCTTGATCTTCTCCAGCGCGGAGAGGACGCGGCCAAGCTGCTCCGGCTGGTTCACATCCCAGTCCTTTTGCGGGGCAAGGCGGATGCGCCCGCCATTGGCGCCGCCGCGATGGTCCGACCCGCGATAGGTGGAGGCGGAGGCCCAGGCGGTCGTCACCAGTTCAGCCACGCTGAGGCCCGACGCCAATATCTTCTGCTTGAGCGAGGCGATGTCCGAAGCGTCGACCAGCGGATGGTCGACCGCCGGGATCGGATCCTGCCAGATCAGGTCCTCGGCCGGTACTTCGGGGCCGAGATAGCGCGCCTTGGGCCCCATGTCGCGATGGCACAGCTTGAACCAGGCGCGGGCGAAGGCATCCTCGAACGCGGCGGGGTCATTGCGGAAGCGTTCGGAGATCTTCCGATATTCCGGGTCCATCTTGAACGCCATGTCGGCGGTCGTCATCATCGTCGGCACGCGCCGGTCGGGGCTGTGCGCGCCCGGCGCCATATCCTCCGGCTTCTGATTGACCGGCTGCCACTGCTTGGCGCCCGCCGGGCTCTTCACCAGTTCATATTCATAGTCGAGCAGCATGTGGAAGAAGCTGTGGTCCCAGGTCCGGGGCGTGGGCGTCCACGCGCCCTCGATGCCGCTGGTGATGGTGTGGTCGCCCACGCCGCTTTCATAGCCGCTCTGCCAGCCCAGGCCCTGCTGCGCTATGTCGGCGCCCTCGGGTTCCTTGCCGACCTTGGACGCGTCGCCCGCGCCATGCGCCTTGCCGAAGGTGTGGCCGCCCGCGGTGAGCGCGACGGTTTCCTCATCGTTCATGCCCATGCGCAGGAAGGTTTCGCGGATGTCGCGCGCCGATTGCAGCGGGTCGGGATTGCCGCCCGGTCCTTCGGGATTGACGTAGATGAGGCCCATCTGGATCGCGGCGAGCGGGCTTTCGAGGGCCATGTTCTTTTCGGGCTGGATGCGGGTCTCATTGCCCTCCTGCCCGACCCAGAATTCCTCCGTGCCCCAATAGACGTCCTTTTCCGGCTCGAACACGTCGGCGCGGCCGCCGCCGAAGCCGAAGACCGGGCCGCCCATCGATTCAATGGCGACATTGCCGGCGAGGATCATGAGGTCGGCCCAGCTCAGCTTCTGCCCATATTTCTGCTTGATCGGCCACAGCAGGCGGCGGGCCTTGTCGAGATTGGCATTGTCCGGCCAGCTGTTGAGCGGGGCGAAGCGCTGCGAGCCGGAGGAGGCGCCGCCGCGGCCGTCGCCGGTGCGATAAGTGCCCGCCGAGTGCCAGGCCATGCGGATGAAGAAGGGGCCGTAATGGCCGTAATCCGCCGGCCACCAGGGCTGGCTGTCGGTCATGAGGGCCGTCAGATCCCTTTTCAGCGCGTCATAATCGAGCGTCTTGAAGGCTGCGGCATAATCGAAATCGTCGCCCAGCGGATTGCCGGACAAGCCGTTCTGCTGGAGAATGTCGAGCGAAAGCTGGTTGGGCCACCAGTCGCGATTGGTGCGCCCCAGCAGGGATCGAAGCGCCGCCGGCTCCTTCATGGGGCAGGCCAACGGATCATTGCTCGTCTTTGCGTCCATTGCACGGGTTCCTTTCAGCTTCTCCGGATGGGGGGGATTTTAGGCCATGGCCGGCAAAGGGGGAACTGCGACGGCCATGTTATTTTTCCGATGACTGTATGGAATTTATTGCATGAAAGGGGAGGCGCCCGCCCCTGATCCTTCAAGCGGGGTGAACGACTCCGCCCGATGGCCGCTCGCCTAGATGCTGAACGCGAAATGGCTGGCGCCCTTTTGCAGCCGCCGCCAGTTTTCCGCATTCATGTGCACCAGCGTGTGATGGTCGCCGCCCTCGAACCAGACATCCTGACCCATCAGCATGTCGTCGTCGATGATGGTCTTCAGCCCGTAGGCCGCGCCGACCGGGGGCAGCGCGCCGAGGTCGCAATCAGGAAACAGCGCCGCGGTCGTATGCTCCTCCGCCAGGGACACGTCGCGGGCCAGCCATTGCTGCAGGAAGTTGAAGCTCACATGTTTGGAAGAGGGGAGGACGGCCAGCAGATATTCGTCGCCCGCCTGCACCAGCACGGCCTTCGCCACCTGCCGGCCGGGGACATGCGCTGCCTGCGCCGCCCGCGCCATCTCTGTCGAGGGTTCATGCGGCCATTCGTCGAACCTGGTGCCGCAGCGGTCCATATAGCCGCGCAATCTCTGGGAAATCGCCATGACATCCTCCATCGGCCTGTGCCCGGGGGCATGGTCAGCGGGGCGTCGTGCGCGGTGCCGGAAATGGGGGCCGGCACAAGGGCGGGCGGCGAGTCTGGCCAATGCCGTCTATAGGTGAAGAATAGCAGATTTGCCGACGACAAGCGATCCCGCCCTGGAACCCTCAATCGGCGCGGAAATGCACCCGATTGGCCTTGATCACCGCCTGGGTGCGGCTGAGCACGCCCAGCTTCTGGAGAATGGCGGAGACATGCGCCTTGATGGTGGTCATCGACACGCCGAGATCATGTGCGATCTGCTTGTTCAGCCGGCCGCGCACCAGATGCGCCAGCACCGTTTTCTGCTGCGGCGTGAGGCTGTCGATACGGCGGGCGATCTCATCCTCCTCCGCGGTGGGAGCGATCGTCTCGCCCATGGCCTCCGGCAGGTAGATCTCGCCCGAGACCACGCGATGGAGCGCGTCGACAATGGCGCTGCGCTTCAGTGACTTGGGAATGAAGCCCGCGGCGCCGGCGGCCAGCGCCTCCTGCACGATCGGGCGGTCGAAGGCGCCCGACACCATCACCACGGGCAGGATCGGAAAACGATCGCGCAGCAGTTTGAGGCCATCCAGGCGGCGGACATCGGGTATGTTGAGGTCGAGCAGGATGAGGTCGAAATTGTCCTGCTTTTCCAGCAAGGCGACGGCCTCTTCCATGCTTGCCGCCTCGAAGATCTCGCAATTGTCGAAGCTGATCGCGATCACGCTGCGCAGCCCGTCGCGCACGAGGGGGTGATCGTCGACGATCAGTACCCGCTCCATGATTGCCTCGCCACCCATATACTGGCCCACCCCTTGCCCCGGATAATCGGACAAGTCATGGGCCGTGGCAAGCCGCATCGCGCCAGGCGGGACCGCCCGGATGGAGGGGATGTGGTTGCCGCGGCCCATGACGATCATCGTGCTTATCCCTTATTTAGGCAGCTTGAACACCCAGAGCGAACCGCCCTGGTTGATGTCCTTGAAGCTCTTGGCGACTTCGCCGCCCCAGAGCGGCACCGCGCCACCCCAGCCGGACATCACCGCCACATATTGCTCGCCATCCTGTTCCCAGGTGACGGGGCTGCCCACCACGCCCGATCCGGTCTGGAACTTCCACAGTTCCTGGCCCGTCTTGGCGTCGAAGGCCTTGAGATACCCCTCCGGCGTGCCGGTGAAGACGAGGTTGCCCGCGGTCGAGAGCACGCCGCCCCAGAGGGGCGCCTTGTTCTTATATTCCCAGACGATCTTGCCCGTCTTGGGGTCCATGGCGCGCAGCGCGCCGATATGATCCTCCGCAATGGGCTTGATGGTGAAGCCGGCGCCCAGATAGGCTGCGCCCTTCTTGTAGGCGATCGGCTCGTTCCAGATGTCCATGCCCCAGTCGTTGGACGGGATGTAGAAGAGGCCGGTGTCCTGGCTGTAGGCCATGGGCATCCAGTTCTTTCCGCCCAGGAAGCTGGGGCTGGCGAAGACCGACGATCCCTTGGCCGCCTCGCCCGGTGCGCCGGGGCGATTGGCGTCGTTGTAGTTGGGCCGGCCGTTCTTGTTGAAGCCATTGGCCCAGGTCGTCTGCATGACGAACTTGTTGGCGCTGACGAACTTGCCGTTGGTGCGGTCGAGCACGAAGAAATAGCCGTTGCGGTCTGCCTTCGCGCCCAGCTTCATCGCCTTGCCGTTGACGGTGGCGTCGAAGGGGATGAATTCGTTGACGCCGTCGAAATCCCAGCCGTCATGCGGGGTCGTCTGGAAATGCCATTTGATGACGCCGGTGTCGGGATCGATCGCCAGCGTCGAGCTGGTGTAGAGATTGTCGCCGGGGCGCAGATGGCTGTTCCACGGCGCGGGGTTGCCGGTGCCAAAGAAGAGCAGGTTGGTTTCCGGATCATAGGTGCCGCCCAGCCAAGTGGCGCCGCCGCCGGTCTTCCACAGGTCGCCCTGCCAGCTGGCGTTGGTCTTGCCGGTGATGCCGTTGTCCCTGCCATTGAGGGTGCCCATATGCCCCTCTATGGTCGGGCGGCGCCAGACCAATTCGCCGGTGTTGACGTCGCGCGCCTCGACCGCGCCGACAATGCCGAATTCGCCGCCGCTATTGCCGTAGATCACCTTGCCCTTCACCACCATGGGTGCGGCGGTGGCCGAATAGCCGGCCTGATAGTCCGCGATCTGCTTGTTCCAGATGACCTTTCCGGTGTGGCGGTTGAGCGCGACCATGTGCGCGTCCAGCGTCGCGAAGATGATCTTGTCGCCATAGATCGCCGCGCCGCGGTTCACCACGTCGCAGCAGGGCATGATCGCTTCGGGCAGGCGGGCGTCATATTGCCACTTTTCCTCGCCCGTGCGCGCGTCGAAGGCGAACACGCGCGAATAGCTGCCGGTGACGTAGATGGTGCCGTCATAGACGATCGGCTGCGCTTCCTGCCCGCGCTGCTTTTCCCCGCCGAGCGAGGAGGCGAAGGCGGGTACCAGCCTTGCGACATTGGAGGCGTTGATCGCCTTCAGCGGGCTGAAGCGCTGCGCCTGCGGACCCATGCCATAGGTCAGAACGTCGCCCGGCGTCGCCGCGTCGTTCATGAGGTCCGCATCGGTTGGACCTTCGGCCAGCAATGGCGCGGCGGCAACCGCCAGGCTCAGGATCGCGGCGCCGGACAGGGCTCGCGTCAAACGTCCTTTCATTCTTTCCTCCCTCTGTTGAAAGGGCGTGCTCGGCGCCCCCGACCGCTGCAGATTATTGCACCTGTTGTGCGCAGCAATTGGACCTTGGGTCGGCCCCTTCCCCCCGACTCTCTGGAACGGGGAGGGGCAGGTGCCCGATCTCAACCCGCCGCCAGCGCGGGTGTCCATTCCACGCCATAGGGGGCGAACAGTGCCTTCATCTCGCCGCTGGCGGCCATGGCGACGACGATCTCCTCCACCGCGTCGCCCAGGGTGCGGCTGTTTTCCCTGACCGCCATGCCGATGTCCCATCCGGGCGAGGTGAAGGCGGGCAGGGGCCCCTTGCGCAAGGCAAGGCCCTTCGCGCCGCGGTGCAGCCCTTCCTCGATCTGTGCGCGGCTGGCGAGGACGGCGTCCGCCTTGCCCGCCGCGACGGCCGCGACCGCTTCGGCGCCGCTGGGATAATGCGCGACATCCTTCGCCAACAGGCCGCCGAAGGAACCGATCAGGTAGAAGTCGGGAATGGAGTCGAGTTCGGCCGCCAGCCTGTGCCCGCGCCATCCGGTGGGCGGCGCTTCCAGATCAATGGCGTCCGGCATGCCGGCAAGACGGAAGCTCTCGCGATAATAGGGCGCGATGATCGCCACCTGGTCGTTGCGGGCGGCGAAGGTCCGGTCGAAGGGGATGTGCAGCATCAGGTCGCCCGGCGCGAAGCCGAGCAGTCCGCCCTTCCACACGCCATGGCGCAGATCGTCGTCCACGCTTTCGTCCGCGACGAGCTGGGCGAGGTCGGCGCGCACGCCCAGTTTCCCGGCGATCGCATGCGCCAGATCGACGTCGAGGCCGACGAGCTTCCCGCCTTCCTCCCAGGACCAGGGGCGATTGTCCCTGTAGACGACCACCCGCAGCACGCCCAGGTCCTTGACCTTGCCCAGCGGTGCCGCATGCGCCATGCCGGGCCTCATCCCTAGCCCCAGCGCCATCGCCGCGCCCGCTGAGCCGATCAGGCCACGCCGGCTGAACATGGCCTCAGCCCTGGAACTTGGTTTCGAGCCAGGCGCGGATCGCCCAGCCGGCCTTCTGGCCCAGCACGTCCCCGAAGGGCGGCATATAGACCTTTCCGTCATGGCTGGAGCCGTGGCGGAAGCGTTCGACGAACCACTGGTCGCCCGATTCGCCCTGTTCCAGATAGCGCAGGTCCGGCGCGATGCCGCCGCTTTCGGCGTCGAGCCCGTGGCAGCGGGCGCAATTCTGGCCATAGGCGGACTGGCCGATCTCTATGGCCTTGGCATTGCCGCTATAGGGGTTTTTCTGAAGCCATTCCTCGCCAATGTCCGGCAAGGCGGAGGTGTCGACCGCCTGCGGCGTCACATTGCCGTGCGCCATCAGGCCGGTTGCCGTGGTCGCGCCCAATATGGCGACGGCGCCCAGCAGCGAAATGCGTCCCAGATTCATGCTCGAAATCCTCACCCGAATTGATTGGGGCAAGTGTAGGGCAGCGTGCTTTGCCGCCCTATTGGCCGTTGGTACTATCCCGGTGGAGGCGCGCGCGCCTTAAAACTCGCGGGTGCCATACAGGAACACGGAATATCCATCGGGCGGCGGAGAGGATCAGGGCGGATGAAGCGCATCATTCTGGCGGGGTTGGTACTGGCTCCGGCGAGCGCGCAGCCAGTGAGCGCGTGGGCGGAGACGCTCTATGTCTCCAACGAGCGCGGCAACAGCGTCACGGTGATCGACGCGGCCAGCGCGAAGGTGGTCGCGACATGGGCGGTCGGCGGCCGGCCGCGCGGGATCACCGTGTCGAAGGACGGGAAATATATCTATCTGTGCGCATCGACCGACCATGCCGTGCAGGTGATCGAGCGGGCCACGGGCAAGGTCGTGGCGGAGTTGCCGTCAGGGGAGGATCCGGAGCAATTCTTCCTGTCGCGCGATGGCGGGACGCTGTTCGTCGCCAATGAGGACAATGCGGCGCTGACCGCGATCGACCTTGGGACCAGGACCGTCGCTTTCCAGGTGGATGTCGGCGGGGAGCCCGAAGGCGTGGCGCAAAGTCCCGACAGCCGGTGGGTCGTGGTGACGTCGGAGGAAGAGAATGTCGTCAACTGGGTCGACGTGGCGAAGCGGGAAATGGTCGAGGCGACGCCCGTCGACCTGCGCCCGCGCCATGTCGAATTCACCCGCGACGGCGCCCAGCTCTGGGTCGCGGCGGAGGTGGGCGGGACGGTGCAGATCATCGATACGGCCTCCCGCAAGGTGGTCGAGACGCTGCATTTCGCCATTCCGGGCGTGGCGGAGCATCGCATATTGCCCTGCGGGATCCGCTTCACGCCGGACGGCAGGACGGCGGTGGTGGCGCTGGGCCGGGCGGACCATGTCGCGCTGGTCGACGTGGCGAGCCGCAAGGTGCGCGCCTATGTGCCGGTGGGCAAGCGGGTATGGCATGTCGCGGTGAGCGGCGACGGCGCGCGGGCCTATGCGGCCAATGGCCTTTCGGACAATGTGAGCGTGATCGATCTGGCCAGGGGAGAGGTCACGGGAACGATCCCCGTGGGCGCCGCGCCCTGGGGAATCGTGGCGGTCCCCTGATCATCCGCAGATAGGTTGCCCCCTCATCCCAAGGGAGGAAGCCCTAAGTCCAATTTTCCTGCCGGGGCGTCCGCCTCACTCTCTCTTCAGCCGGGGGCATTGACCGGCACAAAGAGGGAGGATGTTATGAAAAGGACGCTGCTCCTCGCGAGCGCGGCCATGGGGCTGCTTTGCGCGACTGCCACGCCGGCATTGGCCGGGACCACCGCCGATCTGCTGAAGCGGCTGCATGAGAAGGGAATCCTCTCCGACGAGGAATATCAGGAGCTGCTGAAGAATGAGAGCGCCGAGGCGGCTTCGGCGCCTGCCGCCCCGCCGGTGACGCCCGACGCGTCGGGCGGCGGCCGGACCGTGCGCATGACCGACAGCGGCGTCGGCTTCGAAATGGGCGACGTCACGCTCAAATTCTCCGGCTCGGTCAACGGCTTCTACGTCCATGACAATGGCGAGGCGCCCAGCGCGACCAACAGCGTGGTCGGCGGCGTGGCGACGGTAGGCGGCAAGAGTTCGGCGATCCGCAACGGCCTGCTGCCAGGCTTCCTGAAGGTCGAGGTCATGACCCGGCAGGGCGGCTGGGATGTGGGCGCGCATTTCGGCATGTATCCGGGCATTAATTCGGTGAACTATGCGGCGGGCGGCGGCGCGAACAGCCCCGGCAATCCGCGTGGGCTGCAGACGGCGGGCATCGATTTCCGCCAGACCTACCTGACCTTCGGCCGGCCGGGCTTTGGCGAGGTGAAGATCGGCCGCGACATCGGCCTGTTCGCCTCCGAGCAGATACTGAACGACATCACCCTGCTGTCTTCGGGAACGCCGGCGGGCAATGTCGCGCCGTCCAACACCACGCTGGGGCGGATCGGCGTCGGCTATATCTACACCGATTTCCAGCCGCAGATCACCTATACCACGCCCAGCTTCAGCGGCTTTACCGCCAGCCTCGGCATTTTCGAGCCCTTGTCGTCGCTGACCGGGCCGGACGAGGCCAACAAGGAGCCGGGCTTCCAGGGCAAGCTGGTCTATGACGGCAAGTTCGGCGGCGTGGGCACGCGCCTGTGGGCGGCCGGCATCCGGCAGAAGCATAATGTGATCGCGGGTCCGGACTATACCAGCTGGGGCTGGGACGCGGGCGCGAAGGTGACGGTGGGTCCGCTGACGCTGGTCGGCACCTATTATGATGCCTCGGGCCTTGGCACGACGGCGCTCAACCTGTTCGACACCGATGGCCTGGGCAACAAGCGCGACAGCCATGGCTTCTACCTGCAAGGGCTGGCGACGTTCGGGAAAGTCTCGGTCGGGGGCAGCTATGGCGAGAGCAGTCTCGACTATGCCAACGCCGCCGACGCGCTGGCCAATCCGACGCTGGTGGACAAGAATTCGAGCTGGGTCGGGCAGCTCCGCTACGGCCTTACGAGCTGGGTGACGCTGCTCAGCGAATATGTCCACACCAAGTCGGAAGCGCATAACGGCAACCGGGCCAGTTCCGACGCCGTCGCGGCCGGGGCGATCCTGTTCTTCTGATCCCGACCGAAGGAACAATGTCACGGGGCGGGGCCGCATCCTAACAGGGATGCGGCCCCATTTTTTCATGGCTGGACAATGGCCTGGCGGTCGAGGAACAAAGAAGAAGAGGCAAGGGGATGAGGAAGGGCATGCGGCTGGTCGGCGCGGCATGGGCGATGCTGGCGGGGCAGGCCATGGTCCTGGACGCGCGGGCGGAGACGGCCGACGCCGATGCGGAGCGGCAGCCGATCGTCGTCACGGCGCCCGGCGGCGCGATCGATGCCGATGATGCGTTGCGCCTGACCGGCGCGGACATCGGCCGCGCCGGGGCGCCCGACCTGCTGGGCGCACTGACCCGGTCGATCGCGGGCGTGACCCTGCAGGATGCGCAGGGCAATCCGTGGCAGCCCAATCTGGTCTATCGCGGCTTTACCGCCTCCCCCTTGCAGGGGCAGGCGCAGGGGCTGGCGGTCTATCTGGACGGGGCGCGCTTCAACCAGCCCTTTGGCGATACCGTCGCCTTCGATCTGTTGCCGGAGGCGGCGATTCGCGGCGTCACCCTGCTTGACAGCAGCGCTGTCTACGGGCTGAACGCGCTGGGCGGGGCGATGGTGATCGACACCAGGACGGGCGCCAGCGATCCGGGGCTGGAGGCGAGCCTGACCGGCGGCCGTTTCGGGTCGCGGGAGGCGAGCGTCGCGGGCGGCCTGAAGAGGGGCGATTTCAGTGCCTTCGGCGCGTTCCAGTACCGCCATGAGGACGGCTGGCGCGACCATTCGCCCTCCACCCTCTATAATGGCTATGCCGACCTGGGCTTCGACACCGCGACGGGCGGGCTGCATCTGAAGTGGATCGGCGCCGACACGGACCTGGCGGGCAATGGCGTCGCGCCGGTCGAATTGCTGGCGGCGGACCGGCGGGCGGTCTTCACCTGGCCCGACAATGCCAGAGCGCGCTATGGCCGGGTCAGCCTGCACCCCTGGGTCGCGTTGGGGGAGGGGACGCGGATCGAGGGCACGTTCTATGCCCAGCGGTTGAAGCTGCGCACCGTGAATGGCGATGCCGCCGACATGGAGGCGTGCGAGGACGAGGATCGCGCCGGGCTGCTCTGCCTGGAGACCGTGGGCGGGACGGAAGAGGCGCTGCTGACTGATGGCGACGGGCGGCCGATTGCCGATGTGCGGGGCGGCGAGGGCTATGGCGTGCTCAACCGTGGCCGGCTCGACAGCCGGGCGATGGGCGCGCTGGTCCAGATGATCGACGAGCGGGCGTTGCCGGGCGGGCGCAATCACCTTGCCATCGGGCTGAGCTATGACACGAGCCGCAGCCGCTTTGGCGCGTCGACCGAACTGGGCGCGCTGACGGAGGATCGCAGCGTCCAGGGGCTGGGGCCGTCCATCGTGCAGGAGGACGGCGCCATCGGGCCGGTCGGCCTGGTCGCGCATGCCAGCTATTGGGGGCTGTTCGCGCAGGACCGGCTGCCGCTGACCCCCCGGCTCTCGGCGGAGATCGGGCTGCGCTACAATCATGTCGCGATCGCGATGCGCGACCGGATCGGCACGGCGCTCAACGGCGATCATCGGTTCGAGCGGCTGAACCCCGGTCTGGAGTTCGATTACCGGCTGTCGCAGGAACTGGACCTGCGCGTCGGCTATGCCGAGAGCAACCGCGCGCCCACGCCCGCCGAACTGTCCTGCGCCGATGAGCATGCGCCGTGCAGCCTCGCCAATTTCTTCATCGCCGATCCGCCGTTGAAGCAGGTCGTCGCCAAAAGCTGGGAAGCGGGCGCGGGCGGGCGGGGCCGGTGGGGCGGGTTCCGGCTGGAATGGCTGTTGTCCGCCTATCGCACGCGCAACCGCGACGACATTCAATTTGTCGCGTCCGACATTCGCGGACGCGCCTGGTTCCGCAATATCGGCGCCACCCGGCGGCAGGGCGTGGAGTTCACCCTGAAGGCCGTGCGCGGTGGCTTTTCCGGGGCCCTCAGCTATGCCTTCACCGACGCGACCTACCGGCATGAGCTGGCGCTTTCCAGTCCCGCCAATCCCGCGGCGGACGAGAACGGCGTGATCCTTGTCCGGCCGGGCGACCGGCTGCCCGGCATTCCCCGCCACAGTGCGACGCTGTCGCTGGACTATGCCGGGCGGGGCTGGTCGGCCGGCGGCGACCTGATCGCGCGGACGGGACAATATCTGGTGGGTGACGAGGGCAATGACCAGCCGCCGCTGAAGGGCTATGCGCTGGTCAATCTGCGCGCCGGGGTCGATATCCTGCCGGGGGTGACGCTGTTCGGCGAGTTGCACAATGCGCTGGACTGCAAATATGCAACCTTCGGCACGTTCAGCGACATCGGGGAGGTGGCGATGGCGCAAGCGCCGCATGCGTCCGATCCGCGCGCCTATGGGCCGGGCGCGCCGCGCCGCTGGTATGCGGGGGTGAAGGCTCGATTCTAGAGCCAACCGGCTTGGATCGCCGGCTAATCGCGCCAGATCAGGCTGGCTGGTCGATGCGGGGCAGCAGCCGCGCCTCCAGCCCCGGATAGAGGTGGGAGACGCTGCGTTGCAGTTCGTATCGTGCCGCCGCCATGGTCGCGAAGCGTGGGGGGATTGGCAGTTCGCCCGCCTCCACCATGTCGAGGCCCGATTGCACCGCCCGCGTCAGCGCGTCCTCCAGCCAGTCGATCCAGTCGCGGGTCTGGGCAATGGCGGCCCTGCCGCCCGGATCGAACGGGCCATGGCCGGGGACCAGCCCGCCATGCGGTTCGCTCGCCAGCCGGTCGAGGCTCGCGCGCCAGCGGGGAAGGTCGGCGGTCGGCGTGCTGGGTGCGCGATCGTGAAAGACGAGGTCGCCGCCGATCAGCAGGCCGCTTCGTTCGTCCAGCAGCGCCAGGTCCGCGCCGCTGTGGCCGGAAAGCGCCAGCAGCCGCAAGCCGCGCCCGCCGAAATCATCGCGCCCTGTCGTGATCGGCAGGCCGGGCAGGACCAGTTCGGTGCCGCGCATCCAGTCGTTCAGCAACCGGTACATCGCGTCTGAATAGCCGCGTCCCTCGCTGGCGAGCGCTTCGATCGTGCCGGGCAGCGCCGCGACGATCCCGGGATCGAAGGCGGCGATGCCCATGCCGTGATCGGGGTGCAGATGGGTGACATAGACGCGGACCACCCTCTGGCCGGTCAGTTCCTCCGCCACCTTGCGCAGCGCCTGCCCATAGGAGAGCGACGGGCCGCAATCGCACAGTACCGTCCCCGCCGGCGTGGCGATGATCGCGATATTGGCGATGGCGCCGCCATTGGCCGGATCGATCGGGGCGTCCGCGCCGTGGATCATCCATATTCCGTCCGCGACGGCGACGGGATCGATCGCATAGCGGCCGCGCGCCTGCGCGGGCAAGGCGGCGAGCGCCATGCCGCCGGTGATCAGTCCGCGCCGGGTGAGCATCATCGCGGCGGGGGCGACTGGCGCGCGACGGACAGTGCCGCGTGATAATCGCGTCCGTTGGTGTCGCGGGCATCGACCGTCAGCATGTCGCCCGCCGCCGCATGAGGGACCAGGGTGATGGCCGGGTCTTCCGCGACCGAAGCCCAGATCTCCATCCGGCCCAGTTCGCGGCCGGCGCCGTCGCGCACGGTCAGCTGTTCCAGATGATAGGTGGGAATGGCATCGACCAGCCCGGTATCCATCGGGTGCCGGAAGCTGATGCGCAGGCGGCTGGCCGGGGTTGGCCCGGCGACGGGCCAGGCTTCGCCCCTGATTTCGCCCAGATGTTCGGCCCAGTCGCCCTTGACGCGGCTGACCGGCGGCGTCGAGCAGCCGCCGCCCGCCGCGTCGATCCAGCCGCCGGACACCAGCCATTCGCCGCTCGCCAACTGCACCGCGCCGCGCACGGGCGTGCGCTGGTCCAGCTTGATCCGGGTGGCGAGATAGGCGTCGCTGTCCGTCGGGTGATAGTCGATGGCGATGGGGATCGGGTTGAGGTCTGCCATCAGCACGATGCGTCGGACGCCGGCAATGGCGCGGGCGTCGATGGCCACCGGGAAGCTGCGCTGATTTTCCGCGATCTGGGGAAAGCCGACCTTCACCCGCGGGTCGAAGCGGACCGGATCGTCGCCGAACAGCAGCTTCGCATGCGCTTCCCACATCGGCGATTCGAGCGGATCGGCAGGCACGGATGCGTCTGCGCGCGCCGCCAGCGCGAGCAGGGCCAGGGTCATGGCTGCGTATCTTCGCCCTTTCACGTCCTTCTCCCTTGGTGCAGATCTACAGGCTGGCGCAATGCGCTACCATTGGCCCTTGGGTCGGATGGGGAGGGCCGGGAATGAGGATGACTGTATGGGGCGCCGCATTGCTGCTTTGCGCGGCGCCGGTGGGGGCGGAGCCATTGTTCGGCCCCGACGGATATCGCATCGCCGCCTATCGCGCGCCGGTCGCCCGCCCGCCCGACGGGGTTGGCCGGATCGCCCCGGCCGCCGCCGCGGCCCTGCGGCCGGGGCGGGACGCGCTGTTCATCGATGTCCTGCCGGCCGAGGGCGGGCATAGGGAGCGCGACGGGCGCTGGCGGCTGGCGGAGCAGCATGAAAGCGTTCCGGGCGCGCACTGGTTTCCCGAAGCGGGCAGGGGCGTGCCGGAGCCCGGCATCGCGGCCTGGTTCGCAGGTGGCGTGCGGCGGCTGACGGGTGGACGGCGGGATCGCATGCTCCTGGTCTTCTGCCGGGCCGATTGCTGGATGAGCTGGAACGCCGCGCGGCGGCTGCGCGCCATGGGCTATCGCAATGTCTGGTGGCTGGCGGAGGGGACGGACGGCTGGCGCGACCTGGGACAGCCATTGGCGCGGGCGGTGCCGGAGGGAGGCGTCGTGCGCGCGAGCGCTCCGTCCTAGATCAGGCGCGGGTCGTGCCCCGATTTTGTCGTGGCATGCTTTGGTCTGCTCAAGCTCTAGGACCAATGGCCCATTGCGAGGATCCGCCGCGCTGCGCCATCTTTTGCCCAAGCATGTTTGCATGGGAGAGAGAGCCTTGACCGACATTCGCATCACCCTGGGCGCTGTTGGCGCCGTCGCGCTGCTGGCGCTGGCGCCGCTTTCGGCGCAGGCCAGGGACATCATCGTCCATATGAAGAACCAGGGCGCGGATGGCGCCATGGTGTTCGAGCCGTCCTTCGTGAAGGCGGCTGTGGGCGACACCATCCGTTTCCAGCCAAGCAATCCCAGCCATAATGCCGAAACCATGGCGAACATGCTGCCGGCCGGCGCGACCCCGATGAAGGGCGCGATGAACAAGGAGGCGGTGCTGACCGTCACCAAGCCGGGCCTCTACGGCATCAAGTGCATGCCGCATTATTCGATGGGCATGGTCGCCCTGGTGCAGGTGGGCAAGGTAACCCCGGCCGATCTCGCCGCCGCCAAGGCGGTGAAGTTGCCGCCCTTCGCCGCCAAGCGGATGACCGCCGCGCTTGCCAAGGTGAAGTGAGATCCGCCGATGCTGACCACGGCCCCCCTTGTCTATCCCGTGCCGCCGCTCTGGTCGGCGGAGGCGAAGGTCGATGCCGCCGCCTATGCCGCGGGCTATCGCCGATCGATCGATGACGCTGACGCCTATTGGCTGGAGCAGGCGCGGCGGCTGGACTGGCTGCGCGAACCCACCCGCGCCGACGAGAGCAGCTTTGCGGAGCGGAATTTCGGCATAAGCTGGTTCAGCGACGGCATGCTCAACGTGTCGGCCAATTGCCTGGACCGCCATCTGGAGACGCGCGGGGACCAGGTGGCGATCATCTGGGAACCCGACGATCCGGAGGAACCGGCGCGGCGCTTCACCTATCGGCAATTGCATACGGAGGTGTGTCGCTTCGCCAATGTGCTGAAGGCGGCGGGCGTGGGCCGCGGCGACCGGGTGACGCTCTACCTGCCGATGATTCCGGAGGCCGCCTTCGCCATGCTCGCCTGCGCGCGGATCGGGGCGATCCATTCCGTCGTGTTCGGCGGCTTTTCGCCCGAGGCGCTGGCGGGGCGGATCACCGATTGCGACAGCCGGATCGTCATCACCGCCGATGAGGGGCGGCGCGGCGGCAGGACCGTGCCGCTCAAGCGCAATGTCGACGCGGCGGCGGTTCTGGCGCCGGGGCTGGAGCGCGTGATCGTCGTCCGGGCGACCGGCGGCGATGTTGCAATGGATGCTGGGCGCGACGCCTATTATGACGAACTGGCCGCCACCGTTTCCGTCGATTGTCCGGCCGAGGCGATGGCGGCGGAAGACCCGCTGTTCCTGCTCTATACCTCCGGATCGACGGGCAAGCCCAAGGGCGTGCTGCATTCGACCGGGGGCTATCTGCTCTGGGCGGCGATGACATTCGACCTGAGCTTCGACCATCGGCCGGGCGAAGTCTTCTGGTCATCCGCCGATGTCGGCTGGGTCACGGGGCACAGCTATATCGTCTATGGGCCGCTCGCCAATGGCGGCACCACGCTGATGTTCGAGGGGGTGCCGAACTGGCCGACGCCCAGCCGCATCTGGGAAGTGGTCGACCGGCATCAGGTGGCGACGCTCTACACCGCGCCGACGGCGCTGCGTTCGCTGATGAAGGAAGGCGACGATTTCGTGACCCGCACCAGCCGCACGTCGCTGCGCCTGCTGGGGACGGTGGGCGAGCCGATCAATCCCGAGGCCTGGCGCTGGTATCATGAGGTGGTGGGCGAGGGGCGCTGCCCCATCGTCGACACCTGGTGGCAGACCGAGACGGGCGGGCACATGATCACGCCGTTGCCGGGCGCGACGGACCTGAAGCCGGGTGCGGCGGCCAGGCCCTTTTTCGGGGTGGAACCCCTGCTGGTCGACGGCAATGGCGTCGCCGTGGACGGCGAAGGGGAGGGCAATCTCTGCATCGCGCGGAGCTGGCCGGGGCAGGCGCGCACTGTCTGGGGCGACCATGAGCGCTTCTTCCAGACCTATTTCACCACCTATCCGGGGCTGTACTTCACCGGCGACGGTTGCCGGCGCGACGCGGACGGAGACTATTGGATCACGGGCCGGGTAGACGACGTCATCAACGTGTCCGGGCACCGCATGGGCACGGCGGAGGTCGAGAGCGCGCTGGTGCTGCACGAAGCGGTGGCCGAGGCGGCGGTCGTGGGCTTTCCGCACGACATCAAGGGCCAGGGCATCTACGCCTATGTGACGCTCAACAGCGGCGAGGAAGCGAGCGACGCGATGCGCCAGGCGCTGGTCAAATGGGTGCGCAGCGAGATCGGGCCGATCGCGACGCCCGACGTGATCCAGTTTGCCCCCGGCCTGCCCAAGACCCGGTCGGGCAAGATCATGCGCCGCATCCTGCGCAAGATCGCGGAGGGTGAAGTGTCCCCGCAGGCGCTGGGCGACATCAGTACACTTGCCGATCCGGCCATCGTGCAGGAGCTGGTCGAAAGCCGCGCCGCATAGAGCAGCGATGGGGCGGGAAGAGGCATGTCCTTCCCGCCGCCGCAGCAGGGTTAAGAAATGGTTGATGACCATCGGTGGCAGGCGAGCGCTAAGCCGTTGATCATAATCGCTTTGTGATCGACCCCGTCCAATGATAGAAAGCTGCGCGGTTTCGATGCAGAAGGTTGTCGATGGACAGGAAACTGGCAAGCGAACGGGGTGCGGAGCAAAAGGCGCTGGCGGCCCGATGGAGCATAGCCGCCGAAGCCATGGAAGCGCTGGCAGGTGCTCGGTCCCTGGAGGCCATCACCCATGTCCTGCGAGCCTTCGCGCGTCGCGCGGTCGGGGCGGACGGCATTGCGGTCGTCCTGCGCGATGAGGACGAGTGTCACTATATCGCGGAAGATTCGATGGAGCCGCTTTGGGCGGGCCAGCGCTTTCCCGCGGCGAGCTGCGTATCGGGCTGGGCGATGGAGAATCACCGGACCGCGGTGATCCCGGACATATTCGACGATCCCCGCGTGCCGGTGGAGGCCTATCGCACCACATTCGTGCGGTCCATGGTGATGGTGCCGATCGGCCGCGTCGAGCCCATAGCCGCTCTGGGCGCCTATTGGTCGGAATTCGCGCAGCCCACAGAAAATGAGATCGCGCTGCTGGAGGCCCTGGCCCGCGCGGCGTCCACCGCGCTGGAAAATGGGCGGCTGTTCGCATCGCTGGAAGCGCTGAACGATCAGCTGGAACGCCGCGTCAGGGAACGCACCACGGAACTGGAGCGGTCGCAGGACAGCCTGCGCCAGGTCCAGAAGCTGGACATGCTGGGCCAGTTGACCGGCCATGTCGCCCATGATTTCAACAATCTGCTGATGCCGATCGTCGGCGGGCTGGACCTGATCCTGTCGGGCAAGCGGACCCCGGAGTCGATCGAGCGGCACGCGACCATCGCGATGCAGGCGGCGGAAAGCGCCCAGACGCTGGTGCAGCGGCTCCTGACCTTTGCCCGCCGCCAGCCCCTGACCGCAAAGGCGGTCGACCTGTCAACCCTGCTCGATGGCATGCAGGCCCTGCTGGCCAGCACGCTGGGCCCGCGGATCGCGCTGTCGCTCGATCTGCAACCGATGCTGCCCGCCGTGCGCGCCGATGCCCACCAGCTTGAGGTCGCGCTGCTCAATCTGGCGGTCAACGCGCGCGATGCCATGCTCGATGGCGGCGCCTTCAGCATAAAGGCGGAGGCCCGGAAGAGCCGCCTGCCCGCCGCTCTGGCGCCGCCTGGTCCCTATGTCTGCCTGACCGTCAGCGATACCGGCACCGGCATGACGCCGTCGGTCCGGGCTGCGGCGATGGAACCCTTTTTCACCACCAAGCCTTCCGGCCACGGTACGGGACTGGGCCTGTCCATGGTCCATGGCCTTGCCACCCAGCTTGGCGGCACGGTGGAGATCGACAGCGCTGTGGGCGAGGGTACGAGCGTCAGGCTCTGGCTGCCGGTCGAGCAGGCCCCTGTCGCGAAAGCCGAACCGCCTGCGGTCGGGGAAGAGCCCAAAGCGCGATCGGGCAAGGTGCTGCTGGTGGATGATAACGACCTTGTCCGGAACAGCACGCGGGCGATGCTGGTCGACATGGGCTATGAGGTGATCGACACCGACCGCGCCGAACATGCCCTCACGATGATCGAATCAGGCGACCGGCCGGACATCCTGATCACCGACCATATCATGCCGGGCATGACGGGAGTGGAACTGGCGCTGCGCCTGCGTGCCGATCATCCGAAGATCGCGCTGCTGATCATATCGGGTTATGAGGGGGTGGACCTGATCGCGCCCGACATCACCCGCCTGTCAAAGCCGTTCCGGCATCAACATCTGCAGGCCTGCATCTCCGCCGCGCGCGCGCAGACCGCCTGATCCGGGTATATGACGGCTGCCGCCGGGCTGCCTGTTCCAGTCATGCCGCCTCGGCGATGTCGACCGTGTAATGCGCGCTTGTCCTTTCGGCGACGTCGTCTTCTGTCACGCCCGGAGCGAGCTGGACGAGGCGGAAGGGGCTGTCATGGTCGGGCCGCTGGAAGACGCAGAGGTCGGTGACGATCATGTCGACCACATTCCTGCCGGTCAGCGGCAGGGTGCAGGCCGGGATGAACTTGGGGCTGCCGTCCTTGGACGTGTGTTCCATGACGACGATGATCTTCTTGACGCCCGCGACCAGGTCCATCGCGCCGCCCATGCCCTTGATCATCTTGCCGGGGATCATCCAGTTGGCGATGTCGCCATTTTCCGCAACCTCCATCGCGCCCAGAACGGTGAGGTCGATATGCCCGCCACGGATCATCGCGAAGCTGTCCGCGCTGGAGAAATAGCAGCTCTGCGGCAGTTCGCTGATCGTCTGCTTGCCCGCATTGATAAGGTCGGCATCCTCCTCCCCCTCATAGGGAAAGGGGCCGATGCCCAGCATGCCGTTCTCCGACTGCAGCGTCACTTCCACGCCGGCGGGGATATGGTTGGCCACCAGCGTCGGTATGCCGATCCCCAGGTTCACGTAGAAACCGTCGCGCAGTTCCTGCGCCGCGCGCGCGGCCATTTCATCTCTGCTCCAGGGCATCAGACGGCCTCCCTCTGGCGGACGGTGCGGAATTCGATCTTCTTGTCATAGGGCGCGCCCACGATCATGCGCTTGACGTAAATGCCGGGCAGATGGATCGCGTCCGGGTCGAGCGCGCCGGTGGGCACCACCTCCTCCACTTCGGCAACGCAGATCTTCGCCGCCGTCGCCATGGGCTGGTTGAAGTTGCGCGCCGTCTTGCGGAAGATGAGGTTGCCGCTCTCGTCGGCCTTCCAGCCCTTGATGATCGCCACATCGGCAAAAATCCCGCGCTCCAGGATATAATCCTGCCCGTCGAAGACCTTGACCTCCTTGCCCTCGGCCACCGCCGTGCCGACGCCGGTCTTGGTATAGAAGCCCGGAATGCCCGCGCCGCCCGCCCGGCACCGTTCCGCCAGCGTCCCCTGCGGACAGAATTCCACCTCCAGCTCGCCGGCCAGATATTGCCGCTCGAACTCCTTGTTCTCCCCCACATAGCTGGAGATCATCTTCTTCACCTGCCGCGTGCGCAGCAGCTTGCCCAGACCCTCCCCGTCAATCCCCGCATTGTTCGAGGCAATCGTCAGGTCCTTGACCCCGCTGTCGCGGATCGCGTCGATCAGCCGTTCCGGTATCCCGCACAGCCCAAATCCGCCCGCGCACAAATGCATCCCGTCAAAGAGAAGCCCCTCCAACGCGCGCGCAGCATCGGGGTAAAGTTTCTTGACCATGAGCAAGCCTCTCCTTCGTGGCCTGTTCTGGCGCAGGTGAATTATCATTTCTAATGATTTGTTTTTTGGAATAATAATAAGTGATGGCTATCAATCGCATCGGTCTATTTCATCTGGAAACTCTGTTGTGGATCGACCGGCTCGGCACCTTTGCGTCTGCAGCAGAGCGGCTCAACACCACGCAGCCGGCCATTTCCGCGCGGGTGCGGGAATTGGAAGCGCATCTGGGCGCGCGCCTCTTTCGCCGGGAGGGCCGGACCATGTCCTTCACCCCGGCCGGGCGCCAGTTGGTGCGCGATTGCGCGCCGCTCTGGAGCGATCTGCAGAGCGTGTTGCTGCGTTGCGGCGGATTGGCCGAGGCGAGCGGCGTGGTCCGCATCGGTACGGGCGAGATTGCGGCGGCAAGCTGCCTTCCGGACTTTGTGGCGCGACTGAAGGCGCAGATGCCGCATGTCAGCCTGGAGCTGGACATCGACCTGACCGCCAATCTGATCCAGCAATTGCTGGTCGGGCGCGCCGACATCGCCTTCGCGGCCGGGCCGGTGGCGCATCCTGCGCTGCAGTCGAGTCCCATTGGCGGCGTACGGCTCGTCTGGCTTGCCAGTCCGGCGATCGCCGCGTCATTTCGCAACGGCGGAGGGGACCGCACCATTCCGATCTGGTCGCTGGCCAGCCATTCCCCGATCTATGGGCGGATGCGCGACGCGATCGCCGCCTCCCGGATCGCCCACAAATCGCTCAACCTATGCAACAATGCCCGGATGATGATCGACATCGCCAAGGCGGGCGGCGGCATCGGCATCTTTCCAGAACCCATGGCGCGCGCCGACATGATGAACGGGGCTCTGGTGGAACTGGGCGACATGCCGGACCTGGCGCCGATCGAATTCCATGTCGCCAGACGGGTGTCCGACAATGATCCGGTGGTCGCCGCGATTTTCGAGCAGGCCAGCGCCCTGAGACTGGGGCAGGGTGGGGCAGAGGCGGGCGCGCCGCCGCCCTGGGGCGGGTTTCGATCTGACTGAATCAGATCGCCGCTCTGGATTCCTTGTTTTCCACGATTTCTTGACCAGCGATCGGTTCCGATCGCTTGGAAATCGCTCTAGGAACCGAGCGCCTGATTGGGATCGACGGTTCTGATGGCCCCGGACGTCGCCCCGGTTTCGGGCGGGACGGCGATCGCGGGTTGGGCCGGCGCCGTGCCAGTACCCAGAGACAGCTCCTTGTCCACATAGACCTCGAACTTCGTGCCGGCCGGTAGCTTGACATCCTTGCCGTGCACGAGGACCGCGAGCGGGAGGAAGACGATGCCCGCGCCGACGGCGCCCAGGGTGCCGGACTTGCCCTGCGCATTGCGCTGGCCACGCACGGGCACATCCGTTCCGCCCGCCTTGACGGTGCTGACCTTGATGTCGAGCTTGCCGGAGCGGCCGAGCAGGCCATTGTCCCTGACCCGGCTGACTTCCCCGACTGCCGGGCTGCCCGCAGGGATGAGCGTGACGCCGCCGATGGTCACGGGCCTGGCCACCGCCAGCTCGACCCGGTCCCCGACGCGGGCGGATTTGGAGGATATTTCCTGACGCGTCTCCAGTTGGATCGCCATGCCTTCGGGAAGGATCATCGACTGGGCCAGGGCTGGGCCGGGGGCGGCCGCCAGCAGCAGGGCGGCGGCGCTCCATGAGCCGCTCCAGCGCGTCGGCGACAGGCCAGTCATCGGGTCATCCTCTCCGCTTCGGGCACGGGCTATGCAGTCCATGGCAATTTACGCCTGCCGGGCCGCGGCTTCAAGGAATGAGTCCGGTCCGTCGTGCCCCGACCCCGGAGCGCGACCTGCCTCTGATCTATCGCAGCGCGCTCTGGCCGGCAGTGGATGCGCCTTGTTCGGATGGCTCGAACGCCTGCGCCAGCGGGCCTGCCATGGCGAGGACGGTCAGTTCCCCGTCCATCAGCATCCGGCCCGCCTGCTTGCGCTGCACCTTGCCGCTGGTCGTCCGGGGGATCGTGCTGGCGGACACCAGCACCAGATCGGTGACGGCCAGTTCCAGCCGTTCCATGGCCATGGCGCGCAGCCGGCCAGCCATCTCCTGCACCTTCTCGTCGGACAGGGCGCGGGCGTCGTCGCGCTTCATTTCCGCGATCAGGACGATGTGCTGAGTATCGCCCATCTCGATCTCCACGGCGGCGGCGCTCGCCTGGCCTACCGTTCCGGAGAGTTCCGACCAGATCTGCTCGACGTCGCTGGGCGCATGGTTGCGGCCGCGGACGATGATCAGGTCCTTGAGACGGCTGACGATGAAGAATCCTTCGGCCGTTGCAAAGCCGAGATCGCCGGTGCGCAGGAACGGGGCCCCTTCGTCCAGCCGGCCGAAGCTTGCCTCCGTCGCGGCGGGGTTGTCGATATAGCCGGCGGTGATGTGCGGTCCGCGCAGCCAGATTTCGCCCACCGCGCCGTCGGGGAGCGCTGCGCCGGTCGCAGGATCGACGATCCGCGCCTCCGCCCCCGCCATGGCGGGGCCGCAGCAGGCGAGCTCCAGCACGCCTTCCCCGTCCTTGCTTTCCTCCGCCCGTCCCGCCGCCAGAGCGCGGCTGTCATAGCTTTTGACGATCGGGTCGCTTTGCGGCGGGACCGCGATGGTCACGAGGGTGGATTCGGCCAGGCCGTAGCAGGGCAGGAAGGCGCGTTTGTCGAAGCCCGCATCGGCAAAGCATTCGGCAAAGCGGTCGAGCGTGCCGGGCCGGACCCGTTCCGCGCCGTTGAACGCGACGCGCCAGCCCGACAGGTCGAGATCGTCCGGCATACCCCGGCGCGTGGCGAAATCGACGCAGAGGTCGTAGCCGAAATTCGGGCCGCCGCTGGTATGCGCGCCGTAGCGGGTGATGAGCTGAAGCCAGAACATCGGCCGGTTGATGAACGCGGCGGGCGAGGTGATCACGCAGGTGGAGCCCAGGAACAGCGGCTGCAGGATATTACCGAACAGGCCCTGGTCGTGATAATGCGGCACCCAGCCGACGAAATGGGAATCCTGGTCATGGCCGAAGGCGACCTGGATCATCGCCTCATTGGCGATGATGTTGCCATGGCTGATCATCACCCCCTTGGGATTGGACGTGGTACCGGAGGTGAACTGCAGTACGGCAAGCTGGTCGGGCCGGAGCGTCAGCGCCGCAAAGGGGTGCGGTTCGGCCGCGAGCGCGGCAAATTCCAGATAGCGCACCGGGCCGACGGCGAGGGCGGCGGACAGTTCGTCCCCGAACAGCGCGGCCATGCTGTCGTCCAGCAGGATGCAGTCGGGCCGGATGTCGCCCAGCATGTTCAGGATATTCTGGAGCCTTGCTTTGCGCCGGCCGACCGGGGCGAGCGGAATGGCGACGCCGCCGGCCGCAAGGCAGGCGAGCAGCGCGAGTGCGAAATCAGTACCCGCCGAGAAGAGGAGGGCGATCCGCCGACCCGCCAGCCCCCGGGCCGACAGGGCGCCGGCAAGCTGCGTGATCCGCGTCGCCAACTCGGCATAGGTCAGGCTGCTCTGCGCGCCGTCGCCCTGGTCGAATATCAGCGCCGTCCGATCCGGAACGCTGTTGCCATGATCGAGGACGATGTCGACGATCGACCGGCTGAAGTCTATCTGCATTTCTTTATGCGAACCCGATATTCTGGTCATTCTGCGGCGAAGGCTATCCGAAGCAGGCCGATCTTGCGCATGCGGAAACCGGCTGCCGACATGCGCAGATAGCGGGAATATTTCTCGACCGGATGGACCGCGGGATCGACCACGCCGCCGCGCACCGCGCCGCGCAGCCGGTTGCTCCACATCTCGCAGGTGCGCGCATAGTCCAGCCCGTCGTCGCGCAGCCTTTCCATGCGGAACAGCCCCTTGGATGCGACGACGATATCCTCCAGCGTCGGCAGTTCCGCGGCCGGGAAGATCTCGTTCGAAATGAAGGGATTGGCATCCTCCGGCGACATCCTGCCATAGGCGATGGTCTGGAGCGAGAGGCGGCCCTTGCCCTCCATCCAGCCGCGGCAGGCCTGGAAGAATTCACGGTACACGCCGCGACGCTCCTCCACGCTCTGCTGCGGATGGGCGAAATGTTCGAACGCGCCGACGGAGATGATCGCGTCGAACGGCCGGTCGGGGCAATAGTCGTGCCAGTTGGAAAGGACCGCGCTGATGCCGGGATCGCCCAATTGCTCGATATAGGCGAGTTGTTCCTCGCTCAGCGTCAGGCCGACGCATTCGCTGACGCCATGGGTGCTGCGCAGGTTGCGCATCATGCCGCCCCAGCCACAGCCGACGTCCAATATGCGCATGCCTTCGCCCGCGCCGACCGATTCCGCATGATAGTCGAGCTTGCGCTGCTGCGCCTCCTCCAGCGGGGCGTCCTTTGGCAGGCCGTCCCACATCGCGCTGGAATAGGTCATGCTGGGGTCGAGCCACGCCGAATAGAAATCGTTGCCGACATCATAATGGTGGCGGATGGCGGCGGCCGAGCCGCCATATTCGATCTGTTCGTCCTGGATCATTGCGGGGCGCCGCCCTGCTGCATCGCCATGTCGCTGACCGCCGCGGCGATGCCCGTCGCCGCGTCGCGGATCGATTCCGCCTCGAACAGCAGTTCCAGCGGCAGTTCGTCGGGCAGGTTCAGCCAGTTTTCCAGCTCCACCATCAGCGAGATCGCCTTGGCGGAATCAATCCCGAAACTGTCGAAAGGCGCATCGGGCGAGATGGCGGCCGGCGCCACATTCACGATTTCGGCGATGTGCGCGACGATCCAGCTTTCGATTTCCTCTGCCGATGCCTGTCGAATAAGGTCGGAATTCATCAATGTCCCCTTGAAGCCGAACGGGATGCCCCGAATCTGCCATAATAGACGTCCGCCCCGGTCGTGGCGGACGGATGTGTGCCGGACTCGATCTCCGGCTGGGCGGCGATCTTCTGCAGTTCCGGATGCTCGCGCGTCAGCCGGGCCGCCGCGACATGCACATTGTCTTCACCTGGAAGCAGCTTGTCGATCAAGATGTGCGAGGGCCGGGGCAGGCCCCACATCTGGCGCATCTCATCGAGCGCCGCCTGCGACACTTCCACCTCATAGGCGACGGCCTCCCCCTGGCCATAGTCCGTGGCGGAGCCGAGCAGGGTCAGTTTCCAGCCGACGCCATAGCAGAAGCTGAGCATGCGCACGTCGGTGAAGCCCACGCAGCGGTCGATCCCGGCCTCATAGGCAAGCTCCAGCGGCGCGATCATGCAGGCGGCCTTGCGCCGCAGATTGTGACGGCGCATGCCCCGCTCGACGCAGAACCCGCGGCTCAATTCCCAGGTGCGCCCATCGTCGATCGGACGGATGCCGGCCGGCAGGACATGCGAAAAATGGTCGAGCAGCATGGAACAGTCGTCCGTGGGGCGGAAGCGCAGCCCCATGACGACCTGGTTTTCCGCCGAAAACCCTATGATGTTGCTCGCGCGCGCATCATCATATTCGTCATATTCCAATCCGTCCTTGACCGTGAGATCCCAGCCAAGCTGGTTAACGAACACCTCCGCGCGGGCCTGGTGCAAATCTCTGATCTCTTCCTGGTAAAGGGCGGAATTGTCCTTCGAAATCAGATGAATCAAATCCGTTGGTCCCCCGCAAGCAGCGGCAGCGCCTCTAGCATATTATACGCGGCAGGTCATCGGAAAGTTGCGCTGTGCAATCCATCCGAGCGCAAGGAATTCGGATGCTTTCAGGCGCCCTGCTTCTGCCGGGCGCGCTGCACATGGACCTTTATCGCCTGCACGGAGCGGTCGAGCGCTTCTGCAATGTCGAGGTCGCACCATCCGGCCTGCCGCCGGTCGAGGCAGAAAATTTCCGTCTCCGTCAGGTCTGTGGCGGCCGGATCATCCCGCGCGTCGAGCAGGGCGATGCCCCTGCACAGATAGAGCGTCGCCATGGCGTGCAGGTTCGCATGCTCCTGCGGGCTTTCGAGCATGCTGAGCAGGCGGATCTCCACCTCATAGGGCCGCTCGTCCCATCCGGTGATCGGGAAACAGAGCCGGGGAAGGGCATCGGGCTGCGCGATGGGGCCGCGCCAGCCGGCCTCCCCGAACAGGCCGGTTTCCCCGAACAGGAAGCGCCTGCCGCCGTCGCTGACGTCGTAGCAGGCATGGCTGGCGGCCTGAAGGCCCAGCGCCTGGCTGAAGCGGGTCACGAGGCTGTCGATGCTGAGCATGCCGTCGACCCCGGCGATGAAATCGGCGGCGGTCGTCGAGCTTCCGGCGCGAAGCTGGGTGCTGGGGATATATTCGCTCATGGTTCCTCGCGCAGGCTATGCCTGTCGTCATGCAGCGCCAGGTCTTAAAGGCGGGTTAAGCCTGCTCCCCCGCGCCGTGCTTCTTCTTTGCGGCAGAGCGAGCCCTGGGCGGGATGTCGGTCGACCGGCGCTTGACATGGAGACGGAAAGGCAAAAGGTCGGCCACAGACCGGACATCAACGATGGGGACAACATGCTGCCGACATACCGAACCGAACCTTCCGCGGATGATGCGGTCGATGCATGGCTGGCGTCGCATGGACAGGATGAGGGCGCGCCGGCCATCGCGGGCGACACGAGTCGTCCGGAACTCTATTCCCAGGCGCGTTGGGAACCGCTGTTCCGGCAGATGCGCGAGGCGGCGCCACTGAATCGGGTGGAGGGCACGGCCTATGGCGATTATTGGAACGTTTGTTCCCACTCGCTGATCATGGAGGTGGAAGGGAAGCCGGACCTGTTTTCCTCCTCCTGGAAATATGGCGGCATCACCATTGCCGACCCCGCGCCGGGCGAGGAATTCCAGCTTCCGATGTTCATCGCAATGGATGAACCGGAACACAGCGCGCAGCGGAAGACCGTGGCGCCCGCCTTTACGCCCGCGCATATCGCCGAACTGGCGGTGAAGCTGCGCGCGCATACCGCAACGGTGCTGGACAGCCTGCCCGTGGGCAGTCGTTTCGATTGGGTGGAGAAGGTTTCGATCGAGCTTGCCACCAGCATGTTGGCGACGATCCTGGGCTTTCCGTGGGAGGACCGCCATCTGTTGACGTTCTGGTCCGACTGGGCCGGGCATATGGAAGCGGCCCGCATAGCCGAACTGTTCCAGGTGCGGCGCGAGATGCTGACGGAGATGGCGACCTATTTCCACCTGTTGTGGGAACAGCGCCGGGCCAGTCCGGAGGGGACCGACCTGCTGGGCATGATGATCCGCAGCGACAGCATGTCGGAAATGGGGCCCATGGAATTCATCGGCAATCTGGCCCTGCTGATCGTCGGCGGCAATGACACCAGCCGGACCAGCATGTCGGCCGCCATATTGGGGCTGGACCGCTTTCCCGATGAGCGGGCGAAGCTGATCGCGGACGAGAGCCTGTTGCCCAACGCCGTCCAGGAGATCATCCGCTGGCACACGCCCATCGCGCATATGCGGCGGACGGCGACGGCGGATTGCGAACTGGCGGGGCAGAGGATCGCCGCGGGCGACAAGCTGGCGCTGTGGTATATTTCCGCCAATCGCGACGAAGCCGTCTTTCCGGACGCTGATCGGCTGGACCTGTCGCGCGCCAATGCCAGGCGCCATCTTTCCTTCGGGCATGGCATTCATCGTTGCGTGGGCGCCCGCCTGGCGGAATTGCAGCTTCGGATCCTTCTGGAGGAATTGATGAAGCGGCGACTGCAAGTGAATGTGGTTGGCGAGCTGCGCCGCGTTCACGCCAATTTCGTAAATGGTTTCCGGCAGATGGAGGTCGAACTGACGTCCTATTGAACACTGCTCGAACATTGCCGCGCGCGTCCGATCCGGAGAAGGATGGGGATGGCGTTTAACCTGCAATTTACCAAGCCCGGTTACAGGAAAGGATCATCAAGAATATAACGGATCGTGGGCCATGCATATTTGGGGTTATAAGGGGTGTTGGAAGCGGCTGCTTCTCACGTCGGCTGTGTTTGCGATGGCGCCGCCCGGCGCTGCATGGGCGCAGGCCGTTCCTGACGCCGACATATTGGTGACAGCGCGCAAGGTGCCTGAACCGCTGCTCAAGGCGCCCCTCTCTGTCACCAGCGTTTCGGGCGACACGATCGTCGCCGCCGGCCTGCAAAGCATTACCGACCTGACCCGCTTCGCGCCCAATGTCGATATCAGCGGCGGCATTGCGGGCCAGTTGCAGGGGCAGATTTCCATTCGCGGCATTTCCACGCTCGTCCGCAATATCGGGCTGGAAACCGGCGTGGGCATCTATGTCGACGGGGTCTATGTAGGCCGGCCGGAAAATTTCGTCCAGCATCTGCTGGACATCGATCGGGTCGAGATCGCCCGCGGGCCGCAGGCCACGGAATATGGCAAGAACACCATAGCCGGCGTGATCAATGTCCAGACCATCCAGCCGGACGCCGATCCGGGCCTGTCCGTCCGGTTGGACGCGGGCAATTACGACTATCGCCGCGGCGAAGCCGTGCTGGGCGCGCGCCTTGACGACCGCTTTTCGGTGCGCGGGGCGGTCGCCTATGCGCGGCAGGACGGTTTCTACCGGCATCTGTCGGGCGGTCAGGATGCCGGGTCGACCGACCTGTTGACTTGGCGCCTTTCGGCCAAATTCGCGCCGACCGACCAGTTGTCTTTCATTGCGCGCTGGGACGGCCTGCGCGACCGGGGCGTGCCGGCCTTTTTCCAGGCGGATGCGCTGGCGGGCTATCCGGCCGACTTTCCCTCGCGGCAGCCGCTGCATATCAACAACAACCGACCCAACCGGCTGCATCGCGACAGCCAGGGACTTTCGTTGACGGCCGAATGGACGTCCGACACGATGTCGCTGACGTCGATCACGGCCTATCGCGATTCTTCCTATGAAGCGTCGCTGGACGACGATCAGGAACAGGTGGACTTCGTCTCGGCCGACAATTTCAGCGATGATTCGCATTTCTTCAGCCAGGAATTGCGGCTGGCCGGCGGGACGGGGAAGCTACACTATCTGGTCGGCGCCTATTATTTCGACCAGATGGTGCGGACCGACCGGGGACTGGGACTGGGCGCCGACACCGGCGTTCCCGGCAACCCCGTGCTGACCACCATGGGCAGCGTGAAGACGGAGAGCGGTGCGCTGTTCGGGAGGCTCGATTATGCGCTGACCGATCGTCTCTCCCTGTCGGCGGGCCTGCGTTATACGCGGGAGAAGAAGCGCGCCCATTTCGTGCAGGATGACGTTTCCGGCATATTCCCGCTGCTGGGATTCCCCGCGCTGACCTTTGACGGGCATTCGACCGACAATGATCTGTCGCCGAGCGCAACCCTGTCCTATGAGATTGCCCCGGACGCCAATCTTTACGGCCGCTTTTCCAGGGGCTTCAAGAGTGCGGCCTATAATGTCGACATCGCTTCGTCGTTGAGCGGCCTGACCGCCACCCCGGAAAAGGCGACCAGCTATGAGGTCGGCTTCAAGGCGCTGACCTTTGGCAAGCGGTTGCGGCTGAACCTGGCGGCGTTCGTGACGGATTATGAACGGCTGCAGGTCTCGCAGGTGCTGGGCACCGGGTTGGCGCTGACCAATGCCGGACGCGCCCAGATCCAGGGGGTGGAGGGAGAGATGGCCCTTCAAATCTCCTCCCGTCTGCGGATCGAGGGGAATGCGGCGGTGCTCGATGCGCATTACAAGCGGTTCGACAATTGCGGCGTGCCTGCGTCGGTCGGTGGCGGCAGCATGGACTGTTCGGGCAAGGACCTGGTGCTGGCGCCGCATTTTTCGGCATATGGCGCGGTCACCTATGAGGTGCCGGTCGCGTTCGGGACGATCTTCACCCGCGCCGACATGGATTACCGCTCGACCGTCTATTTCGAACCGACCAATTCCGACAGCTTCAAGTCCGGTCCGCGTACCCTGGCCAATCTTCGTCTCGGGCTTCGCCACGACAATTGGGAGGTCGCTGCCTGGGTCAAGAACCTGACCGACAAGATCTACAAGACCTATGCCGACGATCGATCCGGTTTGGGCGTTTTTCGCACGGCCGCCTATGGTGCGCCCCGCACCTACGGCATCAGCCTTTCTTCGACATTTTGAGCATGCTGGCCGCCGGTGCATGAGGGCCGGTCATTAATCAAATCTTAGCCAGCAGATGGTGAATCATTTGCAACGCCCCTGGCGTCGGAACAGCAGGAGTATAATGGCGGACCACATTTCATCGCGGTCACCTGACGAATGGAAAGGCAGGCAAGACCCGATGGATGGCGACCAGAAAATTCTGGCGTCGGCTGGCGTTCTGCGGTGCGTGGTGGATGGCGATTGCCGGCTTCACCCTGATCCCGCCGCTGCGCATCATTTTGGCCTGGCGCCATCGCAACCCCTTTTTAACTGGCTTCGTGGGGTTCGGGGCGCCCTCCGCAAGCCGATCTTTGAGATTATCCGCGTCGTTCGCCAGGAGCAGCAAGCCGAAGCGACTCTTACGCTGCACGGCGGTGCCGGCGACCTCAGGCATATCCGCGTTCTTGCGCAGGCCCGGCATCGGGGGCCGGATCGGCCAGTCGTCGATCTGGTGGCGGTCGACGTGACGTCGGAGCATGCGGAAATCGACCTGCTCCGGCGCAGCATGGAAAATCTGCGGCTGATCGTCGAATATAATCCGCAACTACCCTGGATAGCCGATGCGGAGGGGCGGATCATCGATTTCACCGATCGGTGGCTGGAGAATACCGGACTTGAGCGGGATGAGGCGGCAGGTTCCGGTTGGCTTGCCGCCACCCATCCCGACGATGTCGAGCCGGTGACGCAACGCGTCGCCCATTCCCATGCGACCGGCGAGCCGTTCGACGTGCGCGTTCGGCTGATGGTCAACGACCAGTATCGCTGGATGCGGGCCCAGGCCTATCCCCGGCGGGACGATGAAGGCCGGATCATCCGCTGGTATGGCTATACCGAGGATATCCACGAAAGCGTGCTGATCGAGGAGCAGATACGCTGGAATGCCGACCATGATTCGCTGACGGAGTTGCCCAACCGTGCGATGTTCAACGCCTGCCTGGACAAGGCGCTGGGAAGGGCGCTGACCGATTTCAAGAAGGTCGGCGTGTTCCTGCTGGACATCGACAATTTCAAGGACGTCAACGACCTGATGGGCCATCATGCCGGTGATGACCTACTGAAGAGCTTTGCCGCGCGCCTGAAGGCGATCTTCGCCGGCGAGGGAGTGGTGGCGCGTCTGGGCGGCGACGAATTCGCCATATTGATCGAGAATGCCGACAACCGGCAGCAACTGGCAGATCTTGCCGATCGCGCGCTCACCATCCGCGAGACGCTGTTCGCAGCGGGACGTTCGCTGGAATGCCGGGTCAGCGTCGGCGTCGCCGCATTCCCGGAGGACGGGCGCGTGGCGACCGAATTGCTGCGTCATGCCGACCTGGCGCTGTACCGCGCCAAGTCGCTGGGGCGCGGGCGGGTGCAGATGTTCGAGCAGTCGTTGCTGGAGGACATGCAGGAACGGGTGGCGATGATCAACCGGGCCAGGACCGCGGTGCGCGACGGCACTATCATAAGCTATTATCAGCCCAAGGTGTCGTTGCAGACCGGCGAGCTGGTCGGATTTGAAGCGCTGCTGCGGTGGCGCGACAGTTGCGGCACCATCCGGTCGCCGGCCGAGATCTACGCGGCGTTCGACGATCATGACGTCGCCGACATGATCGGCCAGACGATGACCAGCCAGGTCTTTTCCGACATGGCCGCCTGGCGCGCGCGCGGCCTGGCCGTGGGGCATGTCGCCATCAATGTCTCGTCCGCCGAATTGCGGCGGGAGCGCTTTGCCGGACGATTGATCGAGACGATGGAGCGTTTTTCGATCGCGCCCGATTCGATCGAGATCGAGATCACGGAGGGCGTGTTCCTGGGCGCCGGATCGGACGCGGTCCGCCGTTCCATCGACGAACTGCACATGTGCAACATCCCGCTGGCGCTCGACGATTTCGGGACCGGCTTCGCTTCGCTCACCCATTTGCGGTCCCTGCCGGTCAGCACGCTGAAGATCGACCGATCTTTCGTCAGCGGGGTCACCGCGCGCGAGAGCGACGGCGCCATCGTATCCGCGCTGATCACGTTGGGCCGGGCGCTCAACATGAAGGTGGTGGCCGAAGGCGTGGAAGAGGCGGACCAGTCGATCAGGCTGCGCGAGATGGGCTGCGATTATGCCCAGGGTTTCTATTTCAGCCGCCCTGCCCCTTCGGAGACCATTCCCGCGCTGATCCAGTCATGGAGCGAAAACAGCGCCGTCATCAGCCTGAACCGGCGAGCGGTCCCCCGGTCTTCACTGGGAAGAGGGGGCGAAGGCTGGGCGGGATCGCGGATCGCCTGAGAGACGGCGCGGCAACCTCCGATCATGCCGGCTAGAGCGATTTCCAAGCGATCGGAACCGATCGCTGGTCAAGAAATCGCGGAAAACAAGGAATCCAGAGCGGCGATCTGAATGAGCAGAAACGCTCCGGTCTTTTGATGCCGCATTTTCCGAGCCGCCGACCGTAAACGGTCAACTTGAAAATGCTCTAACCGTTGACGATGGTGCCGCCATTGGGGTGCAGCACCTGGCCCGACATGTAGCTGGCGTCGTCGCAGGCGAGGAAGAGGAAGGCGGGGGCGACCTCATTGGGCTGGCCGGGCCTGCCCATGGGCGTGCTCTCCCCGAAATGCGCCAGTTTTTCCGGACTGGCCCCGCCGCTGGGGTTGAGCGGAGTCCAGATCGGCCCCGGCGCGACGGCGTTCACCCTGATGCCGTCGCCCACCAGATTTTCCGACAGGGACCGGGTGAAGGCAGTGATCGCTCCCTTCGTGCTCGAATAGTCGAGCAGTTCCTTCGACCCCTGATACATGGTGACGGAGGTGCAGTTGACGATCGCCGCCCCGCGCTTCAGGTGCGGCCGCACCGCCTGCGTCAGGAAGAACATGGCGAAGATGTTGGTCTGAAAGGTCCGGCGCAGCTGTTCCTCGCTGATGTCGGTGATATCGCTGTCGGGATGCTGTTCGCCCGCATTGTTGACGAGAATGTCGATCCGGCCGAGCTCCTTCACCACCTGCGCCACCGCCCGCTGGCAGAAGTCCCGGTCGCCCAGGTCGCCCGCCACGGTGAGCGCCCGCCGTCCCTCCGCGCGGACGATCGCCGCTGTCCGGGCCGCGTCGTCATGTTCGCAGAGATAGAATATGGCGACATCGGCGCCTTCGCGGGCGTAGAGAGCGGCAACCGCCCGCCCGATGCCGCTGTCGGCGCCGGTGACGATCGCCACCTTGCCTTCCAGACGGCCGGAGCCGGGATAGCGGGGTTCCCATTCGGGCCTGGGTTCCAGCCGGCTTTCATGACCGGGCAGGCCATCTTCGTGGATCATCTCCTGGATTTCGGGCATTGCAAATCTCCTCTGCCCGAAGAACTCATCCCCCGCCGGGGAGTTCATTGGCCGGAACCCGATTCGCCGTGCGAATGGGGCAGATGGAGATAGGCGATGGTTGTGAAAGCTCTGGCTCTCAATTCTACCCGGAAGGCGGTGGAGGGGCGGTCGAGCTCGACCGATGCGATGATTGCGGACGACATGGCGCGTGCGGCGCGCCTGTTCCAGTTCGCCCCCTATCCGGGTTGAACGTTCGTGGAGAAGGGTGGTCGCGCCGCGCATGTCCGGGAAAATATCGTCCTTTATGGCGCGCTGCTGGCCAATGTCGGGATAGCAGTCGCCAAATTCATCGCCTCCGCGCTGACCGGCTCCTCCTCCATGCTGACGGAGGGGGTGCATTCGCTGGTCGACAGCGGCAACCAGCTGCTGCTGTTTCATGGTCAGTCCAAGGCGAAGCGGCCGGCCGATGCGGCCCATCCCTTCGGCTATGGGCGCGAACTGTATTTCTGGGCTTTCGTCGTCGCGATCCTGATCTTCGCGGTTGGTGCGGGCGTATCGGTCTATGAGGGCTGGCTGCATGTCGCGCGGCCGGAGCCGCTGCGCGATCCGGCCGTCAATTACGCGGTCCTGGCCATCGCCTTCCTGCTGGAGGGCACGTCCTGGACCATCGCCGTGCGCGAATTCGGGCGCAGCCGGGGGCCGAGCAGCTGGTGGCAGTCGATCCGCCGGTCGAAGGATCCGGCGGGTTTTATCGTCCTGTTCGAAGACAGCGCCGCTCTCATCGGTCTGGTCGTGGCGGCGATCGGCGTCTGGGCGAGCCATTATTTCGGCGATGCCCGACTGGACGGCGTCGCCTCCATCATCATCGGGCTGGTGCTGGGCGGGGTGGCGGTCCTGCTGGCGCGGGAGGCAAAGGGCCTGCTGATCGGGGAGAGCGCTGACCGAGCGATCATCGACACCGTGCGGCGGCTGCTCGACCGGCGGCCGGAGATCACCGCCGTCAATCACATCCGCACCATCCACACAGCGCCCGATGCCGTCTTCGTGGCGATCAGCGCCGATTTCGACGACGACCTGCTCATGGGCCGGGCCGAAAGCCTGATCGAGGAGATGGAGAGCGAGTTGAAGCGCGCCATCCCCGAACTCACCTCCATCTACATCCGTCCGGAAAAGTGGGAGGATGCGGTCATTCAGCCGCCTGCGCGGTAAGACGCTGCACCCGCCAGCGCCGGTCGTTCATGTCCATGGCGCGCCAACTGGCCCCTTGACCATTTGACGATGATCACCATCAAATGCCGGTCTGTCGATCCGGAACCGAGGCCTGCATGCTGTCCGCCATCCTCGCGCGCCATATGGGCGCGCGGCAAATCCATTATGGCTGGGCGGTGCTGGCCGCGACCTTCCTCACCATGCTGGTCGTCGCGGGCGCGGTAGGCGCGCCCGGCGTGTTCATCATCCCGCTGCAGAAGGAATTCGGCTGGAGCGCGGCGGATATTTCCGGGGCGCTGGCCATACGCTTCGTCCTGTTCGGCTGCATGGGGCCGTTTGCCGCCGCCTTCATGAACCGCTTCGGCGTGCGGCGGATGATGCTGATCTCGCTGTCGATCGTCATCGGTGGGCTGCTGCTGTCGATGGGCATGACCCAATTGTGGCAACTGGTCCTGCTATGGGGAGTGGTCATCGGCATAGGCACGGGCCTTACCGCCATGGTGCTGGGCGCCACCGTCGCCACGCGCTGGTTCACCCATCGGCGGGGGCTGGTCATGGGACTGCTGTCCGCCAGCACCGCGACGGGCCAACTGGCGTTCCTGCCGCTGCTTGCCGCGTTGACGGAGCGTTTCGGCTGGCGGGCCGCCATCCTGCTGGTGTGCGGAGCGATCCTGCTGGCGGCGCTGGCCGTGCTGCTGCTGATGCGGGATCGTCCCTCCGACCTCGGCCTGCCGCCCTATGGCGAGAGCGAGGTCCATCCCGTGCCAGCCCAGCCAGCCGGTTTCGGCGCCCTGCTGATCAGCCCGCTTCGCATATTGGCCGACGCCGCGCGGGTGCCGAGCTTCTGGATATTGTTCTTCACCTTCTACATATGCGGCGCCAGCACCAACGGGCTGGTCCAGACGCATTTCATCGCGCTGTGCGGGGATTATGGGCTGGCGGCGGTGGGCGCTGCGTCGATGCTGGCGATGATGGGGCTGTTCGACTTTGCAGGTACGCTCGCGTCGGGCTGGCTGTCGGACCGGTTCGACAATCGCTGGCTGCTGTGCTGCTATTACGGGCTGCGGGGGCTGTCGCTGCTCTATTTGCCGTTCAGCGATTTCTCGCTTTACAGCCTGTCGATCTTCGCGGCCTTCTATGGTCTGGACTGGGTTGCGACCGTGCCGCCGACCGTCAAGCTGACGGCGCAGCGTTTTGGGCCGGAACGGGCCAATGTCGTGTTCGGCTGGATCTTCGCCGGTCACCAGCTGGGCGCCGCGAGTGCGGCGCTGGCGGGCGGTCTTTCCCGGACGGTCTGGCAAAGCTATATGCCCGCCTTCGTCGCGGCGGGGATATTGTGCCTGATCGGCGCTGGGCTGGTGCTGTTCATCAATCGTGGGCGGGGCAAGGCCTTCGCCCTCGCCTGACCGGCTGGTGGAGAAGGTTGAATGTTGCAAGGGAAGATCGCCCTCGTCACCGGGGCCGGGCGCGGCTTGGGACGCGAAATCGCGCTGGGCCTCGCGGGGGCGGGCGCGCATGTCCTGCTCCATGGCCGACGGGCGGCGCAGCTTCAGGACACGGCCGCCGCCATCGCCGCCGCAGGCGGGACGGGCGAGCCGCTGATCTTCGACCTGGAGGATGGGGAGGCGCTTCGGGCGGCACTGGATCGCCGCCGCCCGATCGACATATTGGTCAACAATGCCGGCCATCGCGACCGCCGGCCGATCGGAGAGCTGGACAGGTTCGCGGTACGGCGGATGCTGGAAGTCAATCTGGTCGCGCCCTTCGATCTTGTCCGGGCGGTGGCTGGCGACATGAGGGAAGGCGGGCGGATCGTCAACGTCACATCCATCGCGGGCCAGATCGCCCGATCGGGTGATGCCGCCTACACCATGGCGAAGGGCGGGCTGGACGCGCTGACGCGGGCTCTGGCGGCGGAACTGGGCGTTCGCGGCATCACGGTGAATGCCGTCGCGCCTGGCTATTTCGCGACGGAGGCCAATGACGAGATGATCGCCGATCCGGGCGTTGCGGATCATCTGGCGCGGCGAACGTCGCTGGGGCGATGGGGACGGCCGGAGGAGATTGTCGGCCCGGTGCTGTTCCTGGTGTCGGACGCGGCATCCTATGTGACCGGGCAGGTGCTGGCGGTGGACGGTGGATATACCGCCCATTTCTGAACGGCAGCGCAGCGCGCAATCTCACAGGAACAAACCCTAGGCAGCCAGGCCCCGCATGCGCAGCAAGGCGTCGACCTCTGGCGCGCGGCCGGCAAAGGCCCGGAAATTGTCCGCCGCAGGGCGGCTGGCCCCAGCCGCGAGGATTTCGCGGCGGAAAGCGGTCGCGCCGCCGCCGGGGATGTCGGCATGGGCGAAAATCTCGAAGGCGTCGGCCGACAGGAGTTCGGCCCAGAGATAGGAATAATAGCCCGCCGCATAACCGCCCGCGAAGATATGGCTGAAGGCATGGGCGAAGCGGTTCCATTCCGGCGGATGGATCACGGCGACCGCCCGGCGCACCTGATCGAGCATGGCGTTGACCCGCGCGCCCTGCGCCGGATCATAGTCGCGGTGGAGCAGCAGGTCGAAGGTCGCGAATTCGATCTGGCGCAAAATGGCAAGGCCTGCCTGGAACTGCCGCGCCGCCAGCAGCCGGTCGAACATCGCCTGCGGCAGCGGTTCCCCGCTGTCGACATGGCCGGACAGCCCGATCAGCGTGTCCCTGTCCCAGGCGAAATTTTCCATGAACTGGCTGGGCAGTTCCACCGCATCCCATTCCACGCCGCTGATGCCGCCGATGGAGGGCAGGTCGACCTCTGTGAGCAGATGATGCAGCACATGGCCGAATTCGTGGAATAGCGTCACCACGTCGTTATGCGTCAGCAGCGAAGGCCGTTCGCCCGACGGTGGCGCGAAATTGGTGGTGAGATAGGCGACGGGAAGATGCAGCCGATCGGCGTCGCGGAAGCGCGAACGGCAAACGTCCATCCATGCGCCGCCCCGCTTGCCCGCGCGCGCGAACAGGTCGAGATAGACGCCCGCCACCACGCTGTCGTCCGCGTCCAGCACATCATAGAACAGCACGTCCGGATGCCAGGTCGACACGCCCTGGCGCGCGACCAGGCGGACGTTGAACAGCCGGCCGATCAGCGCCTGCGTTCCCGCAAGCACGCGGGGCAGGGGGAAATAGGCCTTCAGCGCCTCCTGATCGACGCCGTGCAGGGTGCGGCGCATCGCTTCGGCGACATAGGAAAGATCCCAGGGCCGCACATCGTCCAGCCCCAGATGGTCGGCGGCGAAGGCGCGCGCGTCGGCCAGTTCACGCTCCCCGACCGGCCGTGCCCGCCGGGCGAGATCGGTCAGGAAGGCCAGCGCCTCGTCAGCGTCGGCGGCCATCTTGGTTTCCAGCGAATGGGCGGCGGAATCGGCAAAGCCCAATATCTGCGCCGCCTCATGGCGCAGCGCCATGATCGCGTCGATCCGTTCACTGTTGTCGTGGCTGCTGTCCTCTGCCTGGTCGGAGGCGCGGGTGTTGTAGGCGCGATAGACCCGTTCCCGCAGCGCCCGGTCCCTGGCGTGATAGAGGATGGCGAGCACGCTGGGCTGGCGCAGGGTGATGAGCCAGCCTGGCAGCCCGCGTTCCTGCGCATAGGCGGCGAGGGTCGCCCTGTCGCTGTCCGGCACCCCTTCGAGCGCCGCTTCGTCGGTGACATGCTCGCTCCAGGCTTCGGTCGCATCGAGCACGGCATTGCCGAATTTGGTGCTGAGGTCGCTCAAGGCGACGCCGATGTCGAGGAAGCGTTGCCGCGCCTTCCCCTCCAGCGCGACGCCCGCCAGGCGGAAGCCGCGCAGGGCAAGATCGACGGCGCGGCGGGCGGCGGGCGGCAGGCCGGCGAAATCGGGGCGGGCGGCCAACCGGGCAACGGCATCGTGATGTGCCCGGTTCTGCCCCGCCTCCATCAGATAGGCGGTCATCAGCGTCTGGGCGGCGGCATGCGCTTCCCGCAATTCGGGCGTATCCGCCACGGAGGAGAGGTGCCCGATCGGGGACCAGACCCGCGACAACAGGAAATCGGCACGCTCGGCGGCGAGGATGACCGCTTCGAAATCATCCTTCCCGCTGGCGGTGATCCCTTCGACGGCGGCGCGGTGGGCTGCGATCGCCTCCTCTATGGCGGGGACGACATGGGCAGGCTGGACGGCGGCGAAATCGGGCAGGTCGCTGTCGGCAAGAAGGGGATTGGCGGTGGTCATGGCTACTCGTGGACTGCTGGCCCCCGTGGGAGGAGGAACAGCCTCTAATTGGGCGCGGGCGCGCCACTGTTCAAGCATTTCCCATCAGGCGAGCGTCACATAGATTTCCGCCTCGATGATCCAGTCGGCGCCGATCTGCCGCCATTTGGCGCTGTAGCTTCCCGATGCCAGGACATGGTCCGAACCGGCGGTCACGCCCTGCCACCGGCCATGTTCCATCGCGATGGGTTCGACCGGCGAGACGATGATATTTTCCGGCGTGCGGGTGTAGACGGCGCGCTTTGCGGCCGCGAATTCCCGCTTCCAGGCCTGGAGCTGCGCCTTGCGGCCGGAGATGACCGCGCTGTCCGATCCGGTGACGAGCAGGGCCTGGGGCGCGAGCAGGGGGGCGATGGCGTTCAGGTCCGCTTCTGCCAGGGCGCGGTTGAAGTCGGCGCGGCGCAGGCGAATGGCAAGTTCGGGGGAGGAGGTCATCGGGCTTCTTTAGGATTTTTGAGCAGGAATAGCCAATGGCTGCCGTCAGGCACGCCGTGCTTCCGGGAGGCTGAACGGCGGCAGACCGGCGGAAATACTGCCTAAATCCGCATCTGGTTCAACAGTCCCAGCGTTGCGGCATAATAGTCCTGATCAGCGGTGGCGGCCGGCAGGTTGCGATCCAGCAGGCGTCCTGCGATCGCGGTGGCGCCCGCGGACAGGGCATAGGGGGCCGTTTCGCCGGTCACGACATTCACCCAGGCCGGCAACGGCTTGCCGGCGCGGTTGAGCGCGGACCAGTAGCGCGCGATGGTGTCGCATGCGCTGCGTCGGCCGCTCATCAGGCAATAGAGCGGCACGCGAATGCCCTCGAAGCCGAAGACCGGATCGCGTCCCTCCGCCGGTTCGACCACGCCCTTCCCCTTGATGTCGAGCCAGTCGGCGGGCAGGCCCGACGGGCCGAAGCGCGCGGCCTTCAGGATCTTGAGGCCGTCGGACGCCAGCGGACCCCAGAAACGGGGTTCCAGCCGGACGAAGCTGTCGATCGCCGGCCACACATAATAGGACGGGTTGATGACCACCCGGTCCGGCCTGGCAAAACCGACCAGGCCCGGCAGCAGCAGGGAGAAGCCGTGACGCTGCACGATCAGCTTCTGCGCGATCGCGCCGCGGATGGCCGCTGACTGATGCAGATAATCCGCCTTCCCCCAGCGGCGGCCCGCCATCAGCAGCGCCCAGGCGATCAGCAGGTCGCCATCGGTCGCATTGTTGGGATCGGCCACCGGATCGGCGCGGCCGGGGGTGAAGCGCCAGCTGTGCAGCGCCACGTCCTTGCGCAACAGGGTCTGGGCGGTCCAGCGCGCCATGCCGTCGAAGGCGGCACTGTCGCCCGCCGCCTGCGCCAGCACCATGCCATAGCCCTGGCCCTCGCTATGGCTGACGCCGCCATTGCCATTGTCGACGATCCTGCCTTCGGGCGCCAGGAAGCGGGCCTTGTAGCCCTGCCAGAGCGCGGGATCGAGCATCAGGCCATCAGCGGATCTGGAAGATTTGGCACGGGCGCAACCGGTCGTCAGCGCGAAGGCGAGGACGGTCAGGACCGTCCGCCGTTCAAATCCCATGGCGCAGTTCGATATGCCCGTCCTGGTTGCGCGAAATCCTGGTGCTGAGCCGTTCGCCGCTGCCCATCTGCCGAAACCATGCGTCATAGGCTCCTTCCAGGATGAAGGGGGCGACTTTTGCCCAGATTCCCTCAGCATCGCCCTCCAGCCTTTCGGGCAGGCCATGGTGGAAGATGTCGATTCCTTCATCGTCCAGTTCGAAACGGACGCTGCCCCAATGCAGCCTGTCCCAGACCATGTTGCCGTGCTGCGTCAGCCTGTCCATGTTCCTGGCGTTGTCGATCGGATGGCTTTTCGCGAGGCGGGCGCCGAGGGCCCGGAAAAATCCCTGCATCTGCTCCGCCGTGGCGGCGGAGGCGATTTCGGCGAGCATCAGGCTGACGAAGCGCTGCGCAGCCTCCCCGCTGGAGGCGAGCATGGCGATGTCCTGATCACCCGCGACCGGGAAGTCCTTCACGAACAACATCAATTGCCTCCGATATTCTGCTTGAGCCCGATAAGTGTCTTGAATTCCTTATATTCACCGAAAGTGTTTATATTCAGTTCCCCGCCCAGCCGGGTATTCGGGCTGACCCGGTAGGAAATCGCGCCGGTCGCCGACAGGCCGAAGCCCGTCTTGCTGATGCTGTCATAGCGGGAGCGGACATCGCTGTTCTGGCTCTTGAGGAAATCCAGAACGCCCTGCGCGCCCGGCTCCGTCGGATAGACCGGCTCACCCTGTTGATCATAGCTTTGATAGCCCGGCGCGACGCTGGCCTGGATGCTCATCGGGCCGTCATTCGTCCAATAGCGGATCGGGAAATTGACGCTGAGGAAGCTTTGCGGGCTGAAATAACCGCCATGGCCGTAGGTGAAATAATTCTGGTTGTTGTCGTAATTCTGGTAATTGACGTTGAAGCCGACGGAAACGCCCGAGCGCGCATTCTGCCACGCGCGCAAATAGCCGCCGGCGTTGATCTCCACACTGTCATTGTCGCGCACTGCCGTGCCGTCATAATGATAGAAGGAACCGTCGGCATAGACGCCATTGCCGTTGCGGTCATAGGACAGGGACAATCCGCCGCCGCTCTTCATGACCGCGCCCCAGAAGGCGCCGGTGCGAGGATCCTCCGTGCCGGCATAGGCAATGATGCTGTCGGTCACGGGCTTGCGGTCGGCCCAGATGCGGGCGGTCGCGTTGGTCGACAGGCGCGGCGTCACCTCGATCCTGCCGGTGACATGTTCCTTGGGGAAACCGAGCGGCGTGACGCCTGCTTCCAGCATCAGCAGCTTGCTGACATAGCTGGCGGTGACGGCGACGCCGGACTGGTGCTGCGTTTCGGCATTTGTCAGCACGGATGGTTGCTCGTCCACGATCCCCTGCGCTTCGGGCGTGGCGTTGGTGCCGAAGCGGGCGAGGCCGGAGCCTGTCGGGCGGCCCGCATCCAGCACGACCGCCGTCGCCTTGACGCCGACCCGGCCCCCGGCGAAGGGCGTGGAGACGGAGGCGCTGCCTGTCATTTCGCGCAATTTGCTGAGGCCCGTCTCGCCGGAGCGGGAGCGGAAGCCGGTGTCGACATCGACGCGCGGGCCGCTTTCACCGGCCGATTCCTGCAATTGCTGATCGATCTCCGCCAGTACCGGATCGGCGGGGACGTTCGTCATGCCATTGCCCTGAACGCCGTAGACCGGATCGCCATAGACGGGGTTGCCGTAAGAGGGCGCTGGTGCCGCCATGCCGGGGAAGCCGGTCGGGGCGGCATAGCCTGGCGCGGTTGGGTAGGCGGGCGCGGCAGCGGGCAAGGGATAGGGTGATGCCGCCGGCTGCTGCGGGGCGAAGCCCATGGGCGGCGCATAGGGCGCCGATATGGCCGTGGGATTGCTGCCGAGTGCGAATGGATTGACCGGCTGCGGCGCGGCCATGGCGCGGAAGGGGTTGGCCGACTGGGGCGCCGCCGCAAAGGGATTGCCGTTCGCCATCATGGTGTCGGGCGCCATGCCTGTCTCACGCATGTAGAGCGCCTTGGCGGTCTTGAGGTAACGCGCCGCATCGCCGTCATTGCCGCGGGTACGGGCCATGCGCGCCGCCGCCATATAGACCCGGTAATCGGCCGGGTGCATCTGGATCGCCTGCTGGGTGACGGCGCGCGCCGTATCCATGTCGCCCGACGCGCTGGCCGTGTCGATCAGGCCCACCATGGCGTCGCGATCGGACGGCTTCTGCGCCAGCAGCATGCGGAAGGTCTGCGCCGCCTGCGCGTTGAGGCCGCCTGATTGGTACAGCCGCGCCAGGGCGGAGAGGATTTCCTCATTGCCCGGCGTCTCGTTCCATGCCGCCTGCAACATGTCGAAGGCCGGGGCGAACTGACCCGCCTGCCGCATTCGGTCCGCCTGCGCGGCGGCGAGCGTCGCCTTCAGATTGCCGAGGCTGCGTTGACCCTGAAGCGACGGGCCGGCCAGTGCCGACGCCTTTTGCACGGCGCTCATGGCCAGGCCGTCCTGCCCGGTCTGCGCCAGGACCCGCACCGCGGCGTCATAGGCGCCCGCATCATTGGCGGGGGCGTCCAGAGCCTGGGCCGCCAACTGGCTTGCGCCGCGCGCGTCGCCCAGTTCCAGCATGCCCTGGGCCAGCGCGCCCATGCGGTCGGCGAAAATGCCCCGCATCTCCGACGCTTGGCGCAGCATGGCGAGACCCTGTCCCTGCGCGCCCCTGGCCCCTGCGGCCTTCGCCTGGACTATGGTGGCGGATATGCCCAGGCCGGCGATGAAATTGCGCATCTCCGCCGTGCGCTGCCCTTCCGGAATGCGCGCGGCGACAGCCTGCGCATCGCCGGTGCGGCCCGCACGGTCCAGGATCAGCGCAGCGGCGTAGAGCGGCTCGGCCTTGTCCGAATAGGAAAGCTGGCGGACGAGCGCGTCCTGCTCCGCCACGCGGCCCTGCTGCTGGAGCAGGCCGGCGAGATCATAGGCGACCCATGGGTCGTCGGGCGCACTGCCCATGGCAGCGCGCAGCAATTGTTCGGCGCGCGCTGCGTCACCGCTATCCAGCGCGGCGCGTGCCTCGTTGCGGGTGGCGCTGGCCTGGGCGATGGCGGCGCCTGAGCCGGCGGCCCCGCCGGACTTGCCCAATTGCCGGTAGAGTTCGGCCGCCTCATTATAGCGGCCCTGCCGTTCATAGACGCTGGCCAATACCGATATGGCAGGCCCCTTGTCGCGGACGTTCGACTGGGTGAGCGTGGTGGCGAGTTGCTCCGCGCGCGCCAGATCGCCCTTGTCCAGCGCCGTTCGGGCCGAGTCGAGATCGGCATAGAAGCGGGCGGACTGCAATGCCTCGGCCCATTTGCCTGCGCTGCCCGTGCGGGAGGCGCGGGCCAGCAGGTCGCGGGCCTGTGCAAATTCGGACTTGCGCAATCGTACGATGCCCATGCCGCCCAGCGCGTCGGCGTCGTTGGGATTGGCGGAAAGCGCCGTGCGGAAGCGGGCGGCCGCGGTGTCGAGTTGTCCAGCCTCCAGCGCCCGGAAGCCGGCGGCGCGGGCATCGCCGCCCCGGTCGCTGCGGGTCGGGCGGGCCGGGCCGGATGGTGCGGCGGCCGCCTGCGCGGGTGCGGCGGGGCGAGCGGCCTGTGCGGGCTGCGGCTTGGCTGCGGCTTTGGGTTGGGGCGCATTGCCGGCAAGGCCGCGCCGTGCCTCCGCATTGGCGGGGTCAATGGCCAGCACCCGGTTATAGGCCTGTCGCGCCAGGTCGCCGCGTCCCTTGGACTGCCAATAGCGAGCCTGCTTCAGCAGCGGGGCGACACCCTGCACCTCCGCATGCGCCAGGGGCATGGTCGTGATGGCGAGCAGAGGCAGGCCGAGGATCGAGATCGTCTTCTTCATGATCATTTCACCGCTTCGAGGCGCTTGGCTTCCTGCCGTTTGAACAGCAGATAGACCGGGGCGGAGATGAGGAAGGCGACCAGCAGGCCGCCCAGGGCGATCAGGAAGGGCCGCTGGCTCATCCAAAAGGCGATCTTCATCCAGACCGGCAGCGATCCGACCCAATAGCCGTTGCCCACCGCAAAGCTGGCCATGCTTTCGCCGTCCACCACGGAAAGGTCGCCCTGGACCTGGGCGTTGATCTTGGTGTCGTTAAGGCCGTTGACCAGAGCGGGCAGCGCTTCGGGATCGCTGGCCAGCAGCGCGACGACGCTGCGATCGGCGTCGAAGGGCGACCGGAAGCCGACGATGCCGCTGAAGCTGTCGGTCCCGGAGAAGAAGCCGTCGACGGTGGCGCTGTCGCTGCGCTCATAAGGGGAGAAGAGGTCGAAGACCCGCTCCACCGGCGTGCGTTCGGTGACGCGCAGCCGACCATCCTGGTAGAAGACGGGCGCGCCGGCGAAGAGCGATTCCGACTGGGCGATCTGGACCGGACCGATCACCAAAAGGTCCTTGCCCGCCATGCGGGCGGCATCGATCGAACGGGTGACGCTGATCCGGATCGCCGGGGTTCCGGTGGCGTCACCAAAGCGACCCATGACGTTCAGGAAGGCCTCCACCACGCCGGGCGTGGGATCGCCGGGCAGCAAGACGACCGTCTCTGCCATGTCCGGCCGCACGGTAAAGGGATAGCCCCCGCCCGCGAAGCTCGCAAGGTTGGGCATGTGCAGCGCATGATAGGCGTGACTGAGGTCGATCGAGCTTTCCGGCAATATGCTCACGCGCACATTGTCGGGCAGCATGCCCTCGCAGCGCTGCTTGGACTGGACCAGCAGGTTGTAGTCGAACACAAGCGAGTTCTGGCCGAACAGGTCATAGCGAGGCAGGATGACGTCGGCGCGCGACGTGTATGCCGTGGGTCGCCCGCCGCCGAACCATTTGTCCCACCAATGTTCGCCGGTCAGCGGCAAGGTGGTCAGATATTGGCCGTTCATCGACAGGTCGAGGCGCGAGCGGGACTTGTCGAGCCAGGGAGCGGAGGGATAGCGGTAGCGCAGGTCGAGCTTGGCCCCCTGGCGCGGCCAGAAGAACAGGTCGGGCGCCACATGGAAACCGGCGCTGAGCGGGCCGGGTGGCAGGCCGATGCCCTGCAGGGCGTAGCGCGGCACGATCTCGCCCAGGCGCACGGGCCGGTCGGTCCGCAGCCAGCGCGGCGCGGAATAGCGGGGGAAGGAAGGCAGGCGCACGCCGTCCAGCGACGCACTCGCCCCGCCGAGCATGCCGCGCCCGATGGCGAGCGCTGCCGCAGCCTGCTTCAGCTGCTTTTCGTCGCTGCCGCTGACGACCAGCAACTGGCCCTCGCTGTCCACCGGGTTGGTGATGATGGTCGCGGCGGGGCCGGCGGGAAGGTTGATCCCGGGGATGCGGCGGCCCGGCGTCACGAACAGCACGGCATTGCCGGCGGGGATCTGGCCAAAGCTAGGCTTGAAGGAATAGCCGCGATAGCTGGCCATGCCGCCGAACCAGGACGCGGTGCTGGCTGCGGCCTCCAACTCGCCATTGGTCGGCTTGCCCGCGAAGACGAAGGGCAGTTTCAGCGCCACATTGTCGTTACGGTCGAAAAAGGGCGCGGGCAGGCGCGCAAGATCGGGCTTCAGCGGCAGCGACTGGGTGGTGATGTTCAGCACCGACCGCGTGTTGCTGACATTGGCCCAGAGCGAACTGTGGAAGGGGTCTTCGCAGTCGCGGGTATAATGTCCGATAAAGCGCAGATTGAGCGAATTGTCGCCCGGCAGGAACAGCGCCGGATTGATCGGCACCGTCACCGTCTGCGCCGTGCCGTCCGAAGGCCGGAGCGGCAGGGCATTGACCACCTCTCCGTTCAGCAGGACGACGATCTGGCTGAGGTCGCCGAGCAGCGAGGGGGAGAAGTTGAAGGCCAGGGTCAGCGAGGCACCGGTCACGACCTGGTTGCTGCGCAGGCCGAAGGGAATGCCATATTCGCCGCGTGTTCCGGCAAGGCGAATGGGGTTTTTGACCTGCAGGTCCTTGAGCAGCAATCGTTGCTGCCTGCCGCTGGATGAAGCGATGGGAGCGGCCGCGGCGGGCGCACTGGCCGGCGCGGCTGGAACCGCGTTGGCGGATGTGGTGGCGAGCGCGCCGGCGGCCGCGGCGGCGGCCATGGCGCGCATCGCCTTCTTGCGGCGACGCGGCAGGCGCCAAATGTCGATGATCGTGTCGATGCCCACGCTGAAGATATCCTTGATGGATTTGAAGCCGGCGACCGGCGCCAGCGGCTTGTCCGATTGCCACGCATCGGCGCGGCCCATGACGGCGCGCACCAGATGACGGGCGTGCACCATGTCGAGCGGCTGGAAGCGCAGCTTTGCCCGGCCATTGTCCATGCGAACGGTGTCGACCGGAATGGTCAGCGTCTCGTCACCCATCGGCAGCGAGATGTCCGTGACATGGCGCCCCTGCAGCGCGAAACCGTCCGGCAGATTCGCCGCCAGACCGCCCAGCGAAATGTCGACGGTCGTGCCGTCGACGACATAGCCGTCGTCGAAATAGAGCGTGACCGGCATTTGCGCGGTGATGCGGATATTCTCGCGCACCTGACGCTGTTCGCGCGCGACGGAAATGGCCGCGATCAGGATCAGCAGGCTGAAGCTGGCCCAAGCGGTGTTGAGCAGCACCGTGTCCCACTGCGCGTCGAACAGGAGCGGGAAATTCAGCTTGATGAAGCCGAAGACCACGCCGAACATCAGCAGCAGGGCGGTGATGACATGCGGCCGCACGGTTGTGCCGTCGAAATAGGTCTGGTCCAGCAGGCCGCCCTTGTCGGTCACGTTGAACTTGCCCTTGCGCGGGTTCAGCAGCGTGAACAGCGTCGGCTTCACCAGGTGGAAGGCGAGCAGCGTTTCGTAGATTTCCCCCCAGAAGGGCCGGCGGTCGCCGCCCTGGATACGTTCGCTGGACATGGTGGAGATGAACAGATGCGGCAGCGCATAGGCGAAGATCAGTGCGGCCGAGGCATGGATGATGTTCTGTCCGCCGATCAGATAGGCGAGCGGGGAGGTCAGGAACACGATGCGCGGCAGCGGAAACTGAAAATGCAGCATCGCGTTCAGGTAGCAAAACCGCTGATGCCAGTTGAGGCCCGGTCCGAACAGCGGATTGTCGATCCGCATGATCTGCGTCATGCCGCGCGCCCAGCGGATGCGCTGGCCGACATGCAGCACCAGCCGCTCGGTCGCGAGGCCGGCCGACAGGCGGACGCCGATATAGGCGGTGTTCCAGCCCATGCGCTGCAGCTTGAGCGCGGTATGGGCGTCCTCCGTCACCGTCTCGCCGGCAAAGCCGTTGGTCTGCTCCAGCGCGGATCGGCGGATGACCGCGCATGACCCGCAGAAGAAGGTGGCGTTCCACAGGTCGTTGCCCTTTTGCACCGCGCCGTAGAACAGATCGCCTTCGCCAGGCAGTTCCTTCACATTGCCCAGATTCCGCTGCACCGGATCGGGCGAATAGAAATGGTGCGGCGTCTGCATCAGCGCGAGCCGCGCATCCTTCTGGAACCAGCCGACCGTCATCTGCAGGAAGGCGCGGGTGGGAACGTGGTCGCAGTCAAAGATCGCGATTAGTTCGCCGTCCGTCTTCTTCATCGCGGCGTTGAGATTGCCTGCCTTGGCATGCAGATTGTCCGCCCGGGTCAGATAACCGCAGCCCGCCTGGCGCGCAAAGGCCCGGAATTCGGGGCGCCGGCCGTCGTCGAGGATATAGACGTGGAACCGGTCGCGCGGATAGTCCATGTCCATCGCGGCGAAGACCGTGTTCTGGACGATCGCCAGGCTCTCATTATATGTCGGGACATAGACGTCGATGACCGGCCATTGATCAGGTTCGCCCTCGATCTCCACAACCGGGCGGTCGAGCGGCCAGCTTGTCTGCAAAAGGCCCAGGACCAGGATGACCCAGGCATAGAGTTCCGCCAGATAGAGGCCCGTGCCCAGCAGGGCCGCGGGCAGGCTGTCGAAGTCCAGCGTGTGGGTCGTGCGCCAGAACAGATAGCGGGTCGACACCAGCAGCGACAATATGCCGATGGCGATGGTCGACCGCTTCCCGGGCGAACGGTTGAACAGGATCACGCCCGCCATGGTCGTCAGCGCGAAGATCCACTGCGACTCCAAATCGAGCGGGACCGTGACGACGGCGATGATGACGGCGGCCACGAAGAGCCCCACCGCAAGCCTGAACAGGGCCTGCGGCGCGAAATGGGAAGGGAGGGACATCAGGCGTCTCCTGTAACCTCGATGTTCGCCTCTCCCGTGGCAGGTGTCAGTCCGATGCGCTCTTCTACCGCGTCCGCGAACAGGCGCAGGTCCTGCAGCGCGGCGCTGGTCGGTGCATATTTGCTGATGAGTTCAAACCGCGCGAGCGCTTCATTGACGGCCTCGTCGCGGCGGATGGTGGCGAGCAACTGGTCCCCGAACAGGTCGCGGACGAAGCTGTGGCTGTGACGCGACAGCTTCTGCCTGTCGTCGAGCTGGTTCAGGACGAAGACAGTGCGGTCGAGCTTCATTGCCGGAGCCGTCGCGCTGAGCCGGTTGAGCGTGGCGAGCGAAGCGGCGGTGGGCAGCAGCGGGCAGATGTGCAGTGCGCAGCGTGGCGTCAGCAGTTCCAGCAGATGCCGGTCCTCCGACGCGACGTCCAGGATCCACACATGGCCGGAATCGAAGATCCGGTCCAGTTCACCCTCCACGCGCGTCGCAAATGTAGCGGAACGGCTCTGGCCATGGCCCTGCAGGACGCTGACGCCGAACGCGACGAGCGGTTCGCCGCCGCCTGCGCCCCATTCCGGCACGGCCTGCGCCGGCATGAAGCCGAAATGCATCTTCAGCGAATCCTGGAAGGTGCAGTCCAGCGCATTCACCTCATAGCCCTTGCCTGCAAGGTGCAGGGCAAGCTGGGCCGTCAGGAAGGTGGTGCCGGTGCCACCCTTGGGCGATTGAACCAGGATGACGGTCATCAATCCAACTCCGAGAAGCGGTTGAAGAATTCCCGGAGGTCGACATCGCTTTTCGGCGCGGGCCGGTGTTGGGACTTGCCATATTGGGCAAAGATCTGACCGGGTTCGGGCGAAGATTGCGGTGCCAGCCGTACAGGGGCCGGCTTTTCGTCCTGCCGGGCCTGCCAGACAGGCAGGGGCGCCGCTTCATCGCCGACAATCTTGCTGTCGCCCAGCACGGCGGCGAAGATAGGCCATAATTCGGTTTCGGAGAATCTGTCCTCAAAGTCGCGATAGGCGAAGTCCTTGCGGTTCAGCTTCTCCAGCAGTTTGCGAGCGTCGCGGCGCATTGGCCCCCCAAAATGCGTAAAACAAAAGTTGATCGTTACTTATATCTAATTTACTATATCTTTCTTAATAGAATGACAGCGCAATGCGACAAAAATTTCAAACTTGATGTGTATCAAGCTGAGACGCTGGGCTGTCCTGGTGTTTCGTTTCTGTACAGCAGCTCTCATCCGCTCGTGCGCGGCCAGCGCTATACTGGCCCTTACTCTTCGGACGACTGATCGTTCCGCGGGACGTATCGGCCTTGCGTCAGGGTGGAGAGCCCCCAGGCATTTTGACGCATGGTCGGGTGATCGCTAGGGAGGCGTCATGATCGTGCTGCTATCCCCCGCCAAGACGCTTGATTTCGAAAGCGCATTGCCACCTCTGCCCGCCACGAGGGCGCATTTCGTCGAGGAGGCCCATAGTCTTGCCAGATCGGCCGCGAGGCTGTCGCAAAAGCGACTGTCGGAATTGATGCATATTTCGCCGCGTCTGGCAAAGCTCAATGCGGAGCGATTTCGCGATTTCCCTGAGCAGCCCGAGCGGCAGGCCCTGTTCGCTTTCGCCGGCGACGTCTATGCGGGCTTTGAAGCGCAGACGCTGGACGAAGCGGGCATCGCCTTTGCGCAGGACCATGTCCTGATGCTGTCGGGCCTTTATGGCCTGCTGCGGCCGCTGGATGCCATCAGGCCCTATCGGCTGGAAATGGGAACGCGCTGGGCGCCGCGCCACAGGAAGCTGACCGACTGGTGGGGTGGCCGCATCGCCGACCTGCTGCGCATGCAGGTGGCGGAGGAAGGATCAGGCGTGGTGCTGAACCTGGCCAGCCAGGAATATTTCGCGGCGGTGGAAGGAAAGCTGGCGGGCATCCGGGTCATCGATGTCGATTTTCGTGAGCCCGGTCCCGAGGGGCCTCGTTTCGTCAGTTTCAATGCGAAGCGGGCTCGGGGCATGATGGCGCGCTGGATGTGCGAGCATCATATCGGCGACGTCGATGCGATGCAGGGTTTCGACAGCGACGGCTATCGCTTCGATCCAGAGGAAAGCACGCCCGATCGCTGGCGTTTCGTTCGGAAGTGATGGGGCGGACGTGACGGGGCCGAAGTAACGGGTCTTGCGTCGTCATCGCGACAGGCATTGAATACCGGGCCTGTGGTTGCGGGAACGCTGGTGTCAGCCATATGGTGAAGTCGTAGGCGGCGGGAAGCAAGAACTTCGCATCTTGCTTCCCGCCCATGATCAGGACTTGGCGGCTGTTGTCTCAGCGGCCTTTCCATCGTTTCCCAGATGCGAGTTCGCCGCTTCCAGCGCTGCCTTCAATGATTTGGGCTTGGCAGGGGCGGCCTTCTTAGCAACGCTCTTTTCCTGGCTGGACGCCTTGGGGGACGTAGCAGTCTTGCCGTTCTCCTTGTCGCTTTTCGGCGCGGCGATCGACAGGCGCTTGCGCGACTGCTTGCTGGCGGACGCAGGGGCGGCGCGACTGCCACGGTTCGAAATGACCGGGGCGGGCGCGTCGGCCTTGTCCTTTTTCGGGGTCGCAGCTTTCGGGGTCACGGCCTTTGCCGGGGCTTTGGGCGCCGCCGCCTTTGTGCCGGGAGAAGGGGCCGGGCTTGCGGCAGCGACCGGTGCCTGTGGAGAGGCGGTGCTTCCGGCAACGGCTGGCTTCCGGCCGAGGCCTGTCTTTTCCGCGACGGCGCGCCGGGTCTGCGAATAGCTTTGGGCGACCAGCGGATAGCTGCTCGGCAGCCTGTAGCGCTCACGATATTGTTCCGGGGTCAGGCCATGAGCGGCCAGATGGCGCTTCAAGGTCTTGTAGGGTCTGCCGTCGATGAGGCTGAGGATATGGTCAGGCGAGGCGAGGCTCTTGCGCACGGAAACCGCAGGCGTGAAGCTCTGGGCAGCGGGTTCGGCAATGGCCGCGGCCGCGTCTTCCGTCAGCGCCGTCCGGGTGGTCCTGATCAGATCGGCGAGGCTTTCGCTCGAAACGCTGTTTCTGGAGACATAGGCGCTAAGCAATTGGACGGTGAGGGCAGTGATATCGTTCTTGTCTTCTTCAGCCATGTGAGCGGACCCGTTTCGTGAGGATGTCAGCGCTATTTGCGGAAATCAACGCGGATTGTAAACGCCGCATTTCCAGTAATGGTCAGCAATATTCGTGCTTGCGCCCAGTCAATCAATTCTCGGAAAGTCGATCCCGTTCCGCGATCGTCGAATTTTCTGTGCGGAAATGGGTTTGATCACTGGTTTTCGACGGCACCCATCCTGGGCATGAAATGACAGTCGCGCCAGTTCCGGTCGCCCTTCGGCACGAACGACACATAGTCACCGTCTATGATGAGCGCGGCCGTCGGGCCGCGATAATATCTGCCCAGCGACAAGGTCCCGCGTTCCAGCGTGAGTCGTCCCTCCGTCCAGATGATCGTTGCCCGGGCATCATCGACATGGAGGGTAAAGCGCCGTCCGGCTGCACATTGCACCTCCATGCCCCGGGCCGCTCCCTGCGCGCTGGCGGGCGCGGTGGCGAGCAAGGCCACGCAGATCATGGCCACGGGCATGAGGGCGGCGGGCATGAGGGAGGCGAAGAAAGAGCCGGAGGTCATTGCCGGAGCCTTGTTGAGACGAACTCTCCTGCTAACTCGCCGCGGATTCGTCGGTTCCTGCGGCAAGGGCATTGGCGATCATCGCGGCCAGCGTTTCTTCCGCCCGCTGCTTGACGGCTGCATCCTTGGACAGCAGGTCGTGCCGTATCCATTGGGGTACCCGGCCGACAATAGTCGTGATGAGATTCGTCAACTTCTCGTCCATGGCTTCGCTATGCGGACACCGCCTGCCTGGGGCAACTGCAAAAGACGTCATCCAGATCAAGCCGCCCCTTCCGCGTTCACGCCTCGCGCCATTGGCCCTGCGCGATGCCGTCCAGCGCCCAGTCGCCAATATTCCAGCGGACCAGCCGCAAGGTGGGATAGCCGACAGCCGCCGTCATTCGCCTGACCTGCCGATTGCGTCCTTCGCGGATCGTCAGCCTTATCCAGCAGTCGGGAACGCTCTTTCGGAACCGGACGGGCGGATCGCGGGGCCAGAGGGAGGGCGCGTCGATGCGTTCGACCTCAGCGGGGAGGGTCAGGCCATCCTTCAGGCGCACGCCACGCCGCAGCGCCGCCAGCGCGGCCTCGTCCGGATCGCCCTCCACCTGTACCAGATAGGTCTTGGGCATCTTGAAGCGCGGATCGGCTATCCGCGCCTGAAGGCGGCCGTCGTCGGTCAGCAGCAACAATCCCTCGCTGTCGAGGTCGAGCCGCCCTGCAGGATAAAGGCCGGGACGGTCGATATAGGCGGCGAGCGTGGGACGGGGTGGTCCCGTCCTTTCATCGGTGAACTGGCAGAGCACGCCATAGGGCTTGTTGAACAGGATGAGTGCCATGACGGATCAGTCCGCGTCGAACGCCAGGCTGCCCAGGTCGATCAACGCCGCGACCAGCATGATCACGGGCGGGGAGGCAGCCAGCCTGGCGTCCACGACCATGGTCGGTTCTCTGCACAGCCCCTCGGCCAGCCGCGCCGTGTCCCCGTCGCAGTCGAAGTCATGGCCGTCCACGAACAGCAGCAGGTCCGGTTCGCCTTGCCGGATGAAGGAAAAACGGCTGGCGGGATTGCGGCTGAGCGGAACGCCTTGGGCCAGGAGGGCGCGCACCGTCTGTTCGTCGGTCGGTTCGTCCGGCCGCCAGTCCATGTCGGCCGACTTGGGCAGGCTGTTATATAGGCCGAACCAGCGGGCGAAGGCGCTGCGGTCGGAGAGAGCCTCCAGCACCATGGCATGCATCCGGTCGAGGGCTGACGCGGCGATCTCGCCGGCATTGGGCTGGCGGCGGAGGTCGGGATCGGCGTAGCGATCCTCGTCCGCCATGTCGTCGGCCTGATGCCGGCACCAGTTTTCGACCAGCTCGGCGCGGGATGGCGCGCGAAAGCCGATGGAATAGGTCATGCAGTTCCCGCCGATCGCCACGCCGTCATGGGCGAAGCAGGGCGGAACATAGAGAATGTCGCCCGGTTCGAGGATATAGTCGTCCGTCGCCTCGAAATCGGGGATCAGGCGCAGGTCGTCATGCGGCAGCAGCGGTGTCGAGGAATCGCATCGCGGGCCGACGCGCCAGCGCCTTCTTCCCAGGCCCTGCACCAGGAACACGTCATATTGGTCGAAATGCGGCCCGACGCCGCCTCCGTCGGTCGCGTAGCTGACCATCACATCGTCGATGCGCCAATCGGGTATGAAGCGAAAGGGTTGGATCATCGCCGCGACATCGGGCACATGATGATCGACCGCCTGCACCAGCAGCGTCCAGGCGCCGTCGAGTTCCGTAAAACGATCCTCCGGCAACGGGCCGCTTTCCATGGCGAGCCGATCCGTCCGCCGGGTGATGAGGCGCGAATCGATGCCCTCCTCGCAGGAAAGCCCGGCCAGATCGTCGGGATCGAGCGGATTGCGCCACACGCTCCACGGGTTGCGGATCAGCAGCGGACGTTTCTGCCAATAGTCGCGCAGGAACAGGTCGATGTCGAAATGGGCGAGGTGCATGCCCCGCCCATGCGCCGTCCGGCGGCTGCTGTCAAAAGGCGCCCTCGAGCGGCGCCCCGGCGCCGTTCAGATGGCCCAGTTGAGATAGAAGTCCTTGAGCGCATGCGCATCATGGAGGGCATTGTGCGGCATCCGGCTGTTGGATGCGGCGCTGAACCCCGCGCCGTTGATGAGTTCGAGGCGCAGCCCGTCCAGCCTGATCATCTCGGCGGGACCGGTTACGAGAAGGGCGCAGAAATGGGCCAGGTCATCGGGCCAGTCAGCGATGATCACGGGATCGCGGTCATGAGCCAGATAGGCCTCCAGATGCTGGGCCGCCTCCACCCGGTTCAACTGATGGTCGACGCCCGGGGGCACGAAGCGCAGATAGGGAATCACATTCTTTTCCACCCAGGGATGGATTTCGGCCGGCAGGGGAAGCGAGACGTAGAAATCCTGGTCTCCGATTTCGGGGACGAGCGCCAGGCTGATCAGGGCGCCGCCAAAGCCGTTGAATTCTGTATCGAGGAAATATCGCATCTCGCTCCTTTGACGCCGCGCCGCATTGCCGTAAAGCCCCCGCTGGCGACGAAACGCCGGGAGCAGATGATATGCAGGCACGCGAATTCATAGGATCGGCGCAGGTTCCCGGTGGCGAGGAACTGACCCTCTATCGGCGGGGCGGGGATTTCATGATCGTGCTCGACCGCAACGAGCTGATGAGCAGCCGGATGAGCGGATCGGAGGAGGCGCTGGCCAATCTCAGTTGCGAGCGGCTGCGCGGCCGGGCGCGTCCGCATCTGCTGATCGGCGGTTATGGCATGGGGTTCACGTTGCGGGCGGCGCTGGCGGCCCTGGACGACACGGGAAGCGTGACAGTGGCGGAACTGGTGCCGGAGATCATCCAATGGGCGCGCGGGCCGATGGTGGAACTGGCCGCAGGGTGCCTGGACGATCCGCGCGTGCGTCTGGTCCAGGCGGATGTGGCCGATGTGATCGGCGCGGCGCGCGGCGTGTACGACGCCATATTGCTCGACGTCGATAACGGGCCGGATGGGCTTGTGCGTCAGGCGAACGACCGCCTCTATTCGGCGCAGGGCATCGCGGCCGCCATCGCCGCGCTGAAGCCGGGCGGCATATTGGCGATCTGGTCCGCTGCTCCCGACGCAAGCTTCGCCCGCCGCCTTTCCCGCGCCGGCCTGGCCGTGGAGGAGGTCGCCGTGCGCGCCCGCAGCAACGGGAAGGGGCCAAGGCATGTCATCTGGTTCGCCACGAAGGGCCCGCGAAGCTGACGCCTGGCTGATCGCCGGCGGGTGTTCGACCAGTGATCGGTTCCTATCGCTTGGAAAATCGCTCTAGCTGGAGGTGGGCTGTCACAATGCAGGTGGCGGACTTCGCAGCGCAGCTTGTGTGCAAGGAAAAACTCTATCGCGGCCTGGCTCAGCGCTTTCTGGAAAGGGCTGAGCCACCCGCCGCATCAGATCGGCAGAACTGAAGGCGGGCGACCGTCCGGACCGGGAGCCGCCCGCTTTCCGGGAGCAGGCCTGCTCCCGAAGGCGTTCGCCAAGTGGCCTCAATCGCCGATGCCGGCCAGCAATTGGTCGAGCTGCGCCAATTGTTCCGGCAATGTCGCTGCCGAACCTTGCAGCGCTTCTTCCAGCGCCGCGGCGGATGGATAGATTTCGTGGAAGCGCAATAATGTCTTTCCGCCCTGATCCTCGAAAGTCACGGTCGTGATCGCACCCTCTTCGCCTTCATCATTGGTCCAGACGATGCGTTCGTTCGGCACTACTTCGAGATATTTGCCGTAGAAGGCCATGCTGTCCGAACCGCCGGTGCCGAATTCCAGGCGATATTTGCCACCCGTGCGGACGTCCATGTCGCATGAGAGGAGCGAAATGCCCGATGCGGATCTGGGCATCCACCAGCGCTGGAACAATTCGGGCTGGCTCCACGCCTGGTAGACCATGCTGGGCGGCGCGTCGAACAGCCGCGTCACGAGAAGTTCGCGAGTCCCCTTGCGTTCGACGGTCGTGCGGTTTTGCTCATTCATCCCTTCTCTCCTGCTTCATTTCGTCGATGATGGCGTCCAGGGCGTCGAAGCGGGCCTCGAAGAGCTTGCGACAGGACTCGATCCATTCGGCCTCCGCGCTGAGGTCGCATTTTCCAAGCGCGCATTTGCGGACCCGTCCGATCTTCCGCGTGACGACGAGTCCCGCCCGTTCCAGCACCTGGACATGCTTCTTCATGCCCGTCAGCGTCATCTGGAACTGGTCGGCAAGGCTGGTGATGGACGCGTCGCCCCGGCCAAGCCGCTCCACGATTCCCCGGCGGGTCGCATCGGCCAGCGCCGCAAAGGAGAGATCGAGGGGAGGTGTTAAACACTGAACCATATGGTTCAGTATCTACGCGATTCGCGCGGAAACCGCAACTGGTTGCGATCCTGCAGCTTCAGCGGTGCTGATTGTCCCTGGGATCGAGATTGCGGATGGAGCCCGTGAGTGCGGAATGGCTTCCTGCCCGCAACATGCGCGCGACGGTCACGACCCCTTCGGGCGACCAGGTCCGGCGCACGACTTCAAGCAGCGGCGTGCCGGCGTCGATGTCCAGCAACGCCATTTCGCGCTGGGATCCTGTGACGGCGCGCAGGACCTCCGTTCCCTGGCGATTGGGTTTGACGAGCATGAGGCGGGAAAACATCGTCTGGCTCGTCAGGTCCATCTCCATCGCGTCCGGAAGGAATCGCGGCGCGATCAGCCGGTCTTCCAGCTCTATCGGCCGATCGTCTTCATGATGAAGGACAATGGCATGGAACAGCATCTCCCGCGGAGACATGTTGAACGCCGCAGCTTCCTCAGGCGACGACTCCCGCAATTCGCGACGCAGCACCTGGGCCTTGTGGCGCCCGCCACGGCGCGTGATCTCCTTGATGATGTCATGGTGGCGATATTCCGTTACATATTCGCTCGGTCCGGCGACGAAGGTGCCGGACCCTGCCCTTCGAATGAGGAATCCGCGCGCCGCCAGGTCGCGCAACGCGTGATGAACCGTCATGCGGCTGACCCTGAACAGGTCGGTCAGGGCCTGCTCGGACGGAATGCGATCCCCGGCCTGCCACTCGCCGCTCATGATCCGGCTGGTGACATGGGCGATGATCTGACCGCGCATTCCCGATGAAAGCTCTGTCCTGTCCATCGCATGGTCCTAGAGCATCGCGGGGCAGAGTGGGAACCGCTTTTGCGCTTGCGAGGGTGCGTCAACAACTGCTTGGCGGGCCCAGGAAAATCTGTATATACATTTTGTGCGGCGCAACGGTTCTGTGCCGGCAGGATTCCACCATCGTCAGGACGATCAAGATGAAATTCATATCCGAGGAAATGTCAGCGTCGCTCATCTCGCACGAAATGGCGTATCAGGCTGCGCGTGAGGCATTCATCGCGGTCGGACGCGACGCCGTCATCTTTCCTGCGGTGTTGGCTCATGGCTCTGCGCCCACGAACCGGATGTCGATCAAGTCTGCGTCGACGTCGACCTTTGCAGGCCTGAAAGTGGGTTCGTTCTGGCCAGGTAATGCCGAACAGGGACTTCCCCGGCACAATTCGCTGATATTGATGTTCGATCAGGATGTCGGCCGGATCGAATGGGTGATCGAGGCCGGGAAGGTGAACGCCTATCGCACGGCTGCTGGGGATGCCGTTGCCGCGGACGCGCTCGCCCGGGAAGATTCGTCGATCCTGTCCGTTTTCGGGGCCGGCAATCAGGCCTTTTACGAGTGCGTTGCCCTCGCGCGCATCCGCCCGATCAAGCAGGTCCTGGTGGTGGCGCGGGACGAGGCGAAGGGGGATGCCTTCGTCGACCTGCTGGCGAAGGCAGGATTGGACGCAGAGCGCGCCGATGCGGAAACCGCTTGCCGGCGGGCCGATATCGTCGTGACCGCGACGCCTTCGCGCGCGCCCCTGTTCGACGCGGACTGGATCAGGCCCGGCACCCATGTCGCCAGCATGGGGTCGGATGCGGCTGGCAAGCAGGAGCTTCCGCCGGCCCTGTTCGAGCGGGCTTCGCTGTTCTGCGACCTGGTGCCGCAGGCTGTGGTAATGGGTGACCTTCAGCATTTTGAGGGCGATCATCGCCTGATCACCCCCATCGGCGACGTCCTGAGCGGACAGGCGCAGGGCCGCACCTCTGCCGAACAGATCACGCTTTTCGACAGTTCGGGAATTGCATTGCAGGATTTGACGATTGCCCAACATCTGATAGCGGCGCGCAACAGGTCCGCGATCCCCGCTGAACTTTCAGACGGCGGCTGAACCGCTTTCGTCGCGGCAGATGATGCCGATTCCGACAGGCGCAGGATCAGCCTATGCCAATGCCGGGGGCAATTATGGCGTCTTTGACAAAGTCATATCCATAGAATGCCCGGCAGGCACATCGCATTCATGAATTCCCTGCGGCCGACTGGATGGTTTTCAAGGCGCGGCATCGCCCTGCGGCGCGATGTCCGGGCCAGATAGGCGGCAGTCCTGAAGGGAAATGGCATGACCAATCCTCACGACCTTTCAGGAGCTTTCGGATTATGAGCATCGTTATCGACCGGCAGGTTGACGCCGTCATCGACATGCGCGCCTATGCGGCTGGCGCGACACCTTCCGGCGACTGGTTTCAGGGCCGTTCGGAACCCGCCTTTTCCGATGCGGCGGTGGAAGTTGCCGCTTTCGCGCTGCGCGGCGAAGGGCAGGTCGACAGGCTTTTGACCGACGAATGCGTCCTCGTCCTTCAGGGGCGCCTCGAAATCGAGAGCGGGGCCGGCAGGCTGGTGGTCGAGGCGGACAATGGCGCGGTGCTGCCGGTCGGCAGCAGCTTCCGTTGGCGCGCATCGGACGATCTTCTGGCCATCATCTACGCCGCGCCGACCCAGGCTGCCGGCAATGTTTCGGAACCGGTGCTGATCGACAAGAATGCGGTACTGTCGCCCTCGAACCCGCCGGCGTCGGAAAATTTGCTTGGCCCGGTTCCGACCTGCCGCTCCCACTCGGACTATATTTCCGCCAACAGGGAGTTTGCCTGCGGCATCTGGGATTCGACGCCCTATCATCGTCGTCTCATTCCCTATCGGCAGGTCGAACTGATGCTGCTGCTCGACGGGAAGGTGACCTTCACCGACGACAAGGGCAGCGTGACTTTCCAGAAGGGTGATGTGTTCATGTTCGTCCGGGGCGATGGCTGCGCCTGGCTGAGCGAGGAATATGTCAGGAAGCTCTATTCGATCCAGCGTCCGGTCGCCTGAGGCGGAACGAAAAGTGGCAGGGCGCGAACCGCTCCGTCAGGCAGCACGCGCCCTTTTCCGGATGGCATCCCTGTCACGGCATCATCTGTCGAGCCAAATGCATCGCACCGCAGGACAGCTTCGCCTTATCGAGACATTCAGGAGATTTTGCCAGCAGTAACGGGCTTAATGACGGTTGCCAGCATGCCGCAGACGTGCAGCATAATCGACCAGGGGTGCGGATGATCCTCGTCGCGGATCGTGCGCGGAAATGAAAATGGGTGAACGTTCCAGATGACGATATCTGCCTCTTCCTCAGCCCGGCCGACGGCGGGCGACGCGATTCCGCTGGAGGCTCGTCACCTTGCCCAGGCGCATGCCCTGTCGCAGGCTCTCGATTGGCCCTATCGCATCGAGGATTGGGCCTTCGCCCTCCAGTTGGGCCGGGGCTTTGCGGTCGAGGCTGATGGCGAACTTGTCGGCACCGCGCTGTGGTGGCCCTATGGCGCCGACCATGGTTCCGCCGGGATGATCATCGTCGCGGACAAGGCGCAGCGGCAGGGGATCGGCGCGAAATTGATGGATGCGCTGCTGGCTGATGCGAAAGGGCGCACGGTTATTTTGAATTCGACGCTGGAGGGCGAGGCGCTGTACCGCCGGCTGGGCTTCACGCCCTATGATGCGGTGTACCAGCATCAGGCGATATTGGCGCAGGCGCCCGAGATCGGACCGTCGGAGCTGCTTCGCGCCGCCGGTCCGGAGGATCGGGCTGCGCTGATAGCGCTCGACAGGGAAGCTTCCGGCATGGACCGCGCGGCATTGCTGGACGGGCTTGCCGCTATCGCCGACATGCGGCTGGTTGTGCGGAACGGTCGCGTGGCGGGCTATGGCTGCGTGCGCCGCTGGGGTCGCGGCCATGTGATCGGACCGGTCGTTGCCCGCGACGCGACGGATGCGCGCGCGCTGATCGCCGCGCTTGCCGCAAGGCATGTCGGCGACTTCGTCCGGATCGATGTCACGGAAAGCTGCGGCCTCTCCCCCTGGCTGGAAAGCATCGGCCTGCCGCGGGTACATCAGGTCCTGTCCATGTCGCTTGGCGAGCCGCCCCAGGGCGGACCGGAAGCGCGCCTCTACGCCCTTTCCAATCAATCGCTCGGCTGATCCGCGCCATGACCTCAGCAAGGTGGATATCATGACCCAGAATTCCTTCCCCATTGGCGATGCCCCGATCGCCGAAAGCCTGGAGACGATCGAGACTCCGGCCCTTGTCCTGGACGTGTCGAAGGTCGACAGGAATGTCGCGCGGCTGCGCGCGCGCCTTGCCTCGCTGGGCGTCGCTTTCCGTCCGCATGTGAAGAGTGCCAAGTCGATCGATGTGGCCCGGCGACTGTTCCCGGACGGGCGCGGACCGATTACCGTCTCGACCCTGGCGGAGGCGGAATATTTCGCCGAAGGCGGCTTTACCGACATCACCTATGCCGTCGGCCTTGGCCCCGACAAGATACAGCGCGCGCGCGACCTGGTGGCACGGGGCGTCGACCTGTCCGTCCTGATCGATTCCATCGAACAGGCGCAGGAGCTGGTCGATGCGGCTCGGGACGGCAAGGCCATGCCGGCTGTCCTCATCGAAATCGACTGTGACGGGCACAGGGGCGGCCTGCTGCCCGACGATTCCATGCTGCTCGTCATCGCCGATGCACTGCGGGCGGGGGGTGTCGATCTGCGCGGCGTGCTGACCCATGCGGGCGAATCCTATGGCGCGCGCGGCGGCGTCGGCCTGCCGGAAGCGGCCGAGGGCGAGAGGGCGGCGGCGGTGGCGGCGGCACAGCTTTTGCGCGAAGCCGGGCACCCGGTGCCCGTCGTCAGTGTCGGATCGACGCCGACGGCCCATTTCGCCCGGAATCTGGAGGGCGTGACGGAAGTGCGCGCCGGAGTGTTCATGTTCTTCGATCTCGTCATGCATGGCATCGGGGTATGCGGGATCGACGATATCGCGCTTTCCGTGGTGGCGACCGTGATCGGCCATCGCCGGGAGAAGGGGTGGATCCTGACCGACGCAGGCTGGATGGCTATGTCGCGGGACCGCGGCACGCAGAAGCATCCCGTCGACCAGGGCTATGGCCTGGTCTGCGATATTGACGGCAGGCCCTTCAACGACCTCATCATCGAGGATGCGAGCCAGGAACATGGCATCATCAAGGTACGGCCGGGCAGCGACGCGCCGCTTCCCGATCTCGCCATCGGCACGCGCGTCCGGGTGCTGCCCAACCATGCCTGCGCCACCGGCGCGCAGCACGATTGCTACAAGGTGGTGGCGAATGGCGGCCGCGACATCGCCATGACCTGGCCGCGCATGCGGGGCTGGTAAAGACTGTGATCGCTGTTCCTTGCAATGGATAGACGCGCATGAAGATGACTTCCTACTGGCTCGATACGGCAACCCCCTTCGCATCGGGTGCGCAGGGCGGGCCCCAGGGTACCGCCGACGTCGCGGTGGTGGGCGGGGGCTTCACCGGCCTCTCCGCCGCGCTTGCGCTGGCCAGGAAGGGGGCGAAGGTCGTCGTGCTGGAGGCGGATCGCGTCGCCGGCGCGGCCTCCGGCCGCAACGGGGGCATGTGCAACAACGGGTTCGCGCAGGATTATGCCGGCATGTGCGCGCGCCTTGGCACGGAACGCGCGAACATGCTCTATCGCGCCTTCGACGCCGGGGTGGACCTGGTCGAGACGATCGTTGCCCGGGAAGGGATAGACTGCCATTTCGGCCGCGTGGGCAAGCTGAAGCTGGCCGCCAAGCCGGAACATTATGACAAGATCGCCCGGTCGCAGGAATTGCTGGCCCGCGAGGTGGACCCACAGACCCGTATGGTGCCGCGTTCGGAGATGCGCGCGGAAATCGGGTCCGACCGTTATTTCGGGGGCATGCTCTACGAAAAGAGCGCGAACATGCACATGGGCATGTTCGGCCAGGGACTGGCGGAGGCGGCGACGCGGCATGGCGCGATCATCCATGAACATAATCCGCTGGTCCGCATCAGGCGGACCGCCGGCCAGGCGCATGAGCTGACGACGCCGCACGGAAGCGTGCGCGCCAGCCAGGTGCTGCTGGCCACGGGTACATCGGCGACCGGCCCGCTGGGCTGGTTCCGGCGGCGGATCGTGCCGGTGGGCGCCTATCTGATCGCCACCGAGCCCCTGTCGACCGAACAGCTCGACCGGCTGACCCCCCGTCGCCGCAACACCACCGACACGCGTCATTTCGTCAATTATTTCCGCACTTCGCCGGACAACCGGCTCATCTTCGGTGGCCGCGCGCGGTTTTCAGGACGCAGCGATCCCAGAGCCGACGCGAAGAGCGGGATCATCCTGCGTCGTTCGATGGTGGAGGTCTTTCCGGAACTGGCGGATGCGCGGATCGACTATTGCTGGGGCGGCATGGTCGACATGACCCGCGACCGGCTGCCCCGCGCGGGCGAGCGTGACGGGTTGTTCTATTCCATGGGCTATAGCGGCCACGGCACGCACATGGCGACCTATATGGGCGCGATCATGGCGGAGGTGCTTGACGGCCGCGCCGATCTGAACCCCTGGCGCGATTTCGACTGGCCCGCCATCCCCGGCCATTTCGGCAAGCCGTGGTTCCTGCCGTTCGTGGGCGCCTATTATCGCTTCAAGGACATGGTGGAATGACGACGAACCTGGCCGAAATCATGGGGTCCGTCGTGGACAATATGGGTTGCGCCTATATTGACGGTGCTTGGGTCGAGCTCCCTGGCGCGCAGACGCTGCCGGTGATCGATCCGTCGAGCGGCGAAAGCATCGCCGAAGTGGCGGCAGGGACGTCGGTTGACCTCGATCGCGCCGTTGCCGCCGCGCGCCGCGCTTTTCCGGCCTTTGCCGATTCCCCGATGGAGGCGCGCATCGCGCTGCTGGAGCGGATCCATGCATTGATCCTCGAACGCGCCGAGCCGCTGGCGCGGATATTGACGCTGGAAATGGGCGCGGCGATCGGTCATGCGCGGGCGGCGCATGTCTCGCTGGCGGCCGCGCACGTCCAGGCGGCGATCGACGTGCTGCGCGACTATGACTTTCTGACGATGCGCGGCAGCACCGCCATCGTGCGCGAGCCGATCGGCGTCTGCGCGCTCATCACGCCCTGGAACTGGCCGCTCTACCAGATTACGGCAAAGGTCGCGCCGGCACTGGCGGCGGGATGCACATTGGTGTTGAAGCCCAGCGAACTGTCGCCCCTGAGCGCGATGATGTTCGCCCAGATCGTGCATGACGCGGGTGCGCCCGCCGGCGTGTTCAACCTGGTCAACGGGACGGGATCGGAGGTCGGTGCCGCCATGGCCGCTCACCCGGATGTGGACATGATCTCGATCACCGGGTCCAACCGGGCGGGCGTTTTGGTGGCGCAGGCCGCCGCGCCCACGGTCAAGCGGGTGACGCAGGAACTGGGCGGGAAATCGCCCAATATCCTGCTGCCCGACGCGGATTTCGAACGGGTGGTTCCGCTCGGCGTGATGGCCGCCTTCCGCAATGTCGGCCAGTCATGCAGCGCGCCCACGCGCATGATCGTTCCCCGCGACCGCCTGGCCGAGGTGGAGGCGATCGCGCGCGCCACGGCGGAATCCATCGTCGTCGGCCCTCCGGGGGAGGAGGCGACCGTGATGGGTCCGATCGCGAACCGGGCGCAGTTCCATCGCGTGCAGACGATGATCGCCGCGGGCCTGGACGATGGCGCGCGGCTGGTCTGCGGCGGCGCCGGTCAGCCGGAGGGGCTGGAGCAGGGCTTTTTCGTCCGCCCCACGATCTTTTCCGACGTGACCTGCGCCATGCGCATAGCCCAGGAAGAGATATTTGGACCGGTACTCGTCATCATGCCCTATGATGATGTCGATGAGGCGGTGGACATGGCCAATGACAGCATGTTCGGCCTTGGCGGCCATGTTCAGGGCAAGGACATGGAACAGGCGCGCAGCATCGCCCGGCGCATCCGCACCGGCCAGGTGCACCTCAACCATCCCGCCTGGGACCCGCACGCGCCGTTCGGGGGCTACAAGCGATCCGGCAATGGACGCGAATATGGCGCCTTCGGCTTCGAGGAATATCTTGAGGTCAAGTCCATCCTCGGCTTCGCCTGACCTTTCGGCTTACTGGAGACTTCATCATGCCCGCGCCGATGCGTTTCATCCAATCCTCGCCAACCCTGCCTGCGGAGGCCGATGCCGTCATCATCGGCGGTGGCATCATCGGCACCTTCGCGGCCTATTATCTGGCGCAGCGCGGCCTGAAGGTCGCGCTGGTCGAGAAGGGCGTCGTGGGCGGGGAGCAATCGAGCCGCAATTGGGGCTGGTGCCGGCAGCAGAACCGCGATGAGCGCGAACTGCCGCTTGCGACCAAGGCGCTCGACCTTTGGGAACAATTCGGCATTGAGAGCGGCGAGGAGACCGGGTTCCGCCGCTGCGGGCTGTTCTATGTCAGCAACGACGAGTCCGAGATAGAGACCTGGGCGCGCTGGGGCGAATATGCCCGCTCGATCGGCGTAAAGACGCGAATGCTCAACAGCCAGGAAGCGACTGAAAGGGGCCAGTTCACGAAGCAGGTCTGGAAGGGCGGCGTGCACTCGCAGATGGACGGCATCGCCGATCCGGGCCTGGCCGTTCCCGCGGTGGCGCGCGCGGTAATGGCCCTGGGCGGCACGGTGCACCAGGCCTGCGCGGCCCGCGGGATCGAGACGACCGGCGGCGCGGTGAGCGGCGTCGTGACCGAACGTGGCACCATCGCCACGAACCTTGTGATTCATGCGGGCGGAGCATGGGCATCGTCGTTCATGCGGCAGCTTGATGTGCGTTTTCCGCAGGCCACCGTGCGCCAGTCGATCCTTGCGGTGGGCACCGGCCACATGAGTCTGCCGGACGCGTTCTATGGCGATTCCATGTCGATCACGCGGCGCGGCGACGGGGCCCATAGCCTGGCCTATAGCGGGCGGGCCAAGGTCGATCCGACCATGCAGTTCCTGCGGTTCCAGAAGCAGTTCATCCCGATGTTCAGGCAGCGCTGGAAGAAGGTGTCGCCCGGCGGGCTGCAGGGCTTTCGCGCAGGGCACGAAACGCTTTCGCGCTGGGTGCTCGACCGGCCGACGCCGATGGAGGCGCGCCGCATTCTCGATCCCGTTCCCGATCCCAAGACTATCCGGCTCACTGTCGAGCGCGTTTCTCGGCTGATCCCGGAAGTGGCGCGGGCGCCCATGGTGGGGGCGTGGGCAGGCTTTGTCGACAGCACGCCCGATGGCGTTCCGGTGATTGGCGAGATACCGGCCGTTCCTGGCCTTATCCTTGCGGCGGGCTTCAGCGGCCACGGCTTTGGTATCGGACCCGGCGCGGCGCATCTGGTCGCCGATATCGCCACGGGCCATGACCCAATTGTCGATCCGCACCCCTACCGGCTGGCGCGTTTCACGCCGGGCGAGAAGATCGACGTCTCGGAATTCTGAGGCGCTGCAGGTGGAACGGGCAGGAGGGGGCGATCAATGTCTCCTCCGGACGCGAGAAAAAACGCAACGGATCGACGCCGGGTCACAGCCAACGGCCCGCCAGGCAAAGGGTCAGGGCGCCAGATGACGCTCGGCCAGCGCCACATGGAGCCGAACGCCCAGTTCCAGTACATCGTCGTTGAAGTCATAATGCGGGTTGTGCAGCGGGGCAGATCCCTCCGCCCTAGCCTGCCCCAGCCAGATATAGGCCCCCTTGCAGGCCTGTAGCATGAAGGCGAAATCTTCCGAAGTGAAGGCCGGGTCCGGCGCAAGGATCGCAGTGCCCACCGACGCGGCGGCGGCGAATGCCTCCTGTGCGGACTCGGCATCGTTGATCGTCGCGGGATAATATCTTGTGTAATCGACCGAGACGGTGAGCTCCCCCGCCTGCGCGACGCCTGCGGCGATCTGCCGTATCGAGTTTTCGATCCGGTCCTGGACCTGAAGATCGAATGTCCGCACCGTACCGGTGACGGTGACGGCGTCGGGGATCACATTATGGGTGTGGCCTCCGTGGATCTGCGTGATCGACAGAACTGCCGAGGCGGTCGGCGGGATTCGACGCGATATGATGCTGTTCAATTGCTGCACCAGCGCGGCGGCGCCCAGTATGGCGTCCGGCGTGCTGTGCGGTATCGCCGCATGGCCGCCGCGACCCTCCAGCCGGATCTCGAACTTGTCGGCCGCGCCCATAATGGGTCCGGGACGCGTCGCGATCGTACCCGCGGGAAGGTCGGGCCAGTTATGCAGGGCGAACACCCGGTCGCAGGGGAAGCGGTCGAACAGCCCCTCCCGCACCATTTCGCCGGCGCCGCCATGGCCTTCTTCCGCGGGCTGGAAGATGAAATGGATGGTGCCGTCGAAATGGCGGGTTCTGCTCAGATGCTGCGCTGCGCCCAACAGCATGGCGACGTGCCCGTCATGACCGCATCCGTGAAAAGTGCCGGGCGTCCTGCTGGCGTAGGGCAGGTTGGTCTGCTCCTCGATCGGCAGCGCGTCCATGTCGGCGCGAAGGCCGATGCTGCGCGAAGACGTGCCGTTGCGCAGCACGCCCACCACGCCGGTCCGGCCGATCCCCTCATGCACCTCCAGCCCCAGCGCGCGGAGTTGTTCGGCAATTCGTCCGGCGGTTCGATGTTCGCGGAAGCCCAGTTCGGGATGGGCGTGAATGTCGCGGCGGAACGCCACCAGCGGTTCGATCAGGTCGGCAATGTCCGTCATGGCCATATTCTATCGCTGCTCGCCGAAGAGATGCTGGATGGGATAATGATGTTTGATGAAAGGGGATTTGATCACGACATAGCTGAAATATTTCTCGATGCCGTAGTCGCTTTCCAGCATTCCTTCGATGATCGACTGGTAATGGGCGACGCCACGCGTCACGAATTTCAGCAGATAGTCATAACCGCCGCTCACCAGATGGCATTCGACGATCTCGTCCAGCTTCCGGATGCGCGCTTCGAAGCGGGAAAAGTCGCCGGAACGATGCTCCGTCAGCGTGACTTCGGTAAAGACGGTCAGATATTCGCCCAGCTTGTGCAGGTTTATCTCGGCGCCATAGCCGGTGATATAGCCCGCCTTTTCCAGGCGCTTCACGCGCGTCAGGCAGGGACTGGGGGAGAGGCCGACCGCGTCAGCCAGCTCGACGTTAGTGATGCGGCCGAATTGCTGAAGCTGGGCAAGGATCTTGAGGTCGATCCTGTCCAGCTTGGGTCCAACCAACATTCTCGTCCCCCTTATGTGCTATCGTAACACGGCCCGAATATCCGCCTCTTCGAGCAGATCGTCCAGCGTCTTGCGGATACGTCCGAAAATCTCGTCCATCTCGCCGTCCGACGCGCAGAGCGCGGGGGCCAGGCCGATGATATTGTCCCCGAAGGCGCGGAAAATGACGCCATTTTCATAACCCTTCGCGAACAGCCGGTCGGGCAGGCCAAGCGTCGGGTCGAAGCGGGTCTTGCTCTGCCTGTCCGCCACCAGTTCGATCGCGCCGAGCAGGCCGCGCCCGCGCGTGTCGCCCACCATCGGATGGTCGGCCAGCCCCGCCAGCCCCGCATCGAAACGCGCAGCGACCCTGCGTCCGTTGGCAAGGATCCCGCCCTCGGTATAGAGGCGCAGCACCTCCAGCCCGACCGCGGCGCTTACCGGATGGCCGGAATAGGTCGCGCCATGGCCGATCACGACTTCAGCCGCAGCGCCATTGGCTATGCCCTGATAGACGGCGTCCGACATGAGCACGGCGCCCATGGGCACATAGCCGGAGGTCAGCCCCTTCGCCACGGTCATCAGGTCGGGCGTCACATCCTCCGCCTCGCACGCGAACATGGGGCCGGTGCGACCGAAGGCGGTGATGACCTCATCCGCCACCATCAATATGTCGAGATCGTCGCAAGCCTGCCGCATGGCCTTCAGCCAGCCGACCGGCGGCACGATCACGCCGCCCGATCCCTGGATCGGCTCGCAGAAGAAGGCGGCGACGTTGTCCGCGCCAAGTTGCGCAACCTTGTCCTTCAGCTGCTGGACCGAGCGGGCGATGATGGCTGCGTCGTCCTCCAGGTCGCTGCGATAGGGATAGGGCGAGGGGATATGGTGCTGCCAGCGCAGCGGCAGGTCGAAGCCGCGATGGAAATTGGCGAGCGCGGTCAGCCCCGCGCCGGTGCTGCTGGAACCGTGATAGCCCCGTTCCAGCGCGATGCACTGTTTCTTGTCCGGCTTGCCGATGGCATTGTAATAATGGGTGATGTAGCGGATCGCACTGTCGACCGCATCGGACCCGCCCAGCGTGAAATAGACATGGTCGAGGCCCTCTGGGCTGAGTTCGACCAGCCTTTGCGCCAGCCGCACCGCCGGCTCGCTGCCGAAGTGGAAATAGCCGGTGGCGTAGGGAAGGCGGCGCATCTGTTCGGCCGCCGCCTCGACGACGCTCTCCTGGCCATAGCCGACATTGACGCACCACAAGCCGGCAAAGGCGTCGAGCAGTTCCCGGCCCTCCATGTCCTTCAGCCACATGCCCTTGCCGCTTTCGAGCAGCAGCGCGCCATGCGCCTCATGACCGCGGAAGGACGTGACGGGGTGGATCAGGTGGTCGCGGTCGATATCGATCAGAGAGCGGTTGGTTTGCAGCGTCATCGGAAGGCTCGCCCTGGTGGTACTGAAGGTAAAACTAGCCCGATATCGCAGGGCGAAAGTCCGATCTGAGGCGGGCGGCGGCCGGCGGCGTGCCTAATCGCCGACTGCCGCGGCACTTTATGCCGCGGCCGCTGATGCAGATCAGCTCAACGCGTCCGCGATCGCCCGGCCGCATTGTTCGGTATTGGCCTTGCCCTGGAGGTCGGCGGTGCGGAGCGCCGGTTCGGCCAGAACCGTTTCAACCGCGCGCATGATCGCGGCGGCGGCTTCGCTTTCGCCCAGATGGTCCAGCATCATTGCCGCCGACCAGATCTGGCCGACGGGGTTGGCGATCCCCTTGCCCGCGATATCGGGGGCGGAGCCATGGACCGGCTCGAACAGGGAGGGGGCCGTGCGATCCGGATTGATGTTGGCCGATGGCGCGACGCCGATCGTGCCGGTGCAGGCGGGGCCCAGATCGGACAGAATGTCGCCGAACAGATTGGACGCCACGACGACATCGAACCGATCGGGGTTCAGCACGAACTGCGCCGTCAGGATGTCGATATGATATTTGTCATGGGTGATGGCGGGATAATTTCTGGCCATCTCCTCCACCCGCTCGTCCCACCAGGGCATGGTGATGGCGATGCCGTTGGACTTGGTGGCCGAGGTGACATGCCCGCGCGGCCGCGTTGCGGCGAGTTCGAAGGCATAGCGCAGCACGCGGTCGGTGCCGTGGCGCGTCATCACCGTTTCCTGGATCACCACCTCGCGATCCGTGCCGGCGAACATCTTGCCGCCGACCGAACTATATTCGCCCTCCGTATTCTCGCGCACGACCCAGAAGTCGATGTCGCCGGGCTTGCGTCCGGCGAGCGGGCAGGGAACGCCGGGCATCAGCCGGACCGGACGCAGATTGACATATTGGTCATATTCACGCCGGAACTGGAGCAGCGAGCCCCAGAGCGAGATATGATCGGGCACCGTGTCCGGCCAGCCGACAGCACCGAAGAATATCGCGTCGGGATTGCCGATCTGCGCCTTCCAGTCATCGGGCATCATCTGGCCGTGCCGGGCGTAATAATCGCAGCAGGCGAAATCCTGCCACTTCTGCTCGATCGAAAAGCCGTAGAGGCTGGCCGCGCGCTCCAGCACGCGAATGCCCTCCACCATCACCTCCTTGCCGATGCCATCGCCGGGTATGACGGAGATGGAGTAGGTGCGGGTCATGGCGGTCGTTCCTTTCGGCGAAATGGGCAGGCGTTCGATGGGTCGTCAGCAAAGGATGTTCCCACGGCGCGGGAACATGACGAGAGGATGATTAGAGCTTCAGACCCCCGATGTGGAACGTCTTGGTCTCCAGATATTCCTCGATCCCGGCATGGGCGCCCTCGCGGCCCAGCCCGGACTGCTTGATGCCGCCAAAAGGCGCCATCTCCATTGCAATGCCGCCGGTGTTGAGCACGACCATGCCCGCCTCCAGCCGCTCGCCTACGCGGAAGGCGCGGTGGAGGTTTTCGGTGTAGAAATAGCTTGCGAGGCCAAAGCTGGTGTCGTTGGCGAGGGCAATCCCCTCCTCCTCATGGGTGAAGCGGAACAGCGGTGCGACGGGACCGAAGGTTTCCTCATCGGCCAGCCGCATGTCGCGCGTCGCGCCGGTAAGAATGACGGGCGTCGCGAAGCGATCGCCGCGTGCGCCCTCAGGCGCGCGGGCATAGAGGGTGGCGCCGCGGGCCAGTGCATCCTCGACATGCGCCTCCACCTTGTCGACGGCCGCCCGGTTGATGAGCGGGCCGATTGTCGCGCCGTCCTGATCGCCGGGCGCGACCTTCAGCGCGGATACCGCCTTTGCCAGTCTCCCGGCAAAGAGATCATAGACGCCGTCCTGGACCAGGATGCGGTTGGCGCAGACGCAGGTCTGGCCCGCATTGCGGAATTTGCTGGCCATGGTGGCGGCGACGGCAAGGTCGATATCGGCGTCGTCGAACACGATCAGCGGCGCATTGCCGCCCAGCTCCAGGCTCAGCCGCTTGATGGTGTCGGCGCTCTGGCGCATCAGCAGCGCCCCGACCCGCGTCGATCCGGTGAAGGAAAGCTTGCGCACCGTGTCGCTGCCGGTCAGCACGTTCCCGATCGGCGCGGCCTGCCCGGTCACGATATTGAAGACGCCCTTGGGAAAGCCCGCCCGCTCGGCCAGCTTCACCAGGGCGAGCGCGCTGAAGGGGGTCAGTTCGGACGGTTTGACGACGACCGGGCATCCTGCGGCAAGCGCGGGCGCGCATTTGCGCGTGATCATCGCGGAGGGGAAGTTCCAGGGCGTGATCGCCGCCGACACGCCGACCGGCTCCTTCATCACCAGGATGCGGCGATTGGCTTCAGGGGCGGGGATCATGCTGCCGTCGATGCGGCGGCCCTCCTCGGCAAACCATTTGATGAAGCTGGCGGCGTAGCGGATTTCGCCTTCCGCCTCGGCGGTCGGCTTGCCCTGCTCGGCCGTCATGATCCGTCCGAGATCGACGACATTGTCCATCACCAGCGCATACCAGCGCTCCAGCAATGCCGCCCGCTCGCCCGCTGTCCTGGACCGCCACGGCCCCCAGGCCGCTTGCGCCGCGTCGACGGCAGCCCGCGTTTCATCCTCGCCGCAGTCGGGAATGGTGCCCAGCACGGCGCCGGTTGCCGGGTTGTCGACGTCCAGTGTCGCGCCGGATGCCGCACCGACCCATTCGCCGCCGATAGAGGCGCGTTCCACGAGCAGCGAGGGGTCGTTCAGGGAGAGAGTCATCCGAGTGCCTGTGTTGTTAGAGTGAAAGTCCTGACGGACGAGCCGGCTTTGACAGGCCTGCCGCGCCGCATGCGCAACACGCTGCCGACGCGGGGGAGGCCAAGCTCCTCCAGCCAGTCGGAAAGGCCGCTTTCCTCTGGCACGTCCAGGCGGCAGAACATGCCGCTGTTGAAGCCCAGCCAATGGGAGATCAGCGCCTTGGCGCCGCTGGTGTCGGGGGCGACGGTCGGCCCGACCACATAGCCGCGCCCGAACCGACGGAACAGCGCGAATCCGACAGGCTGGTTGCCGCGCGTCAGGACCACCCCCTGTGCACCGGGAACCAGCGCATCGAGCAGCGCGTCACGGTTCATTCCGGTCGCTTCGCGGGCGAGGGCGCGCAACATGTCCATATCCTTGCTGCCCAGCGGCCGGACCCGTTCGTCGGGGATCAGTTCGGCCATGGGCACGGCGAAGGCGGCGCCCTGATGCTGGAAGACGGGGCCGACCTCTTCGAAGCCGAGCGCGCGGCAGAGTGGCACGCCTTCAGCGGGCGCGTTCAGCAAAACGGTGCGGTCGCCCAGTTCGTCCAGCACCGCATCCATCAGGCGGCGGCCCGTTCCCTCGCCCCGCACGCTGGGCGAGACGATGACCATGCCCAGGGTGGCCGCATCCGTGCCATAGAGCCAGGCCATGGCCGTGCCGACCACCTTGCCATCGCATTCCGCGACATAGCCGAAACCGAGCTGGAAGAGCATTTCCCAGTCCTCGATCCTGTGCGGCCATTTCTGTTCGCGGGACAGGTCGCGGGCAGCGGCCAGATCCCCGGCGACCATGCGCCGCAGATCCACCCTCGTTTCTATGCCTGCCACCATGCACCTTGCTCCTTCGGCGGCGAAGACCGCCCTTGATCCTGAATCGATGGCCGGGAAACTAGGCTGCGCCAACAAGCATTAGCTGCTGCCTTCGCTCAATTTTTGGAAGAAAATCGCGGAGATTTTCCTGCCCGCCCCGGCAAATGCCGCCCTGCTTGCCCCAGGGAGAGGGAAGGCAGGCAGGGCGGCCTTCCTCGACAATGTCAGAGGCCGACGACCGCTGGCAGGCAACCGATGTGCGGGATTTCCACGTCGCGATAGAAGGCGTTGGACGGTTCATGCCCGCGACCCACGAACACCCGGCAACCGAAATGCAGGTCGGTGGCGGTATTCTGGTCGTAGCGGAAGCTGGAGGAAACATGCATCATTTCTTCCGGCTTCGCGCCCAGCTGGTCGAACATATATTCGAACGCCTGCCGGCGGGGCTTGTAGGCCTGCGCCATCTGCGCGGTATAGACCGCATGGAATGGCGCGCCCAGCAGGGCGACATTGTGGTGGATCTGGTCGTTCATCGCGTTGGACAGGATGACCAGCGGAATCTTGTCGCCGATCTTCGACAGGCCGCCGGGCACGTCGGCATGCGGACCCCAGGTGGGTACGCGGTGGTAGACGGCATCGGCATCCGCCTCGCGATAATCCACGCCCCACTGCTTGCAGACGCGGCGCAGCGAGTTGCGAAGGACCTCCTGATAGGGTTCCCACGCGCCAAGCACCTGATCGAAGCGGTAGGTGGCCCAATCCTGGCAGAAGGCCGGAAGATTTTCGGCGGCGATGCGATCGGCCATGAATTCGGTGGCCATTTCAGTCATGCGGAAACGGGTCAAGGTTCCGTAACAGTCGAAGCTGATATATTTCGGTCGGAAATCAGTCATGGATCAATTCCCCCTGATTGGGTCGCTGTTCAACAGGATCATTACGCCACGTCCTGCCCGCAACATGTTTCCGATTGGTCCGGGCAGGACGGTTGTTCGGGCTTTTTGTCGGGGCCTTTCGGCATAGTTTGCCGTGCCTTCAATATCCCTGATTCCGATCGACTTCGCCATCGGGCGGCAGGCCCGCCTGAAGCCGCCTGATATTGGCGATCAGGGCGCGCGCGCCGCTGTCCGCGCGGGTTGAGCTGGCGATATGCGGGGTCAGGATGATGCGCGGATGGTCCCAGAAGGGGTGGGACCGGGGCAGGGGTTCCGTTTCGGTCACATCCAGCACGGCGCCGGAAATATGGCCTTCGTCCAGCAGCGGCGGCAGATCCTGCTCCACCAGGTGCCCGCCCCGGCCAGCATTGATCAGCGCGGCGCCACGCGGCAATCCGGAAAGGGTTTCCCGGCACAATATGCCCCTGGTTTCAGCCGTCAGCGGCAACAGGCAGATCAATATGTCGCAACCCGCAAGGAAGGCGTCCATCTCCTCCGGTCCGGCGTGGCAGGTGACGCCCTCGATCGCATGGCGCGACCGGCTCCATCCCGAAAGCGGAAAGCCGAACGGGCGCAGCGCCTGCAGGACGGCCTGCCCCATCTGGCCCAGTCCCATCACGCCGATCCGGCGGGCGGCGGCGGGAACCAGCTTGATCGCGTCCCAGCGATGCTCGCGCTGCGCAATGCCGTAATCGATGAAGTGGCGGTGCAGCATCAGCACGCTGCCGCAGACATATTCGACCATGCCCTCGATCAGCCCCGGTTCGATCATGCGGATCAGCCGGACATGCGGCGGCAACTTGCTCATGTCGAACTGGTCGACGCCCGCTCCGATCGAAAACAGCACTTCCAGGCCGGTCAACCGTTCGAGCAGTTCGCGGGAGGGATCCCAGGCGGCGAGATAGCGGACGGCCGCCGGATCGCGCATCTCGTCCAGCGTCATGAAGCCGACATCGGGCGCCTCCGCCGCGAAGATGTCGCGCCATACGCGTCCGCGCTCTGTTTCGGAGGTGTAGAGGAGGGTCATGCAGTCTGCTTTCTGGAGGAGGACCGGCGGCGCGCGGCCTGCGCCTGCCACCACATCAGCGGTCCGGTTAGGGAAAGGGCAAGCAGCGTCAGCGCCGCGACCATCAGCACCACCGGGCCGATCGCGCCGAAACTGTCGCCGGCATGCAGGGGCAACACCGTCATCCAGAGCGCGCGGCTGTCTTCGGCCCTCGTTACGCGGACAATATTCGGCCCGGCGATCGTCAGCACCGCGCGATGCACGGCGCGCGGATTGCGTTCGGGGGCGGCGAAATTGACGATGATGCGATCGCCGGTCAGGCGGAAATCGCGCAGGGCGCTGCGCGGGAAGGCCCTGTGCGCCCGCGTCAGTGCCCGGTCGATCGTCGTCGCGCTCGCCGTGGGCCGCAAGGATATGGGGGCGGCTGCGTCGAACAGGTCGGGTGTCGCCAGCAGCAGCCCGGTCAACGCCATGAACGCCAGCAGCGCCGACATGACCACGCCGGCGGTCCGGTGCAACTGTCGCAGCACCAGTCGAAACGCCAGCGTCCAGCGGACCGAGAGCTGCTTTGAAAGCGGGCCGCGCTTTGGCCACCAATAGGCAAGGCCTGTCACCGCCATCGCCAGCAGGGCGAGCGCGTTCAACAGTACGACAGTAGCGCCCGCCTTGCCCGTCATCAGCCGGTAGTGGATCTGGAGCGCGGCCTCGATCGGGAAGGCCCAGGTCGATCCGGCCCGCAATATGCGCCCGCCGGCCGGATCGACCGATGCATAGCGCTGTGCCCCATGGGGGCCGGTGAGTTCGGCAAGAAAGGTCGCGCCTTTCCCGCTGGGCGCGTAGAGGCGGGTGACGGCAAAGCCGGGGAACGCGCCCGCCGCCCGCGCTGCCGCCATGCCGGGGGAAATGCCGGGCGCCGATCCGTGGCTGACCATCCCCGCTGGATCGATCCAGCGCGCCACCGGGCCACGATAGAGCAGCAGCATGCCTGTCATCGCCTGCACCGCCAGCAGAGTCGCCATGGCAAGGCCGGTATATTTGTGCAGGCGAAGCCATTGCGCCCGGGTCATGGGTGATCTCCCAAAATAAAATACCGCCGGCGACCCTACAGGCTTGGAGGGTGGGTCGCCGGCGGCCGTTCGGGCCTTGAAGGCCCGAATGAACGGAACGTCAGAAGTTGAACGAACCGCGGACCGTGAAGGAGCGGGGCGCTCCCGGCTGGATCCATAGCGCCGCATAAGAACTGGCGTAGTACTTTTTGTCGAAGAGATTATTCACGTCCGCCGATATCTTGATCTGGTCGGTGATGTTGAACGATCCTGTGATCTTGGCGATGGTATAGCTGGGAAGGAAGAAAGTAGTCGCCGTTTCGCCCAGGCGACGACCAACATAGTTCACGCCCGCGCCCAGCATCGCCTTGTGCTCGCCGACCGAGAAGGTCTTGAACAATAGGGCATTGCCCTGATGCTTGGGAATGTTGATCAGCGGATCGCCCACGCGGATTGGAGCGGCGAAGTTGGGATCAAGCGCATTCACGTCCCATCCGGCGTCCGTGTAGGCATAGGTCAGGAACAGTTCGAAACCAGCCGGAAGCTTGGCATTGACATCAAATTCCACGCCCTTGCTCTTGGCTGCGCCCACTGGCAGGGAGAAGCCCGCATTGACGGGGTCGGTGGTCAGCACATTGTCCTTCTTCATCGTGAAGAGCGACAAGGTGCTGGTGATCTTGCCGTCCAGCGACACATATTTCGCGCCGACTTCATAGGATTTGCTGATTTCCGGATCGAAGGGCTGCCCGCTGAAGCCCGTTCCGCTGTTGGGACGGAAACCCTTTCCGTAGCTGGCATAGATGGAAACGGTCTTGGTGGGTTCGAACACGAGACCGGCCATCGGGCTGAACTTGGTATAATGCTTGCTCACGAACGGGAGGGTGATGCTCGCCCGGTTGGCGATATCCTGCGAGAAATCATCATAGCGCCCGCCAAAGCGAACCTTGAACTGTTCCGTGATCTCGATCTGGTCCTGAGCATAGATGCCCCAGGCCTTCTGGATCTCGGTCGCGTTCTGAACCACGCCGGTTGGAGCGGGGGCAGGAATATTGTAATTTGGATTGAAGATGTTGATCGAATAGGACTGATCGGCCGCGGTTGGACGATAGCGCAATTGGAAGGTATCGATCTTGAACCGATCCCAGTCCGCGCCTATGCGGATATTGTGCACGATCGACCCGGTGTCGAACTTGCCGCTGATTTCGCCGCGGAACACCATATGGGTGGTGCTGTAGTCGCGATAGCGACGCTGGCGTGACAGGGTCTGGCCGTCATTGTCGATCATCTGGCGGCTCAGGACCAGTTCAGGATCGCTGGAATAACCGCGGAAGATGGTGTCCTTGTACCCCGCACCCAGCATCAGTGTCCAGTCATCGCTGAAATCATGCTGATATTGCGCCTGATGCCCCAGAACCTTTACCTTGATAGGACCATTATTGGGATCGCCCAGGAACCGGGAATTGGGGATAAGGCCGAGCTGATAATTGGTGATCACCCCACCGACAACTGTCGGAACGGCCACCACGCCGCGGTCGAACGGCACTTCCTGGTTCACATATTCCATTTCATAGGTGAAAAGGTCGTGGTCCGAGAATTTCGCGAGCAGCGACGGCGTCAGCACATATTTGCGGGTGTGCACCGTGTCGCGGAAGCTGTCGGCATCCTCGACCGCGCCATTCAGGCGCACCGCGAACATGTCGTTCAGAGGCAGGTTGAAATCGCCTTCGACCCGATAGGTGTTCCAGCTGCCGCCGGCCACGCCGAAGCTGCCGAAGGATTTTTCGAGGACCGGTTTCTTGGTCACGATATTGACGGTGCCGCCCGGTTCTCCGCGACCGAAGAGCGCGGAGTTCGGTCCCTTCAGCACTTCCACGCGCTCGACATTGGATGCATCGCGCGGACCGCCATAGCCGCGACCGCCGTTGAAGCCGTTGACCAGGAAGCCGCTCGGGAAATTCTCGTCCCCGGCGAAGCCACGAATGGCGAAGCTGTCCCACAGGCCGCCGAAATTATTCTGCTTCGAAATGCCGCTGGCCAGTTCCAGCGCGGTGTCGAGGCGGGTGATGTTGAGATCGTCCAGCAGCTTGCCGTCAAGGAACTGCACGGCCTGCGGAATTTCCTTCACCGGCGTGTCGCCGAAATATTGCCGCTTCATGGCGGTGACGACGATCGTGCCGTCCCCGGCATTTCCTGCCGTCTGGGCCTGCGCGCCCGATGCCAGGGCAAGGGAGGCGGTGCTGGCGGCCAGTGCTATTTGGAACGCTGAAATTGTCTTCATTTTATTACCCCTTTTCTGATCGCCATGTCCTAAGTCCTGCGAATTGGGGTGATCCGGCGATAAGTTTACCCCTCTCCCGTCAGACATCTTGCGTGTCCTTTTGGCCGGCGCCGGTCACGGAGCGTTTTGTCGCCTCTTATTGAAAACAGACTAAGGCTGGATTACAAAAATATTACCGCAAATTCATCTGCCGCCACGGCCGAAAATTGTGAGATGAAGAACCACACGGCAGAATCGGCCGGGCCGTTTCGAGAGATTGCGCAAGGTCCAGGATCCCCGGTGGACATTGGCTTTCCAAGGAGGAGGGCAAGCGCGCCATCTCACGCTGCGATGCACTGGTGAGTGCCGCCGCAGGCCCTGTCCATCGCAAGGACGTCATTCGGATTCCGGCAGGAAGAGATTCTTGTAGAAACCGACCGTCTTCACCGTAACGGTGACCGGCGTCTCCCCCTTGTTGCGGAAGTACCAACCGTGGGTGCCGTCGAAAGGAGCGGTGAAATCTCCCTGTCCGCCGGTCATTTCCAGTTCCTTCCAATAGTCGGTGAAGGAACCGTCCGTCGCGGCCAGCTTCTCGCCATGCATTTCCGCCTTTACGGGGCCGCCGGATGATTTCCATTGGAAGACGAAACTGTCACCCTTCGTCATATGGGCTTTCACTTCCCGGCCGCTGTGCGGCGCCAGGCTGATGGTCTGTTCGTCCTGTCGCCATGCAGTGGTTTTGGCGATTGCATCCTTGGTGGGCATGGGCAGGGCGCCCTTTGCGACGGGTGCCTGTGCTGGCGAGGGGATCTGCTTCGCTTCGCCGGACACCATGCCGGTCAGGCCCAGCGCGGTGCCGATGCCGGTCGGATCGATGCCATATTCCGCGGGCAGGACGAACAGCGTCAGGATCGCGATGGCGGCGGTCGCCGCGCCCCCGGTCGCTTTGGCCAGGCTGGAGCGGGAGGGAGAGATATGCGTGGGAAGCGTGGCAATGGTTTGCGAGTTCATGTCATGCTCCTTGCATGAAATAGCCCGAAAGCTGGAAACCGATCAGAACGAAGCCTGCCGTCATCAGCGCGGCGTTGGCGAAGATGGCGCTGCGGCGAAAGCTGTCGGTCCTGCGCCAGAAGTTCATGAGGATCAGGATGACGGTCAGTGCCATGAACTGGCCCATTTCCACCCCGATGTTGAAGCTGATGAGATTGGGGATCAGACCGTTCTGGGCAAGTGTCAGTTCCTGGATCTTCGTCGCAAGGCCGAAACCGTGAAAGAAGCCGAAGATCAGCACCGCTGCCTTGGGATTGGGCGAAAAGCCGAACCAGGTCCGGAATCCATCCAGATTGTCGATCGCCTTGTACACGACGGACAGGCCGATGATCGCGTCGATGAGGAAAGGATTGGCCCGGATGTCGAAAAGGACGCCCAGCAACAGCGTAGTGCTGTGACCGACGGCGAACAGCGTCACATAGGCGCCGACATCCTTCAGGCGATAAAGGAAGAAGATCACCCCGGCCAGAAACAGCAGATGATCATATCCGGTGACCATATGCTTGGCGCCCAGATACATATAGGGGATGATGTTGACGCCCGAAGCGCCTTCGATGAAGGCCTTGTCGTTTTCGTTGACGCCATGCGCCCAGATCGGGGAGCAGGCGAACAGCAGGGCCAGTCCCACGATGAGCAGCGCGACCCGCCGCACCGTGGAACCATCGAGCGGGGGGAGGGTCGCGTTGTTCATGCTCGCCTCTTACTTGGTCTGGAAGGTGGCGAAGGTCTTTGCGCCGCTCTTGTCGATCACCGCGACGACGACCTTGGCGCCTTTCGCGGGCTTGAAGCCCGGTGCGGTGAGCCTGTTGCCGCCGGCTGCCTTGAGCGGTGCCTCGGTCTTGGCGCCGCCGGCCGTCTGGGTCAGCTTTCCGGTGAACCCGGCCGCCGGGATCGGTTCATCCTCCTCGCTCAGATAGACATCGACGCCCTTTGGCCCGGTGACGAGTTCGAACATGGTCTCCCCTGTCATCTGCACCAGTCCGCCATGCTGCGGTTTCATGCTGCCATGGGCGATGGCCGTGGCAGGCAGGGCAGCAAAGGCGACAACGGCAAGTCCGGTGCGGAAAAGGTCGTATTTCATGGTGCTTTCTCCAAAATCAGACGGGCGATCATTCCGGCAGATGCGGCAGGACGAAGGCGAGCGAGGCGCGATATTCCTCATGATCGACCTTCTTGTCGGCCGTAGGGCCGACATAGATCGCCATCAGAACGTTGATGCCCTGGTTGCGCAGCTTGATCGTCGCTGTGCCGTCGGCTGCGGTCTTGGCAGGGGCGGCCTCGTCGGGATCGTTGATATAATCCTGCATGACGGTCGCTCCGGCGATCGGCTTGCCCTTGTAATAGACGCGCACCTTCATCGGCTCGCCCATCTTCTGGGGGATGTTGAGGTCCGCCGGCACGATCTGCAGCATATGGCCCTCGATCAACGGCACCGGCTTGGTCGGCACCTGGCCCAGATAGACGGCATATTTGAAATTATGCTCGGCCAAGGTCGCATTGGGCACTTCATCGCGCCCCTTGTTGTGCCACTCGCCGTCGGGCGTCTTGCTCCAATAGCCATAATCCACGACAGCGGCCACCGCAGCGAGCGGTTCGTCGCTGTCGACCACGGGAATGGGGCCTGCCGCACGCAGGGAGGTGTTCACCGGCGCCCAGTCGGCGTCATAGCCGGTCACGGATTTGACCAGCGGCAGGCGCTTCACCATATCGAGGTCGTCCGCGCCCACGCCATAGATGAGCGCGAGCTGCTTGGCGCGCTGCGCAAACCAGATGCCGTGAGCGCTGGCAGGAACGGCCAGTGCGGCCAGTGCGACGATGCCGATGCCGGCTTTTGCGATGCGGTGTAAGGCCATGTCCGAGCTTTCTCCATTCAACGGATATGCTACGGATGGTGTCTGAGTTTCCCGACTTAATGTGCCAAAGTCATGGGTCGCCGGAGCCGAATATGTCAACCCATGGAGGCGCGTCCACATATTATTCTCCGATCTCTTTGCATCGGTCATCTGGAAACTTGCGATTGCATGATGATCGCCGCAGGTCGGGCGGCGAGATGCGTACCATCAGCCGGGAAAGGCCGTCCAGAGCGGGGCTATCGGCCAGCACAACCGCTCTTTTCTCTGTTGCCGGCTTCCCTGACTGGAAATCGCTTTAGGGCACGAGATCCTCTTCGGTCCGGTGACATAGTACCGCGTTACCGGCCGACATCGTGCGGCGCGGCGGCGGCAAGACATCGCAGATGTTCGCCATGGCCATGGGGCAGCGCGGCAGGAAGCGGCACAGGTCGGGCCGTTCCCCCATATGCGCAAAGGGTGCCCTCGCAACGGCGGTTTCGTCCGCCAGCCAGTCGGTACGCATTTCGGGAACGGACGAAATGAGAAGATCGGTATAGGGATGGTAGGGCGCGGCGGCATAGCTTTCGCACAGGCCGCTTTCCACCCGCGTCCCCCGGTAGAGCACGACGATTTCGTCGCACAGCGCCTTCACCGTGGCGATGTCGTGGCTGATGAAAAGATAGGCGACGCCCAGATCCCGGCGCAGATCGGCCAGCAAGTCGAGAATTGCACCACGAACGACGGTGTCGAGCGCGGAGGTCACCTCGTCGCAGAGGATCAGGTCGGGCTCTGCCGCCAAGGCGCGCGCAAGGTTGACGCGCTGCTTCTGGCCACCGGAAAGTTCGTCGCAACGGCGACCGGCCACATTGGCGGGAAGCCGGATGAGATCGAGCAATTCAGCGACCCGGCGTTGCGCGTCCACCCTGTTCATGCCGTGGTAGAAGCGCAGGACGCGGCCGAGAATGTCTTCGACGCTGTGCGCCGGGTTCAGCGCCACGTCGGCGTTCTGGAACACGATCTGGATGCGGCGCAACTGTTCGCGCGTGCGCCCGCCGACCGTGGGGGCGAGCGAAGTGCCGTCCAGCGAAACGGTCCCGGCGGTCGGCGCGAGCAGGCCGGCGACGACGCGCGCGACCGTGGACTTGCCCGATCCGGATTCGCCGATGACCCCGACGGCGGCACCCCGGCCGACGCTGAGGCTGACGTCGCTCAATACCGGATGAGCCGGACGGCCCGCCTTGTCCACCGCGCCATAGCCGGCGAAAACGCCGTCGATCGTCAGCAGGGGTGCTTTCGCGCGCACGCCGGGGCCGCGTGCCTCGACCACTGGGTTGGCGGCCGCAATCAGCATTCTGGTATAGTCGTCGGCCGGCTCTTCCAGGATCCGGCCGACGCTGTTCTGTTCACGCACCCGCCCGCGATTGAGGACCAGTATCTGGTCCGCCATCTGTGCAACCACGGCAAGATCGTGCGAAACATAGACGCCGGTCGCGCCCTGATCGCGTACGACCTTGCGAAAGGCCTGCAGCACTTCGACCTGGGTGGTCACGTCCAGCGCGGTTGTCGGCTCGTCGAAGATGACGAGGTCCGGTTTCGTGATGAGCGCCATCGCCGCCATCAGGCGCTGAAGCTGGCCGCCCGACAATTCATGCGGATAACGGTTGCCGATCGTCTCCGGGTCCGGCAGCGCCAGCGCGCGGAAGAGTTCGACCGCGCGGGCGCGGGCAGAGGCGGCGGATGCGGTGCGATGGATCAGGGCGGGCTCGATCACCTGGTCGATGACGCGGCGCGAAGGGTTGAACGCGGCCGCCGCGCTCTGCGCGACATAGGTAATGCGGTGTCCCCGCTGGGCGCCAAGCGACGCACCGCCCTGTCCGGCGAGGTGCGCTTCGCCGACGCGGATGTCCCCGCTGATGCGGGCGCCGCCGCGGCCATAGCCCATCAGCGACAGGGCAATCGTCGTCTTGCCGGACCCGGATTCGCCGATCAGCGCCAGCATCTCGCCGCGCGCGACGTCGAAGGAGACATCGTCGACGATGCGCAAGGGCCCGCCGTCCGGGCCGCGCACGGTGACACAGAGGTTGCGCACCTCCACATGGGGGGCAGTCCGGTTCATCCTTTCCCTCCCTGCGTCGCCGCGTCGATGAGCAGGTTGACGCCGACCGTCAGGCTGGCGATCGCCGTCGCGGGAACCAGAATGGCAAGCGCGCCTTCGCCAAGGCCCGACACATTTTCGCGCACCAGCGATCCCAGGTCCGCGTCCGGCGGCTGCAGGCCAAGGCCCAGGAAGCTCAATCCCGACAGGAGCAGCACGATGAAGACGAAGCGCAGGCCGATATCGGCGAACAGCGGACGGATCATGTTGGGGAGCATTTCCACCAGCGCGATGTGCAGGCGTCCTTCGCCACGGGCGCGCGCGACCTCGACATAATCGAGACGGGCAAGACCCACTGCCAGGGATCGGGCAATGCGAAAATTGCCGGGAACATAGGTGATGGACACGATCAGCGTCAGCAGCACCAGCGAAGAACCGAAAGCAGCCACCAGAACCAGCGCGAAAATCTTGCTGGGTATGGAGATCAGCGTGTCCATCGCCCGCGACAGCAGTTCATCCAGCCAGCGCGGTCCAACCGCGGCAGTGAGCGCAAGGCCGGTTCCCGCCGCGACCGCCAGCGTGACGGCGATTGCGGAAAGACCGACGGTGAACCGTGCGCCTGTCAGCAGGCGGCTCAACACGTCGCGGCCCAGATAGTCGCTGCCGAACCAGAAATGGCTGCTCGCGCCGGCGAAGACTTCCTCGCTGACGAAGGAGCCGGGCGGATAGGGTGTGACGAACGGGCCGACAATCGCGGCGATGATCCAGAAGGTCACAAGCGCCAGGCCGATCTTGCCCGACGGGGGCAGCGCGCGCGCGCGGCGAAGGAGGTTATGCGGTTTCATCCCTGGCGCAGCCTTGGATTGGCAAGGATCGCGATCGTGTCGGCGATCAGGACCAGCAGCAGATAGGTGGCACAGAATATCATCGCGCAGGCCTGAAGCAGGGGCATGTCGCGCGACGTGACGGCATTGACCATGAGGCTCGCGAGCCCAGGATAGCTGAAGATCGTTTCCACGATGATCGCACCTCCGAAAAGATAGGACAGGCTGAGCGCCATGGCGTTGACGATGGGGCCGACCGCATTGGGCAGGACATGCCTGACGATCAGGCGGTTCTGCGACACGCCTTTCAGCCGCGCCATTTCGACATAGGGGCGGTCAAGCTCTGCGATGATGGCGGCGCGGATCATGCGCCCAAGCTGCGCGACGACGCCAACGGCCAGCACCATGACGGGCATGGCATAGGCGCGCACGAATTGGCCGAAACTGGGATCCTGCGGCACCAGCGCGATGGAGGGCAGCCATAGCAGTTCCACCGCGAAGATCAGCACCGCTATGGTTGCGACCAGGAATTCCGGCAGCGCGACCATCGACAGGGTCAGGATATTCAGCGCGCGGTCCAGCTTGCGGCCGCGCGCGATGGCCGACGCGATCCCGATGAGAAAGGCGAAAGGCAGGGACACCAGGGCGGAAAGCGCCGCGAGCGTCAGCGTGTTGGGCAGGCGCTCCGAAATAATGTCGGCAACCGGCTTGTTGGCGACCAGGGATTGGCCGGGATCACCCACCATCATGCCCTGCAACCAGAGGACGTAGCGGACCGGACCAGGTTGATCGAGACCCATTTCATGGCGCAATGCGGCGACCTGTTCGGGCGTGGCGGTCTGGCCCAGAACCTCCTGCGCGGCATCGCCCGGCAGAAGGCCGCTGATCGTGAAGATCACCATCGAGACCAGCAGCAGCGTCAGCAGCGCCAGTCCAATGCGCCTGGCGATCAGCCGCAGCGGCCCGCGCCAACGGGAAGAGACGGCGGCGGCGCTCATGCGTCCCACCACACATGTTCACCGAAGGTATAGGCCATGAAGCCGCCCAGCGGGATCGGGAATATTCCCTTCAGGCGGCGGTCGAACCCGTCCATCAGGCTTTGGAAGGCCGGTATGGCGACGCCGCCATATTCATGGACCAACCACTGCATTTCGCCATAGATCTCCTTGCGCTTTGCCTCATCGGTCGATCGGCGCGCCTCCAGCAGCAGGCGGTCGAAACGCGCGTTGTTCCAGCCGGATTCATTGGCGAGCGCCTTCGACTGGAAAAACAGGCTGAACATCAGGTCCACGGTCGGCCGCGGATTGGTGTTGCCGAAGGTCATCGGGTGCTTCATCCAGTGCGTCGCCCAGTAACCGTCGCTGGGAACCCGATTGACCGCCAGCTTCAATCCGGCCTGTGCCGCATGTTCCTGAAGGATCGATGCCATGTCCACCGACATGTTCGCCGCCGGCGAGGCATAGACAGCCAGGCGCGCGCCCAGAAGCCCTGCGCGCTTCAGATGAAAACGGGCCCTGTCCGGGTCGAACGGCCGCTGGGGGATGTCGGGATTGTAATAGGGGCTGAAGGGGGGGACCGGATGGTCGTTGGCGATCGTGGCATAGCCGCGGAACAGCGCGCGCTTGATGAGTTCGCGGTCCTGCAGATATTTCATCGCCAGCACGAAGTCGCGATTGCCGGTCACCGGATGCTCCCGCCTCATGATCAGGTCGGTGAACAGGCCTGACTTCGTTTCCATGAAGCTGTGATTTGGGGATGCCCGCACCCGCTTGACCGAACCGGGGCTGACGGCGTTGATCATCTGCACGTCGCCCGACAACAGCGCATTGACGCGTGAAATCTCGTCGGGAATGGCGATCACCTCTATCTCTTCCAGATAGGGGCGCCCCGGTTTCCAGTAATTGGGGTTGCGGTGGACGACGGTCCGGATGCCGGGCGCGAAGGCGCGGCAGATGAAGGGGCCTGTGCCGTTCGCCACGCTGAAATCGCGGCGGCCATTCTCGACGATCAGGAAGTGCGGCTGGGCCAGGATGACGGGCAGGTCGGGATTGGGGCCGGTCAGCCGGAATTCGAGTTCAAGCGGGCCGGTCCTGCGCGCGCCGGCAAATTGTTCGGCGACCGCCTGCACCTTCGATCCGGTGGCGGGATCACGATGGCGCATCAGCGAATAGACGACGTCGTCGGCGGTCAGCGGCTTGCCGTTATGGAAATGGACGCCCTTTCGCAGGCGGATATGCCAGACGATATTGTCACGCGTCTCGATGCGTTCGGCCAGTCCCGGCAGGGCGCGCAGCTGGCCGTCATATTGGGTGAGGCCGCTGTAGATCAGGTACAACCGCATGAAGTCGGTCGAAAGATTGCCCTTGGCAGGGTCCAGCGTGTCGGCGGTCGAGGCGGCGATGCTGGCGACGCGAATGCGCCCGCCTATCCTGGGCCGACCTGTCACCGCGCCCGCACCGCTCAGGGTCGCGCCGGCGGCCAATCCGCCCAGCAGCATCCGGCGGGAAAGATCGGTGGAAATCACGTCAACCATAAGGGTCTTCTCATTCCTCACATATCTGCAATTTCCACCGCCAGCAGCAGTTTGCCGGGGTAACCATATTGTCGGACTGCGCCTCGATCACTGCATGAATAATGTTGATATGTCGGGGCAGCAGTTTCCGTGTTCCTCACGACCGGGTCGGGTGATGCGACATGTGGATTGCCCGACAGCATCGGCCTCAGAAATATTTGAGCCAGCTGATATCGCGACGGCGACGTTTCAGGCGAGCATACCATATCGTGGGCAGGTACAGCGGTACGATCATCGCGACATACCAGACCAACACCCAATTATAGTTGTTGAAGGCGTAGAAGGCGCCGCTGTTCGGTCCCCATATGCCGAGCGCGCTGTGATAGAGAATGCGCAATACGGTAAGGTGTAGGATGTAGAAGAACATCGGTGCGCCGCCGAATACGGCCAGGGCGGTGACCAGGCCTGACGTCCTGATCCGTTCGAACAGCACGAGCAACAATGCCCCCCCGCCGAGCGTCGGCATGAGAAAGAGCAGTGAGGGCGGATATTTGGTCAGCGAGATGAAGGCGATGATCGTGCGGACCGGATCGCCATCGACGACGGACCAGGGCTTGTCGCCATAGACATTGAGCAGACGGAGGGCAATGAAGCCGGCGATCAGGCCAAATCCCAGAGTGAGAAGGCGTCGCTGCCGGGTTTCTTGCGAAACTTCCGGGCGGAACCAGGGGCCGATGCCGAAGCCGAGGGAAATGACGCCGATCCAGGGCAGGATCGGATAGGTCGTCTTGGCGACGAAGCCGAACGGCAGGGCAAAGGTGTCCCGCTGATGCAGCATGGCCCATAGCGGGAACAATGCATCATCCTGCGTCAGGCGGATCGGATCGAGCAGGTTGTGGAAGCAGACGAGCGCCAGTCCCAGGGCGATCAGCGCCGGCCGGGGCAGCCGCATCAGCGCGGCGAGGATGATCATGCACAGGCCGATGCACCAGATGACCTGTAGCCAGAATGTGGGTTGCGGAACGATGCCCCAATAGAGTTCGCTCAGATAGAAGACTTCGATCGCCATCAGCAGCAGGCCGCGCTTCACCAGATAGGAGGTCGTCTCCTGAACCGTATGATTGATGCTGAACAGATAGACGCCCAGGCCGGTAAGAGCGACGAATATCGGCGCGCAGAAACTGACGGCGAAGCGTGCGAAGCCGATCGCCGGCAAGATCGTGCGCGCGTCGATGGGATCGGTTACCGCATAATGGGCGAACCAGGTTTCGCGCAGATGGTCCAGCAGCATCAGTACCATCACGAAACCGCGCAGCGCGTCGATATTTTCCAGGCGGACTCGCGCGGAAGCCTTCGCGTTTCCTGAAGCGGCACTGCCGGCGGTTGGAGGCGCCATTGATATACTTCCCATCGTCCACTTCCTTCCCGCGGGTTCGATCTCCACGGCATCATCATGACGCGACAGCCAAGTGAAGGACATTGAGTTTGCGCCTGTTGCGGCGCTTGATGCCACATCTTGTCGCCGCTGTGGAAGAATCTGCCGCCCCGGGACTCGCGGTGGAACCGCAGGGACCCGGCCTGTGCCATGCAAGCAGGGCGGCGGAGTCTTGTATCCAGCCGCCCGCCAAAGTCGTCATGCAGGGAAAGCGCCGACCGTGCCGATCAGATCAGGCTTCCAGCGCCTTGTCGAGCACGTCGACGAACAGGTCGACATTCTCGCGGCTGAAGATCAACGGTGGCCGGATCTTCAGGATGTTATGATCTGCGCCGCATGCGCTGATGAGCACGCCATTGTCCCGCATCGCATTCACGACCCTGGTGGTGCGGTCGCGATCGCTGGCCTGGGTTTCCCGGTCGGTGACAATGTCGGCCGCGACGAACAGGCCGGCCCCGCGCACATTGCCCAGGCAATCGTGACGCGCCCGCAGCGCGTCGACCTTGCTCAGCAGATAGGCGCCGACATCCCGCGCATTGTCCATGATCCGGTCGCGCCTGATGACCATCAGCACTGCCGCGGCGGCCGCGCACGACACGGCGTTGCCAGCAAATGTATTGAAATAACGGGACTTCTTGCCAAACTCCTCCACCACATCATGTCGGGTGAGAAGTCCGGCGATCGGTTGTCCATTGCCCATCGGCTTGCCCAATGTGACGATGTCGGGATCGACGCCGTGGCGTTGGAAGCCCCACATATGGCTGCCCGTCCGTCCGAAGCCTGGTTGCACCTCATCAGCGACGAAGATGCCGCCGGCCCTGCGGATCGCCTCCACCGCGCCCTTCAGGAAGCCTGGCTCCTCCGGCAGGATGCCGTCGCTGGTGAAGATGGAATCGACGATCAGCATGGCGGGGCGGATGCCGTGGCGCTTCATGTCGGCGATCGCCCTTTCCACGTCGCGGGTGAAGCGGTCGGCGACATTCGGCCCGCTGCGATAGGCGGCGGGTGCGGGAACCGTTCGAACATGCGCGCCCAGCGAAACGCCTTCGCCCAGGGTCGGAGAGAATTTCGACACGGCATCGGTGATGCCGTGATAGGCGGTCTCCGTGATGACGACGCCGGTGCCGCCGGTGCGGACCTGCGCGATGCGATAGGCCAGGTCGTTCGCTTCGCTGCCGGAGCCTGTCAGCATCATGTGCGACAGGTCGCCTGCCACCGTCGAAAGCAGGCCGTCGGCCAGTTCCAATATGGTCTCGTGCAGGTAGCGCGTGTTGGTGCAAAGCGTTGCGACCTGCCTGGTGATCGCCTCCACGACATCGGGATGGCAATGGCCCAGCGATACGACATTATTATAGGTGTCGAGATAGGCCCTGCCGTCCGCGTCATAGAGCCACACGCCCTCACCCCGGACGAAGTGGAGGGGTTTCTGGTACATCAGGCGATAGGCCGGGCCCAGCAGCCGGTCGCGCTGTTCGATCAAACGCGCTTCGCGCGCGTCCAGCTCGACCTGGCCGGGGATGAAGGCGTTGACGGATGATGTGTCCACAAATGTCATTGATCGTCTCCTGACAGGCAGAATTGCAGCAACCGGCTGTTCGCCTCTTCGCGGGAAAGCCGGGCGATATGCTCCAGGCCCGCCCATGCGAGGCCATTGTTGCGCAGGATATAGGCGCGGTTTTCCGGGTAGCGCTCCGCCCGCCATTCGGTGATCAGGACGGTGATGACCAGGCGGGCCATGACCAGATCCAGCAGGACCGCCTTTTCGGCCGGCCGCAGCGGCAGCAGTTCATGATAGGCGCCGATCATCTCGGCAGCGCTCAGCAGCGGATCGGCTCCGTCCGCAAGCTGATAGGCGGCGGCGGTCGCGATCTCGCTCACCAGCGGGCTGTGGATGACATCGCCAAAATCGATGATCGCGGCGACCTCGTCGGTTCTGTCGGGCTGGACCAGCACATTGCCCAGATTGAAGTCGTTGTGAATGACCTGCGCGCGCAGCGGGGGCAGGGCATGCAGGGTGATCGCCTCATAATGGTCCATGAACTGCCGGACCTGCCTGCGCCGCTGCGCGTCCATGATGCTGTCGATCATGCCGCTCAGCCGATGCGCCGCCGCGACATTCCACAGCAGGTCATGGTGAGCTGCCGGGTGCGAGAAGTCATGGAGCGCCTGGTTCAGCCCGGCCAGGCACCGGCCCAGCGCCTGGCGCTGGCTGGTGGAGCGGGGCGATTGGACAAGCGGCGTACCCGGCAGGAAGGTGAGCATCCGCAGGATGGAAGGGCGGCCGTCATCCAGCAGGATCGGGGTTTCATACGTCCCCTCGACCGAGGCGACGAGGCGCGGCACCGGCAGCGAGGGCGCCCGGTCCCTCAGATGATTGAGAACGGCGTTCTGAAGATGGACGATGTCGACCGCTTCGGCGGGATTGGAGATTTTGAGAAGGAACTGGCTGCCGTCCGGCGCGACCATTCTGAAATTGCGGTCGCGCTCCCCGCCCAGTTCATGCGCTTCCAATATCCTGCCATAATGGGTCCGTACCAGCGCCTCGGCATGTTGCGCGCCAAGCTGTGGCGGTCGGGTCGTGAGCGTAGGATCGATCAGCATATTCTAGCCTATGGTTATTCAGCGTGGAACGGCGCAGTCCATGTGTCCATCCTGCGGAAGCATGGTCGGGGCTGGGTCAGTCGGGTGTCTGGACAAGATCCAGAAATCCGCGATCGCCGGGATCGAAACTGCGGACGACGAAATAGCTGAAATAGCGATCGACCAGCCCGCTTTCCTCAACGATCCTCATGATCGTTTCGCAATAATGGGAAACCGATCGGGTCAGGAGCTTCAATATATAATCGCAATCCCCGCTGACCCGCGCGCATTCGCAGAGTTCATCGATGGTTTTCAGCTTCTGCTCGAACCGTGAAACCGTGGCCATGCGTCGGTCGTGGAGCGTGATCTCGGCGAAAACCGTGACCAGCTCTCCCACCGCCGCCAGGTTGATGCGCGCTCCATAGCCCGTGATATAGCCCGCCCGTTCCAGTCGATCGACCCGCGTCAGGCATGGACTTGGCGACAGTCCCACCATTTCCGCCAGCAGCGAATTGGTGATGCGCCCGTTTCTTTCCAGAACGGACATGATCCGCAGATCGGTGCCATCCAGTTTCATGGGCCTTTTCACGGGAACAGCATCTCCACTTTGTTCCTGGCAAGCAAGGCGGCCGCCCTGGCCCATGCTGTCCGCGGAACGGATCCGTTGGAGCGGCGGTCGCGCCTGATCATCAGGGATCCCTAGAGCCCGAGCAGACCGGGGAGGTCGTTGAAGTCGCGGATGCGGGTGATGCCAAAATGATCGGTCGGCGGCTCATGCCCGCGATCGACCAATATCTTCGCGCCAAAGCCCAGGTCATGCGCGGTCATCAGGTCGTAGCGCGGGCTTGACGATACATGCATCATGTCTTCGGGCGCGCAACCCAGCCGGTCCAGCATATATTCGAACGGGCGCATCAGCGGCTTGTAGGCCCCCGCCTCCTCGGCGGTCAGCACGGAGTGGAAGGGAATGCCGATGTTGCGCGCGCTGTGCGGGATCAGATCGACCATGCTGTTGGACAGGATCACGAGGGGATAATGCTCGGCAATCCTCGCCAGCGGCCCCGGTACGTCCGGATGGGGCTGCCAGGTGGGGACTGCGTCGTACAGCGCCTGGATATCGCGCGGGTGGAACGACACTCCATGCTTGCGGCAGGCGCGTTCTATCGAATTTCCGACCACGTCGAAAAAGGGCTTCCATGCGCCCAAGACTTCATCCAGGCGAAAAGCGCGAAACGAGTCGATGAAATCGTCCATCTTCGACGGCTCGACCCGGTCGGAGAAAAGCGCGCGCGCCGTCGGCCCCATGATGAAGTTGATCATCGTGCCGTAGCAGTCGAAACTGATGAATTTGGGTCTGAACATGACCTTGCGCCTTTGCTGTCGTTGAATGTCCCGAGGGTAAGGGGATCGAAACGGAAATTTCCGCTGTCGACCCGATTTTCGGAAGCAGTAACTTCCGATTTTCGATGCAGCGGCAGAAGATCAGTCGTCGATGGGCAGCGATTGGTTCCGGATGGGCGTTGCCGAAACGATGAACACCGAATAGCTCTGAATGCCCAGATCGGCCTGCCACATCTGCTCCAGGATACGGGCAGGCCCGTCATAGCCGACGGCAACGATCTTCATGAGATAATCGAACTTGCCGTTGACCATGTGGAATTCGACGACTTCGCGAATGCGCAGCACGGCCTTTTCAAACTTCTGGGCCTCCGCCCGGCGGTGATTCTTGAGGACGACCTGAACATAGGCGGTGACGAAATTGCCCAGTTTCGCCAAGTCGAACTGTGTTTCATAGCCGCAGATGATGCCGGCCGCCTCCAGCTTCTTGACCCTTGCCAGGCAGGGACTGGCGGACAGGCCTACCGCATCGGCCAATTCGACATTGCTGATGCGACCATCGGCCTGGAGCCTGCGCAGGATCTTAAGGTCAATCCGATCGAGCTTCATTGCACTGGTTGATCCCATTGAGCCGGGCGGTCGTCCACGGCGCCCGTGAGCCGACAAGGCATTTCGTCAGGATAGAAGCGCCGGCGGAATAATTCCTCCTTTGGGTGGGCGATGAAAATATCAATCCGGTGTTTCGATGATGCTTCCCGACAGATTATGCTGCGGCAAAGCTTATAGCATGGCGCGATGCACGCTGTCCCAGGGGGATGAAAGTGGAAAAGCTCGACCGGCTTGATTTCAAGATATTATCCTATCTCCAGGACCATGGCCGCGTCACCAATGTGGGCCTGGCCGACGCGATCGGCTTGTCGGCCAGTCCTTGCCTCAGCCGTCTCAAGCGCCTTGAAGATGCGGGCTACATCAAATCCTACGGCGCGCGCGTCGCGCTGGAAAAGCTCGGCGATTATCTGACGGTGTTCACGGAAGTGACGCTTGCGGATCACCGGATTGCCGACTTCGACCGTTTCCTCTCGCGGGCGCGGGAGATATGCGAAATTGTCGAATGTCATCATGTCAGCGGCGGCTATGATTATTTCCTGAAGGTCGTCGCGCGCAGCGTCGTCCATTATCAACGGATCTTTGATTCCCTGCTGGAGAGCGATGCGGGGATCGAAAAATATTTCAGCTATATGGTGCTTGATTCGCCGATCATGCGCGACGTCTATCCCATCGACAGCCTTTTCCGTCATCGGCAGGAGTGACGTTTACCTCATGTCTTTCGCGCCGCAGTTTTGGGTGCGCCCCTAAGTTGTCGGGTCAGAGGTTGAAGCCGAAACCGATCACCGCCATTGTGGAGCCGACGCTCTCTCCCCCGGAGCGAGCCAGGCGGCGCGTGCTCCCGAGCAGGCGTTCGTGAACGATCGCGGTGTAGAAGGTCGCCTTCTGCGTCAGGCGATAGCGCAAGCGCAAAGACCCTTCCCCTTCGGTAAGACCCGGCTTTACCGACTCCTTGCCTATTGCCTGCGCCGACCAGCCGATCGCGATCCGTGGCTCCAGATAGAAGTGGCGGGAAAGCGGCAATTGATAGATGATCTGCGTTTCCCCGGTCAGATCGCCGTCGTCGGACAGAAAGGCATAGCCCTCCCAGTTGAGGCGGGTGCCGACCGTGCCCTGCGCGCCGATCGCCGCATGGGTGTCGCGCGGATGGGGTCTGAAATCCTTGCGAACGCCCAGCAACATCGTCGTATTGCCAAAGCTGCGGCCGTAAAAGAGTCGCATCTGCACCTCGTCGATCTGCCCGCGCAGCGCGCCCCCGCCATTCGTCACCAGCATGAACTGGTCCCTGGTATCGCCATAGGAAAAGGTGCCGTCCCAGAAGAACAGGTCATCTCCCTTGGCCCCGCGCAGTTCGAGCAGGTCGAAGCCGCCGCTCAGCGCCCATGTGCCGGCGGCATCTCCATCCTGGGCCGCAGCCGGGGATGCCGTCAGCGCTGCGCATGACAATGACAAGCCCATGCAGGCGAAACGCAGCATCTACCCTGGTCCATTTTCCGTTTGATTGGGGGAGAGTAAGCGGCCGTGCCCGCCGCGTTGACGCAAAGCGCCCATCGACCCGAACGGTTGATGACAAATTGCAGCGTACGCGCAGCAGCTTATGCCGAACTGATTTTCATTATTAGCTGGCGGCCGAAGCGGGCGCCGACGAGGGACGGGCGTTCCCGCATGTCGATCGGCCCGCATGGAAAAAATATGCGCGCGGAGTAAGGGATGACGTGGGCTGGTGCGTAATTGCCGTCATCACCCCGATGGAGACAAAGCCATGACCCGCGCATTCCTGACCTTCGCCGCTGCCTTTGCGATGGCGTTGCCCGGCGTTGCCGCCGCGCACAGCAAGTTGGTCTCGTCCAGCCCGGCCGCCGATGCGACCGTGACGAAGATCAACAAGCTGACCCTCACCTTTTCGGAGACCTTCCTGGCGCCGATGAGCGGCGCTGAACTGACCATGACGGGGATGCCGGGCATGGCCAATCATGCGCCGATGCCGATCAAGGGCTTCAAGACCAGCGTCGAGGGCAAGACAATGACTCTCGCCTTGCCCCGCGCTCTGCCCGCCGGCACCTATAATCTCAAATGGCATATCGTCGGCGCCGACCAGCACAAGATGGAAGGCGGCTACAGCTTCACGGTCAAATAAGCTGCCATGACCGAGGGGGCGCTCATCGCCGCGCGCTTTGCGCTGATGCTCGACCTTGCCCTGCTCATGGGCCTGCCGCTCTTCTGGTGGGTCATGGGCATGGCGGGCCGAAGCGCGACGCTGATCATTCTCGCCATCGCCGGGGCGGCGCTGTCCGTGCTCTGGTTGATGGCCAGCGCGGCATCGATGACGGGCGCACCGATCACGTCGCCGGATTGGGCGACGGCACGGATATTGCTGACAATGACGCCCATCGGCCCCGTGCTGGCGGTCCGGGCCGCCGCACTGCTGCTGGCGCTCCTGCTTGCCGGCATCGGCTCGATCCGCCCGACACTCCTGCCGGCTGCCATTGCCGCTGCGACGCTGGCCTGGACGGGTCATGCGGGCGCGACCGAAGGGCTGGCGGGCACGATCCACCGCGTGGCGGATGTCGCGCACATCTGGGCCGCGGCAGGCTGGATCGCTGCGCTGGCGGTATTGCTTCACGCCCTGCTGACGGTGAATCCCACCCGCACGGAAGCGCGACGCGTCGCCAGGATGCTGGCACATTTTTCCGTCATGGGTACGCTGCTGGTCGTCACCCTGGTGATCAGCGGCGCGGTCAACGCCGCCATGATCGTGGGGTTGTCCGATCTGCCTGCGCTAAGGAGCAGCCGGTACGGCTTGCTGCTGGGCATGAAACTGACGCTGTTTGGCCTGATGCTGGCTCTGGCGGCGCTCAACCGCTGGCGGTTGACGCCAGCGCTGGAACGCGGAACACCGCAGCAGGCGACAAGGCATCTGCGGCTGTCCCTGACGGTCGAGACGATCGCCGCCCTCGCCATCATCGGCCTGGTGGCCTGGCTTGGAACGCTCGACCCTCTGGGGTGAAGCGCGATCGCCTTTCCGTGCCTAGGCCTGTGGCGAGAGACCTGCGGCCATGATGCCTGCGAGGACGGCCTTTTCATCATTGTCGGAAAGATCACCGGAAATGCCGACGCCGCCGATCGGCTGGTTATCCGCGTCGACGACGATGACGCCGCCGGCCGCGGGAATCAGGCCGCCCGCTGCGATCGGACCCAGCGAGGCGATGAAGGTCGGACGTTCCGCCGCCATGTCCGCGATCTTGCGGGATGAAAGACCCAGCATCAGCGCACCGCTGACCTTGCCGAGCGCGATCTGGAAGCGCCCTGTCGAGGCTCCGTCCTGCCGTTGATAGGCTATGACATGGCCCCCGGCGTCGACGACGACTGCGGCAAGCGGCTTGTATTTGGCTTCTGCGGCATGGGCGAAGGCGGCCGCGATGATCCTATTGGCCTGGTCGAGCGTGATGCGGGTCATGGGAATATCCTTTTTCCAGATGTTTGAGGGACGAAGGGGCCGGCCCTCCGCTTGCCCAATCGAGAAGTTCTATCGTGTGCGCGATGGGGGTCGCCGCCCGTTGGCCGATCTGCATGGCGCAACCGATGTTGCCGGTCGCGATGACGTCCGCCTCGAGCCGGTCGAGATTGGCGGCCTTCCGCTGGCCGAGTTGGCCGGCGATGTCGGGCTGAAGGATATTATAGGTGCCCGCCGATCCGCAGCATAGATGCGCTTCGGCCGGACTGCGGACGGTAAAGCCCGCACGGGTTAGAAGCTGCTTGGGTGCTTCCGTCACCTTCTGGCCATGTTGAAGGGAACAGGCGGCGTGATAGGCGACGACGAGGCCATGTCCGTTTGCTGCCGGCATGTCCACCGTGGCCAGGAATTCGGAAATATCCTTGGCAATGGCCGACACGCGCTGCGCCTTTTCGGCATAGGCGGGGTCGTTCCGCAGCATGAAGCCATAGTCCTTGATCGTCGTGCCGCATCCCGAAGCCGTGATGAGGATCGCGTCGAGACCGGCGCCGTCCATTTCGCGCATCCAGGCATCGACATTGCGCCTGGCGGCGGACAGGCTTGCCTCTTCCCGCCCCATATGGTGGACGAGCGCGCCGCAGCAGCCCTCACCCTCTGGAACAGCGATGTCGAAGCCGGCGCGATCCAGCACACGGATGGCGGCGGCGCGAAATTCGGGTCGAAGCACGGGTTCCGCGCATCCCTGCAACAGCGCAACGCGGCCCCGCCGGGTGGCAGAGAGACGCTGCGGATCGGGAATTTTCGCGGCAATCCGGGCGGGCGCCAGTTTCAGCATCGCGGCGAGCGGGCGCAGGGCCGGCCATTTGTCGAACAGGGGCGCGACAGGCCGTGCCAGCCTCGCCAGCCGCAGGGCAAGACGGAACCGTGCAGGATGGGGCAATGTCCACGCGAGCAGCGCGCGGAACAACCGATCCTGAAACGGCCGCTTGTACCGGTCATGGATATAGGCGCGGGCATGATCCACCAGGTGCATGTAATTCACGCCCGACGGGCAGGTGGTCATGCAGGAAAGGCAGGAGAGGCAGCGGTCGATATGCTTGACGATTTCCTGCGTCGGTTGCGCCTGCTTCTCCAGCATGTCCTTCATCAGGTAGATGCGTCCGCGCGGACTATCCAGTTCGTCGCCCAGCAGGACGTAGGTCGGACAGGTGGCGGTGCAGAAGCCGCAATGCACGCATTTGCGGATGACCGCTTCGGATGCCTGCATTGCCGGGTCGGCCAGCGCCGCTTCGGAAAAATTGGTCTGCATCTAGAACCGCCCTGTTTCGAACACGCCATTGGGATCGAAAGCGCGGCGCACCCGCGTTTCAAGCGCCGCGACGGCTGGCGCGGCGGGATGGAAGGCGGCGATCCGATCGCGCAAATCCGTTGAGCCGCGCACCAGCATGGCATGGCCGCCCACGCGCGCCGCCGCATCGCGGATGATGGCCGGATCGCCATCCACGGCTGCCCAGATCAGGCCGCCGCCCCAGTCCAGCATCCATTTCGCGCCCAGCGGCTCGATCGCCGCGACGATGGCTGCTCCTTCGCGTGGCGCCACGTTGATCCGCCAAAGGGGAGCATCGCCCGCCAGCGGCCTCAGTGTCCTGAGTTCGGACCAGAGATGATCCGCGACATCGCCCTCCAGCTGCCGCAGATCCCCGACGTCGGAAAAGAGCGCGTCCAGCATGGCGCACCGTGCCGTCACGGAAGGCCCGAATCCCTCGACCTTCAACAAGGTGAGCGACGCGCCGCCCTGGACCTGCCCCGGAATATGCGCCGCGGCCGAGACATCGGCCTGCGAGCCGAGCGCGCGTGACATCAGGCGTATGGCATCGGCGTCGGCGAGGCCTTCCATGGCTTTCGTCACGGAAAGGCGGGGCCGCGGCAACACTTTCAGCGTCACTTCGGTCAAGGCGACAAGACGCCCCCAACTGCCACTGACCAGCTTGGAAAGGTCGTAGCCGGTCACATTCTTGACCACCTTCGCCCCGGCGATGAATGTTTCTCCCCGGCCGGAAACTGCGCGGAAGCCAAGCAGATGGTCGCGGGCGCTGCCCTGGGACACGCGTTGCGATCCCGCAATGCCGGCGGCGACGACGCCCCCGATGGTGCTGGCGCCTGCGGGCCGGCCAAAGACTGGCCCGTAATCGAAAGGAGCGAAGGGCAGTTTCTGTTCGCGGCTGGCGACCAGCGCCTCCACCTCGGAGAGCGGAGTGCCTGCCCCGACGGTAAGGACCAGCTCCGCGGGATCATAGTCCACGATGCCGGAAAAACCGCGCATGTCCAGGCAGCGGGCATTTTCGACATGCCGGCCAATGTCGGACTTGGTCGCGCCGCCGGTGATCGCCAGCCTTTCCCCGTCGCCTATTGCCTGGGCAATCGCGTCGCACAGATCGGCCTCGGACCGAGGCATGAGGTTGTTGCTCATCGAAACCCTATCAGAAGCGCGGCAGGTCGGGGAAAGGAAGCTGGCCATGATGCACATGCATGCGGCCGAGTTCCGCGCAGCGATGCAATGTCGGAAATACCTTGCCGGGGTTGAGCAGCAGATCAGGATCGAAGGCGCATTTGACCCGTTGCTGGTGGGCAAGGTCGATTTCCGAATACATTTCGGGCATCAGGTCTCGCTTTTCGACGCCCACGCCATGCTCGCCGGTCAGCACGCCGCCCACCTCCACGCACAGCCGCAATATGTCGTTGCCGAACGCTTCGGCCCGGTCCAGCTCTCCCTCCTTGTTGGCGTCGTAGAGGATGAGCGGGTGCAGATTGCCGTCGCCGGCGTGGAATACATTGGCGACGCCAAGCCCATAATGTTTGGACAGCACGCGCATGCGTTGCAGCACCTCCGGCAACCGACGGCGCGGTATGGTCCCGTCCATGCAATAATAATCGGGCGCGAGACGGCCCACGGCGGGAAAGGCCGCCTTGCGTCCGGCCCAGAAGGCCATGCGCTCGCCTTCGTCCTGTGAAATCCGGCAAGACACCGCGCCATTTTCATTGGCGATGCGCTCCACCTCGCCGATCAGGTGGTCGCATTCGGCGGCCGGGCCGTCCAGTTCGACGATCAGCAAGGCTTCGACGTCGAGCGGATATCCGACCTGCACGAAGGCTTCGGCGGCGTGGATGGCGGGCTTGTCCATCATCTCCATCCCGGCGGGAATAATGCCCTCGGCAATCACGTCGGCCACGCACTGTCCCGCGCCTTCGACGGTCGAAAAGCCGATCAGAAGCGCGCGCGCGGTCTGGGGCTTGGGAAGGATCCGCACCGTCACTTCGGTAACGACACCCAGAAGGCCCTCGGACCCCACGACGACGCCCAGCAGATCAAGGCCCGCCGGATCCAGTTGCCGGCCGCCCAGCCGGACGATCTCGCCATCCATCAGCACCAGTTCGACGCCCAGGACGTTGTTGGTGGTCAGCCCATATTTCAGGCAGTGCACGCCACCCGAATTTTCCGCGACATTGCCGCCGATCGAGCAGGCGATCTGGCTGGAGGGGTCGGGCGCGTAATAAAAGCCGCGATCCTCCACGGCCTGGGTGATGGCGAGATTGGTCACGCCCGGCTGCACGATGGCGATGCGGTCCTCATAGTCGATGTCGATTACGCGCTTGAACTTGCCAAGGCCAAGCAGGACGGCGTCGGCCAGCGGCAGCGCGCCCCCCGAGAGCGACGTGCCCGATCCGCGCGGCACCACCTTCACCCCCTCGGCATGGCACCAGGCGAGTATCCGGGACACCTGCTGCGTCGTTTCGGGAAGGACGACGAGCAGGGGCGGCTGGCGATAGGCGGTCAGCCCGTCCGATTCATAGGGGCGCAACCCGTCCGGGTCTTCGATCACGCCCTCGCCGGGGACGATCGCGCGAAGCGCCGCCGCGATCTCCGCCCGTCTGGCGATCACATGTTGGTCCGGGGCGGGCATTTTGAGCGACATCGCAAATCCTTCTAATCGAGCGTTAGAGGATGCGCCATTGCTGTTTCGACATGCAAATGGACGATGCCGCCGTGTGAAGCTGTGCCACAGGATGCTTTGGCAACTAAGGAAGGTGCTATCATCGAAATGCCGGGTTCCATGACGCCGGGATATGGTCTCCCCCTCTCAGACCGGGGCCATCGAACGATGCCGCGCCGGGTTCGGCGAGGGTATCGGGTCCGCCCATGCCGCATGGCCTCCAGCCTCTTTCGCTGACCGGCAATCGCATCGGGAGAGAAAAGTCCATGAAAGACCTGAAAGTTGCCGTTGTCGGCACCAACATCGGCTGCACCTTGCACATTCGCGCTCTGCGCGCTGCCGGCTTCACCGTGACCACGCTCGTCGGAAGGGATGCGGAGAAGACGGCGTATCGTGCGTCCCATTTCGGTATCCCCCATGCGCTGACCTCCTATGAGGCTGCGCTCGACAGCGACGTCGATGCCGTCGTGATCGCGACGCCGCCCCAGACCCACCATGATTTCACGATGCGCGCCCTGGCGGCGGGCAAGCATGTCATTTGCGAAAAGGCGTTCGCGCTTGATATCGGCCATGCGCAAGAAATGCGGGACGCCGCCTCGGAGGCCGGGGTCGCCAACATGATCAGCCATGAATTCCGCTGGTTCCGGCAAAATGCCCTGGCGCGGCGGCTGGTAAAGGATGGCGCGCTGGGCGCCCCCATCCACGTCGTCGCGCAGTTCGATCATACGCTCTGCGCGCCCCGCTCGCTGGAACTGCCGGACTGGTGGATGACGCATGAGGGCGGGGGCGGCTGGCTGCGCAATTACAATGCGCATGGCATCGACCTGATCCGCTATATGGTCGGCGAATTCGCGGCGGTCGCGGGTACGGTGCATCCCGGATCGGACCGGGGCATGACGTCCGATGACAGCTATGCCTTCGCCTTCCTTCTGGACAATGGCGTCCAGGGCGCGATGACCGGGACGTGCAGGACGTGGGATCCGTTCGCGACGACGCGCATCACCGGCGCCGACGCCGGCGTGTCGATCGGCTGGACCTATGATGTGGCGATGAGCAGTGCGGACGGCGTGCAGCAGGTGGCGGCGCCGGACGATCTGCTGCAGGAGCTTCGCGGCGGAGGCCCGGAGGTGAGCGCGCCGCAGGAAGCGCTTCCGACCATGGAGGATACGCCCTATGTGCAGACCCACAGCAGCGATTACGGCTTCGTGGAGATGGTCGGCCTGACGTCGGCATTCAAATCCTGGATTGCGGACCCCGCTTACAGGAACCCTGCTATAGCCACGTTCGACGACGGGCTGGCGCATGTCAGGGTCATCGACGCGGTCGAGCGATCGCGCAAGGAAGGGCGCTGGATCGAGCTGGCCTGACCAGCGATGGAATTTCCACTGTTTTAAGGAGAGTGACGTGAAGGCTGTACAATTTGAAGAGCATGGTCCGCCGGAAGTGCTCAAGCTCGTCGAGCTCGACCCACCCAAGGCGGCGGCCGGGCAGGTCCAGATACGGGTGACGGCGATCGGGGTGAACCCGGCCGACTATAAGTGGCGCAACGGCTTCAGCCTGCGCTATTATCCGCTGCCCCTGCCGCATGTGCCCGGCTATGACGTGGCGGGCACCGTGTCGGCCGTGGGGGATGGCGTGACGGCGCTGCGCGTCGGGGACCGCGTGTTCGCGACCGTCAATGGCGCCTATGCCGAATATGCCGTCGCCGACGCGGCGCATTGCGCGGTCATTCCGGACAATGTCGACGACGCGCAGGCCGCTGCCCTGCCTTGCCCTGCTTTGACGGGAGTCGAGATGGTGGAGGAGGGGGTGGCCCCGCTCGGTGGCCAGACTGTGCTGGTCACCGGCGCGACCGGCGGCGTGGGCCGCTTCGCCGCCTGGGCGGCCAAGGGGCTGGGATGCCGGGTCATCGTTGCTGTCCGTGACGCCTATGCCGATGAGGCAAGGGCGTTGGGCTTTGAGGAGGTGGTTGGTTTTGACGATCCGCTGCCTGACGATCTGCGCTTCGATCATGTCGCGGACACAGTGGGCGGAGCCGCAGTCGGCCGCCTTTGCCGCAACCTCAAGCCCGGCGGCAAGATCATCACCGTGGCCACGACGCCGATCGAAGGCGAAGGATTGCCTGCTGAGCCGAAGATCTTCGGCTATCATGGCGATGGGGAGCGGCTCGCCCGGATCGTCAATGCGATCGCCACGGGGGAAATGAAGATGCCCGTTTCACGGACATTGGCTCTCGCTCACGCAGCGGAAGCGCACCGCCTTGTCGAGGACGGCGGCGTGCGCGGCAGGGTGATCCTGATGCCCTGATCCTTGAACCGAGCCGGCGGCCCTCGTGCGGGGACGCCGGCCGGTGAGCCGGTTCGGCCTATCTGAATGCCCTGAAGAAGCCGGTCAGTTCTGCAACGAACAGATCCGCCGCATCCTGTGCCGGAAAGTGCCCGCCATGGGGATGAACCGCATAGTGACGCACATCATAGACACGCTCAAGCATGCTGCGCGGGACGGGTGGAATCAGGTCGTCGGCAAACAGCATGAAACCCGCCGGAACGCTGATCCGCGTTCCCGGCGGGATGACGCTTTCATGCAGGAACCCGTAAAGCCACATCGGCGCCGACGGTCCGTTGATCCAGTATATCATGATGTTCACGAGCAGATCATCGAACGGGAAAGGCGGGCCACCATCGGCGGCGGGCGTGCTCCAGGACCTGAACTTGTCGATGATCCAGCTTGCCAGACCCATCGGCGAGTCGCTCATCGCCATCGCCATCGCATCGGCTTTATGGCCCTGGATCGCCTGATAGGCATATTCGGGATCGGGCGCCAAAGCGCGCTCGAGCCACTGGGCTTCCTCCGGGCTAGGGCCGGGGCCAGCAGGATCGGGCGCGATAAATCCGCCTGACGTCGAGAACAGGAGCGCCCGCAACCCTTCGGGCGCAAGCTCCGCGAGATGCCGTCCCGCCAGACTGCCCCAATCGGACCCGAAAATGACATAATGATCCAGTTGTAGCTGGCCGCACAGCTTGTCCCACAGCGCGCTGATCTGTGCGGCCGATATCGGGCTGGCGGGCGGCGGGGAAAAGCCATAACCCGGCATGGACGGGATGATCACGGTAAAGGCGTCCTCAACCGCCCCGCCATGTCGTTCCGGATGCGCCAGCCGGTCGATCACCCCGTCAAATTCGACGAAGGAACTGGGCCAGCCATTGAGCAGCACCAATGGCAGCGGGTCGGGGCCGGAACCCGGCTCCACCACGACATGAATGTCCTGCCCGTCGACGTTGACCATGCGCTGGGCAAAGCGGTTGAGGCGTTGCTCGTGCGCCCGCCAGTCGAAACCCTTGCGCCAATGGTCCAGCAGCTTTGCCGCCGCTTCCAGCGGCATCCCGTGCCGCCAGCCAGCGCCGGCTTCGACGCGTGGCAAGCGGGTCCGTGCCAGCCGGTCCGCAAGATCGGCCAGCACGTCGTCGGCGACCGCGATCCGGAACGGACGGCCCGCCTTCAGGCAGAGTTCGGCGGCAGTTTCAGCCTGCCCTTCAAAAGCATCAGACAAGGGCAGTCTCGATCTTCGCCATGTAGGAACGATAGGCCCTTGGCTCAGGGTCCTTGCGTGGATCGTGGAAAGGCAGCAACGCCTTGAGAATGCGGGGCAGTGCCAGTTTCATCACCTTTCGGCCAACGGCTTTGGATCGTTTATGCATTTCGGCGATCTGCTCGGGCGTCATGGCGAGTGAATCCTGGGTGAAGAGATAGTCCTTCACCATCCTCGACATGCCCTGCAGGTGCTTCAGCTGGAAGAAGAAGCCATGGATACGCTGGAAATAGCCGACGCCGAACATGCGCGCGACGTCGTGGCAGACGGTACGATGCTCATATTCCTCCATCAGGTGCCACTTCCACAATGTCACGACATTCTGATCCGCATTGCCGATCAAATCCTCTATCTCATCGAGCCAGACGAGAGCCATGGGCGGGCCGAGCGTCTCGAAGCCTTCGCAATAGGCGCACAGGAATTTGAAGGACTTCGTAGCCAGCAGCCGTTTGAACTCCGCTTCGAAATGGCGTTCGAAATGGGCGATATCATATCCCCCGCGCGGCAATATCGCGTTGAACGCGGCATGGAGCGCAGTGTGATTGCCTTCCTGGCGGATGAAGGTGCGAATGTCCGCCTTGAGCCGCGCATGCCCGGGCTTGGAAGCGTCGAGCTTCGCATTCGCCTGGGACATGACGCGGTTCAGAAAACGCTCGAGATGGGGAATCCAGAGCGACGAGGCGTTCATCTGCTGCGCGAATTCGCCATGGGGCGCCCATCGCGCGGAGGTTTGGGAAAAATCCACATCTGGCTTGCGAACGCGCATGACGAACAAACCTCCGGCTCCATCCTTCCAACATAGCAGTTTTCCGGCAACCGCCCCCGGCCGTCCGGACTATTCGCGGGTCAGGAACGCCATGACCGCGCTTTCGAACGCGGCTTTCTGCTCGATCATCGCCCAGTGGCCGCATTTGGGGAAAATGTGCAGTTCCGCATTGGGAATGAGGCGGAGGGGGAGAAGCGCCCCGTCCAATGGCGTGACCCGGTCGTCACGACCCCATGTCAGCAAGGTGGGCGCCTGGATCTTGGGGAGGTAGGCGAAGCTCTGGACGGCGTCGGGTCCGGCCATCGCCTGCGCGATGGCGGCAAGGCCGGCGCGGGAGTAGATTTTCCGGTTGGTTTCCAGCGCCTGGGGCTGCGTTGCGGTACTGAATCGCGCATCGATCAGCTCCTCGGTCAGGATCGACTGGTCGAACACCATCGAGCGGAGCCAGAGAATGATCTGCTCCCGCGTCGGGTTGGCCACGAATTCCGCGAGCCGTTCGACCCCCTCATAGGGGAAAGGATTGAAGATCGGCACGCCCACGCCGCCGATCGTCACCAGCCGCGTGACGCGATCGGGATGGGCGGCCGCCAGCCGCGCCGAGATCAATCCGCCGAAGGAGTTACCGACCAGGCTCGCGCGTTCGATCTTCAGGCTGTCCATCAGGTGGATCACCGCGTCGACGGTGCCGGCAAAGGGATCGCCGGCGATGCCGGAACTCTCGCCATATCCCGGAAGGTCAGGAACGATGCACCGGAACCGCTCTGCGAAGATCGGAGCGTTGCCGGAAAAATTGCGCCACCCCGTCACGCCGGGCCCCGACCCGTGCAACATCAGCAGAGGCGCGCCGTCACCCATGTCATGATAGGCGATCTGGCCTTCGCCAAAGGGTATCGTCATCTGGGTTTCCGGCATTCTGCTTCTCCTTTCGCGAACTGATTCGCGAGGGGTGGACCAGAGCGTCCCGGCCCGCCACGGCGGAGGGGACTAGATCGGAAATTTATTCGCCCGCTATTGGCTCATCGCAAGGGCGAGAACGCTGGTCAGCACGAACCGGACCACGTCCGCCTGCCCCCGGGCACCCATCTTGGCATAGATCCGCTTGGAATAGTTGCGAGCGGTCGCTTCCGAAATGCCCATCTGCGCGGCGGCCTCCGCAATGGATGCGCCGCGACAGATTGCGACGGCAAGGCGCGCTTCGCTGGGGAGCAGGCCGAACAGTTCCGCGATCTGTTCATGCCGGTCGACCATGGAATTTTCATCGTCCTGCAGGAATGCGGTCATCACGGCGGTTCGTCCCGTCGATGCGACGGGATTGGCGATGGGGATGAGCAGGAGGGAGAGCCATGGATCGTTGCTGATGCTGAGCGCCCGCGGCTGGGTTGCGCGGCGCTGCGCGATGTCGCTCACTGCAGTGGAGAGGCGCATGTTGAGATCCCTGCCCGAAGCCGTCAGCCTCCCCGAAGGAGAGACAGTGAGCGGTCCGTTGCGACGCAGCATATGACGCGCCTGATGGCTTGCCTCCACAATGGTGCCGGTGGCGTCCAGGCTGATCCAGCCGAAATTCAGACGGCTGATGGCATTGTCGGAAATCGCCGCATGCACGCGCTGATTTTCCATCGTCACATACGTCTGGAGCGAAATGCGGAAATGCGCGGCCACCTGCTTCAGAATGACCGAATGGTCGGGGGAAAATGGCAATTCGTCCCGGCCAAGATAGAACCACGCGCCAATGCCGCTCGGTTCACGGACACGCACGCCCAACATATGGCGCAAGCCCCGCGGGATGAGCAGTTCGTCGACATAACGCCTGTGACCGGGATTTCCGTTGTCGATCAATCGGTCCAGTCCGTAGACTTCCCCTTCCTCCAGATTGCCGTTGAGATAGGGGTCTAGCCTGTAGAATCCCTCCTCATACATGCGGGGGATGTCGGGCAGGGCGGCTGGACCGGCGAACAGTTCCAGGGGGCTGTTGGGCGGCCGGTCCATCGGTCGGAACAGAATACCGGCATAATTGGCATGGCAGACATCCCTCAGCCGATGCAGAAACCGATCCCATGGAGGCGTTTCGAACGGTCCCCCATGCAGAGCGATGAGCAGCTCGCTCATTTGCGTCACGTCCAGCACTGCGAGAGTCCCATTTGGTAGGTTCGGTACCGCCAAGCCATGCCTATCTTCCGCGCAAACAGCAAATGAGGAGAGTCGCATGGCTGCGGAACTGGAACAGGGTCATGACCAGATCTGGGCCGATTATCTTGCCGGGCAGAACATGGCCAGGGATATCTGGATGAACTCCCCCTGGGTTCGCGATCGGCAGGAACGAAGCAGGGCGTTGATGCAGGTGACGTCGTGAGCCCATGTGGCCTTCAACATCGCCATCTCGCCCCGACACAACTTTCCCTTTTTCGACAGGCATCCCTTTCATCATCCGGTTGCCTATAGCTGGGGACTGTGCTGCCCCGACTTTCACTATCGTCATGCATTTGTCGACGGCGCGCGCAGCTACAGGATCACGGGCCGCCGCGGCAGTTCCCCCTGGAACGAGTTTCACCTGATGTCGGAATTCTGGGGTGATCCTGACTATGTGCAGGCCGGCGCCTGGGATCTTGATGATTTCGAAATAGCGGATGATGGCCGCTTCGAGATCATCCTGTCGGCCGAGCATCATGACGGCAACTGGATTCCGCTGGATGCGAACCATCACAATTACATGATCGTGGTGCGCGATGCCATTTGCGACTGGGCCCGCGACCAGCCCTGCGAAGTGACCATAGAAACGATCGACCGGGATCCGAAGGATATCGGCTTCATAGACGAAGCCGATCTTTACCGGCGTATCGGCAAGGCGCGCAATTTCGTCATTGCTTCCGCCAGGCACTGGGTCCAGCGGACGCAAGATATTGTCGATGACGTCGGCTTTAACCAGTTCTGGGAGGGGCGCGAACAGAATCTGGGCGGTATCCAGCATGCCGGCTACCATTTCATGGTCTTCGACATCGACGACGGGGAAGCATTGGTCATTGAGGTCGAGATCCCGCGCAGAGCCCGTTTCTGGGCGATCCAGCTCGCGGATCTTTGCCAGCACACGCTCGATTACATGAATCACCAGTCGTCGCTCAACATGATGCAGGCGGATGTCGATCCGGACGGCAAGGCGCGTTTCGTCCTTTCCCTGTCCGATCCGGGCGTTCCCAATTGGCTGGACAGCGCCGGCAACAGGCGCGGCATCGCCGCATGGCGCTGGGTCCATGCCGATTTCGTGCCGCGGTCGACGGTGACGAAAGTCGCCCTGGCTGACCTGCACGACCATTTGCATCCCGATGGCCGAAGGATCTCGCCGGCGGAACGGGAAGCAACGATCGAAGCGCGCAGGAGCGGCGTCAAGCGGCTTTACGGGCTTTGAAGCCGATCCGCGGCAGGCGCAAGGAAGGAGACGGAATTTGAACAGGATAGCGGATGCGCGCGCGCTGATGCATGGCGCAGAACTGGAAACCGGACGATCGGACTGGGATGCGCCATTTACGGGAAACCCGCTGGAGCCACTGACCATATTGGTTGATGACCTGAATACGACGGCCCGTCTCCATGAACTGGGTGCTCGTCGCATCTATCGGCAAATACATGAAAATCTGTGCTCGCGGCTCGTCTACCTGGACGACCGCAAAAGATTGAAGGGGGTTGGGGACGAGCCGATCGACAGCCCGGTCTTCATCCTCGGTCTTCCCCGGTCAGGGACGACATTCCTGCACAATCTGTTGGGTTCTGATCCTGACAACCGTGCGCCGCGCATGTTCGAAATGCTGTCGCCCGGGCCGAAGGATCCCGATCCCATGCATTGGGCGTTGCGACTGCAACGGGCGCGGGAAAGCGCGCAGTTCAACGGGCTGATGGATGATGACTGGCAGGGCGTGCACCCCAGCGATGCCGATCGGGCGGAAGAATGTCCGTTCATGTGGGAAATGTTTCTGCAATCGGTCAACTATGCAGCGCGCGCGCATATTCCGAATTTCGAGCGCCATGTCTTCTCCCGGGATTTCGCGCCGCTTTATCGGGAACAGCGCGCCCTGCTCCAATATCTGCAATATGGCGAGCCGCGTCGCCGGTGGATCCTCAAGACGCCGATCCACGTGCGCTTCCTGCAGGAGATCATCGATGTCTTTCCCGACGCGCTGTTCGTGCATTGCCACCGCGATACGGCGAAAATCTATCCTTCCATGGGCAGCCTGACCTCCATCCTGCATTCGAAGCATGGCGATCAACCTCCCGGCTCGGCCGCGGTGATCCAGGATTATGATGGAACCTGGGTTGATGCGCTGGCCTTCCGCAAGCGCCCTGGCATGGCCGATCGGTTCATCGATATCCAGTTCGTGGACCTGCAGGCCGACCCCATGGCGACCGTCGATAGCATCTACCGCCATTTCGGCATCGCGACCGACGACGGCCGACGGCAGGTGATGCGGCATTGGCTGGAGGAAGACAGGCGCATCAGGGCGGGCCGCAGCCATCACGCCTACACCCTGGAAAGCGCCGGCCTGACGCTCGACGACATAGACCGGATGACCGGGGACTATTTGCGGGCTTTCTCAGTGCCGCTCGAACGCTGAGACCATTTACGGACATATTTGCGGAACTTGGAACCAGAGTGGTGGTGGGCCGCACCGCCGGAAAGATCGAGGAGGTCGTTGACACGATCTGCGGGGCAGGGGGCAGGCCATTGCCTGCACGGCCACCGTCAGCCGCGAAGACGATGTGGCGCATCCGATGCAGAGGTTCGGAACGATGGATGAGATCGCGGCAGCGACCGTCTGGCTCCGTTCCGATGAGTCAAGCTATGTGACGGGTCAGATATTGCCGGTCGAGGGCGGCTATACGGCATCATGCCTTACCGTGACAGCGCCGCCCGGAACGCAATATGACAGCTATCAGGCCGAGCATCAGGCATCAAATAAGATGGAGCGCGCTGCGTTGGATTAAACGCAGTGCGCTCCAGGCTGTCCGGGAACGGACAGGGTGATCTCCTATTGCAGCGGCGTCGAACTCATGCGCCCCAGCGGGACCAGGCTGTTGGCCAGCAGCGACACCAGTTGCGCCTGTCGCGACACGTCCGCCTTGGCGAACATCGAACGCAGATGCGCACGCGCCGTGTTGTGACGGATATTGAGTTGGGATTCGACGTCCTTCAGGCACAGACCCTTGGCCAGCCCGACCGCGAGATTGGCCTCCGTCGCGGTGAAGGAGAAAAGCTGCTGCAGCAATTTCTTGTCCGCTTCGCCGACTATTTCCTTGACCCGCAGGAAGATCAAGGCGGATGTCTCCGTCTCGCCGGAAATCATGGAACTGTGCCGCCGTGAACTGACGACGAGATGCAGGCGACGGTCGTCATCCCCGCTGTTGATCAGCATCGCCCGCGAACCGGCCGGCTCCTTCTCGCACAAAGCCGCCCGGAGCGCCTGCTGGAAGGCGCCATCGTCGGTGCGGTCCACGGCCCGCAGCCCGCGCGCCGTCAGTTCCAGACCGACGCCTTCATCCAGCGCATCCTGAGCCGTCTGATTCAGCAGGACATGGCTGCCCGCGCGGTTGATGAGAATGGCCGCAATGCCCAGGCTGTCCAGCGCCTCTGTCTGGAACTGGCTGACGACCTTGCTTTGCATATTCTGGCGACGAAGCGCCATGGCGCGACGGAAATGCTCCGCAATCTGCCGGAAACTGTCCAGGTCTGCGGACCGGAATTCCGAATCTTCAAAACCCCTGCTGCAATTGAGCGTATATTGGGCATCATCGATCACATCGACGCATACGGTCGCTGTCACCGCGATATCATATCGCTGCAACAATTTGGAGCATTGAACGGCATTGCTGACAAGGCGCCAGTCGATGACGGTGGTTTCGCCTGGCTTGAGATCCTGCGGTAGCAGTTCCCGGGAATTTATCTGTTCCCACTCGCGAATGGAGTCTTCGGTCGCATGAGGTCCTGAGGCGAAAAGATATTGCCGATGGGTCTTGGATTGCTGCGCGATGCGCAGGCAGGCCACATTGGCCCCCAGATAGCCCCGAAGGATGTCGAGCGCCTCAGGCCAGGCGTCGTCGTCGTCCACGCTGCGATATATTGCTGAGATAAGGGCGTCGTAGGAAATGCTGCTTTGGGAAGCAGGAAATTTCAATTGGGCTACCGCCATGCGTGCCTCTCCTATCGTGCTTACCGGCGTTGCCCTCGGCAGGCCCACCGAATCTTGCCATGCATTTAAATGCACATGAATGGAGAATTATGTCAATATGGCTTGGCATCCTTTTGTACGGTCCTGCGCCACGGTTCTCCTTATCCCAATATTCTCGATATCCCGCTGAAAACAGCCATTATGCCAGAATGTCCTTGCTGCATGGCAGCATTTTTTGTTCCCGAACCGCGCAGCACCAATCTCGGCTTTATATCCATATATTTACAAATATGGTCATTTAACGCCGTTGCCGCACGGCTGGCCGCGTGCCGCCTAGTTCAGTTGGACGAGGCGCATATCCGTGCGGCGTCTATGCCTCTGGCAGCCGCGACGCGGCACGTTCGGCCGATATGAACGGTCGGCTTGCGAACTGAATTCTGATCCTTGGGGATATTTGTACATGATCGGGCAAAAGGACGACTCCAACGTGCACCTTTCCTGCTTTCTCCATGGAGACGGCCAATGAGCGTTCAGGACCGGAAAGTCGCCATATTGACGGGAGCGGGAACGGGAATAGGCCTGGCGACGGCGCGTACGCTCGTCGCCAACGACGTCCGCATCGTCGCCGTGGGCCGCACGCGCGAGTCGCTTCAGCAGGTCGAGGACGAACTGGGGAGCGACTCCGTCGCCCTGCATGTCGCCGACATCACGGCGGCAGAGGCACCGGCGGCCTCAGTGGCCATGGCGATCGAGCGGTTCGGTCGTCTCGACTATCTCGTCAACAATGCAGGCAAGGGCAAGCCATCGCCCGTGCATGAAACCACGGACGAGATACTGGACGATTTCCTGGACGTGCTGCTGCGCGCGCCCTTCCGTTACTGTCGGGAGGCGATCGCCGTGATGAAGCCGGGTTCCGCCATCGTGAACGTGTCCTCGACCTTTTCGATCCTCGGTGGTCTGCGCGGCGGCGCCTATTCGGCGGCGAAGGCCGGCATCAATGGCCTGACCCTGCACATGGCGGCGCAATATGGCTTTGAGGGCATTCGCAGCAACGTCGTCGCGCCGGGCGTCACCGAAACGCCGATGACAGCCTATAATTGGGAGAATGAAGTCTTCCGGCGGATGAATTTCGAGATGACGCCGATGAACCGGACCTGCACGGCAGAGGACATCGCCAACGCGATCTGGTTCCTGCTGTCGGATCAGGCGGGCTTCATCAACGGTCAGATCCTGGCCGTGGACGGCGGCTGGACCACCACCAAATTCCTGAGCGAGGAAGCGCGTCTCGCCGAAAGGGTCGCGAAATGACGCCAGCGCAATCCGGCATCACCCGTCGCGTCGTGGATGGCTGGTCGATCAGGCACGACCCCGACCGCGAAGCGCAGGCGCGCGCGGGCGGCTGGTGGCTCGACACGACCATCGGCGAAGCGGCGGCCCGGCTTGCCGCGCAGGAGCCCGAACGGGTGCTGCTGATCGATGGAGAGATCCGGTTGACGGCGGGCGACCTCTATCAATCGGCACGCCGCCTGGCGGACGCCATGCGGCGGCGCGGCATCGGGCGGGGCGATGTGGTCTCCTTCATGCTGCCCAACTGGCATGAGGCCTGCGTCGTCTATCTCGCCACGGCATTGATCGGCGCCGTCAGCCACCCGCTGGTCACCAATTTCCGCAACGCCGAACTGCTGTTCATGCTTTCCGATTGCAAGAGCAGCGCGATCTTCATTCCCGCCAAGTTTCGTCGCGTCGATTATCGGACCATGATGGCGGAAGTGGGCGCGCAGATGGAAAGTCCGCCGCTTGTCGTCGTCCTGCGCGGCGATCCGGGCGATGGCGTGGGATATGATCAACTGGTCGCGGAGGGCAGTCCCGAGGCGACGTTCGATCTGGTCGATCCGGGCGCCGTGCGGATGATCCTGTACACGTCGGGCACCACCGGTCGTCCAAAGGGTGTGCTGCACACGCATAACACGATCAATGCGGATATCGTCCAGCTTCACCGTTTCTGGAACCGGGGGGAGGATGCGCGCTATCTGGTCGCGTCTCCGGTCAGCCATATCGGCGGATCGCTCTATGCCTTCGAGATGCCGCTTCTGTACCGCACCAGCGCGGTGCTGATGGACATGTGGGACGGCGCGACCGCCGCAAGGCTCATCGAGCAGGAGCAATGCACGCACATGGCGGGCGCCACGCCTTTCCTGCAGCATTTGCTGGACGCCTGCCGGGTTTCCGGCGCCTGTCTTCCCAGCCTGCGTATCTTCATCTGCGGTGGCGCTTCGGTGCCGCCGTCTCTGATCCGCGAGGCGACCGAATGGTTCGATAACTGCATCGCCACCCGCGTTTATGGTTCGACCGAGGTGCCCACCATCACATTGGGGTCGATCGATGCGGGCGACACCGACCATGCGGCTGAAACCGATGGAAAGATCGGCGCGGCCACGGTGATCATCCCCGCCGCCGACGCGGAAGGCGTGGGTGAACTGCTCGCCAAGGGGCCGCAGATGCTGGTCGGCTATCATAATATCGAGGATGAGGCCGCCGCGTTCGACGAGGCGGGCTATTTCCGCATGGGCGACCTTGGTCGCATCGTGGACGAAGATTATGTCGTCATTACCGGCCGGCAGAAGGATATCATCATCCGCAACGGCGAGAATATCAGCCCCAAGGAAATCGAGGATCTTCTGACGCTCCATCCCGATGTCGCGGAAGTGTCGGTCGTAGGGATTCCGAGCGAGAAGACGGGAGAGATGGCCTGCGCGGTCGTTCTGCCGGCAAGTTCCGCAAGGCCGACATGCGCCGACTTTGCTGCCTTCCTGGCGGATTTCGGCATTGCCAAGCTCAAATTTCCTGAACATGTCGTCTTTCGCAACGATCTGCCCCGCAATGCGACGGGCAAGGTCCTGAAGCATGTGCTGAGGGACGAGATATTGGCCGACATGGCGGGAGGCGCCGCGTGAAGCGGTACTCCATCGCGGTCATTCCAGGAGACGGCATAGGCAAGGAAGTGATGCCCGAAGGCATTCGGGTGCTGGACCGCGCCGCCGATATCTTCGGCTTTTCCTTCGACTGGCATCATTTTGACTGGAGTTGCGAAACCTGGCACGCGACGGGCGCGATGATGCCCGACGACGGCATCGACCGCCTGTCGCAACATGATGCCATCTACCTTGGCGCGGTCGGTTATCCGGGTGTTCCCGACCATATTTCCCTATGGGGCCTGCTGATCCCGATCAGGCGCGAATTCGACCAATATGTGAATTTGCGGCCGGTGCGATTGCTGCCCGGCATCGATTGCCCGCTGAAGGGCAAGCAGCCCGGAGACGTCGATTTCTGGGTCGTCCGGGAAAATACCGAGGGCGAATATTCGCGCCTGGGCGGCAGGAGCGGGAGCGGGGAAAACGAGTCCGTCATCCAGACCGCCCTGTTCACCCGGCGCGGCACCGATCGCATCCTGCGCTACGCCTTCGACCTCGCGCGTCGGCTGGATCGCCGCCATGTGTCCTCGGCGACCAAGTCGAATGGACTGTTCTATTCGATGCCCTTCTGGGACGAGCGCTTTGCCGCGATTGCGGCGGAATATCCCGACGTGCGGACAGACAGCCATCATATCGACATCATGGCGGCGCGCTTCGTGATGAAGCCTGAACAGTTCGACGTCGTTGTCGGGTCCAACCTGTTCGGGGACATATTGTCCGACCTTGGGCCCGGCTGTACCGGCACGATCGCCGTCGCGCCTTCCGCCAATCTCAATCCGGAAGGTCTTCATCCCTCCATGTTCGAGCCGGTTCATGGTTCTGCACCGGACATCGCCGGGCGCAACATCGCCAATCCGATCGGGCAGATCTGGGCCGGGGCGATGATGCTGGACCATCTGGGGCAACAGGCGGCGGGCGCCGCCATCCTGCAAGCCATTGGCGACGCCCTGCTGGCCGGGGACGCGCTGACGCCGGACCTTGGCGGCCTGGCATCGACGCAGGACCTGGGCGCTGCGGTGGAGGCGAGGCTTTCTTTGCTCGCGGGTGATTGCAAACGTCCGAACGGATGATGGTGGGCGGCAGTCCGGGGCGTAGGTCATCAGGAAACAGTATTTGGGAGTGATCCATGTCGGCTGTCCACGCTGATACCAAGAACGAAACCATCCCGTCGGTCGAGCAGCTTGTCGATCGGACGCGCGCCTTGATCCCGCTGCTGCGGGAGCGTGCCGCGGAGGATGAGGCGAACCGGACGGTGAATCCGGACACGGTCCGGCGAATGAACGAGGCCGGATTGTTCCGCGTCCTTCAGCCGCGCCGCTGGGGCGGCTATGAGCTTGGCCAGCGCGCCTTTGCCGAGGTGCAGATCGCACTGGGCGAGGGCGACATGTCCGTGGCCTGGATCTATGGCGTGATCGGCCTGCACAGCCTGCACATCGGCCTGATGGATGACCGCGCGGCGCAGGACGTCTGGGGCAACGACAGCTCGGTGCTGGTCGCCTCGCCCTATATGCCGGGCGGCACGGCGACGCCTGTCGAGGGTGGCTTCGAATTTTCCGGTCGCTGGTCCTATTCCAGCGGCAGCGAGCATTGCGACTGGACCTTCCTGGGCGGTTTCGTCAATGGCGATCCGACCGACTATCGCGCCTTCCTGCTGCCCAGGGCGGATGCGAAGATCGTCGACACCTGGCGCACAACCGGCCTGGCCGCGACGGGCAGCCACGACGTCGTGGTGGAAAAGGCCTTCATCCCCGAATATCGGACACATAAATTCATCGACGGCTTCAACGGGACCAGCCCGGGCCGGCAGTGGAATGACAACCCCCTCTATCGCATGCCCTTCATGCTCGTGTTCATGCGGGGGATCACCAACGGCCAGATTGGCGCGCTGCAACACTTCCTCGACCTGTTCAAGGCCTATGCCAAGGACAAGGTATTCATGGGCAGCAAGACCGCCAAGGATCCCGACGCGCAGCTGGCGGTGGCATCGGCCGAAGCGGGCATAGACGAGATGAAGAAGGTGATGTTCGCCAATTTCGAGATCATGCAGGACTATGCGGAGCGCGACGAGATGCCGCCGCTGGACATGCGGCACATGATGCGGTTCCAGAGCGCGAGCGTCGCCGACCGCTGCGTCAAGCTGGCCGAAGGCATGCTGACGGTCGCGGGCGGCGGCGGCGTGTACGACACGTCCAACATGGGCCGCATCTATCGCAACATGTTGACCGGGCGTCAGCATGCCGCAGCCCAGTACCGCATCTACGGACGCACCTATGGCGACAAGCTGATGGGCGGCGAACCGTTCGACATGATGCTCTGAGCGGCAGGGTCCGGGATTCGGCGGACCGCAACGTCCCCGGTCGGACCCTGTTTTCGCACGCGCTTCGGCTGTGATGAAGGGAGAGGAAGATGAGTGGCAAGACCAGAGCGGTACTCAATCTCGTCGAAGCATGGGCGCGCCGCGACATCGACTTCATGATGGCGCAATTTGCCGATGATGCGATATTCGAGAATGTGCCGATGGACCTGATCGTCGGCAAGGACGACATACGGGCAGCCAATCAGGCCTTCATGGCCATGTATCGGGAGGCGCCATGGGAAATCCATCATATTGTGGAAGCGGCCGATGGCACGGTGCTGACGGAACGGTCCGACATATTCATCCTCAATGACGGACGCAGGACAGAATGTCGCGTGATGGGCGCCTTCACGGTGAACGACGACAATCTCATCGTGCATTGGCGGGATTATTTCGATCTTGCGGACTGGAACCGGCAGCTGGGGGCGGATCCGGATTTCGGCCGTAAGGGGTATCGGCAAACGGAAATGGCCACCACGGCTGGGGAGTGATCCATGTTGAAGGACATGTTCGTCGAAATGGCCAAGGGGCGGGAAACGCCGGCTGGCGACAGAATTCGCGACCTCGTCACCCGGTATCTCGCGACCTTTGCGACGGGCGACATAGAGGCGCGCGTCGCTTTATTCGCGCCTGATGGGTCATTCGAGGACCCGGTCGGTACCCCGCCCATGGTCGGCCATGACGCGTTGCGCGCCTTCTTCTCTCAGGGCAGCGCCATGAAAATATCCGCCGAACTGGAACGGATCGCCATTTGCGGCAATGAGGCCGCCTTCGCCTTTCGCGCCCGGCTGGACGCGGGGGAGGGTGGACAGGTCACCATCCACCCGTTCGAGACGCTGGTGATGAACGATGACGGCCTCATTGCTCAGATGCGCGCCTATTTCGACGCCGGCTCCATAAGCTGATTTTCGGGAACAGACAGGAAATCCGGCAGGCCCTTGACGCTGATGCGATAATTCAGCCGTGCCTTGTCCGGCGCGTCGGAATATTCGATGGGCGTTGCCCGGTGCATCACCGACAGATTGTCCCACAGCAGCACGTCGCCCGGCATCAATTTATAGTCCTGCACGAATATCGGCGCCGACGCATGGCCTTTCAGATCGTCCAGAAGCGCCAGTCCTTCCGCTTCGTCCATCCCCTCCACCGCGAAGGCGGAACCACCCAGCCCGTATAGCGCCTTCACGCCCGTAACCGGATGCGTGCGCACCAGAGGATGGAGGACAGGCGCGGGTATGTCCACATGACGCTGCATGTCTTCGGGCAGATCCTGCGGACGAATGATCGTCTCATCCTTTCCCGGCTGCGCGGCGCTGACGCCATGATGTACGCGCAGCCCGTCAATGCGATCCCGCATGTCTTTCGGCAGGGTCGCATAGGCGGCGACCAGATCGGCAAAGAGCGTCTCGCCGCCCTCCGCAGGCGCCTTTACCCCAAGCAGCATGGTGACGGTCGCCACCTCATCTTCATAGGAGCTGTCGCAATGCCAGTGGGACGCGACGTTGCGCATGAAGGCCGGCACGGACCCCGAATTGGACTGGACGATCATCTCGGGATGCTCGCCATGCCGATTGCTGCGGGAGACGAGCAGGACGGGCCGCCCCCAGCGCTTGCCGAAGGCCACATATTGATCGTTGGACATGGCCTGCCCCGGCACGACGAGGATCCGGTTCTGGAAAAGGGCGTCGGCCAGGCCGCGCAACAGGGCGTCGTCCGCATGGTTAAGGTCGATGCCGACCGCCCGGACGCCAAAGGCGCCCGGCAGTGGTTCAAGGACGAGGTCCTGGTTCGTCCTGTCCTGCATTTCGACCCCGCCGTTCACGCTGCGGCGCCCATGGGGATATGGGCGTCGGTGGGTGCGCTACGCGTGCCACGCACCAGCTTCCCGGGCAGCGCGCCCGTGTGGATGCCGTCGCGATAGGTGACGCTCCCCGACACCAGCGTCGCGACATAGCCCTGCGCTTCCTGCCGCAACCGCTTGCCGCCGGCGGGAAGGTCCGCCTGGATTTGTGGACGGTGCAGCACGATCTTTTCGGGATCGAGAATGTTGATATCGGCCTTGTAGCCGGGCGCGATCCTGCCGCGATCGAGCAGGCCGACCGATTCCGCGGGCTGGCTGGTCAGCGACCGGACCAGCCGGGGCAGGTCCAGCCCCTCCCGGCCCAGGCGATTGGCCAGCATGTAGGTGGGATAGGCAGCGTCGCAGATCATCGCATAATGGGCGCCGCCGTCACCCAACGCCACGATCATATTATCCTCCCCGATCAACGCCGACGTCCGTTCGACGGTATCGCGGACATTGCTGCCATAGGCGCAAAGAATCGCCCGGCCTTCGCTTTCCAGCAAGGCATCGTAGATGACGTCGGCAAGGGGACGGCCGCTCCGCGCGGCTTCAGCCTGAAGACTTTCCTCCTCGGCGAAATCATAATTTGCCGGCTCGCCGAGGCGATAGAGGGTCAGCCCCGCCTTTAGCAGGCCGACAAAGGCGGGATTGGGGTCTTCCGGCTCCTCTGAAAGGAGGCGGGCGCGCAGCGCGGGGTCCCGCATTTTTCCGACCTTCTCGGCCAGCGGCAGGTCCGCCAGGGCGCGGTAGCTGGGGTTGAGGCTGAAAGGATGGAAGCTCAGATCGAGTCCGAAAAGGACACCCATCGCGCGGGGCAGGAACTGGCCGTTCAGACGCAGGCCCTTATCCTGCGCCGTGCGAATCGCATTCACATAAATGTCCCAGTTCGCGGGGTTGCCCGGCATGGGGATGAGGCTGAAATTGACCGGACGTCCGCATTCCTGCGCTATGGCCTCCAACATCCCAACCTCGTCTGTGCCGTTGCCGTCGATGTCGGGAATGCATTGGAAGACGCCGTCTCCCGCGTCCTTCAATCCGGCTGCCAGCGCCTTCAGTTCGGCTAGTTCGGAACGAACGCTGGGCGCGAGCTTCCCGTTGCGGAACCGATGGAACAGGTTGCGTGACGTCGACACGCCGAGAGCGCCCGCCTGGATCGCCTCCGCGACCAGCCTGCGCATATGGCCCAGATCCTGCTCGTTCGCCGGCTCCAGATCGGCCCCGCGTTCCCCCATGACAAAGACCCGCAGGGGCGAATGCGGGATCTGCGTGGCGAAATCGACGTCGCTCTGGCGCTGTTCCAGCGCGTCGAGATAGTCGGGGAAGCTTGTCCAGTTGAACGGCACGCCGGCGGCCATCACGACATGAGGAATGTCCTCCACCCCTTCCATCAGGCGGATCATGAGATCCTCGTCCCCTTTCCGGCACGGGGCGAAGCCGACGCCGCAATTCCCCATGACGACGGTGGTGACACCATGGTTCGAGGACGGCGCCATCCGGCTTTCCCAGGTGATCTGACCGTCATAATGAGTGTGGACGTCGACGAAGCCGGGCGTCACGATCAGGCCGCTGGCGTCGATTTCCTCTTCCGCGGTGCCATGAATCTGTCCGACCTTGACGATCAGGCCGTCCTGTATCGCCACGTCGGCCGCCACAGCCTTGCCGCCGCTTCCATCGACGACGGTTCCGCCGCGGATGATCAGTTGATAATCAGCGCTCATCGGACTCGCTCTCCACATGTGGGTTGTTATTAGTCAGTGATCACTATCTAAAGGACATGCAATTGGCAGGCAAGGGGACGCGGAACAAAATAGAAGATGGCGCAGGCGGTCGCCGCCGTCGTGGTTCGGCCGAGGTCCGGTCGCTCATTCTGGATTCCGCCCGCGCCCTGTTCGCGGCCGACGGCCTGGCAGGCACGACCACCAGGACCATTGCAGAAGGCGCCGGTGTCGCCGAGGCCCTGATTTTCCGCCATTTCGAATCCAAGGCGAAATTGTTCGAAGCGGCGATCATCGAACCGTTCAAGACTGTCTTTACCGCTTTCCTGCAGAGCATGGACGTGGAGGCTGAGGGCAAGGAAGCGCGTAGCCTTTCCACCATGCAGGCGCTCTTCCTGTTCCTCAGGGAGAATGCCGACCTCCTCCAGGCGCTGGCGAAGTCGGCGACCGCTGGCGATCTACCCCTGTCCCATGCCCTCGACGATTATTTTCTCGCTGCCGAGAAGAGGGTAAGGCTGTTCTACCGCGATGAGGATGGAGGCTATGACATCCCGCCGGCCATATTCGTGCGCTATGCCTTTGGCATGGTGGCGGCCGCGGTCCTGTTCGAAGGATGGTTTTTCCCGGACGAACCACTCGACAATGACATGGCCGCCGCGATCCTGGCCCGCATGAGCTACAAGGCGATCCTGCCTGCGAGGGATAATTAGCCGGCAAGCCCCTATCCTTGTCTTTTCGGACGATTGCCGCCGCCGCGATGCGCGCTAGGCGCGCTGATGAGAACCGTCGTCCGGAGCAAGGAACAGGACATGAAGATCGCTGAATTGGGCTATCTGCTGGTTGGAGCACCGGAGGTTGCCGAATGGAAATTCTACGCTGAAAAGGTTCTGGGGGCCATGGCTCTGGATGGACCGGCGGGCGCGCTCTACGTGAAGATCGATCACCGCGCCTTTCGCATCGCGATCCTGCCGGACCAGGACAATGGCCTGATCGCCAGCGGCTGGCTTGTCCAGACGGAGGATGACTTCCATGCGGCGAGGGCCGAACTGACGGATGGTGGCGTCGAACTGGTCGAAGGAACGGCGGAAGGCGCGCAGATAAGGCAGGTCCAGGGATATTTTTCCTTCAAGGATCCCGAAGGTCACAGCCATGAACTGGCCTGGGGCCCGATATCGGATTTCCAGCCCTTCGTCTCCCCCGCTGCCGTCAGCGGCTTTGTGACCGGTGATATGGGCCTTGGTCATGTCGTGCTCACGGCAGTCAAGGATTTCAAGGCCGAAGCCGACTTCTGGACCAGCCTTGGCGGCTTTTCTCTGTCGGATATCCTGCATGTCCCCATGCCGGACGGGAAGGCCAGGGTGCATTTCCTGCATTGCCGCAATCGGCGGCAGCACAGTCTCGCCTTTGGCGAACTTCCCATACCGGGGGGCTGCATCCACATCATGCTGGAGGTCGGGAGCATCGACGATGTCGGCCGGTGCCTGGACCGGGTCGCGGAACATGGCGTCAAGGTGACCGCCACATTGGGCCGCCATGTCAATGACGACATGATTTCCTTCTACATGATGACACCGGCGGGCTTTTCGCTCGAATATGGCTTTGGCGGAAAGCAGATGGACTGGTCGGAACATGTCGTGTTCGAAACGACACGGGGCAGCGATTGGGGCCACAAATTCCAGTGATCGCGGGTTGAGCAAGCCACGTGCTGTACCGGACCGCCTGAAGCGGTCCGGTACAGCACGAAAACTTCAGAAACAAAAATCCGGCAGGAAGGGACATAAACGTCCGTTTCTGCCGGATTTAACATTTTAGCGCATTAAAGTCGGATCAAGTGCTGCGCGGCGTCTTCTTGACCTGCTGTCCTTCGGCATCGAACATCTTGATAACGCGCTCGGGGCAGGCGAGCGAGCCGCGGAAGGCCGCGACTTCCTCGCCCTCCGGCACGTCGAAGCCCGTCGTGGCGATATAGCCGCTCTCATCCAGCTTGAAGAGGTGCGGGGCGACGTTCGCGCAACGCGCATGGCCGACGCACTGGTCCTTGTCGATTACGATCCGATATTTCATGATTGCTCTCTATATGGTGGTCCGGGATGGATCAGCCGGCTATCGCAGCTTCCAGTATTTCCTTGCGCGCGCCGCCATCCTCCGCGCTGGGGACGCCCGGAATGATGTAGCGACCTTCGCTGCGGGCCAGAATGTCGGCCGCTGCGGAGCGCGGATTGTAGAACTGCCTGTACCAGGTCCTGACTTTCAGGAAATTGCCGTCGCCCGGCATTTGCATCGGCCTGAAACACGGCATCTTGTTCGACCAGATCTCGAAATCCTGCGCGAACGCGTCGCAACTCATCTGCTGTTGCGCCTTCGCCGTCGCGATGTCCTCCTCGGTGGGGTTCCTGTCGCTGGGCTTGCTCAGGACCGCATGCCATACGAACACGGATCCGTCATCGATCGGCGTGTGACAGATGAACATGATGGAATCATTGGCATTGTTCGCCACATAGCGGGAAAGCAGGATGCCCGGCCCCGTATAATATGTGTTGAATTCCGACATGCCTGCATCCGCGCCGAGCAATTCATGGCGTCCGCCCAGCAGTTGCTGCGCGACATGGCCGTGAAGGATCGTTTCGAAATAATAGAATTTGGTCGTGGCATGCACGGGCGCCAGATGCTGGATGTCGCCGATATTGTCGACAACCTCGATCGGATGGAGGTTCATCGATCCCAGATGGTCGATGTCCCATTTCACATAATGGGGATCATCCCATTCGGGGATGGCGGGCAGGTCATAGTCCGGTTCGCCCCCCTCCGGATCATGCCAGTGGAACACGACGCCATAACGCTCCACGACCTTGAAGGATTTCAGTTTGGCGAGCGGCGGAATCTTGTCGGAATAGGGAATCTTGTTGCAGACGCCGTCCGGCCCGAAGCGCCAGCCATGATAAGGGCAGTGGATCGATTCACCCTCAATTTGTTTGCCCTGCTGGGCCATGAACGAGGTCGAACTCTTGCCGATATGGGTGTTCATATGAGGGCAATAGGCGCTCACCATGTGCAGCTGGCCGCTCTCGCCCCGGTAGATCACCATGTCCTGTCCGAAAAAACGGACCGAATAGGGCGCTTTTCCGATCTTGCTGGCTTCTGCGACCATGAACCATCCGCGCGGGAAGGTGAATTCCCCCAGACCATATTCCGCAGTTGTCGCCATTTTACTCTCCTGAAGGTCCGCTATGATTGCCGCCTGTGCGGTCAGACCGTGATCTCGATCTTCTTGAAGCCGGCGATCGTGCCGATATCGTCGCCCAGTTCGACGCCGCCGTCGACCAGCTTGTAATTGGGCGCTTTTTCCAGCAGGACCTGGAACATGGTCTTGGCCTCCAGTCGCGCCAGATGCGAACCCAGGCAACGGTGTGGCCCGACGCCGAAGGAGAAATGACGGATATTTTCCCGGCGGAAGTCGATCTCATGGGGATTTTCATAGTCGTCGGGATCGCGATTGGCCGCGGCCCAGGACATGAACACCTGTTCTTCAGGCTTGATGACATGGCCCGCCACGGTGATTTCCTTGGTCGCGCGGCGTGAATTGCCTTGCGTTGGCGGGAAAACGCGCAGGAATTCCTCTATGGCGTTGTCCAGAAGCTCGGGATGATCGATCAGCTCCTGACGGCGCTCCGGATTGCGCGCGAGATAGACGCTGGCCATGCCGAACAGCGCCTGCGTGGTGTCCAGCCCGCCGCCCAGCATGATGAGGATGAAGCTGTCAATCTCATCGACGCGCAGCTTCCGCCCGGCCATGTCCACATTATAGAGATATTCGATGACGCTGCCGGGAACCGGATCGTCCTTCAGACGGCGGATTTCGGTCCGCATGCGATCGATCATCACCGCCATGTCCTTCAGGCGCTCTTCCATGGGAAGGCGGCTGTAGATGAGCTGGTGGAGCGGCGGCGCATAATGCTGCCAGTCCTCCGGCGGCAGGCCCGCCAGCTTGAGCGTCATGATGCCCGTGAGCGGCAGGGCGAAGTCCCATTTGAGGTCACCGCCGCCCTTGGCGACGATCTTGTCCATCAGCTCGTCGGCCACCTGGCGGACATAGGCCGCGTGCAGCTTGACCTTGTTGGGCGAAAACAGCGGATTGAGGATGGCGCGATAGTCGTAGAGTTCGGGCGGATCGACATTGATGGGGATCATCAGCGTCGGTTCGAGCGCAGGGATCACCTCCGCCGGCCAGTTGGAGAAAACGTCGGCGTTCTTGGCGACCTCCAGGCAATCCTCCGCCTTCGTCGCGACATAGAAGCCGCCATATTGGGTGCTGTGGGTGAAGGGGCTTTTGCCGCGCATGTGCATCAGGATGTCGATCGAATTGCTGCGATATTCCTCGCTATGATGATCGAAATCACTGGCGAGCTTGTCCAGCGTCGCTTCGGAAAGGTCTTTGGTAAGCTCGAACACAAATAGCTCCCTTAAGGAAGGTCTGATATGGCCTGTCCACTAGCACGGGGAACGGCGAATGTGTGTCGTCCACTCGGACGAGGCATCGGCAAAGATTTTTCCCCTATGTCGGATGATGCCCAACAAGGCTGAAAAATCCGCGGGAGAGAGTTTCATGCCGTCAGCACCCCGCACGCTGGACGACCTGGTCGCCATCCACAGCGTGTCGCAGCTCAAGGCTCGTTATTTCCGGTTCATGGACACCAAGCAGTGGGACTTGTGGGAAGCGCTGTACACGCCGGACGCGGTGCTGGATGCGCGCGACGACGGGCCGGCGATGGCAAAGCTGGGCTTCCCGGCGCCGCCGGCCGACGCGCTGCTGTTCCGCACGGCAAAGGGCATTCGCCAGGCCGTGTCCACGGCGCTGGAGGGGGTTCGCACCGTCCATCACGGGCATATGGGAGAATTCGAAATATTGGCGCCGGATCGGATCAAGGCCATCTGGGCGATGCAGGACATCATTCGATATCCGGCAGGTGCGCCCACGCCGATACGGGGCTTCGACGGGTTCGGCCATTATGAGGATCATTATGTGTACCGCGATGACAAATGGCTGATCGAGAGCGTGAAGCTGACCCGGCTCGTCCTGATGCCCGTTTGACCCTGATGCCTGTTTGACGATGTCGCGCTATGAAGGAGCCGGGATGGCTGAAATGATGGAATATGACGTTCTCGTCGTGGGGTCGGGCGCGGGCGGGATGGTGTCGGCGCTGCGCGCCCACGATCTTGGCCTGCGGGTGGCGGTGATCGAAAAGGCCGATCGCTTCGGGGGCACGAGCGCCGTGTCCGGCGGCGGCATCTGGATTCCCAATAATCCCGCCATCGCGCAGAATGACAGTACCGAACTGGCCATGGAATATCTGCGCGCCTGCACCAAGGGGCGGGTGCCTGACGCGAAGCTGCAGTCCTATGTCGTGAACGGCCCCCGGCTGCTTGACGAACTGGCGAAGTGGAAGGTCGGCTATTTCAGCGTGCCTGGCTATGCCGACTATATGCCCTGGCTGCCGGGCGCGTTGCAGACCGGCGGCAGAACCATGATGCCGTTGCCGTTCGACGGGCGGCTCCTGGGAGACGAGATCTTCAAGATGCGTGAACCCCACCCGACGCACAAGGTGCTGGGTCGCATGCAGATCGACCTGACGGAAATGGGGCCGCTCATCCGCCGCAACAGTACCTGGTGGCTGACGGCAGGCAAATTGGTGTTCCGTTACCTGCGCGACATGCCGTTCCGTCTGAAGAGCAGGCGGGACCGTCGGTTGACGACGGGCAACGCCATGATCGGCGCGCTGCGCAAGGCGATGATGGACAGGGACATTCCCCTGTTGCTCGACACCCGACTTGTCGGCTTCACCGAGGAAACGGGCAGGGTGACTGGCGCCACGGTGTCCAGGCGCGGGCGCACCTATGATATCAGAGCGTCGAAGGGAGTCATCGTTGCGTCGGGCGGTTTTGAAAAGAACCAGACGCTGCGCGACCGGCATATGCCCGTGCCTACGCCCGTCGATTTCAGTCTGACGCCAGGCCTGAACAACAGCGGAGACGCGCTGATCGCCGGCGAGGCGATCGGGGCGGACAGCGAATTCCTGGACCAGGCATGGTGGGTTCCGACGATGCGCGTTCCCGCGCCCGGCTTCAACAATGCGGACATGCGGGCGGCCTTCTTCATGGAGCGGGGCTATCCCCACACCATGTGCGTGAACAGAAATGGGGAGCGTTTCGTCAACGAAGCCATTTCCTACAATGATTTCGGCGCGGAGATGATCGCCGACCAACAGCGGACGGGCGCCAACACGCCATGCTGGATGATTTTCGACGCCACGGCGCGGTGGCGCTATCCGATCGGCGTTGTCATGCCTCCCGTCATCATGCCTGACATGCTCGTCCCCCGCGAATGGTGGGACAATGTGCTCTACAAGGCCGGTTCCATTCAGGAACTTGCCCGCAAGATCGAGGTCGATCCCGCAGTCCTGCAACGCAGCGTGGAGCGCATGAACGGCTTTGCCGAAAGAGGCGTGGACGAGGAGTTCCACCGCGGCGAAAATGCCTATGACATGGTCTTTGGCGATCCCCGCAACGCACCCAATCCCTGCCTCGGCAAGATTGAGAAGGCGCCCTTCTACGCGATCCCGGTCGACCTTGGCGACATCGGTACGAAGGGCGGGTTGCGCACGGACGAGAACGCCAATGTCCTTCGGCCGGACGGCACGCCCATCGAGGGGCTTTACGCGACCGGCAATGTGTCCGGCGCGGTCACCTATGATTCCTATCCGGGCGCGGGGGGCACGATCGGGCCGGCGATGGCCTTCGGCATGGTTGCCGCGGAACATATCGCGCAACGCAACAGCAACAGCATGGGAGCTCGGCATGGCGAGTGATGCGAACAGTGCGAGCGGCGCGCGCGAATTGGTGGACATGCGCGACGCATCCTCGTCCGTCGTGGACCTTCCGCTTGACGCCCGCGCGGCTGGGCCGGTCGACGCCGTCTATGATGCGATCGTCATCGGCTTTGGCCTTGCAGGCGCCAGCGCCGCGCTGGAGGCGGCCGAACAGGGACTGAAAATATTGTTGATCGACCGCTTTCAGGGCGGCGGCGCAAGCCAGATGAGCGGTGGCATCGTCTATGCGGGCGGCGGCACGCATGTCCAGAAATCCTGCGGTGTCGAGGATAGCCCGGCCGCCATGGCCGATTATCTGCGAAAGGAGGTTGGCGGCCTCGTTTCGGATGAAGCTGTTCAGCGCTTCTGCGATGACAGCCTGGAGACGCTGGGTTTCCTGGAAAGGCATGGCGTCAATTTCAGCGGTCCCAAGGCGCCCAAGAAAACATCCCACCCCACCGACCAATATTATCTCTATTTTTCCGACAATGGCACGGTGCCCGCCTATATGGGCCAGCACGCCCCGGCCGAGCGCGGCCATCGTACCAAAAATCCCGCCAAGGTCCCCGGTGCTCCGCCGCTGCCAGGAAAGAAGCCGCATGGCGGCTTTTCGGAAGGCGCCGACATGGGCTGGTATCTGATGGCCGCGATCAAGCAGGCGGTTGCGAAGAACCCGCTGATCACCGTGTTGCCGCAGGCCCGCGCCAGGCGGCTCATCGTAGAGGATGGCGTCGTGGTTGGCGTGCAGGTGGACGCCATTCCCCAGGGTGGCCTGAGCAGCCGGGTCCATCGTTGGGCCGAACGCCTTGCGAACAAGCTGACATTCCAGGTCATGCAGGTTCACCGTCCCTTCGCTGCCCTTTTCCGCTCTATCGAAAAGCTGTCTTCGCGCCTGCGCACATTCCGCGCGCGCCATGGCGTGGTCATTGCGGCGGGCGGTTACATCCGCAACCGGGCGATGATGGCCCGCTATGCCGCGCCCTATGTCCGGACGCTGCCGATCGGCTCTTTCGGTGATGATGGCGCGGGCATCCGCCTGGGCGCCTCCGCTGGGGGGGTCGGCGATCATCTCGACCGGATATCGGCATGGCGCTTCATCAACCCGCCCTATGACTGGACGAAGGGCGTCGTTATCGGCGCCTCGGGCGATCGACTGACGAATGAGGAGCAATATGGCGCGCATCTGTCGCGCGCCATCTATGAGCAGTCCGACGGTCGGGCATGGCTGGTGGTGGACGACGCGATCTGGCGCGCGGCGTTGCAGGAGGTCAATTCGGGCGACCTGTTCGAATTCCAGAAATTCCCCGTGAAGCAGGCGCAGAAGGGCGCGAAGAAGGCCGGCAGCATTGCCGAGCTGGCGGGCAAGATCGGGGTGCCGGCTGAGGCGATGGAGGCCGCCATAAGGGCCTATGGCGATGCGGCGCGGTCTGGCGCGCCCGATCCCATGGGCAAAAGCGACGCCTGTCGCCAGGCCTTTGGCCCGGGCCCCTACTATGCCATCAATCTTCGCCACGAAATGCCGATCAGCCCGATCACGGCCCTCAGCACCGGCGGGCTGCGCGTCGATGAACATTCGGGTGGCGTCCTGGACGAAAGGGGCCAGACCGTGCCCGGACTCTATGCTGCGGGACGTTCGGCCATTGGCATTCCCTCGAACAACTATGTCAGCGGTCTGTCGCTGGCCGATTGCACCTGGTCCGGCCGCCGCGCCGCCAGCGCGATAGTCAAGCGGTCCCGAGCGGACGGGCGGGGCGAAGGCAGGGATTCAGCCTTGTCGCCCGGTGCTGCGGCGGAGGCGGGATAGGGCGATTTTCCAGCGATCGGACCCGATCGTTGAAAATAGCGGGAAACAAGGAATCCGGCGCGGGATTCGATCTCATTCAATCAGATCGAAACCCGCGCCGGAGGATCGGTCTGACCTTCGTCCCGCTGTTCGGTGAACCGATCTAGTCGGTTCCCGTCCTGTCTGGCGCGATCCTTTCGGCTGGCCCCATGCGTTCCTCCCCGGAAAACAGCCGGTCAAGGCGGGCGCGAACCTCCTGCCGATATCCTTTCCTGTCGACCGGGCGAGCGGCTCCGATGATGATCTCGTCCCCGATGGCGGCCTTGATCCGGTTCAACGCGTCTTCATCCAGGATCCCCGCCCCTCGAAGTTCCACGCAGAGCTGAACCAGCCCCGCCGCCGTCGCCTGCGCTCTCAGGCCGACATTGGTCAGATCATGGTGCAGTTTCTTCTGATTACCGGCGCCGATCGACATGGCGGTTCCCGTCCTTGCAAGAGGTCAACAGCAGACCGAATGATCCATCGGGGGCATTCGATCCTGTTCGTCGTCATCTTCGCCTGATCTGGATCATTTGTGCTGCATCAGTCTCCGGCGGCTTTCGCTCAGTCCTCCGCAGGCGGCGTCGAGCAGGCGAGCGGCCTTCAGATAGAGGTGGGCGTCGCATTCCGCGCTGAAACCCATGCCGCCGTGCACCTGAATATTCGTGCCCGCATTCTCGCGCGCCGCCCGCAGGGCGAGGTTGAGCGCCGCATCGGCCTCTCGTTCCGCCTCCGCATGCCCCTCTGTGAAGGAGAGCGCGGCGAAAGTCGTCAATTCCTTGGCCGCGTGCGCCATGATCGCCATGTTGGCGCAATGATGCTTGACCGCCTGGAACGCCCCGATCGGCTGACCGAATTGTTCACGCACTTTCGCATATTCGACGCCGCGCTCGCAGCATTCGGCGGCGATCCCGGCGAGCAGCGCTGCGATCAAGAGCCTGCCGCGAACGGCTGTATCCCGGCTGGCGTCGAAAAGCAGCGGTTCTTCGACGGCAGTACGCAAAACGGGGCGTCCCCAATGCACGTCGTCATCGATCTCCAGCGTCCCATTGGCGCGGATCTCGACGCCTTCGCGGGTCATCGCGACGAGGTGGGTCGCCCCCTCCGCGTCGATCGCCCGGCCGACGCCCTGTGCATGGCCATGCAGTGCAAAGGCCGCGCGGGCTTCCCCCGCCAGCAGCGCCCCAACGGTATCGCTGTCGCCTGCCTTGTGGAAGGCATGGGCCGCGATCACCGTGGCGGGATAGTTTGTGGAGATCAACTGCCGCCCAAAATCCTGCGCGGCCAGAACTTCCTCCAGGGCGGAGAGGCCGATGCCGCCCGCCTCCTCCGGCACGCTGATGCCGAGCCAGCCCAAGTCGACAATGGATTGCCAGCGGTTCGGTTCGCCATCCGGGTCGTCGCGCAGACGCGAGACGGGCAAGACCGTCCGAACTGGCCGAGTAAAGCTGTCGACCAGCTCATGCGTATCGCCCAGGCTACGGAATATCGTCATGATTTGCCCCTCGGCAGTCCGAGAACCCGTTCGCCGATGATGTTGCGTTGAATTTCTGCCGTGCCACCCGCGATCGTCTCGGAAAACGCATCCAGATATTCGAAGGCCCAGCCATGGTCGCCGGCGAGCGCGGGCGAACCGATGCCGTACAGGTCGATCGCCGCATCGGACGCGCGCTTGGCGAGTTCGGCGAAATAGAGGCGGATCAGTGACCCTTCCGAACCGGGCGTGCCCGTTTCGCTGGCAAGGGCGAAGCTGTAGGACATGGCCCGCAGCGCCGCGGCATCCGCCAGCAGATCGGCCAGTCGGGGCGCGAGCATCGGGTCGGTGCAGTCCCGCGCCAGCCTTTCGATCTTGTCGACCAGCCCGATCTGAAGCGCGAGGGACGCGGTGCCCCGTTCGAAACCGAGCGTGGCCATCGCCGTTTTCCAGCCATTGTTCAGTCCGCCGACGACGGCCTGATCGATGGGCAGACGGACCTGATCGTAGAAGACCTCGCAGAATTTGGCCGGGCCCGCCATGGTTTCGATCGGACGGACGGTGATGCCCGGCAGGTTCATCGGGCAGATGACCCAGGTGATGCCCCGGTGCCGTTCCGACCCCGGTTCTGTTCGGATCAGCAGTTCCTGATAATCGGCAATGTCCGCATAGCTGCTCCAGATCTTCTGGCCGTCGATGATGATCTCGTCGCCCTCGACGCGTCCCTGCGTGCGCAGGCTGGCAAGGTCCGACCCTGAACCGGGCTCGGAAAAGCCCTGGCACCAGATCGCCTCGCCCGACAGGATCCTGGGCAGGTGAAAGGCCTTTTGCGCGTCGCTGCCGCAGGCGATGATCGTCGGCCCTGCATGGTTCACGCCGACGAAGGACGCATTATGGGTGCTGGGCGCCCCGGCGCGGGCATATTCCTCAAACCAGATGATCTGTTGCGCGACGGGGAGGCTGCGGCCGCCAAATTCGCTCGGCCATGTCAGGCCGGCCCAGCCGCCGTCATACATTTTCCGCTGCCAGTCCAGGACATAGCGGCGGGATTCAGGACCATCCAGCGGCGCGGCATGGTCGGGGATATTCGCCTCAAGCCAGTTCCTGGCCCCGGCCCGGAACGCGGCCAGCGCGTCATCTTCGGTGTTGAATGTGGTCGCCATGGGTCAGGCCGCGTCCGCCCAGCTCAGCTCGGCGGCCGCCCGTGCCTGCCCGCCGCTGCCGCCCAGTTCCCCGAGAAGCGCCTTGAGGCGGTAGGTCCAGAGATGCAGCGGAAATTCCAGCGTCAGGCCCATGGCGCCGCAGAATTGATGAAGATCATATGTGAAGAGCGGAATGGCGTCCTGCGCATAGGTGGCCGCCATCGCGCAGATGGCTTCATCGTCCGACCATGCGGCGCGCAGGGCGAGCCATTTCGTGGCATTGGCGGTGGACGCCGCCGTCGCGAGGCGATGCTGCACCGCCTGGAACGAACCCAATGCGCGGCCGAACTGCTTGCGCGTCTTCACATGCTCAAGCACGGTGTCCAGTGCCGCCTGCATCAGTCCGGCCGCTTCGACCGCGATCGACAGTCGCCAGCGGCGCAACACGGGGGCGACCATGTCGCGGCCGAAGCGCTGCACTGCAAGTCCATCGACGCTCTCCAGCCTGCCATAGGGATAGGCGAACAGGCTTTCGACCGGAACGACCCTGTCCGGGGTGAGGGAGATCAGGCTGACATTTTCATCTTCGACGACGATCAGGGAACGCGCGTGCGGCAGGAACCGCGCAGAACCGAGCGGCGAACCGCGCAGCATGGCCAGGGGGCGCTGCAGCGCGTCGATGGGGAACAGGGGGCCGACCAGCGCGGACGTCGCCACTTCGGCGCACAGCGGCAGCCGGGCGATGCGTTCGACGATCAGAGCCGCGTCAAGCGGCGAGAAGCCGTCTTCCCTGGCGATGTCCAGAAAGCCCGACGCCGCCAGTTCGGCATCCAGCGTTTCGGAAAAGGCGACAAAGGTCGCATGTTTGGGCGGCTCGATCTTCTGGGTGGTGATGAGCTGTTCCAGCCCGTCCAGAATGGCGGCCTGATTGTCGTCTGGTTCAAAGTTCACGGCTTTACTCGCTGGGAAGATCGAGGAAACGGCGGGCGGCAAGGTTGAGCTGGATCTCCGCGGCGCCGGAGGCGATGCCTGCCGCGATGGCGCGCTGGTGATGGGCCTGCTGCATGGGATCGTCGCCCAGCATGCCTTCGGGCATATATTCCAGCATGAAATCGGACACTGCATGGTCCGCCTGGACCACGGAAAAACGGGCAAGATTGCCGAATGCCGACGGCGGTGCGCCCTTGGCGCGCTCATCGACCACGCGATAGACCATCATCCGCGCCGCTTCGCATTTCGCCAGCACGCGGCCCGCCCGGTCCTTGATGACGGGGTCATCGAACCGGCCGTCGGCCTTCAGCTTGGCAATCGCCCGGTCCAGAATGCGTCGCGCGAAGGCGTAACGCGGAATGCCGATGCGTTCGTTCTGAAGCGCGTAGTTGATGATTTCCCACGCCTGCCCCTCGGCGCCGAGCCTGTTTTCCTCCGGCACGAAAACGTCGTCGAAGAAGAGTTCGTGAATGTCGCCCTCCCCGATCAGCGCGTCGATTTCCTTGACCTGGATACCCTTGCTGGTCATCGGGACCAGAAGGATCACGATGCCGGCCTTGCCGGTCCCCGTGCGGGCAAGCAGGAAACAATGATCCGCCAGCCCGGCATAGGAGGTCCAGACCTTCGCGCCGTTGACGACATATCCGCCGTCCACCTTTTCGGCGCGGGTCTGGAGGGAGGCGAGGTCGGATCCGGCCGACGGTTCGGAAAAGCCCTGGCACCAGATCACATCGCCCGCGACGATATCGGGAAGATAGCGCTGCTGCTGTTCCGGCGTGGCATAGCGCATCATCACCGGGCCGATCCAGTTGACGTTCATATATTGGGGGCCTCTGGGCTCGCCCGCCGCCCAGATCTCTTCCCCCAGGATGAAATGGTCCCACGACTTTCCGTCTTCGCCGCCGAACGCGCTCGGCCAATGGGGGATCAGCATGCCTTCCCCGGCCAATGTCTTGCAGAAGGACTTGGAGAATTCCGTCTGCTGCCGCGACCCCGGACCGTGCACGGCGATCTCGTTCCAGTCGGATGGAAGGCTTTCGTCCAGAAGCTTTCGGACCCGGTCCCTGTAACGGACCTCGTCCTCATTCCATCCAAACTCCATTCCAACTCTCCAGTTTCTCGATCACGGGGAAAAAGCGGCACCTGGAGATGCGGTTGGCACCGAAAGGTTCGGGGCACCACGTCTTATAGGACTATGACGGGTGGGCGGGCTGGTTTTACCGCTTGCTTCCGGACGTTCGCCTCGTGCCACGGGGTGCCGGCGCAACCCGCACCGCGGCGATCGACCACCTTGCCCCCGTCAGAACAAAAGGGACCGTTGATGTCCGCAGATCTTTCTTCCTATGCGCATTTCGAGGGGCTGGCCTTCGAACGTCCTGCCCCCCATGTGCTGCGGATCACGATAGACAATCCAGCGCAAATGAACGCGCTCAACCAGCCCCTGCTGAAATCCATTCACGGAGTCTGGGGCGTGCTGGACAGCGATCCGCTCACCCGCGTCGCAATCATCACCGGCGCGGGGCGATCATTTTGCGCGGGGGGCGCCTTTGATGCCATGCCCGATGGTGCGCAGGAAAAGGGCGTTCAGTTCAATCATGATTTCGCCGAGGCGCGTGTCCTCGTCAACAACATCGTCAATTGCCGCAAACCCGTCGTTTCGGCGATCAACGGCCCGGCTGTGGGCGCCGGCCTCGCCATCGCATTGCTGGCGGACATTTCGGTCGCTGGCAGCACCGCCAAGCTTTTCGACGGGCATCTGCGGATCGGCGTGGCGCCCGGCGACCATGCGCTGCTCATCTGGCCGCTGCTGTGTGGCCTTGCCAAGGCGAAATATCATCTGATGACCAACCGTCCGGTCACGGGGGAGATGGCAGAGGCCATGAACCTGGTGTCCCTTTCCGTTCCGGACGAAGAATTGCAACAGGCGGCGCTGGCCATTGCGGTGGACCTTGCCGCCACCGCGCCGACGGCGTTGCGCATGACCAAATATCTGCTGAATTCCTTCCTGCGCAAAAATCAGGATGTTTTCGATCTTTCGGCAGCGTTCGAGATGATCAATTTCGGCAGCGCCGAAAATCAGGAAGCGATGCGGGCCTATCGGAATCGTGTCGCGCCGGAGTTTGACGATCGGGGTAGCGGCTTCTGGTGAAGTCGTGGAGAAGAACTTTCCGATTTTCAGCATGCTCGCCCGCTGATGCGGGACATTTTTGCAACGGAGCGGGAAAAATTGCCGTAATGCCCGTAAGTATCCGCGAAGTAGTCCGATCGGACGAAAGAAGAATCAGAAAGAAAACTAATCGGCGCAGAATATCCAAGGAATTCCGCTTCCGTTTCAGGGCCATGCTGAAACGGCAGGGTGATGTTCGCCACGGAATTTCGAGGAAGTGGCAAGGCGACGGAACTTGTCGCTGAAATTTCAAATTCTAGGAGTTGGAATGTGAGGAAGGTCGTATTTTTATCGTCTACCGCGATTTTGTCCCTGGCGGCTTTCGCGAATCCGGCAATGGCGCAGGAGCCGGCTGCAGCCGCGTCCGCCCAGTCCGAAGCAGGCCAGAACGACACGAACCAGCTTGAATCGATTGTCGTTACGGCTCGCCGGGTCGAGGAAAACCAGCAGAAGGTGCCCGTGGCCGTCACCACGCTGACCGCCAGCGCACTGCGCGAGCGGAATGTGAGTTCGGTCAGCGATCTGCAATATAACGTCCCCAATCTTCAGATCAAACCGAGCACGCTTTATCCCTCGCAGGTCGAGTTCATCCTACGCGGCCAGCGCCAGGTGCTGTACACGGATGAAAATGTGGTGACATATGTCAACGGCGTACCGCAGGGCACGCGCGGACTCATCCTCTACGATATGGAAAATGTCCAGTCGCTCAAGGGCCCGCAAGGCACCCTGTTCGGCAAGAATTCCATGGGCGGCGCCATGGTGTTCACCACGACAAAGCCGAAATATGATTTCGGCGCAGAGGGCACGTTCGATTACGGCAACTACAACCTGATGCGGTTCAATGGCGTCGTCAACGTGCCGTTGGTTGACAATGTCGCAGCGCTGCGTATCGCCGGCCAGGTCGAACGACGCGACGGCGTCTACAAGAACAGCTATCCGGGGATGCACGATCTGGGCGATCGTGACAATGACAGCCTTCGGGCCACCCTATTGCTGCAACCCAGTTCCCGGTTCGAGAACCTCCTGACCGTGGACTACCAGCGCCGGAACGAAATTCCCTATCCTGCCATCATCGAGGCCGCTCCGCTCAACGCGACCGGCTTTGCTGCGCTGGTCTCCAACCTCACGCAGCAGGTCGTCACCCAGCAGAGCGCGCTGGGCGGTGGCACGGCGCAGGTGCAGGGCAATCTGCTGGTGCGGACCGGAAGCCCGTTTAACGTCAACATGCTCACGGGCATCAATCGGGTCATTCCCGGAATCGGGCCGATTGCGCCTGGCGCCACGCCCATCACCCCCGTCAACGGTTTCGGATCGAAGGTGAGAACCTGGGGTGTTTCGAACAGTTCTACCTATGAACTGAGCGATGTCATCACGCTGAAGAACATCTTCGGATACCGTGAAGAGCGAGCAACCGACCATTCCGATCCGGCCGGCATATCCGGTACGACAGTCGACACCTCGCTCTTCCTCAACTGCGTGTTCGATCCCACCGGCGCATGCAACGGCGGGGTGCCGTCGCCGTTCCCCGGTCAGTTTTCGAACAACAACACCAATATGTTCAATAACATAAAAACACTGACGGAAGAATTCCAGGTCATTGGCAAGACCGACAGTCTGAACTTCATCGCAGGTGGTTTTTACAGCCATAATAATCTGCTTTATACCGTCAATTCCTACTTCTCGGTCGGCCCGCTTTCGCTTTATCCCTTGCAGACGCGCCATGCCACGGCGACGACCAAAAGCGATTCCTATGCCGTGTTCGCGCAGGGCACCTACGATTTCTCGAATTTGGGACTGGAGGGCGTTCGCCTGACCGCCGGCGCGCGCTACACCTGGGACAAGCGTGATTATTTCAGTGAAAATTTCTTCTCTGCAAGCAACGCGGCGCAACAGCAATTCGCTTCCTCCCCCGGCGCGATCTGTAATGAGCTGAACGGCAGCGCTGACGGTGTGACAGGGGTCAATGACGGCACGAATTGTTCGATTTCGGGTAATCGTACGTACAGGGCCCTCACATGGACCGCGTCTCTGGAATATCAGGTCACGCCGCAGACCCTGGTCTATTTCGCCAACCGCCGCGGGTTCAAGGCCGGCAGCCCCAATCCGACGACCCGCTCTCCGCAATTCGCCTTCTTCAATCCGGAGCGGATCACGGATTACGAACTGGGCTTCAAGCATCAGGGGCGCCTGGGTTCCGTTCCTTATAGGCTCAATGTCGCGGGTTTCATCGGCAAGTATAAGGATATCCAGACCCAGAATATCCTGACTTTCTGCAGCGACAGCATCAATTGCAGCTCCGCTCAGGGCACCTATACCGATCTCATCGTGTTCAATGTCGGGCAGGCGACGATCAAGGGCGTGGAAGTGGAAGCGTCGGTCAAGCCCTTCCCCGACCTTACCCTGGATGTCGGTTATTCCTATCAGGTGGGGCGTTACGGGAAAGGCTCCATCCTGCCGCAGCCGACCGACGCCACGAAGCCAATCTATGACGGCAATCCGATCGATTACACGGGCGGCACCGATCTCAACGGTCGGGAATTTGCCGGCGTGCCGCGCACGACTTTAAACGTGGCGGCGACCTATCATGCCAGCTTCATCCCGGAGAGCTTCGCGAAAGTCTCGCTGAGCGGCAATTACTCCTATCGCGGCAATACCAAGGGGTTGAGCGTCCAGGGCATCTATCAGACGCCCGCCTTCGGTATTTTCGGCGGCCGACTGTCGTTCAACGAATTGTTCGAAACGCCGATGTCGCTGTCCTTCTGGGCGCAGAATCTGACGAACAAGGACCACAAGCTGTACTGCGCCGACAACCTCTACAGCATCGGCTATGCCTCCTGCCGTTGGGGTGAGCCCCGGACCTATGGCGCCACGCTCGGCTTCAAGTTCTGATCGATTGGATCTCCGCCCGGCATGGTTTCGGGCGGAGATCTTCCCTTATGGGACATAGCCGGTAGCGGCTTGTGAAGCAGAGCTGCTCTCTAGAGCGATTTCCAAGCGATCGGACCGATCGCTGATCGAAACCCGCTCTAGTCTGCCCGGACGAAGGGGTGATGTCTGGTCAGGGATAGTCTGTGTCGCCAGAGGATAGGATGACTGGGAACGGACATGGCGCTGCCAGGTGATATCGATCGGTTCATTCGCGATTATGTCCGCGCCTTCAACGCGCGCGATTTGGACAGTGTGGCATCGCTCTATGCGGAAGATGCGACCCTGGAGGACCCGGTCGGCAGCACGATCGTGCGCGGCAGGCCGGCCATACGCGCCTTCTACGAGCAATATAAGGACCAGCCATCCTATCTCCATTATTCCGGTGATTGTCGTGTCGCGCAATCGGCCATCGCCTTCTCCTTCGTCGCCTGCATCGGCACTGGAGCCGATCTCCACGTCGTTCGGATCTTCGACAGTTTCCGGTTCGACGATGCGGGCAAGATCAACGAAATGCGCGCCTTCTGGGGTGAACCCGACCTCGGCGGCATTGTCGAGGACCAGGCGCCGGGCGCTCCCTTGCTGTTGCCGCTGGCCGGGCGTGTGGCACTGGTCGCGACTGGCGGCACATCGATCGGTCATGCCTGCGCGCGCCTTTTGACGCTTGCCGGCGCACGCGTGGTCGTAAGCGGGGACTCCGAATCCGCCCGCGAACGCCTGGTCGAAGAGCTTCTTTCTATCGGCGGACAGGCGATCGCGATCTCCGGTCCTGCGCAAGATGCACCGTCCCGCGCGATCGATCTGATGGGGCGGCTGGATCATGTGGTGAATGTCGTTACAGAAAAGGATGCGACTGTCCGGTGGAACGGCGCGTCGCAAATCGCCGCCAGTGGGCGATCAGGCGCTATCGTGGATATCATGTATTCGGACCCCGTAACGATCGCGCGGCGGCCGGCGGGCAACGGCATTAGGAGCAATGCCCTGATCGTCGATGGCGGACATGCAGTGTCGCAAGAGGCCGCGGCGCGCGTGGCGAATGCCGCCCTGATGCTGTTTCTCCCCCAGGCGGCAGCGATCGACGGCCAGACTCTGCGCGTCATCTGATCCAGGAACGGCGCCTCCGCGTCACCTGCCTTAGTCTCTACGGACCATGCAGCAAGGCGTCCCCAACTCTAACCAGTTCCGAAGACAAAAAGGCGAACGGGAGACGTTGATGCCGGTAAAGATGATGGCATTTCTGAAGGCCAGGGAAGGCATGTCGCGGGCAGCCTTCATTGCCCATTACGAAACTCGTCACGTGCCGCTGGTCCTCAGCATCATGCCCGGGATTGTCGATTACCGGCGCAACTTTCTTCCTGAGTCCGTGGGCGGCTTCGACGTGGTGACGGAAATCTGGTATGCCGATCAGGCGGCCTTCGACAAGGCGATGGCGCTTGCCAGTCAGCCCCCCGGCGGCGACCTGATCGCGGAAGATGAGGAAAAGCTGTTCGACCGCTCTCGAACGCTCGTCCGCGTGGTCGAGGAACGAGGCGGGCCGATCGCGGACTGATGACGGAACAGGGCCGGTCTGGGGCATCGCCCTTCGGGGAGCGACAGAAGAAGGAAAGTGGACGGCGATGGCTGCGCATGGATTGGATGAGCCGGACATGGAACTCGGCCCCTTGTTCGATCCCTTTGAAATCCGTGGGCTCAGGCTGAACAACCGCATCGTCATGCCCGCCATGGGACGCCATTTCAATGACGATGGCGTGCCGAGCGAAGCCTATGTCGATTATTTCCGCCGCCGCGCCGCCGCTGGCACGGGCCTGCTGATCACTGAAGTGGCCTCCGTCGAACATCCCGTTTCGCAGGCGCATCCGGGTTATGCGCGTCTGCATGGCGAGGATGCACTGGAATCCTATGGCCGCATCGTGGAGGCGGTACATGGGGCAGGGGGACGGATCATCCCTCAGCTGGTGCATTGCGGCACCGTCCGCGAAGTCGGAGCGTCGCCCAATCCCGATCTGGCGCCGCTCAGTCCGTCGGGCCTGTATCTGCCCTTTGAATCCTTTGGCGACAAGCCGGCGGTCAGGCAGGTGGCCGAGCCGGCGTCCGTCAAGGATATCGACGCAGCCATTGATGGTTTCGCCCGCAGCGCGCGCTACGCCAGGGCCCTGGGTTTCGACGGTGTGCAACTGCATGGCGCCCACGGTTATCTGATCGACCAGTTCTTTTGGGACAAGATGAACCGGCGCCAGGATGCTTATGGCGGCAGCTTGGTCGATCGCACCCGCTTTGCAACCGAGGTCATACGGGCAGTGCGTGAGGCCGTCGGCGAGGATTACCCCGTCTTCTTTCGCTGGTCCCAATGGAAACAGCAGGATTATTGGGCGAAGCTGTGCCAGACGCCCGCTGAACTGGAAGACTTCCTGACTCCATTGTCGGAGGCGGGCGTTGACATATTCGACTGTTCGACCCGCCGCGTATGGGAACCCGAATTCGATGGCAGCCCGCTGAATGTGGCCGGGTGGACCAGGCGGATCACCGGCAAGCCCACCGTGACCGTCGGCTCGATCTCGCTGGATCATGATCCGCTGCCGAGCAAGGAAGTGGGTGACAGGCCGGCCGAGCGGCAATTGCATGGCCGTTGCCCGCGCAGCATCCAGCATGTCGTGGGCATGCTTGGGCGGGGTGAATGTGACCTTGTCGCTGTCGGGCGCGCTATGATCACCAATCCGGACTGGACCCGCGATCTGCGCGACCGGCGGTGGGACAAGCTGGGCAATTATTCGGCGGACGCCCTGGCGAGATTGCACTGATGCGGTTCAAAACCCGGCCGTCTCGCCGACAGGGAAGCACGCACGGACAGGATATTGGAGGATGACCATGGCAGAAGAGACAGCGCAGCCCGTTCGGCCCGATCATGTGCCAGCCGATCGCGTTTACGAATATGACCTGTATGAAGCGCCCCGCGAGGTTACGAGCGATTATCAGATCGATATCGTCCGCCGCCTCCACCGGGAGGCGCCCGATATCTTCTGGACGCCCAAAAATGGGGGCCATTGGGTCGTCACCCGCGCGCGTGAGATTGACATGTGCCAGCGCGATGGAGAACTGTTTTCCATGCAGGACGTCGTGCTGCCGGCCGGCGCGAAGCCGTTCATCAATATCCCGCTGGAAACCGATGGGCCTGCGCATTCGGCCTATCGCAACGTCCTGCAGCCTGCATTCACGCCCGCCCGGATCATGCAACTGGAACGGGATATCCGCGCCCTGGCGATCGAGCTGATCGAAGGGTTCGTCGACAGGGGCGAGTGCGAGTTCGTCGGCGAATTTTCCGCCATCCTGCCCATCGAGATCTTTATGCAGCTTGCCGATCTGCCCAAATCCGACAAGGCGGATCTCATGAGGTGGGCGGATGCCTCGGTCCACCCGCGGACGCTGGAGGAACGCATCTGGGGCTATGGCCAGATGTCCGCCTATATCGAGGCGTTGATGGCCGAGCGGGCGGACGGTGCGCGTGAGGACGTCATTTCCATGATTATGCGCGGGCAGGTGTTTGACCGGGAAATGACCCATGAGGAACGGCACAGCATGATCCTGAACGTGTTGCTGGGCGGGTTGGATACCGTGATGGCGACCATGGGCGTCATCGCGCGCTTCCTTGCCACGCATCCCGACCATCGCCGGCAACTCAGGGAAGATCATGCCCTCATACCGCGGGCGATCGACGAACTGATGCGCTTTTACGGGGCGACCGGAACCGCGCGCGTGGTCACCCGCGATATCGAACATGATGGCATCCTGTTCCGGAAGGATGATCGGATCCTGATCCAGACCATGTTCCATGGCCAGGATGAGCGGCGCTTTGACAATCCGGACATCGTCGATTTCAACCGCAAGGATGTCCGCCACGCAACCTTCGGGCAGGGCAAGCATCGTTGCATCGGCGCCATGCTCGCCCGGCTTGAAATGCGCATCTTCATCGAGGAATGGCTTCAGCGGATTCCGGAATTCGACGTCGCCGCCGATGAATGTGCGATATTGGAGCGCGGGATGGTCAATTCCATGCGGAAACTGAAGCTGGTGTGGCCCCGTCTCGGCTGAAGGGCCGCCCTGGAGGGCCGCCTGACCCCTTTGGAGTCATCCGGGGCGTCAGGCGGCGGGTTCGTTGACCAAGGCCCAGAAATCGCGGCGGGGATCGGAACCATCCCAATGGTCCGCAATGTCGACGATCGCGCGATAGACCGGGTCGAGCGGGCTGGGCAGCGCGAGCTGCAAAAGAACAGCGTCTGGATTTTCCTGCGGCTCATAATAGGATTCGAAGGCGTTTCCGGCTTCATCGACATATTCCATGTGCGGCTTCAGGTGCAGGCCGCGTGCCGCCGCGTCCCCGACCGTGGCTTCGAAATCATTGCTGAAATAAGCCACATGGTGCAGGCCGCCCGAGGGGTGGCGGTCAAGGAACTCGGTGAAGGTCGAGCGCCTGTCGTCGTCCTGGCTCACCAGTTCCGTCAATTGTCCGGCAATGACGACGAAGGCGGCCGAAACATGGATGCGGATCAATTCCCCCCGGAAACGCGCCGCCATTTCCGTACCGCGGATGAAATGCGCAGGGCCGATCCCCGATGCCAGCAGCCTGTCCACGGCCGCGTCGATGTCGGGAACGACATAGGCGACATGATAGGGTTTGGCGTCGATATATATGCTCATGCCATGACTTCCCGTGCATGTCCCGGCTTCTGCCGGGAGGGCGTCATCCTGTCCGGCGGTCCCGCCTTCTATCGCTCGATCCGGGCACGGCCCGCGACTAGATTCAGTACTTCATAGGCGGGATCCTTGACCGAGCGGGAACCCTGGATGAAGAGATCGCCCCGCAGGAAATCCTCGCCGATGGGGGCGCTGGAGGACCATTCGGAAACGCAGCGCCGATCCTTGATCGCCCAGACGCCGTCGCGTCTTTCCATGACATCGACATAGCGGCCGACCATCATGTCGAGCATTTCCGTTCCGTCGGCGTCACGGGTCAGCGAAGCGAAGAAGGTCGTTTCCGCACCCGCCCTGTCGCCGTCCACCCTGATCCGGGACTGGCCGAGCAGATGGGTCGCGTTCTTCCAGACCGAACTCAGCGAGTCCGTGACCGCGTCGGCGAACTGGGGGCCGGTCATCTTCATCGGACCATGATCGTCCCAACTGTCGGGATGATAGACATCCTCCACCGCGTCGCGATCGCATCGGTCGCAGGCATGGACATAGGCCTCGATAACCTCGCGAATCTCGAAATGATCGACGAGGCGCTGCACTTTGGGGTCCATTTCGCTCTCCCATTTTTATCGCGATCCGACCCGCATGATGCACCAATGCCGCATTGGCATCGTCCGATCGAACGTGGTGCCGGCGCGAAACGCATGCTGCTGTGTCGCTCGACGGCCGGAAATGCGACCTTTTGTCGCGATCTGCGCGCTGATTTTAAACGGACGCCGGCAGAGGCGCCGGAAATTGGAGAGAGCCATGACCGACAGTGTAAAGGCCGGAAAAGCGGGCGCTTCCGCGGTGCTGGATCAAGGCCCAGCCGCGCCTCCTCCGCGCCAGGCGCTTTCGTCCATCTTCATCGTCATGACGGAAGCTTTCGAAGGTCAGGAGGATGAATTCAACGACTGGTACACCAATATCCACTGCCATGACACGATGCGCCTGCAGGGCAGCGTGGCGGTGCAACGGTGGAAACTATCACCCTATCAGCTCCGCTATAATGCCCGGCACTTCGGGCCTGAACAACGCTGGCTGTGCATCTATGAACTGAACGACACGCAACAGAATATCGACGATCATATCGAGCAATGCTTCAGCGATCGCATGCCGATAACCTCGGCGCAGCGCATCGACAAGGCGGAAGACTTCTATTATGTCCCCGCGCTATCGGGAAAGACAGCGGTCGAATCCTATGACTCGCGCAATGGCGACGTCCTGCTCATCCGCATGAATGTGAAGAAGGGCAAGGAAGGCGAGTTCATAAAATGGTATCGTGAGGACTATCTGCCGCGGACCTTGCGGCTTACGGGATTTATCGCCGGAGACCTCTACAAGGCGGCCGATATCCAGTTGATCGATGCCGTGCCCCGTTATGAGTTTTCCGCCGTCTACCATATTGCCGATCCCATGGTCGCGGTCGAAAGCCTGGACAGCCATCTGGCGCAGGCGAGTACGATACTCGACTGTCCCTTCGTCGAGCCCGACAGCATCGGCATCGCCTGCTACACGGCGATTACCAACCGTTTCACGGCCGAACAGGCCCATAACCTGCCGCCGGCCCAGAAGGCGCTGGAGGACGCGTTCAGGGCCAATATGGGCAATCGTCGCCACATGGCGGAGTCGCCCGACGGACTGAAGATCAAGCGCTGAAAAGGACGAAACCGGGCAGGACGTGGCAGCCGTGCCCTGCCGTTCAGTCGCAGCAGGTCTGAAGGATCAAGCAAGATGGCGGACGACGGAGAGAGCAGGGTAGCGGCCCTGCGTCGGGATTTGCAGCGCGCGATGAGCGACCAGGTCGGCTTCGGCCGGCCCGACAGCCTCTATGCCGAACTTCGGGAGATCGACCCGGTGTCGGAGGCCAATGGCATACGCGTGGCGACCCGCTTCGAGGATGTCCTGACCGGATATCGCGACCAGTGCTTCAGCCGCCACAGGCAGGCGGTGGCCGAAGCCCTGGCCCATGGGGCAGGCAACGCGCGGGACGAGACGCTGAAACTGGCCTGGGAAGCATCGACCGCGATGTTGATCAACGCGGACGGGCCCGACCACAAGCGGCTGCGCCAGATATTGGAAGTCGCGTTCAAGCCGACCCAGATACGGAAATGGGCGGAACGCATCCAGTCGATTACCGACGAACTGATAGCCAATGTAAGCGGCAGGAGAGAGTTCGACTTTCTGCGCGAACTGGCCTTTCTCCTGCCGGAGCGGGTGATCTGCGAACTGATGGGCGTTCCGCTGGAAGATCACGGTCTGTGGGGCAAATGGACCGCGGATATCGTCGCCGCCGCCCGGACGCATGAACCGAGCCCCGCCACGATGAAGGCGGTCGAGGATGCGCATCGCAATTTCTTCCTCTATTTTCGTGACCTTGTCCGGCAAAGGCGCGCGAACATGGGGGATGACCTGGTTTCCCTCCTGATCCGCGCCGAAAGCGAGGGCGACCGGCTGAGCGAGGTCGAACTGCTGGGCACGTTGCAGATGCTGATAGAGGCGGGCCATGAAACGACAGGCAATCTGATCGCCAATGGCATGTACGAATTGCTGCGGCATCCCGACCAATATGCGCTGCTGCGCGACCAGCCCGAACTGACCGACGGCGCGGTCGAGGAAATGCTGCGTTATTGCAGCCCCGCCCAATGGTCGCTTCCGCGCGAGCCGGTCGTTGATGTCGAACTGGGTGGCGTTCCGGTTCAGGCGGGCACGCCTGTCCTGCTGTCGCTGCTCGCCGCCAATCGGGATCCCTCCCTGTTCGACAAGCCCGACAGCTTTGATATTCAGCGCAATCCGAACCGCCATCTGGCCTTTGCCGGCGGGCCGCATTTCTGTCTCGGCAACCAGCTCGCGCGCACGGAAGCGCGCATCATGTTCCGTGGTATCATGACGAGATTGCCGGTGCTTGAACTCGCCGAGGAACCAAGGCTTCGCGACGCATTTGTGCGGGGTTATGACAGCCTCCGCGTCCGCGTGGCTTAAGTTTTGGGGCAGCCTTCGGCGTTCTGCAAGGAAAGGGGGCGGGCCTGAGTGGTTCGCCCCATTTTTTCAGGGATCAGGGGAGGCGATAGGCGATGACATAGTCGCCCACCTGGGTTCCCATGCCGGCATGTCCCCCGGCCGCGACCACCACATACTGCCTTTTGCTGGCGGGCGAATAATAGGTCATCGGGGTAGCCTGTCCGCCGGCCGGAAGGCGGCTGCGCCATAGCTCGCGGCCGGTCGCGCTTTCATAGGCCCTCAGGTAACGGTCCTGCGCGGCGGCGATGAAGAAGATCCCGCTGGAGAGCGCAACCGATCCGCCGGTATTGAACACGCCGATCGGAAGCGGAAGTCCCACTTTCATGCCGAGTGGCCCGGTATCGCTGGATGTCCCGAAGGGATGCTGCCAGAGGATCTTGCGGGTCTTGAGGTCAATCGCGCTGATCCGGCCCCATGGCGGCTGGATGCAGGGGACGAACAGGGGGGACAGGAAGGGAACGGCCTGCGCGGCATAGGGAGTCCCTACTTGTGGCAGCCCGGCCTCCGCGCCGCTCTTCGTTTCCGGCGATCCACGGCTGGCCTGGCCAGCTCCGGTCGAATTGGGTGCTCGGCTAAGGCCCATGGCGTTCGCCTTGGCGCGGGGTATGAGGGTCGTCTTGAACGGCGTGTGGCTGGTGTTCACGATAAGAATGCCGCGTTGCCGGTCGATGGTGACGCCGCCCCAACTGACTACGCCGGCACTTCCGGGATAGGATATGGTTCCCTGCGTCGATGGCGGCGTGAGCGGGCCTTCATAGCGTAGCTGGCGATATTTGATCCGGCAGATGAGCTGGTCGATCGGCGTCATCCCCCATGCCGACGCTTCGGTCAGTCGTGGCCCGACAAGGCTTGGCATGCCCACGGAATAGGGCTGCGTCGGCGCCGTGAAATCTCCCGGTACGGCGCCGCCGGGTGCAGGACGTTCCTCGACGCGGGTCAGCGGCTTGCCCGTCAAACGGTCCAGCACGAACAATTCCCCCCTTTTCGTCGGTTGGACGAGCGCCGGGACAGTGGCGCTGCCCATCGGGAAATCGACCAGGCTGGGTTGTGCGGGCAGATCCTGATCCCACAGATCGTGGTGAATGGTCTGGAACCTCCAGCGCAACTGGCCAGTCCGCGTATCCAGCGCCACCAGGGCGCTGCCGAACTGTTCCATCACCGGCTTGCGTCCTCCGCCGAAAAAGTCCGGCGTGGGATTGCCCAGGGGCACGAACAGCAGGTTGTTTTGCGCATCCGCCGTCAGTGGCGCCCAGGAATTGGGCGTGCCGCGCGCATAATCGCCCGCCTGGGGATCCGCGCCATTGATTGCGGCGCGATCGCCGGCGCCCAGATCCCATGCCCAGGCGAGCTTTCCGCTGACGGCATCGAACGCCCTGATCACGCCGGATGGTTCGCCCACCTCTGCCCCGTCCATGACGTTGGCGCCGACGATCACCTTGTCGCCGACGACCAGTGGCGCAGAGGTGGTGAAATAATAGCCCGGACGAACGCGGCCGAGGCCTTTTTTGAGATCGACGCGTCCCCCCTCACCAAAGCCGGAACAGGGACGGCCGCTCACGGCGTCCAGCGCCTGCAGGCCGCCGTCGACGACCGGGGAGAAGATGCGCTGCCGGCATTCGCCGCTGCCGGCTTGATTGTCGGCGGTGGCATAATAGGCGACGCCACGGCATGCCTTCAGCGGAGACCAGCCATAGCTGACCTTGGGGTCGTACATCCACAATCGCCGGCCGGTCGTCGCATCGATGGCGTGAACCTGCGTATGCGCGGTGCACAGGAACAGGCGGTTGCCGACCTGCAGCGGCGTCGTTTCAAAGGTCCAGGCGGTCTGCGCATCATTGGGGCTGGGCAGGTCGCCTGTTCGATAGACCCAGGCCCGTTCCAGCCTGCCCACATTGGCGCCGTCGATCTGCCCGAGCGTCGAAAAGCGGCTTGCGCCGAGATCGCCGCCATAGGTCGCCCAGTCCGATGTCGCCTGTGCGACAGGCGGCATCGAGCCGTCGTCCGGATTGGGCAGGCGCATCGTGACGGTCCAGGTCATGGCGCCAAGCAGCAGGACCAGAACGGTTCCAACAGCAAGCCGGCGCGCGCCGAACCGGTGCCACAGCCATGGCAGCGCCATGCCGGCGGCAAGGAAAAGGGGTGCACCCAACCGAGCGAATAGCGGCCAGAAGGCAGGGCCCGCTTCTGCCCAAGCCCATATCGCCGTTCCGGCGAGAAAAACCGCATAGAGCAGATAGCCGGAGGGCCGTCGGCGGAACAGCATCACTGCACTGGCCAGCAGCGGAAGGCTCGACACCGCATAATAAGGCGATCCGCCCAGTTGCAGCAGCCTCAGTCCCCCGATGAGGAAGAACAACCCTGTCAGAAGCAGGATCGTGGCTGACGCATAAGGCCGGTTGGGGATGCGGTGATGGGGCGCCGGCTTTTCCGACATCGTCTCTCTCCTGTTGGCGACACCGCCAATTGGGTCTGTGGGATGACGGGAGCCCGCATCACATCGTCCATTGGGACGTCGCGCCATCCGCAAGTTCGGGCACCGCTGACGGTCGACAAGGAGAGGAGACGATGATGTCCACCACTGTCCCGATGACGGAGAGAAACCTGGCGCATGCCGAAGCGATCCGGATGCTGAAGGCGCGCTATTTCAGGAATATGGACCAGCGGGATTGGGAAGCCATGATCGACGTTTTTGTCGATGACGCCGTCATGGACATGCGATCGGAAATGGCGGCGCTGGCGCATGCGGGATTGGCGGTGGACCCGCAAGCTGGGCTTATCGAAGGGCAACCGGCGATCCTGCAGGCGATGTCGAGCGCACTTGTGGGGACGATCACCGTCCATCATGGGCATATGGGCGAGATCGATATTCTGTCAGATAACGAGGCAGAGGGAATATGGCCGATGCGGGACGTCATCCTGATGCCGGAGGGCAGTCCGGTGCGGCAGCTGCGCGGCTATGGGCATTATCATGAACGCTATCGGCGTGTGGCGGAGGGGGAATGGCGGATCGCCCATCTGAGGCTCAGCCGCCTGTTGATCGAATGGATTTAAGACGGATCGACATTCAGGCCTGACGGCCTGCAAATGGCGACTTTCCGTGCTTCCAGTGCTCACGTACCGGAAGTATGCTGCGCGCCGGGTCACGAAAAATCACCATTTTCGGCTCGTCATCATCTGAATGTCGATCCGTCTTAGGCGGGCGACCGCATCGCCCCGCCATTCCCCCCGAGATCGGGTTTCAGATGCCGCCCATGCAGATATATTTGATCTCCAGATAATCCTCGATCCCATATTTCGACCCTTCACGGCCCAGCCCGCTTTCCTTGACACCGCCAAAAGGGGCGACTTCGGTCGAGATGAGGCCCGTGTTCACGCCGACGATGCCATATTCGAGCGCCTCTGCCACGCGCCACACCTTGCCCAGATCGCGGGCAAAGAAATAGGCGGCCAGGCCGAAACAGGTGTCGTTCGCCATGCGCACGACTTCCGCTTCGTCGCTGAACCGGAAAACCGGAGCCAATGGCGCGAAAGTCTCGTCCTTCGCCACCAGCATGTCGCTGGTCATACCCGTCATGATCGTGGGTTCGAAGAAGCTGCCGCCAAGGTCAGACCGGCCTCCCCCCGCTACCAGAGTGGCCCCTTTCGCGAGTGCGTCGCCGATATGGCTTTCGATCTTCGCCACGGCGCCCTCGTTGATGAGGGGGCCGATCGTGACCCCCTCGTCAAACCCGTTGCCCATCCTGAGGCCGCCCACCGCCTTGGCCAGCCGCTCGACAAAGGCGTCGTGGATACCGTCCTGCACGTAGAGCCGGTTGGCGCACACGCAGGTCTGGCCCGCGTTGCGGAACTTGGACTGCATCGCGCCGGCAACCGCGGCATCCAGATCGGCATCGTCGAACACGATGAAGGGGGCATTGCCGCCCAGTTCCAGGCTGAGCTTGGTGATATGCTGCGCTGCGTTGGCCATGAGGTCGCGACCGATTTCTGTCGACCCGGTAAAGCTGATCTTCCGCACCAGGGGGTTCGAACAGAATGTGTCGCTGATTTCCCCGGCGTTGCCGGTGATGCAGGACAGGATGCCGGGGGGAATCCCTGCTTCCTCCGCCAGACGGCAGAGCGCAAAGGCGGTCAGCGGCGTGGCGCTGGCCGGCTTGATGATCATCGGGCATCCCGCCGCGAGGGCCGGTCCCGCCTTGCGCGTGATCATGGCCGCCGGGAAGTTCCACGGCGTGATCGCAGCCGTCACGCCGATCGGCTGCTTGACGACCAGCAGGCGCATCCCCTTGTCATGCGCGGGGATCACGTCGCCATAGGCGCGCTTTCCTTCTTCCGCGAACCATTCGATGAAGCTGGCCGCATAGACCACCTCGCCGCGCGCCTCCGCCATCGGTTTGCCCTGTTCGGCGGTCATGATCGCCGCAAGGTCTTCGGTATTGGCGATGATGAGGTCGAACCAGCGGCGCAGGATCGCGGCACGGTCCTTGGCGGTTCGGGCTGCCCAGGCGGGCATGGCCTGTGCGGCGGCCTCTATGGCGCGCGTGGTTTCGGCATGGCCAAAACGCGGCACGTTCGCGATCACTTCCCCGGTCGCGGGATTGCGCACGGCGATCTTTGCCTCGCTGTCCATCCATTGCCCTCCGATCAGGCAGCGTTCTTCCAGCAATTGCGGGCGCTTTAAATTGTAAATGGCCATGAGGCGGTCCTTCTGCGGGAGTCGGATGGAGCGAGGCGTCAGCTTTGCCCTATTCCGGGGAACCCTCGCTTATCCATCGTCCGGTTGGACCATGTTCTCCACGGTCCCTGCGGCTAGAGCCGGGGAAAGGCAGTCAGCGGCCTTTGGCGGGTTCTGTCATCGAAGTACCCGCCGGCCAGGTTGGGCCTGAAGGATAATGGGGCGTGCGCCGGATGGTCCGGTGGGTTTAGTACAGGAAGATCATGATGCCAAAAGTGACGTTCAAGAGCCATCAGGGGGACGTGCGGGAGGTGGACGTCGCTGCTGGGCGCTCGCTGATGCTGGCCGCGACGATCAACGGTGTTCCGGGCATCGATGCGGATTGCGGCGGCACGCTTTCCTGCGCGACCTGCCATGTCTATGTCGATCCGCAGTGGATCGACCGGCTGCCGGCCATGGATGACGTCGAGAACGACCTGCTGGAGAACACCGCCTGCGAAAGGACCGGAAACAGTCGCCTGTCCTGCCAGATCATCGTGACCGATGAACTGGAAGGGCTGAGCGTCGAGGTTCCGGAACGTCAGTTCTGACATGAGCGGGCTGCTTATTGTCGGCGGCTCCTATGCCGGGCTGAACATCGCGGCATCGGCGCGGCAGCATGGCTTCGACGGCGCGATCACAATGCTGACCGAAGAGGCGTTTCTGCCCTACCACCGGCCGCCGCTTTCGAAGGGATATCTGACCGGCGCGGTCGACGCCGAAAGCCTGCCGCTGCGCGGAGAAGTCTTTTATCGCGACAATCAGGTGGACGTCGTCTTCGGCGCGCGTGCCGAGCATGTCGAGCCGGAAGGCCGTGTCGTCACGACCAAGGGGACGTTCGGGTTCGACAAGCTGGCCTTCGCCACAGGAACGCAGGCGCGCCGCATACCGCTGGCCGGAGCCGATCTGGACGGTGTCGTGACGCTGCGCTCGCTCGCTGACGCCAACCATATTCGCGAGAAGCTGGAGCAGACGTCGTCGGTCGTGATCATCGGCGGCGGTTTCATCGGGCTGGAGCTCGCCGCGTCGCTCGCCAAGGCGGGAAAGCCCGTGACGGTACTGGAAGGGTTGCCGCGGGTGATGGCGCGGGTGACCGGGCCCGTGATCTCGAATTTCGTCGAGCGCAGGTTCGCGGCTGAAGGTGTCCGCATATTGACCGCGACAGGCGTGGAGCGGATCGAAGGGGACCAGGGCAAGGTCACGGGAGTGCGGGACAGCCATGATGTGGTCCATGCTGCAGATCTCGTCGTGATGGCGGTGGGCGCGGTGCCCAATACGGGGCTGGCAGAGCCGCTTGGCCTCGCCAGCGGGCAGGGGATCCATGTCGACAGCTGCGGTCGGACGGCCAATGCCGCGATGTTCGCGGCGGGCGACTGCGCATTCGGCATGAACCTGTTCGCGGGGCGCGACATGCGCCTGGAATCGGTGCAGAATGCGACCGACCTTGGCAAGGCTGCCGGCGCGGCCATCGCCGGCAGGACCATGCCCAACTTGTCCGTGCCCTGGTTCTGGTCGGATCAGTTCGACATGAAATTGCAGATGGTCGGCTTTTCCCAGGATGCGCAGCAGGAGGTTGTGCGCGGGTCGCTGGAAGACGGAAAATTCTCCGTTTTCTACCTGCGCGACGAGCGCGTCGTCGCGATCGAATCCGTCAATGCGGTGAGCGATCATGTGCTCGGTCGAAAGCTGCTGGCGGTCGACCATCGTGTGAGTGCGGCGATGTTAGCTGATCCGGCCTTCAACCCGCGGGATCTGATCGCGTCGAAGGTCGCCACAGCCTGAAGCACGGGCATAGTCCGGTGGGACGTATGTCGCAGCCCCGGCGGGATTAAGATGATGGCGATCGGCGCCTTCCCTCAATCAGCGCCGGCCGGCCAGCCGGCCTCAGCGAGGGCGAGAGCCTGTCCCAATTGGTAATAAAAAAGAGCAGGAGCGAAGTCATGGCGGGCAATCGTGGTGTCGTTTATCTCGGACCGAACAATGTGGAAGTGATGGATATCGGCGATCCCAGAATGGAAACGCCGCAGGGACGCAAGATCGATCACGGCGTCATCCTGAAGGTCGTGTCCACCAACATCTGCGGATCCGATCAGCACATGGTGCGCGGACGTACGACGGCGCCGACCGGGCTGGTCCTGGGGCATGAAATCACCGGGGAAGTCGCAGAAGTCGGCAGCGGTGTCGAGTTCCTCAAAAAGGGCGACATCGTCTCCGTCCCGTTCAACGTGGCATGCGGCCGTTGCCGCACATGCAAGGAACAGGCGACGGGCGTCTGCCTGAACACCAATCCGGATCGCGCCGGCGCGGCTTATGGCTATGTCGACATGGGCGGATGGATCGGCGGGCAGGCCAATTATGTCATGGTGCCCTACGCCGACTTCAATCTGCTGAAATTTCCCGATCGTGACCAGGCGCTTGAGAAGATACGCGACCTGACCTGCCTGTCTGATATCCTGCCGACCGGGTTCCACGGCGCCGTCAATGCGGGCGTTGGTCCGGGTTCCACCGTCTATGTCGCGGGAGCGGGGCCGGTCGGGATGGCGGCTGCGGCGTCCTGCAATCTCCTTGGCGCCGCCTGCACCATCGTGGGCGACATGAACAAGGAGCGCCTGAAGCATGCCCGCGCCATGGGCTTCCAGACGGTCGACCTTTCCGAACATGCGGATCTGGGCGAACAGATTGCGCAGATCCTGGGCGTTCCTGAAGTGGATTGTGCCATCGACGCGGTCGGGTTCGAGGCAAGGGGGCATGGCGCCGATTCCGGTCATGAGGCGCCCGCCACGGTGTTGAACGCGCTGATGCAGGTGACCCGCGCGTCAGGACGGATCGGCATTCCCGGCCTTTATGTCACTGGTGATCCGGGCGGCGTCGACGAAGCGGCCAAGATCGGCAGCCTGTCGATCCGCTTCGGGCTGGGCTGGGCGAAGAGCCACGCCTTCTTCACCGGGCAGACGCCGGTGGTGAAATATAATCGCCAGCTCATGCAGGCGATCCTGTGGGACCGCCTGCCAATTGCCGACATCGTCAATGTCGAAGTGATCGGTCTGGATGAAGCACCGCGCGGCTATGAAGTATTTGACCATGGCGCGGCCAAAAAGTTCGTGATCGATCCCAATGGAATGGTGCCGAAGGCCGCCTGAAGGCGACCTTGACGGCTTATGGTTAGGCGTTTGCCGGAGGCATGTGAATGAACAGGGTAATCGATGTCGATGCCTCCGTCGCGGCCGTCGATGCGATTGGCGATCTTTTTCGCCAATCGATGCGGCGACTGGCCTCGGCAGTATCGATCGTGGCGTGCGAAAGCGACGGGGAGTGGTTCGGCCTCAGCGCGACATCGGTAACGTCCCTGTCGATGGAACCGCCGTCATTGCTGGTCTGCCTCAACCGGTCGGCGTCGCTGACGCCGATGCTGCACCAGGACAAGCCGTTTTCGGTGAATCTCCTCGACCGCCGGCATCAGAATGTGTCCAATGCCTTCGGCAGTTCCAGCTTGCGGGCAGAGCGTTTTCGCGACGGGGGCTGGCAACTTTCGGAGCGGGGCGTGCCCGTGATGGCGGAAGCGATCGCGTCGATCGAATGCGACGTAGGGAAGCTGGTCGAATATGGGTCGCACATCATCGTCATCGGCGAAGTGCGTCATGTCCGGATTGGGGAGGGCGTGGACCCTCTGATCTACTGCAACGGAAAATATCAATGACCTCAACCAACAACGCTGCGTTCAGCGACGCCCTCTATGACGCGCTTCGCGGACGGCATACGATCAGCCCTCTTGTCGAGCAGCAGGCATCACTGACGATTGACGATGCCTATGCGATCAGCCTGGGATTTCTGCAGCGTCGTACGGCCGATGGCGAGCGTGTCGTGGGCAAGAAGATCGGTGTTACATCGAAGGCGGTGCAGGATATGCTGGGCGTGCACCAGCCTGACTTCGGCTTCCTGACGGACTGGATGCATGTGGAGGGGGATATCGATGTCGACGCCAAGGCGTTGATAGCGCCGCGCGCGGAAGCGGAAATCGCCTTCATACTGAAGGACAGGCTGAACGGCCCCGGCGTCACCCCCGCCGACGTGATCGCCGCGACGGAGGCGATAGCACCGTGTTTCGAGATCGTCGACAGCCGCATCAGGGACTGGAAGATCAGCATCGTCGACACGGTGGCGGACAATGCCAGTTGCGGTGTCTTCGTGCTGGGCGAGGCGCGGGCCGATCCGCGCGCCCATGATCTGCCGAACCTGCATGTCACCGTGACTAAGAACGGCGCGCCACTTTCGGAAGGCTATGGCCATGCCGTGCAGGGCGATCCGGCCATGGCGGTGGCCTGGCTCGCCAATACGCTGGGCGCCTATGGCGTGACGCTGGAGGCGGGCGACGTGATCCTGTCGGGATCCGTTGTGCCGCTGGAGCCGGCGGCGAAGGGCGATCGCTTCGAAATGACATTGCACGGCATCGGCACGTGCACAGCCAATTTCATCTGAAGGAAACATGATGGGCAAGGTCAAGGCAGCCATTATCGGATCGGGCAATATTGGCACCGACCTGATGATCAAGATGATCAAATATCCGCAGAATATGGAGCTGGCGGTCGTGGTCGGCATTGACGAGGCGTCGGAAGGCCTGGCCATGGCTCGCGAGCGGGGCGTTGCGACAACGCATGAAGGGCTGGAAGGCCTCAAGGCGATGGACGTCTATCCCGAGATCGGGATCGTCTTCGACGCGACTTCGGCCTATGCGCACAAGGTCCATGATGCGGCCCTGCGCGCCGACGGCAAGCAGGTGGTGGACCTCACCCCGGCTGCCATCGGTCCCTACACCATCCCGACAGTCAATGGCGAAGCCAATCTCGACGCGGGCAATGTGAACATGGTGACCTGCGGTGGACAGGCGACCATCCCGATGGTGGCCGCCGTCAGCCAGGTCGCGACCGTCCACTATGCCGAGATCGTGGCGTCCGTATCCTCGCGTTCGGCGGGCCCCGGCACGCGCGCCAATATCGACGAGTTCACCCGCACGACCGCGGGTGCGATCGAGAAGGTCGGCGGCGCGGCGCAGGGCAAGGCGATCATCATCCTCAATCCGGCCGAACCGCCGATGATCATGCGCGACACCGTCTTCACTCTGTCCGAGGGTGCCGACGAGGAAACCATCCGCGCCTCTGTCGAGGCCATGGTCAAGAAGGTCCAGGCCTATGTGCCCGGCTATCGCCTCAAGCAGGAGGTGCAGTTCGAGCGCTTTGGCGACAACAACAAGCTCAAGATCCCGGGGCGCGGCGAGTTCACCGGCATCAAGACGATGATCCTGCTCGAGGTCGAAGGAGCAGGTGATTATCTTCCCAGCTATTCGGGCAATCTCGACATCATGACCGCCGCCGCTAAGGCGACCGGCGAGCTGCTGGCGCAGCGCATTGCTGAAGGCAAGAAGGCGGCGGCCACCGGGTCGCTCGCCGAGACGGAGAATTAAGAGATGAGCGCGAAATTCAACGTCGAAGCGGGCGAGAAGCTGTACATTCAGGACGTCACCCTTCGCGATGGCATGCACGCGATCAGGCATATGTACGGCATCGATCATGTCAAGGCGATTGCCAAGGCGCTTGACGATGCCGGCGTGGACGCGATCGAGGTCGCCCATGGCGATGGCCTGAATGGCGCCAGCTTCAACTATGGCTTTGGCGCGCATACTGACTGGGAGTGGCTGGAGGCCGTCGCATCGGTGCTGAACAGGTCCGTCCTCACCACGCTGATCCTGCCGGGCGTCGGCACGGTTGATGAACTGCGCCGCGCCTATGATATCGGCGTGCGATCGGTGCGGGTCGCCACCCATTGCACGGAGGCCGACGTCAGCAAGCAGCATATCGGCATCGCGCGCGATCTGGGCATGGACGTCTCGGGCTTCCTGATGATGAGCCACATGATCGATCCGGAAAAGCTGGCGGCGCAGGCAGTACTGATGGAAAGCTATGGCGCCCAGTGCGTCTACGTCACCGACAGCGGCGGCGCGCTCGACATGGATGGCGTCAAGGCGCGGCTGGAGGCCTATGACCGGGTATTGAAGCCCGAAACCCAGCGCGGCATCCACGCCCATCACAATCTCTCGTTGGGCGTGGCCAATTCGATCGTGGCCGCGCAATGCGGGGCGGTCCGCATCGACGCGTCGCTGACCGGCATGGGTGCGGGCGCTGGCAATGCGCCGCTCGAAGTGTTCGTCGCCGCGGCTGACCGCAAGGGCTGGAACCATGGCTGTGACGTCAACGCACTCATGGATGCGGCGGAAGATCTGGTTCGTCCCTTGCAGGACCGGCCAGTACGCGTCGATCGCGAAACGCTCGCGCTGGGCTATGCAGGGGTCTATTCCAGCTTCCTGCGCCACGCGGAAAAGGCGGCCGAAACCTATGGCCTGGACACCCGCACGATCCTGGTCGAACTCGGCCGTCGCAAGATGGTGGGTGGACAGGAGGACATGATCGTCGACGTTGCGCTGGACATGCTAAAGGAAAAGGCCTGATCCAGGGCGGGGCGGGGAGAGTCCCGCCCACCTGCAAGACGAAAAAATCCCCGGGAGAGGAAGTGTGGGTCTGGAGCAGGAGAGGAAGGAACTGGGAGCCCGTGAGGTTGTCCGTTTCCTGAAAGAGAGCGGATTCCGTCACATTTTCGGTCTTCCGGGAAGTTCGCTCGTATCGCTTTTGCAGGAACTGGCGGATTCTCCCGTCAAAGTGGTTCCGACGATCCATGAATCAGTGACGATCGCGGCGGCTGACGGCTATGCGCGGGTGACCGGGGCCGGGGCGGCCTATATCTACATGGTGCCCGGCACGGCCAATGCTCTTGCCAATCTGTACAATGCCTGGCGCGACGAAAGTCCCATTCTGGTGCTGGCGTCCCAGCAGGCGGCCTGGGCCCGCACGCGTGAAGGCACGATCGGTGAGGGGGATCTTGTTCCCCTGGTCGCGCCCTTCTGCCGCCATGCCCGCGAACTCGCGCCGGGCATGCCGGTCTATCATCATCTGGCGGCCGCCAGTCGTGCGGCAAGAGGCGTACCGACAGGGCCGGCATTCGTCTCCCTGCCGGAAGATGTGCTGGAGGCTGATGGACCCGTCGTTTCTGTCCCCCGGACGGTCCGCCTGCCGTCAGGCGCGCCTGACATAAGCCTGCTTGCAGAGAAGCTGGCAAAGGCTCGCCGGCCCCTGATCGTCGCGGGCGGCCAGGTGCGGCGCCATGGCGGTGCGGATGCGCTGGCCGCGCTTGCCGAGCGCCATCAAATCGCGGTCGCGGCGGAGCCGGGCTTCAATGACAGGCTCGCCATATCGCCTGGCCATCCGAATTTCCTGGGAGGAATGACCGGACTCTACGGCAGCGTCGCAGAGGCGCGGGCGGATTTCGTGCTGGTGGTCGGGGGACGTTTCATTCCGGAGGGGCATCCGCGACCAAACCCCTATTTTCCAGGGGCCGAATTCGTCGCCCACGTCAATGCCGATCATGCGAAGCTTGAGGAGACAAGAGTCGCCCACTGGTCCTGCGCCTGCGATCCTTCGGCCTTGCTGGCCGCTCTGCTCCAGGCGGTGTCCGATGCCGATGATGCGCTGATGCGGCAGAGGCGCGCCTTCATCGACGAGGCGAAGGCGGCCCGATTGCCGCCCGGTAATCCCTTTGCCGAGACATTGGCATCCTATGGAACCGCACTTGGCGCGCTTCACGACGCGCTGGATCACGGCTGGGTGGTCGACGAAGCCGTCATGGGATCGGTTGCCCTTGTGGGAGCGCTGCGATCGGGTGATGGCGGACGATATATGGGGGCAACGGGGGGGTCGCTGGGCTGGGGAACCGGCGCGGCCGTCGGTGCCGCGCTGGGTTCGGGCGGGCCGGTTACCTGCGTGCTGGGGGACGGCGCGTTGCGCTTTGGTCTCCACGGCCTCTGGACCGCCGTGGCGGAAAGATTGCCGATTACATTCGTGATCCTGGACAATGGCGGCTATGGGTCGACCCGCTATTTTTCCCGGGCTTATGCGGAACGCGCAAAGCCGGGTGGGGGACGCAACGCGCCCAGCTATGCCGGCATGGACTTTCGCGAAACCGGCGGTTCCCTGGCCGACCTGATCCGCGGCTTTGGCCTGCCATGCACCGGGCCGGTGGCTCCGCAGGACGCGCGCGAAGCATTGGAGGCGGCATGGCGTTCGGCGAAAGAAGGGCCAAACGCGATCATTATCAGCTTGCCGTTCGGTGATTAGGCCTGCATTCAGGCAGAGGTAAGGTCACCGCCATGGTGCGACGCAGAAGTGATCGGATGCTATGAGGATATTGGAAGGCTTTTACAGCATAGATTTTGACCATGAGCTGAATATTGTCCGTCTTTCGTCTTATGGTTTCTGGACGCTTGAGGTCGTCGATCAATTTGCCCGGGACGTGAAGCACGTTCGGTCCATTGTCGGCGCTCACCATGATTGCCTGATGGACGGTTCCCTATGCGAAGTGCGCACGCCTGAGGTCGCCGATGCCCTGGCCCGTCTGGCGCAGAAGGAGGATCACGTGTTTCTGGGGCGAACGGCCATGGTCATGAGTTCCACCCTGCTCAAGATGCAGAACCGCCGTTTCCTGAAGGACGACCGCTTCGAATATTTCGATAATGAGGAGGCGGCCTTGCAATGGCTCGCTACGGGCGGGCCGGCCACCTGATCCGCCCCTCTCCAACGAGCAGAACAGCGATCGGATTTTGGATCAGATCGCTGTTCTGCATTTCTTGTTTTCCGTGATTTTAGGATCGCTCCAGAATCGCTTTATCCGCTGCAGCTGTAGCCGCCGTCGACCGTCAACAGCACCCCATTGACGTAGCGCGCCGCGTCCGAACACAGGAAGAGGATCGGATCGGCCAGATCTCCAGGTTCGCCGAAACGCTTCATCGGCAATCGCGCGAGCAGCATGTCGGCCCATTGCTTGTTCTCGAACACCGGCTTTGCCATGCCCGTCTGGATCCAGCCGGGCGCGACCGCATTCACGCGGATGTCCGGCGCCCATGCCACGGCAAGCGATTTCGTCAGCTGAACTATGCCGCCCTTGCTGGCGGAATAGGCAGGCGTCCCGGCGCTGCCGAACGTGGAATAGAGCGAACCGACATTCACGATCGCACCCTTGGCCGCCGCGAGCAGATCGCGCGCCGCAAGACAGCAGCGCTGCGTGCCGGTCAGATTGATGTCAAGGATGCGGGCGAAACCTTCGGGCGTGAATTCACTGCTGGGATCGGCGGCCCCTGCGCAGTTGACGAGCGCGTCGATCCGATCGAACTCGGAGAAGAAGGCCTTGACCGCGTCATCGTTGCGGACGTCCAGCACCTTGGCGCTGATGCCCGCATGGCTCGCCGCGCCGCTGACCTCCTGATCGGAAACGCCCGTTACGACGACTTCATATCCCGCGTCTGCCATTGCCAGCGCGGCGGCCCAACCAATGCCGTCAGGGCGCGCACCCCCGGTGATAACTGCTTGTCTGGTCATGAAACTCTCAACTCCTCGTCGAAAACGCTCTTCAGGCTGGCGGCCATCTCGTCCAGCGCGCCGGCTGCGGCGGGCGATATCTGATAAAAGGTCATGAAGCCGTGGGGCAGATCGCGATAATGGTGGACGGTTACCGCAACATCCGCTGACGCCAGTTTTCGGCCATAGGCAAGTCCCTCGTCCCGAAGCGGATCGAATTCCGCTATGATCAGCACCGCCGGAGGCAGTTGGCGAAGATCCTCGGTCAGAAGAACCGACATCCTGGGATCGTTCCTGTCCATGCCCTCCGGCGCATAATGATTCCAGAACCATATCATGTCGGCTGCGGTGAGCAGGCCGCCGGTCCCTCTTTCGGTGTAGGACGGGCTATCCTGACCACCGCTGGTCGCGGGATAGATCAGCAGTTGCGCCGCCAGTGCGGGCCCTTTCTGGTCGCGCGCCATGACAGCGACGGCGGCTGCCAGGTTGCCACCGGCGCTGTCGCCCGCGACGGCCAGCGGGATGTCGTCCAGGCCCAGTTCGCCCTTGTGCCGGTCCGCCCATTGCAGCGCCGCGTAGCAATCCTCCAGACCAGCGGGGAAGACATGTTCGGGCGCAAGGCGATAATCGACCGCCAGAACGGCGCATTGCGAGCGATTTGCCAAGGCGCGCACGGCCTTGTCGTGGCTCTCGAGGTTGCCTACCACCCATCCACCGCCATGATAGAAGAGGATCAACCCGCGCGGATCGCCGAGCGGGCGATAGAAGCGGGCGGCGATCGGTCCCGCCGCGCCTTCGACTTGCAGGTCGCGCACTTCTGCAAGTGCTTCATCCTCGCCGAAATTGAACTGTTCGAACATGGCCCGCACGGCTTCGACCGGGAGCGTCGGAATGGGAGGTGTCTGGGCAAGTCCTTGCAGGACAGGGCCGAATTCCGGCGCAAGGCTCGGTTCTTGGCTCATGATGGAGGCCTCTGGAACAGTGACAGGAAAGACAATCATGTAGGAAAAGGATGCCAGGCGGGGCGACGTCTGACCAGACTAGGTCAAGGGCCGCTCGCCCTGCTACTTCCCGCTGCATAATCGGGATTGCTCCGGACGCCGCAAGGCGCGGCGAGGCCGGCGCGCCAAGCGAAACTTGCGTTGAACGGGAGAAGGTCGATGGGTTGGCTTGAAGGCGATGTGGCGCTGATCACGGGTGGCGGCTCCGGACTGGGGCGGGCTCTGGTCGAACGTTTCCTGGAGGAAGGCGCCCGTGTCGTCGTCCTTGAATATTCCCCTGACAAGGCCAGCGCGCTCGAAAAGGATTTTGGCGATGACGTCGCCACCGTCGTCGGCGACGTGCGCTCGATCGCCGACAACAAGAAGGCGGTGGCGCTCGCCGTCGAGAAGTTCGGGAAGCTCGATATATTGGTGGGCAATGCCGGCATCATGGATTTGCCCGCCATGCTCCTCGACCTGCCAGAGGACAAGTTGGACGCCGCGTTCGACGAGGTGATGGGCGTCAATGTCAAAGGCTATATACTGGCCGCCTACGCAGCCGCGCCAGAACTCAGGAAGACCAAGGGCAGCATGGTCTTCACGGCGTCCTCCGCATCCTTCATTCCCGGCGGCGGCGGCATTTTCTATACGGCCTCGAAGCATGCCGTCGTCGGCCTGGTCCGCGAACTGGCCTATCAGCTCGCGCCTGAGGTGCGCGTGAACGGCGTCGGCCCCGGCCCAATGCGGACCGACCTGCGCGGCAGCAAGGCATTGGCGCCACAGGATTATGTGTTTTCACCGCAGACCCAGGAAGTTGCCGATATGGTGTTTCAGGCTTTTCCGCTCAAATGCGACGACCCGGCGGATTATACCGGTCTTTTCGTAGCCCTTGCGTCCCGCCGCAATGCGGCGACGACTACTGGCGAAGTCATCAATGCTGCGGACGGCCTTGGGATACGTGGCACGACCTTCCTGACCGGGGCGCATTTCAAGAAGGGCTATGTCCACACCTGACCCGGATATGGAGTTCCGCGGCAGGCTGTTCAGATGGTCCGCCCTCCATCGGCGACGATGATGGCGCCCGTCACATAGCTGGCAAGATCGGATGCCAGAAACAGGACCACATGGGCGATCTCCTCCGGCGTGCCCAGCCTTCCCATGGGGATCGTCCGCATGAAATCCGGGTCAAGGGGCGCCCCGTCGATCAGCGGCGTCTGGATGACCCCCGGACAGACGGCGTTGCAGCGGATGCCCGTGGCAGCATATTCGACCGCGACGGCGCGCGTCAGCTGCGACAATGCCGCCTTGGCCACCGCATAGGCGCCGATGCGCGGTTCGGCGTGAAAAGCCGCGATAGAGGATGTGTTCACGATCGAACCGCCCCCTTGGGCCGTCATGACGGGAACGGCACGCCGAACGACGCGAAAGGCCGATGTGACGCCAAGGTCCATGGTATGCTGCCATTGGCCGTCGGATATGTCGGCCGCCAGCGCACCGGCATCCTCGCCCCTCCACGGGGCATAGCCGTTATTGTGCAGGAAATCGATCCGGCCATGGCGCGCCAGCGCTGTGTCGATCATCCCGTCTATCATCGCCGCATCGCCAAGGTTGCAGGGAACGAAGTCGGCCTTGCCGCCCGCCGCCTGGATGTCCTGGACGATGCCCTGTCCTCGTGTCCCGTCCAGATCGGCGATCACGGCCGTTCCGCCATGGGCGGCGAAAAGCCGAGCGACCGCAGCGCCAATACCCGAAGCGCCGCCTGTGATGACGCCCACCCTGCCGTCGAAGCGGATCATCGCCTAACTTCCAGCGCGTTGCTGCCATGCGTTCGGGGCAGAGATGATGCGGCGCGGAACACGCGGCATCATCCTGCCGTCTCAAGCGAGGAAAGGCGCGCGCTGATGTCCCAGAGCCGCTTGGCCCCTTCCTCGCTCTGCGCCGCTGGCGATGGTTCGACGCGTTTGCGCTCATGGAAATAGCCGCCGGATGGCAGGGCGCGATCGCGGTCCATCGCCAGCCAGACGATCGTGTCCGCGCCCTGCGCCGATGTCAGCGCCTCCCCGCTCTTTTCCGCCGCCGCATAATAGGTCCGGGTCTCTACGCCCGCGCTTTCGGGAAAGCGTGAGGCGACAAGTCCCGGATGGACGGCACTGGCGACGATGCCGTCTGCCGCATGGCGTGCCGCCAGTTCGCGCGTGAACAGGATGTTCGCGAGTTTGCTCTGCGCATAGGCGGTGATCGGGAGGAAAGAGATTTCCATTTGCAGATCGTCCCAATGCAGATCGTCGATCATGCTGTGGCCGATCGAGGATACCGTGATGACATGGGGAACGGACGAACGCTTCAGTTGGGGAAGCAGATCGAGCGTGAGGATATAGGGCGCCAGATGGTTCACCTGGAACATCGTTTCCAGCCCATCGGCTGTCACATGCCTTGTGTCGAGCAGGCCCCCGGCATTGTTGACCAATATGTCGATCCGGTCGACAATTTCCGCGATGCGGGCGGCCGCGGCATGGGTCTGGGCGATGGATGAGAGATCGGCATTCACCCATTGCGCGGTCAGGCCCTCGGCTTCGAATTCTTTCGCCGCGCTGGTGATCCGTGCCTCATCCCTGCCCAGCGCAATGACCCGCATCCCCTCCCGCGCCAGCGCGCGCGCCGTTTCCAGCCCGATGCCCGATGTCGCTCCCGTCACTACCGCAACCGGCTTGTCGCCTGATCCTGTCATATATGCCGTCCATCCATAGGCTGTTTTCAGCCCATGATAGAAGGCAGCCTGCCTGTGATCATCGTCTGGTTGGACAACCGGCCTCATTGCGGGCCTGTCGTCCGAACGGCTGATGCCGCCGGTCCGGCGGTTGCTAGGCGAGATGCTGCAAGGCGGATATTTTCAAAGAGAGATGGCGAATGACTGATGTGGCTGTGGTCGTGGGCGTTCGGGGTTTTGGCGTTGCATGTGCTCGCCGGCTTGGCGCGGGCCGGCATCTGCTGGTCGCGGACGTCAGCGCCGACGTGCTGGAGCAGGTGACGGGCGATCTGCAACGCGAAGGCTATCGCGTGACGCCCACGCTCGTGGACGTGGCCGATCCCGCGTCGATCGACGCGCTGGTGGCGGAAGCGACGCGGATCGGGCGACTGCATGCGATGGTGCACACCGCGGGCGTATCCCCGCGCATGGCGACGCCGGAGAAGATCTACGCCGTCAATCTGCTGGGCACGATCCACGTCATCAACGCGTTCCTGCCCATCGCGGTGGAGGGAAGTGTGGGTGTCGTCATGTCGAGCAACGCGGCCTATTATGCGCCGGTGCCGCCGGAGGTGGAGCGGATATTGGCTCTGGGATCGGCCGAGGAGATGCTGGCGAGCGTGCGCACCGTTCCTGGCTGGGACACGGGCCTGGGCGCCTATTGGCTTGCCAAGCGTTCGAACCAGCTGCGCGTGCAGGCCGCCGCTGCCGAATGGGGCCGAAAGGGCGCAAGGATCCTGTCCGTCAGCCCTGGCATCATCTCCACCCCCATGATCCATTTCGAGCGGGACGCCGGAGCGCCCGTGGATAAAACGGTGTCCAATGTGCCCGTCGGCCGGATCGGCGTGTCGGAGGATATTGCGGCGGCCGTCGCTTGGCTGTGCGGTCCCGAAGCGAGTTTCGTGACGGGCACCGACCTGCTGGTCGACGGCGGCATGATGGGCGCGCTCAAATGGTCCGGTATGACGACCGAAGATCCGCAAAGCGCGGCCGGGCAGGTGCCCGGTCCCAGGGAGTGCTGACGACCGGTATGGCGTCCGCTGGGTCTGAACGGGCCGTCGGCGGGCGCTTTCCATCGGCGATGTCTGAATGGACGAGCGCCGGACACGCATGGCGGCCTATTGTCCCGATCGTTGGAGAGACCGAAGGAGATCATGAATGGGCGTCGCCAAATCATCGCGCGTCGGCGGAAAGGTGGCCATCGTCACCGGCGCTGGATTGAACGAACGCGGTCTCAACATCGGCGGCGCTACAGCGCGGTTGCTGGCCAGTGAAGGGGCGCGGGTCCTGGTCGCCACGCGGACGGGCCGCGACGGCGACGCCCTGGCGGACCTCATCCGTTCAGAAGGCGGGGAGGTGGTGGCCTGCACGTTCGACCAGGGTGACGAGGCATCCATTCGGGCGATGATCGACGCGGCGCTGTCGGCCTTTGGCGGGATCGACATTCTGGTGAACAATGCCGTCGCCGTCCTGCCCGACGATACGGATCTTCTCAGCACGAGCGTCGAAACCTGGGAACGGGTTTTCGATGTCAACGCGCGGGGCGTTTTCCTGTGCACGCGAATGGCGCTGCCCCATATGCTGGAACGCGGCGGCGGGTCGATCGTCAACATCTCGTCCGGTTCGGGCGTGAAGGGGGACGTGACGCGCATTGCCTATGGTCCCTCAAAGGCTGCGATCAACAGCTTTACCCAATATGTCGCGACCATGTACGGCAAGCAGAATATACGCTGCAACGCCATCACGCCCGGTCTTGTCCTGTCGTCCAAGGCCAGGCGCGACGTCACGCCGGAAGCGCTGGAAATCTTCGAAAAACATACGCTGACGCCCTATCTTGGCGAACCCGAACATATTGGCTGGCTTGCGCTGTTTCTCGCATCGGCCGAGGCTGCCTTCATCACCGGTGCCATCATTCCTGCCGATGGCGGCTTGCTGGCGCATCAGACCTACAGCGCGGATCTGGGGGCGGTGATGCAGGCAGGCGCATGATCCGGTCGATCCCTATTGCCGCCGCGCGCCCGGCGGTCCGGGCGTCACTTCCAGCCTGCGGATTTCGCCCGTGAAGCGATCCGGCGCTCCAGCCGCCTCATTGACCGGGCCGCCGCTGTCCAGGCCAATGTCGAATGTCTCGCCCGGTGCCTCCTGCACGACAAGAGAGCGTTCCAGCCGCCGTTCTGCGACCGGCGCGCCATTGACGGCGATGCGAACCAATCCACCCTTGCCATATCCGCCGCCGTCATAGTCGAAGTCGAAGGAGAGGCGAACCGTCGATCCCGGCTGAAGGACGGTGGGCGCCGCGAGGCGGAATTGATCTTCCGGCAAAGGGGTCAGCGCATGGCGGACCACAGGATGGCCGTCCTCGATGCCGAAGCTCCACCCGCCCATAAAGCTGCCCAGCGCGGCGATCACGCCATTTCCCGCTATGACATCCGCTGTCAGCGTGAAGGCGCGTCCGGTGATCGGTGGCGCGACGTCGGAGGGCAGGCTGATATCCTTGCCCCAGAATATATAGCTGCTCCGCGGTTTGACATAGGCGCGCGCCGAAAGGCCCGATCGCGCGGCGTCTGTACGGTCGTTGATCGGAAAGACCTTGTAGCGCGCGGCCTCAACATCAAACGCCTTGCGCATCCGGGCCAGGATGGCCGGTTGCGAGGCCGCCAGATCCCGTGTCTGGTTGAAGTCGGCGGCGAGGTCGTAAAGTTCCCAGCGGTAGCCAGGGGCGAGGTTCACGTTGGCGTCGGCGCCAAAACCCATTTCCCACGGTTTGCGTTCGGGACGGGTATTGGCCAGCCAGCCATGATCATAGAGGGCCCGGTTGCCCAGCATCTCATAATATTGCGTCGTGCGGCGATCCGGCGCTTGAGGATCGGCGAAGCTGTAGGTCATGTCGATGCCGTCGACCGGCTGCTGCGCGACGCCGTCGACGATGTCGGGCGCCTTTATCCCGGCGGCATGGAGAATGGTCGGAAAGACATCGATCACATGGTGATACTGGCTGCGCATGCCGCGATCGGTAATCCGTGAAGGCCAGGAGAAAACGGCGCCGTTGCGCGTCCCGCCCAGATGGGAGGCGATCTGCTTGTAATAGGGGAAGGGCGTGCTCATCGCGAGCGCCCAGCCCGTGGAGTAATTGCTGTGGCTTCGGGGGCCGCCAAGCTGGTCGATCTGCCGTCCATGCTCTGCCAGCCCCAGTCGCCGGTTCGCTATCTCCGTTGCTTCGCCGATCGCGCCGGCAGGGGAAGCGGCGCTGTCCGGTCCATTGTCACCTTCGATGAAGATGACGAGCGTATTGTCGTTCAGGCCCATGCGCCGCAACTCATCGACGATCCGGCCGAACTGCGCGTCCTGAAAGGCAAGCTGGGCCGCGAACACTTCCATCTGCCGCTGCTGGAACGCTCGCTCCTCCATCGACAGGCTTTGCCATGCCGGTATATAATCGGGCCTGCGGGGCAGCGATGTCCGCGCCGGGACAAGGCCCATCGCCTTTTGCCGCTCAAGGGTCTCTGAGCGGAGCTTGTCCCAGCCTTGCGCGAATTGTCCGTGGAAACGTTCGATCCAGTCGGCGGGCGCCTGATGTGGAGTATGGGCGGACCCCGGCGCGAAATAGATGAAGAACGGCTTGTCCGCCGCCGCCGCCTTCTGCTGATGAATCCAGTCTATGGCCTCGTCGGCGAGCCGTTGGTCAAGGATCCGGCTCGGCGGTTTTTCGTCGATGACGCGGCTTGTGTCGCGATAGAGCGTCGGGCGCCATTGATCCGTGTCCGATCCTATGAAGCCGAAGAAGTGATCGAACCCCAGCTTCGTGGGGAAATAGTCATAAGGCCCTGATGAACTGAACGGTCCCTTCGGTATGTTGTGATGTTTGCCGAAAAAGGCCGTGTTATACCCATTGTCCTGCAGGAGACGGGCAATAGTGGCGGCGCTTCGCGGTATCATTGCATCATAGCCGGGCGCGCCGAGGGCAAAGTCGGTCAGGGTCCCGGTGCCCACGGCATGGTGGTTGCGGCCGGTCAGCAATGCGGCCCGCGTCGGGGAACACATGGCGGTGGTGTGGAAGCGGTTGTACCGCAATCCATTCTGAGCCAGCCGCTCCAGATTGGGGGTTGGAACCGGGCCGCCAAAGGCCGAGGCCGCACCAAAGCCGACATCATCGGTGAGGACGAGGAGAATATTGGGGGCGCCCTCGGGTGCGGTCGGGATCGCCGGAAAGGCGTTGGGAAGCGGTGCGGAAGCCATTCCAGCATCGGTAGATGGCAGCACCGTGCCGCCCAAAGCCGGGACCGCATGCACAATCAGCGCGAGGAGCATGCAGCGCCTTCTCACTCGACCAAATCGGCTCGCCATCTTTCCTCTCCTCATTTTCGTTGTAGTTTTCAGGGCGGCGGCGCACGTCAAACCCATGAACGGACTAGGAAAGCGGGAAGGAGCATCGGACTATGATTCGCGCCTACTGTGGTGGATGTGAAATACGCCTTATTATAGCGGTTAGGTGGGGAGCGTATTTCAAATCAAAAAACACACTAGAATCCTATATCTGCTAGTGACCCCGATGAGTCTGAAGTTCGTTCAATGCCTACGCAGCAGTGGACGAACTTCAGATTCGGGTCACTAGTCGCAAACGACGATGTGGCGCGCTGGCCCGTTCGTCAGGATCGCCGGGAATGGAAATGGGGTGGTGCAAATGACGACGGCTTCGCGGGCAGGCGGTGTGATCTCTTCCGGACAGATTCGGAGGCAATTTTCAGATTGCGCGCCAGCAGCCCCCATCGCATCTGTGGAACAGCTATGGCGATCGGCCGGTGGACGGAGCATCCTGTGACATCTTCCTCTGACCCGATCCATGGCGAGCATATGGATGCAGGGCCCATAAAGGTCGAGCGGCTGGGCCGCGTCACCCGCATCACTATGGATCGGCAGGCGCGGCGCAATGCGCTGGACCGGGCAACGCAATCCGCCCTTTCCGATGCGCTCGACGCTTTTGCCGCCGATGGCGAGCAATGGGTGGCCATCCTGACGGGCGCCGGCGACGCGGCCTTCTCCGCCGGCTTCGACCTGAAGACACCGCCGCCCAAGGGCAGGGATGAACTCCTTCCCGGGGGCTTCGGCGGGCTTACCGCGCGGTTCGACATGGACAAGCCGATCATCGCGGCCGTCAACGGGCTCGCGTTCGGGGGCGGGTTCGAAATGGCGTTGGCCTGCGATATCATCGTCGCGGCGGAGCATGCCTCTTTCGCGCTACCGGAAGTGAAGGTCGGGATGGCGGCGCTGGGCGGGGGCGTTCTGCGTCTGTCGCGGCAGATCCCCTATCACCGTGCCATGGGCCTGATCCTCACGGGAAAGCCCGTGTCCGCGATCGAAGCGCGCGAGATGGGTTTCGTCACCGACGTCGCACCGGCCAGCGAGCTGGCTGACCGGGCGATGCGGTGGGCGCAGGATATCGTTGCCGCCGCGCCTCTTGCGGTGCGGGCCTCCAAGCGGGTGGCGCTGGATTGCGCAGCCCTGCCTCTGGAGGATGCGGAACGGCGGCAATGGTCGCTGCCCGCCACAAGGATTCTCGCCGGATCGGAGGACGGAAGCGAAGGACCACGCGCATTTGTCGAGAAGCGCGCCCCGATCTGGAAAGGCCGCTGATCGCGGCCCATCGGGGGCGCCCGCTCAGGCCGCTGTCGCTTCCTCCTCCACGATCCAGCGGCACATGCGCCGCCATGGCTCGATCGCGTCCTGGATGCCGTGGTTGGGCATGCCAACGGCGTTGCCAAGGGTCACGAGGCGTTGCGCGCCGTGAATCGCAAGCTGGTCGCGCAGCCGGCGCTTCAGGCTCTCGGGCCATATGCCGATGGTCTGGGTATAGCTGGTGACGGCCTGCACGGGGGTCTCGACGTCGTCCACCGGCACCAGATTGAGCACGCGGTTGGCGAGCAGCGGCGCGAAATCCACCGGTTCTTCCATCTGCGACATGATGACCGCACCCTCGACGCCGCCGCCAATGACCTTGTACCAGTCATCGCCGCCCACACGCAGCGCGCTCACCTCATCCGCCAGGGCCGGGTCCATGCGCACGGCGGGGCCTGAAATCTGCGGGGGCAATGCCTGGATCGCGTCATATACAAGTTGCCCGAGGCGATTGAGCCGCTCCAGTCCCGCCTTGTCGGTGCCGCTTTCGACCCAGACGACGCGCGCATTCACGCAGCCTTCCTGGTTGAGGCCGCCGCCGTCCAGCGCGAGCGCCCCTGCCACCCGCGCCAATGTTTCCTCGTCGGCGAAGGCCTCGCGCCCGATGATCGTTGAGCTCAGCTTGGGGTCCAGCGCGACCAGCTCTATGCCTGGCTGCACATATTTGGCGATATGCTTGATCGACGCCATGCCGCCCCACGCGATGATCTTCTCGATATTGCCGGACGTGTAGAGCTTTGCCTCCACGCGCTCGTCGCCGCCCTTCCAATAGGCGACGCTGAGGTGGCGCGTCAGCGGATGATCGGGCGCCATGTCGATCATCGTCCGGGCGATCGCCGCCGCGGTCAGCGGATCATTGCTCGGCGTCTTGATGATCGCGTCGCTCCGGGTGATGGCGTTGCGGGCGACAGTCAGAAGCGACGTGCCCGGCGCGTTGCCCGCCACGATATGGACTGCGCGCGCGCCGAAGGCGCGGATACGTGCCGTCACCGGCCCCTCCAGCGGCATTTCGACCCAGTTCTCAAGATAATCGATGCCGATGGAATTTTCGGCTGCCTCGCGCAAGGCGGCGGGATCGAGCATCCTGTCCATATTATCGTACATGGCGTGCAGGATGTCGGCACCCAGCCCCGATGTATGGCAGGATATCCGGAATGCCTCCTCCATCCATGGATTGCGGGAGGGAGGCAGACGGCTTCCCAGTTCGCCCAGATAGTCGAAAATCTCCTCCATCCTCAGGGAGTAGAGGTCGCTCATGCTGCTGGGCGTGGACAGGGCAAGCTTGCCCAGATGGGCCGCCACATCGGGTGCGGTAAAGCTGATGCCCCCGCCGCGCCCGCCATGCGACACGCCATCCTCTTCGATTACTTCGCCCCGGATGACCAGCGGCACGCGAAAACCATGATCCGTCATTTTGTCAGTCCATTTCCGCGAGGAAAGCGAGCGCATTGTCGTGCGCCTGCGGGGCGCCGGCGCATGTGATCTTGTCGTCGCCGCCTTCCTTCTCGCTATAGCGGCGAATGTCGGAGTCGAGGAACGGACCGTCCAGTCCGCATGCGCATCGGCCAAAGGTCATCGTCACTTCGTCTCCGCTGACAATGCCGCCCCAGCGCGTCTCGATCGACAGGTCGATGACGCCGAAACGTCCCGTATGCGTCCCGCTGCGCGGAGCGGGCTGGCCGGTTTCCGGATCGAGCAGGAACAGCAGCATCCAGGGAAGGGCATGATATTTGCCCTCGCTGCATTTCGGCATCAGCGCTGTCATCTCGCTCATGCCGTACAGTTCATTGAGCATGGATATGCCGAGAAACGCCGGAATGGTCTCCCTGTACCCGTCCGGAAGGGTCGCGCCCTTGGTGCCGCCCGCGCACAGGAACAGGCTGTCCGGCGCGAAGATGCCGCCTACGCCGCGCTGCCCGCCTGCTTCGGCCATTTCATGATACATGGACCAGTTGCCGGACATCATGACCCGCTTGCCCGCCAGTCGATCGAATATCTCGTCGAAGAAGCGGGCGCGGCGTGCCGGCCCTTCCTTCTGGGCAGCAACGAAGTCGTCCAGGCGGTTCAAGATCGCGGGCGAGACCTGCGAACGGCCCAGTTCGCCGCGATTGCCCGCGGCGGCAAGGCGGCCCGCCAGCGACAGGACATCGGCGCTCAGCCGGCCGGGATTCATGGCGACGATCATCGCGTCGTCACCCTGGTAGAGATCGTGCAGCAGCGCTTCGACCATGGCGCCATAGCCATTGTACATGATGCGGTTGCCCAGGACGATGGTGGGAACCTGGTCCAGTCCGGTCGGTTCGGGCTGGCCAATTGCCTGCTGCGAGAGGCGTCCGGAACGAAGCTGGCGGCTCGCCTCCGCCGGACCGCGCGGCAGGAAGGACAATTTTCCGCTGGTGCCGGTGGTGTGGATGATCCGCACGCCCGCATCGCGATTGACCGCGTCCAGCCAGTCGTCGATCGATTCGACGCCGCTCGTCTGGACATCGGAAAGGTCGACCGTGGTCAGATTGGAGAGCCACTGGGTCAGCCGGTCGTAACGGTTCTTTTCGATCAGCGAGACCGGATAGGATTTGTAGACGGAATGTTTGAACAGCAGCGCGGCGGCGTCGTTCAGGGTCGCGATCTGGGTGATGCCCTGTTCCGCGGCGAGGTTGCGCAGGGCCGGAAGATGCTCCCGCAGTTCCTCAAACCGCTTGCGCACGGCGTGAAGCTGGATGCGCGATACCTCTTCGGCTGGCATGGCGAGGCTGGCGTCCAGGGGTTGCCAGAACATCTCCTCGGGATGCTCGTCGAACGACGCGGCGTTCACCACGCGTGATATGCCGGCTTCTGCCAAGATTCGATCCTCTCTCCTGTGCCTCAAAGGGCAAGAACTCCTGTCTCCCCCACTCGCGGTCATCCGCCCATGGCGCATCGTCTGTTCAGAGTATGCCTGGGGAAAGGGGACCGGTGGAAAGCGAATTGGGGGCCGTCACGAACCGATCGCTGTAGAACCGGAATCTTTCGGCAAGGGCCGCTGGTTCCAGACCAAAATCCTCTTTCAACCGATATTCCAACTGTCCGTGACGGTCGCGGGAATGATCGGCGATGTAGCTCTGCATCACCTGTTCCGCCTGCCCGGTTAGTTCAAGTCCGGCCATGGCGTAGATCCGGCGCACCGTGCCGATCTGATCCGACATGAAATCGCGGAAACGAACGTCGACCGCGCGGTCAGGCGGCAACAGGTCGCGATCGCGCACGCAGGCGCGCAACAGCCGCTCGATCCGGTCCACCCAGTAATTGGCGACTTCCCCCGGATTGACCTTCAGCCGCCGCAAGCGGTCGATATAGCAGTTCATCGTCAGGCAGGAGGCGACGACGTCGACCGGGTCGCGATGGGTCATGACGATGGTCGCGTCGGGAAAGGCCGTCATCAGCGGCCCGAGCTGTTCCAGATGTCCCGGCGATTTCAAGATCCAGCGTTCCGGGCCGCGCAGCCAGGTCAGCACCTGAAGCACCTTGCGCAGGTAGAGGTAGCTCGAAGTCTGGTCGTGGGAGAGATAATGGTCCCGCCAGCGATAGGGCCGGGAGATCCATTCGATCATGTAGGAGGAAAAGTCGAGCATCTGCAGCTCGATCTCTTCATGGATATGGGTCGGGCTGAGTTCGTGAACATTCTTCTGGAACGGCAGCAGGGCGTCGAGGCCGGCCCAGGACGCCTCGGTATCGGCGAGCCGGGTGTCAGGGACACCCTCGGTGGGGACCGGCATCAGCGATTCCCAATAGGGCATGGATCGCAGCCTGTCGTCCGACGCCATCAGGTTGACGAGATGCGTTGTGCCTGTCCGCGGCATGCCCAGAATGATGATCGGCCGGTCAATCCTGACATCCAGTATTTCCGGATGCCGGGCGACCATATGCTCGACACGAAGCCGGTTGGCCGCATAGCGGACCATGTCGTTGAAGAATAATGTGCGGCCAAAGGCGTTGAGACCGTCCTCGTCGGCGCTGCGCAGCATGATGTCGAGTCGAGGGAGAAAATCCTCGCGGCCGAAATCGGAAAGGCCGGTCATGCTGCGCGCCGCGTCCAGCACGGCGTCCCGCGTCAAGATGACGGGTTGGCCTTCGGCAGCCTGAAGCGCGGCGAGTGCGGCCGGCGTCTGCCGGGGCGAAGCGAGATCATCGATATACAAATGGACCTCCGTATCGAATGGCGCGGTCAGGCGATGGAAAAGCCGCCACACACGGGAATGGTCTGGCCGGTCATGAAGCTCGCGGCCGGACTGGTGAGGAACAGGACCGGTCCCGCAATTTCCTCCGGCCGGCCAAAGCGCCGCATCGGGGTGCGGGCTATCAACGGCTCCATCACCTCGGGCACATCCTTCACATGGTCGAATATCCGGGTCTGGACATTGCCAGGCGCAATCGCATTGACGCGGATATTGTCGGCGGCCCAGGCGATGGCCAGTGTCTTGGTCAATTGCACGATCGCTGCCTTGGCCGCGCCATAGCCGGGCACGGCGTCCATCCCGAAATAGGAGGACAGGGAGGCGAGGTTCACGACGCTTGCGCCGCCGGGCATGGCGCTTCTGGCGAGGACGGCGTGCAGCGCGTGCGCCAGCCGATAGGGCCCAAAAAGGATGATGGAGACGGCATCCTCGAAGATGTCGGGTTCATAGCGCCTTTCGAACCCGCCCGGATGGGATTCCCCTGCATTGTTCACCAATATGTCCAGCGCGGGCAGGCCGGCCGCGATCGCGGCACAGGCGACCGGATCGTTGGCGATCATGGGGAAATAGCCAAGACCGCTGATTTCGTCGCCATAATCGGCCGATCGGGATCTGCGCCCAGTCACGAACACGCTGGCGCCGGCATCGCGATAGGCGCGGGCAATGGCGAGGCCGATGCCGGCCGTCCCGCCGGTCACCAGGACCGTCCGTCCGGAATAATCGAATCTGCAAATCTCAGCCATGCTCATGTCACTCTCCCCGGATCGTCTTCTATCAGCATGGGCGCGGGAAGGGTGGCGATCAGTCCATTCCTTCGGCCATTATGTCGCGGATCGGACTCGAATATCCTGCCCGGCGCTGAAAATCGCGGGGCGTCATTCCGGTTTTACGGCGGAAAGCCGCGGAAAAGGCGCTTGTGGAGGCGAAACCGCACAGGCCCGCCACTTGCTTGATCGGCATGGAGCACGCCGATAGCAATGCGCAGGCCCGGTCCAGACGGATCTGGGCGATATGGGAAAGGACGGAAGAGCCCATGCTCGTTCTGAATGCCCGAAGCAGATGCCGTGGCGATATGTCAACAAGCCGGGCCAGAGCAGACACGCTGGGCGGGGGGCCATCGGTTTCGCGCACCGCTTCCTCGATGCGCCTGATCTGCCACGGCGCGAGGCCGCCGCGAGCCCTGGCCTGGCGAGGCGGCTGCGTGCGCTGGCTGCGCGTGAAATCGACCAGCAGGGTCGCAATCAGCGCTTCGATGAGCGCAGGCGCGGCGAAGCCCGGCGTGACGACTTCATGGGCAAGCCTGTGCATCGTCCGCGCGAGGGCCGGTTCGCGAAGGTCCAGCGCGGGCGGCAGATGTGCGACCGGGAGCGGCATGCCTTCGCCAGTCCGGTCGTCCGGCATGGAACACATCAGTAGCCTTTGTCGTCCTCCCGCATTGCGGCAGCTCATTTCCGACCCGGCCGGGCGGAACAGCATTCGTCCCACGGGCCGGAAATCCGGCCCGCCGCCCTCGCCATGGAAGCGCGCGACCGATCCATCGGGAACGCGGGAAAGAGACAGCCCGAATACCGCCGCGTCAGCGCCCAGAACATCGTCGAGGGGAGTGGGCCAATGATAGTTGCGTATCTCCACCATCCCGGCCGGGGACGAAAAACGGGTTTCCGTGGTAAAGGACATGGCGGCATTTCCTTCGCACGCGGCAACCGTCCTTTCGACTCATTGCCGCAACATCACTCTCTGCCGCCAGCATATGGCGCGCTGCGAACGGAGCCGCAGCCGATCGGACTAGACGCAAACAAAGCCAGCTCGGCCCGAACGGCTGTCTGAAGGGCGGCGACACGTATGGAGACGATGTGAGATGGATGCGGAACTGGAAAAAAGGGCTGGCGAACGGCTGCTGACGGGGGACGCCTGGAACGACCTGTGCGATGTTCTGAAACAGGCGGGACGTGTGATCGACCAGTTCGGCGACGCGGTGAATGAACTCGACCGGACGGAATGGTACAGGTTCCTGTCCCGCCTGGTCCGGCATGGTTTCCATCGCTATGTGGAAAATTCCGAACCGGAAAGACCCCGGCTGCTGGACACGCCATGGCGCCAGGGGATCAACTTTCAGTCCCCGGATCAGGACCATCTGATCGCCGAATTTTTCGACGGCGCGCACGACTATCGCATCGCCGGCAATCGCGGCACGATTCCCTATTTCGTCATGGCCGCGTGGGAGGGTGCCTTTCCGGCCGATCACGGTGCGCGCAACTGGGCGGAGGAGGGTGTCGACGGATTGAAGATGTTCGATCCCGCCGTGATGCGAGCGACGGCCTTCATCGCGAGCGACCAGATCCAATTCGATGAAGCCGGTAATTTCGAAGTCATCGTCAGCAGGGAGAAGCCGCCGGGCGGCGGCGCCTGGCTTCCGATCACCGGCTCCTCGGTGGGGATATTGGTGCGGACGCTCTATCATCTGCGCGAGGAAACGATCGCGCCCTCCTTGCGGATCGAACGGCTGGACGGCGGCATGCCTCGCCCGCTTCGCCCCGCGGAGCTGAGCGCCGGGCTGGCGAGGGCCGGGCAGATCACCCTGGGATATGCCGAGCTGGTCCGCCGCTGGTGGCAGGACAATTTCGACGGCCAGCCGAACCGCCTGTTGTTCGACCTGACCCTTTATCTCGCCAATGGCGGCGTGGCAGACCGACACCATGGGTTCGGCACGTGGGAATGCGGCGCGGATGAAACGCTGGTGGTCGAGTTCATACCGACGCCCTGTGACTACTGGATCCTCCAGCTGTGCAACATGTGGCAGGAAAATCTCGACAATTATGAGGATGGCGGCGGATATTTGCAGAAATACCGGGCACATTGTGAAGCGGACGGATCGGTTCGCGTCGTCATCGCGCATCGCGATCCCGGGATCGGCGGAAACTGGATCGATCCGTTCGGACATGTGCATGGCGGCTGGAGCCTGCGCCTGATCCGGACGTCGGGCAGCCCGCCGGAGGTTCTCGTCAGGCGCGTCGCGCTTGCCGATTTGCAGGCGGTTGGCCTTGCCTGCCTGGATGGGATTGAGCCAATAGTCAGCGGCGGCCTGGCCGTCTGAGGGAGGGACAGATGTCTGAGACGAAGCTGGACACAGCCTTTGAGCCCATTCTGGCGATGCTGGCGGCCGCGCCTCCGGTATCCAGCCTGGCGCCGGAAGAGGCCAGGGCATTGTGGGCCGATGCGGACATGGGCGAGAAGGAGGCGGTCTGGCGCGTACGCAATATGGATGTGCCCGGCGCGAGCGGCGCCATAGCCGCGCGCTTCTATTGTCCCGCGCGTCCCACTGCGTTCATCCTGTATCTGCACGGCGGCGGCTGGGTGCTGGGCGATCTGGCGCAGCATGATCCCGCCATTCGCGCTTTCGCCAACAGGACCGGGGCGGCGATCCTCTCGATCAACTACAGGCTGGCGCCGGAACATCCCTTTCCGGCTGGCCTGGAGGATGGCTATGCTGCGTTGAAATGGTGCCACGCCCATCGGGACGAGCTTGTGGGCGCCGCAGCCCCGCTTCTGGTGGCGGGCGACAGCGCCGGGGGCAATCTGGCCGCGGTCCTGGCCCTGGAGGCGCGCAACCGGGGCGGACCCCCGGTCCACGGGCAACTGCTCATCTATCCCGCGATCGATGGCCGTTGCGATACGCCTTCCTGGCGGGAGAACGCCCACTGCCCGCTGCTCACCAGCAGGGACATGGCATGGTACTGGAATCAGTATGCCGGGCAGGCGGATCGGCGCGATCCCCGTCTTTCGCCCTGTGAGGCACGCGATCATGCGGGTCTGCCCCCCGCTGTCCTGGCCATTGCCGGGATCGATCCCCTGCGCGATGAAGGCTTGAATTATGCCGACCAGCTTGCCCGCGCCGGAAACGAGGTGACCGTCCTTCGCTATGCCAGCTTGCCGCACGGATTTTTCAACTTCGCGCATGTCTCCGACCGCGCGGCCATGGCCTTCGACGAAATAGCGGCGGCGACGCGCCGATTGATCGCGGCCACGCCGGACTCAACGGCGGAGGGGTAGGCGGGGCATGCTCTATTCAGCGCCGTCATCAGTTGTATGACGCGGACTGCACCGAATATAGCATGGATATCAGGACGTCTTGCCGGCGATCGAACCGATCGCCGGCAAGACGTCGCTGCAAACAAAACTACTGGATCGACGATCTCATCCAATCGGATCGAAATCGGCTCTACAACTGATCGATCTCCTTGCGCGTCAGCGAGCTGACCAGCCCCTTGTCGCTGGCGGCCAGCTTGTCGAGGGGAATGCGGATCAGATGTCCGTTATAGATGATCGCGGCCGTGCCGTCGGCGACGTCATCTACGCGGCCGATCCGGCGGCCATCGGCCGAAAAGACCCAGGCGCCGCTCTTCACCGATTGACCCGTTTCCGGAGTCTGGGCGGAAACGAACGCCGGGCTGGCAAGGACGACCAGTGCGGTGGCAAGCGCGAAACGAAAATGCATATCGATCACCATCTTGATTGGGGGGCAAAAGCGCGTTGATTGGCTGCTTTGCGCAACGACTAAAGCGCCGCAGAAAAATTGTCGAGTCTGATTCGAAAACATTTGCGATCTGTATTCGGTAATGTTCCATGATAACGGTTTCCAAGGTGAAATATAAAGGATGATGACCAAGTGAAGAGGCAGGCGCGAAGGCATCCGGCGGAAAGGCGCTCCTCGGGCCGTCCCAAGACGCTTTCGCGGGATGCGATCGTCGACGCTGCCTGCGCCATCGGACTGGAACGGCTGGAAATGGCGTGCGTGGCCGAACGCCTGAACACAGGCGTGGCGACGCTATATGGCTATGTGAAAGGGCGAGAGCATTTGCTTCAACTCGTCGCCGATCGGCTGGCGATGAAGGCTCTTGCGGTCGAGGCGGGCACAGACTGGCGTGTCGTGCTGCGGCAGCATGCGGAAATGTGCTATTCGACCTTCCGGTCCGATCCGGCGCTGATCTGCAATCTGATCGAAGGACGTGGGGACGACGAGGAGATCGTCTATGGCCGCAAGCTCGTGGCACTGCTCGAGGCCGGGGGCCTGAAACGGCCGTCGGCGGTTGCAGCCTATATAGAAGCGAACCAGGTCATTATCGGCGCAGCCGTGATGTTGGCGCGCCGCCATGTTCTTGCCCGCCACTCCCTGGATGAAGAGGGCAATCCGGTCCCGCTGCCGTCAATATTGGGCGATTATCGGCCGGCGCTCGAAAGGATCGTCAAATCCGTTGCGGAGCATGGCGCGTCATCGGCCGCGCCGGATTGACGCCGCCGGTCGGCCTTCTGTCCGCCATCAGCGTCGCGCGTGCACCCCGTAAAGGAATGTCTTGACCGCGGCGGCCACCCATTGGCGCTGCTCTTCCAGCGTATGTCCGCTGTCGCCAAAGAGATAGTCGATGCTGCTGGTCGTCAGATGAAGAAATTGCTGGGCCGCGCGGGCATGGTCTTCGACGGTGATGACTCCTTCCAGGGCCTGGCGCTCCAGATAGTTTACCAGTGGCTCCAGCGCATATTGCCGGAACGAAAGGCCCTGGCGGGCCAGCGCAGGCATGCGTTCTGCTTCCATGACGAGCAGCCTGGAAATGGTGCGCGAGTCAGCGCCCATGGCATCATTGTAAAAGCACATGCCAACGCCATAGAGCGTGTCCCAGATGGGCTCTTCGTTTTCTATTACCTCAGCCAGCAGCGTTCTGAGCCGCGTACATGTATGTTTGGCCAGAACCTCCAGTAGTTGTTCCTTGGTCTGGAACTGGTTGTACACGGTCCGGCGCGAAACTTCCGCCCGCGCGGCAATGCTGGCTACGGAACTGGCGTGAAATCCCCGTTCGGTAAATTCGGTCATCGCTGCGCGAAGAATGACATCCTTGATTTCCGCCGCCCTGGCGCGCGTAGGTCTGCCAGCACCCCGGCTACGTTCTGCAGCACGATGCAAAACTTTCTGTTCCCCCGTCTGACGGTCAATATTCGACGTTAACATCCGACAAAAGCCCCGACAATCACGAAATACCACCCTATTTTGCAGACGGACGTCTGCCGAATGGGCAATATTGGTCAATATCGGGCCATAGCGGGTTTCGATTGGATCGTCCTAGCGCGATCGGACGATATCCGCCAAAAGCCTTCTCCGGATTGCGCCCCACTGCCTGCCCGCCACCATTTGTATCCCCTGTCCGCACGGACGATGCCGGGGCCGCGATCGCCGAATAAGCGGGGCTGGGAGAATGTCGGGCGCGCTGCCTGCAACTTGACTGAGAGATGAGGAAAATGGCGGATAATACCGGTGGCTTTACCTTCGATCCTGACGCCCTGCTCAAGAAATACAGGGAAGAACGCGACCGGCGCCTGCGCTCCGACGGCACCGCGCAATATGTGAAGATGGAAGGCGCGCTGGCGCATTATCTGGACGATCCCTATGCCGAGCGCATCGAGCGCGCGCCCATTGAGGAGGAGCTGGAGGTTGTCATCCTGGGCGGGGGCTTTGGCGGGCTGCTCGCGGGTGCCCGGCTGAAGCAGAATGGCGTTTCCGACGTCCGCATCGTGGAAAAGGGCGGCGATTTCGGCGGCACCTGGTACTGGAACCGCTATCCTGGGGCGGCCTGTGACGTGGAATCGTTCATCTATCTGCCGCTGCTTGAGGAAACGGGCTATATGCCCACCGAGAAATATGCGCGCGCGCCGGAGATTTTCGAGCATTCCAAGCGGATCGGCCGGAAATTCGATCTGTATGACAAGGCCCTTTTCCACACCCAGATCATGGAGGCGCGCTGGAACGAGGAACGCGGGCGCTGGCTGATCAGCACGGATCGGGGTGACCGCCTCTGGGCGCGGTCCTTCATCATGGCATCCGGCCCTCTTCAGACGCCCAAGCTGCCGGGCGTGCCGGGCATAGAGACCTTCAAGGGCCACAGCTTTCACACCAGCCGCTGGGACTATGACTATACCGGCGGCGACGCGCTGGGTGGCCTCGACAAGCTGAAGGACAAGAATGTCGCGATCATCGGCACGGGCGCGACCGCCGTGCAGTGCGTGCCCCATCTCGGCGCGGCGGCGAACGAACTTTATGTCTTCCAGCGCACGCCCTCATCGATCGGGTACAGGAACGATCATCCAACCGACCAGGCATGGTTCAAATCGTTGACGCCCGGCTGGCAACAGCGCCGGATGGACAATTATACGGCGGTGGTCATGGGCATTCCCTGTCCCGAGGATCAGGTCGACGACGGCTGGACGAAGATGATCCACGCCGTCATGAGCAAAGCCACGCCCGACATGACGCCCCAGCAACTGGGCCAGATGTTCCAGATGGCCGATTTCGCCTATATGGAATCGGTACGCAAGCGGATCGACGATGTCGTGAAGGACAGGGACACGGCTGAGGCCCTCAAGCCCTGGTACAATCGGCTTTGCAAGCGGCCCTGCTTCCACGATGATTATCTGGACAGCTTCAACCGCCCCAATGTGCACCTGATCGACACGGCGGGGCATGGCGTGGAACGGATCACCGAAGATGCGCTGATCGTCCAGGGCAGGGAATATAAGGTCGATTGTCTCGTCTATGCGACAGGTTTCGAACTGGCCGCCTATAATAATGACGCGGTCATGCCCGTCATCGGCCGGAACGGGTTGACGCTGGGCCAGAAATGGCACGACGGCGCGACGACGCTGCACGGCATGCTCGTCAACGGCTTCCCCAATCTCTTCATCCTGAGCACCACCCAGACCCCTTGGGGGCCGAATTTCCCCCACATGATGAACGAACAGGCGCGCCATATCGCTTATATCATTGCGGAGATGGGCGCGCGCGACCTGAAGACGGTCGAAGTCGCGGAAGATGTGGAGCGCGCGTGGGTACAGTTCCACGAGGACAATGCTGCCGCTGTCATCGAACAATGGGCGGAATGCACGCCCAGCTTCTGGAATGACGAAGGCAAACCGTCCCGCAAACTTGTCCGAAACGGGTCTTTCGGCGGCGGCCTGTTCGCTTTCGTGAAGATATTGGAGGATTGGCGGGCTGCCGGCGCCTTGGAGGGGCTGGTCGCGGACCGCGAGATCGCGTGAAGCGCGGCAGGCGCTACCTTTCGCCTGGCCGGGTTACCCGGCCGGGCATCCACCGTCCGCGTCGCCAGCCGATCGCCGAATGATGAAGGGTTCCTATGCGCGCAGTCCTTTTCAGGGAGGTTGGCCAGCCGCTTGCGGTCGATGAAGTTGCCGATCCGGCGCCGGCGGCAAATCAGGTTCTTGTGAAAGTCGCTCGGTGCGGCATTTGCGGGTCCGATCTGCACATGGCGGAGGGGCATGGCTATGTGCCGCCCCCCGGCACGATATTCGGCCATGAAATCAGCGGCGAGGTTGTCGAGGTCGGACGGAGCGTCGAGGGGGTCGCGGCGGGTGACAAGATTGCCGTCATGCCGATCTTCGGCTGTGGCCATTGTACCGCATGCAGTCAGGGCATGCCGGCCCGCTGTGCGTCGATGCGGTTCACGTCAGGCGGCTATGCCGAATATGTCGCGGTCGATCCGACTTCCGCCATTCGATTGCCATCCACGGTGTCCCTCGACGATGCCGCACTGGCTGAGCCTCTGGCGGTCGCGCTTCATGGCATCGTCGCCGCGCGGATCATGCCGGGCGATGTGGTGACGATCGTGGGCGCGGGGCCGATCGGCCTTGCCGCTCTCTTCTGGGCCCGCCATTTTGGTGCCGCCCGGACCTATGTGATCGAAAAAGTCCCTGAACGTCGGGCGATAGCCGAAAGGATGGGGGCGACCGGCGTCTTCCTGCCCCAGGCGCCCTCCGGCGGCGACGGCTTTGCCCGCCATTATGGCGAATTGCCCATGGGGGAAGCGGCCGATGTGGTGGTCGAATGCGTCGGCCGCCCCGGCCTGCTCATGGCGTCGGCGGCCTATGCGCGGCATGGCGGACGGCTGGTTTCCCTTGGCTATTGTTTTGGCGATGACCCCATCGTTCCGGCTGGCCTTGGCATGCGCGAATTGCAGCTCCATTTCCCGCAGCTCTATACGCGCAGCGAGTTTGAAATGTCGGTCAATGTGCTGGACGCGGGAGCTGTCGAGCCGCGCCACATGGTGACCGATACGGTGGGGTTGGATGCCGTGCCGGAAATGTTCGAGGCTCTGCGCACGTCGCCGCGACAGTGCAAGGTGTTGATCACGCCATTCCCATGATGCGGACGGACGGCCAGCCCGGACCGCCGCAACATACAGGAGGAGGATATGGACAAGGCGATACAGATCGGCCTGGCCAAACGACTTCTCGCCCATGCTGAGGCGAAGACGACGGATGCCGCCGAAAGCCAGATGCGCGTTCCGGTCACCGATTATTTCGACCGGCGGATCTGGACGAGCGAGGTCGAGAAAATCTACAGGCAGAAGCCTCTTGCGGTCGCGCTCTCCTGCGAATTGCCGGACGCCGGGTCGTTTCTGTCCCTGACGATCCTGGACACGGCCGTTCTCATCACCCGCACGGCAACGGGATTGCGGGCTTTCCTCAATGTCTGCCGCCACCGCGGCGCGGTTGTTGCACCGGAAAATTGCAGCGGCCGGCAGACGCGATTTTCCTGCCCCTATCACGGATGGACATATGATAATGAGGGACGCCTGCTGGGCGTCGCCGATGCCGCCACTTTCGGCCCGGTGGACCGGGCCAGCCGCGGCCTCACGGAACTGGCTGCCGCCGAACGATCGGGCCTGATCTTCATCGTCCTGACGCCCGGTATCTCGTTCAACATCGGCCAGTGGATGGCCGGCGCGGACCGGCATATGGGACTGGAGCAGCGGCTTGCCGATTATCGTGTGGTCGGATCGCGAACCGTGCAGGCCGCCAATTGGAAGCTGGTCGTCGAAGGACATCTGGAGGCGTATCATTTCGCGCAGTTGCATCGGGACAGCGTCGGCCGTTTCATGGTGTCGAACTGCACGGCGCTCGACCGCTTCGGTCCGCATATCCTGATCACCTTCTGCCAGAATTCGATACACCGGCTGCGCGACATTCCGGAGGCGCAATGGGAGCCGCTGAGAGAAGACATGATCAACCCCCAATATCTGATGTTTCCGGGCACGATGGTGACGATATGGGATTCGGCGATCATTGCGCAGGTTATCCAGCCAGGGGCGGAGCCGGGCAGTTCCGTTAGCCGGCTGGTCTACGGCGTCAAAAAGGATCTGGCCGACAATGATCTGGCGGCCGCACAGGCCGAGACGATGCTGGATGGCGTGGCGAAGCTGGTCGCGGACGAGGATTATCTGGCCAGCTTCCAGATCCAGCGCGGCCTCGCCAGCGGCGCGCAGGATGCGATCCTCTTCGGCCGCAATGAACTGGGGCCGATCTTGTTTCATGAAAATCTCAGGCAGCAAATGCCCTTTGCCGCCGAATAGCCGACAGATGAGGGCGATCCGGAATGAGGAAAGCAGGATGATCGATGCGTTGAAACCAGCCGTAACGAAGTGCAGGAGGGCATTGTGAGCGGCCGGGACTTCTGCCTGGAGCCGCTCGGCGTGCCGGAGTTGAACGGAGCCAAGCTCGTTGACGCGGCGGCGCAGGCAGGATTTCGCTTCGTCAGCATCTTTGCCCATGCGCCAACCCCCGAAATGCAGGTCGATGAGGTCGTTGGGGACCTGGGAAAGCGGCAGGAGATGCTTGCCCGCATGAAGGAGACGGGCGTCGGCCTGCTCAATCTGGAATGCTTCAACCTGACGCCTGAGGCGGACCCGGAAAGTTTCCGCCGGGCGCTGGAATGCGGCGCTGCGCTGGGGGCGCGTACGGCGACGGCGATCGTCTGGGAGAATGCGGACCGGGCCGACGCGTTGACCAAATATCGGCGGACCTGCGATATGGCCGCGGAACATGGCATTCGGGTCAATGTGGAATTCTTCGCGGCATGCAGGAGCCTGTATGGGATTGCCGCCGTTCGGGATTTCGTTCGCGATGCCGGCCGAACCAATGGCGGCATCGTCCTCGATATATTGCACCTCATGCGAACGAGTGGCGGCCTGCTGGGGCTGGATGGGATCGATCCGTACATGGTCGGATCGATCCAGATTTGCGACGGGCTGGCAAAGCCGCCGGTCGATGCGCTTGACGAGGCGCTCAACCGGATGTTGCCGGGAACGGGGGAATTCCCGATCCGGGCCATGCTGGACTGGGCGCCGGCCGATCTGGTGATCGGCGTGGAAGCGCCACAGGCCGCCCTGTTCGGCAAGGTGCCGCCAGAAGAGCGCGCCCTGTCCATGTATGAGGCGGCTGCGCGCGCGGCTTGCGAACCCGGATCATAGTTGACCCGTACATATTGCGGGCTGGTCCGCCGGGCTGATCTGCGTTCAGAAAAGATCGGCCATCTGACGGATCGGATCCTTTCCGTCCCAGCCCCTGGCGGCCCGCTTTATCTGTTCATAGGCGTCGAAAATCTTCGCGGCGGGACCGACCATCTTGTTGGTTTCCAATATCTCCACGAAATGGCCCAGCCGTTCGCGCGCATCGACATAGCAGAAGCGGATACGGTCATCCCCTGCGAGCGATACGCCCTTATAGGTCGCCATCTCGCCGGCCTGTTCATGACGGGCGACGATCGCATCATAATCCTCGTCATTTTTGACGTAGCTGTGGTGGAACAGTTCGCGTCGCCCGGCGATCCCCTCGGCATAGATGGAATGTCCACCCGCTGGCACCTGGAGCAGTTCGATCTGCAGATCCCCCTTGTACCCGAAGGCGACCTGTATCCTGTCATAATGCGCGGCCTTGCCCTGATAAGTCAGGTCGTAAAGCGGGAATTCGGCGAAATAGAACGGGCCGACGCCGTCCCTGGCGATCATGTCGAGCGCGGTAGCCTTTATGTCCTGCGTCGAATATGCGACTTGGGAAACTTCGGTCATCAATACCTCTCCTTGCTCCAGCAAAGGCAGAGTAGCAGCAGCCGTTCGCCGGTCTTAGTCCGGTGGGACGTTGGCTGCGCGATCCATGGGGATAAACCGGCATGATAGCTTGATGGTTGCGACTGAAGGAGATGAAGGTGTCGAAGAATGTGGGGAGTGTCCTGATCAAGGGCGGTCAGGTCATCGATGGCACGGGTGCGCCTGCATTCGCGGCGGACGTTCGCTTGGCGGACGGCCGCATTGTCGAGGTCGGGCCCGATCTGGTGGCGGGCGCATCCGAGGTGTACGACGCCTCGGGCTGTTATGTCAGCCCCGGCTTTATCGACACACACACCCATTATGACGGTTCGCTGTTCTGGGATCCGTCGTGCGATCCGATCCTGCAGCATGGCGTGACGACCGTCCTGATCGGTAACTGCTCGCTCGGCCTCGCCCCGGTGCGCAAGGAAAGCGTGTCCGATCTCGCCACGCTCTTCAGCTATATCGAGGATTTGCCGAAGGACACGTTCGAACAGGAAATTCCCTGGACCTGGGAAAATTTTGAAGAATATGCCGCCGAGATGCGGAGCCGCCGGTTCGGCGTCAATGTCGCGTCCCTGGTCAGCCACTCGCTGCTGCGCACCTTCGAACTGGGACAGGATGCCTGGACGCGCGCCTCGAACGACGAAGAGATCGGGCGGATCACCGCCAATTTCGATTCCGCCATGGCGGCAGGCGCCTTCGGCATTTCCAGTTCGCGGTTCGACCGCAATCCTGAGGGCGATCTGGTGCCCAGCTTCCATGCGGACAACAGCGAACTGGCTGGCATCTTCGGCATCGCGCAAAAGTACAAGGGCGTGTTCCAGGTGATCCCGGACATGGGGAGCCTGGATCAGCAGGAGAAGGACCTGCGGGAATATTGTGGTTATTCGATCAAGCATGGCGGCGTGCCGGTGCTGTCCAACGGCATCTATCAGCGCCCGGACGACCCCGATTACCATCCCCGGTTGATGAAGATGGCCAGGGAAGAGCGGGCGAAGGGCGCCAATTTCCATTTCCTGGCTTCGCCACGATCGATCGAACTGCTGGTGAACTTCCACCAGGCGATGGTCTTCATCTATGTGCCCAGCTGGAATGCTGTGGTGCAGCCGGGCATGGCGATCGAGGAAAAGCGGCGGCGCCTGGCCGATCCCGAATGGCGGGCGCAGGCGCGCGCGGACTGGGATTCAGTGAAGGAAGGCTTCCCGAGCGGCGGCATGATCCGCGGCTTCCGCATCGTCAAGGTCGGGAAAGCGGAATATGAGAATTATATCGGCAAGACGTTCGACGTCGTCCTGGACGAGCGCGAAGGCCATCCGTCCGACATTCTGGCTGACTGGGTGCTCGAAAATGATTTCGAACCCGAGTTCGTCTATCCCTTCACCAATACGGACGAGCGCATCGTCGGCGAGTTGCTGGCGGCGGACGAAAGCATCATCAGCGCGAGCGACGCCGGTGCGCATATCGGGATGTTCGACGGCGCGGGCGACACCACGCTCGTTCTCACCCGCCACGTGCGTGATCGCCCCGACATGACGCTGGAAAATGCCGTGAAGCGCATGTCGCGCGATCAGGCGCTCATCCTTGGGCTGAAGGACCGCGGCGTCATCACGGAAGGCGCGATAGCCGACATCGCCGTCTTCGACCTCGACAAGCTGCACTGGGATGTCGAGAAGAAGGTACAGGATGTTCCGGGCGGCAAGGCGCGGTTCCGCCGACCGGTGGGCGGCTTCCGCTACACCTTCGTCAACGGCGTCCTGGCGCAGCGGGACGGGGAACTGACCGGCGAACTGGCTGCCCGCTTCCTCGATGCGAGCGATCGCATCGCGGCCTGAACAAGCTGCGATGATGGCGGAACCTGAGCTTCCGCCATCTGCGCTTCGCTGCGCCCTTGGGCCGATGGCTGGCGGAGTCGTCTCTCCAGGCTGAAGAAGGGTGCGGAATGGACACAAGACTGGATGGCCAGGTCGCGATCGTGACGGGGGGCGCCTCCGGCATAGGTTTCGCGACGGTCCGAAGCCTGGCGGCATCCGGCGCTCGGGTCTGGATGGCGGATATCGACGAACCGGGAAGTCTCGGTGCGCAGGCCTCGCTGCGCCGGGATGGCCTGGATTGCGTCGTCAGGCCAGTCGACATGGGCGATCCCGTCAGCATCGCGGCCCTGGCGGGAGAGGTCATCGATGATGAGGGCGGCATCGACCTTGTCGTCAACAACGCCGTGCGGACGGACGGACGGGACGAACAGGTCGCGGATATAGACGCGGCATTATGGCAGGAGTTGCTGGCGGTCAATCTGATCGGGCCAGCGCTGTTGGCGCGCGCTGCCATACCCTCGATGATCAATCGCGGCGGCGGCGCCTTCGTCCATGTCGCGTCGGTTGGCGGCTTGCGCGGGGAAGATACCAGGACCTGTTACGGCACTGCAAAGGCGGGCCTGCTCGGCCTGTCGCGATCGATCGCGGTGCAATATGGCAAGCAGGGCATCAGGAGCAATTGCATCGCGCCCGGTCTGGTGATGACGCCGGCGGCACAGACGGCATTTGATCCGGCAATGCTGGACATGCTGCGGCATCATCATATGACGGCGGAGCTCGGGACGGCCGACGGAATTGCTAAGGCGATCACCTTTCTCCTGTCGCCCGCCGCCGCTTTCCTGACCGGTCATGTTCTCGTGATGGACGGCGGCTTTTCGATTGCCACTCCCATTGTGCCGGCCTTCCGGAGCATGGGGCAGGACAGATGACGACCCCTCGCCCCTTTGTCATCGATGTGGAGCAATCCACGCTCGACCGGATCGACCGCAAGCTCGCCGACAGCCGCATCGGCTATGCGCCACAGGACGACAGGGACTGGCGCTATGGCACCGACGCTTCCAGTCTTCGCGCCTTTGTCGATCATTGGCGCAACGATTATGACTGGCGGGCGCAGGAAGCGATGCTGAACCGCTGGCCGCAGGCGCTGGCCGAGGTGGATGGCGTGCTGCTGCATTTCTATCATATTCCCGCACCCGGCGGCGAGGCCGGACGACTGCCCATTCTGCTGATGCATGGCTGGCCGGGTTCGATCGTCGAGTTTCAGGCTGTCATCCCCCTTCTTCTGGATGCGGGCTATCCGCTCGTCGTGCCCTCCATTCCCGGCTTCGGATGGTCCGGCAAGCCGCCTCGTCCCTTGGGGGAAAAGGCCATGGCCGCGCTGATGCGCAGGCTGATGGTGGATGTTCTGGGATATCCCCGCTTCCATGTGCAGGGCGGCGATTTCGGATCGCTGGTCGCGACGCAGCTAGGCATCTGGCATGCCGATGCCGTTGCCGCCCTCCACCTCAACTTCTACCTGCCCGACGGTCCCGGAACATCGGCCGATCCGGAACTGCAAGCCTATTGGCAACAGCTCGCATCGCTCACCTATCCCGAATCGGGCTATCTGCATCAGCAGGGGACGAAGCCGCAGACACTGGCGCTCGCCTTGCACGACAATCCCCTCGGTTGGGCGGCCTGGACCCTGGAAAAATTTCATGGATGGAGCGACTGGCGGAGCACGGGGGCGAACGGTTTCCAGACCGATCAGCTGATCACCAACATGATGACCTATCTTGTCACGGACTCGGTGATTTCATCGATCTGGATGTATCACGGCTCGTCCCATGAACAGGGCAAGGAAGGGCGGGTCGAAGTGCCGACCGCGATTGCGCATTTTCCAGGCGAATTTTACCCGTTGGCCGACCGATCGCTCGCCGCACGGCGCTATAATATCGTGCGCTGGACGGAAATGACTGCCGGCGGGCACTTCGCCGCGATGGAAGCGCCGGAGGCGTTTGCCTCCGATCTCATCGCCTTTCTGGACGGGCAGGATTGCTGACCCGGAATTTTTTTGCAGCTTTCGGGAATCCGGGCTGCGGTATGCTGGTGGCGGTGGCGTCACAGGCAAATGCGCATAGGATTTCTGTTCAACCACGATCAGATTCATCAGATCGCCCACAGCCTGCCTATTGCCATCGCGCTGGCAAAGGGGGGCTTTGCAGGCGAAATCATGGTCGCCACCACCAACGGTCAACTGGCCGCCGAAGTCAGGCGACTGGCCGGGGAATGGCTGGATTCGAAAATCCAGCATGTGGAACTTTCGCTCTCCCCCTCTACGGCCAGGATCAGCCGGCTGCTGGAACATGTCGTCCCGGCCTCCAAATTGCTGGTTTATCGCGACAATCTCGATTTCTTCCGCAGCCTTGATATTCTGGTCGTCGCGGAAAAAACATCGCTGCTGCTCAGGTCGCGCTATCGCCTGGATAATCTGTTCATCGTGCATACCCGCCACGGTGCGGGTGACCGTGCCATTGGTTTCGACAAGGCCAGCGCGCGCTTTGACCATGTCCTTTGTTCGGGCGAGAAGATCCGCCGCCGATTGATAACCGAAGCGCAGGTTGATCCGGACGCCATCAGCATCGTCGGCTATCCCAAGTTCGACATGATCCGCCAGGCTGGACGCAGCTATCATGTGGAGCGCGATCGGCCGACCGTGCTCTACAATCCGCATCCCTCGCCGCACCTTTCGTCCTGGTACAGGCATGGGCGGCAGGTGCTTGACCATTTCCAGCGCCATGACGATCGGGCCCTGCTGTTCGCGCCCCATGTCATGCTGTTTCAACGGCCGTTCGTGGTCACCATCGACAGGCTGACGATCAGCCGGGCGGGCGTGATCGAAAACCGCTATCTGCACGGGGACAACATCCACATCGACCTGGGCAGCCGCGCGTCCACGGACATGAGCTACACGACCGCTGCCGACATCTACCTGGGTGATGCGAGCAGCCAGATCTATGAATTCCTGCTTCGTCCGCGCCCTTGCATCTTCCTGAACAGCCACGCAATCCAATGGGAAGGGAATCCCAACTTCGCCCATTGGCAAGCCGGTGAAGTCATTTCCGATCCCGCAGCGCTGAGTTCCGCGTTCGACCGCGCGGACGCTCTGCACCACGAAAGATACCGCGCCGTACAGGAAAGGCTGTTCGCCGAGAGCTTCGACCTGAATGGCCGTCCCTCGTCCGAAAGGGCGGCGGAGGTGATCGCCATGCTGGCAGAGCGCCGAAGCACCGGTCGTGATCCCCTTTCGGCCGTTCGCGCGGCGTGACGGCGCTGCTGACCATCATCCTTCCCTTCTTCAATGAACAGGGATGGATCGGCCGCACGATCGACAGCCTTGTCGCGCAGAATGACGAGCGCTTCCTGCTGCTGCTGATCGACAACGGTTCGACGGATGGAGGCGCGGCCGAAGCGGCCATCCATATCGCGGCTCTGGGCGACCGCGCGAGAATTCTCTCCTGCCCCACACCGGGGAAAATCAATGCGCTGGCGGCCGGTCTGGCGCAGGTCGATACGCCGCTGGTCGCCACCTGCGACGCGGACACCATTTACCCGTCCGATTATGTAAGGCGCATCATCGCCCTGTTCGGCCATCATGACGGCGCCGCGGCGGTGATGGCGATCGACCTTTATGCGCCGGCAGAGGATATGCGTTCGCAGCGCCGCATCGCCTTCATCCTGCGCAAGGGCCGGCGCTTTGCGACCAAATGCCATGCCGGCGGCTATGCGCAGGCCTTCCGCACCGCGGCGCTGCGCGCCGGCGGCGGCTTCGACGCAGCGCGCTGGCCCTATGTGCTGGAGGATCATGAAATCGTCCATCGCATCATGCGCCATGGCCGCGTGGTCTACCATCCCGACCATGTCTGTTTCCCCTCGGAACGGCGCGTATCACGCGATGCCGTAAGCTGGACCAGGGCAGAGCGATTGCTCTATCGCTATTTGCCCGGCAGGGCGCTAGACTGGTATTTCTATCATTTCCTGGGGCGCCGCCTTGCCGCCCGCAACAGCATGGGCGTCGCCTTGCGGAACAAGGATTGGGCTTCGCCATCGGCATGACGGAACGCGTTGGAATTGCAGGGCGCATATTCAAGGGATTGGGACTTGTGCTCGGCGGAAAGGCGGGCGCGGGTGTCATCAGCCTGATTTACCTCGTCATCGCGGCCCGCGCCCTCGGGCCGCGCGACTATGGTATATTGGTGTTGGTCCATGCTTATGTGACGGCGGTTTGCGGTATCGTCGAATTTCCCGCCTGGCAGGCGATCATTCGCTATGGCGCGGAGGCGACGGCGGACAATTCGCCCCATCGGCTCGCCAGGCTTCTGCGGTTCGGCACCACGGTCGAACTCGCCGGGGGTGCCGCAGCGATCCTGGTGGCGATGATATTGGCCCCGTTCGTCGGGCCGCATCTTGGCTGGCCACCCCAGACGGTCGCCTTCGCCATTCCCTATAGTTTCGCTGTGCTGGGATCGGTGCGTTCGGTACCTGCCGGCTATCTGCAACTGATCGGCCGTTTCGACCTTATCGGGGTGCATAATGTGGTTCAGCCGACGATCCGACTGGCCGGCGCGCTGCTGGCGCTATTGACGGGATGGGGCATCGCCGGCTTTCTGGTCGCATGGCTGATCGCCGCGCTGGCTGAATTCGCGGTGCTCTGGGGCATGGGGTGGTGGTGCGCGCGCCGCCATCTGGGCCCCGTCCTGCATCGTCCCGAAAGCGGCAGCGCGAGGACCGACAATCCCGGCATCTGGCGCTTCCTGGTCGCCAGCAATGCGGATGTCACGCTGAACGAACTGGCCGGCCGCATAGCGCCGCTGATCGTCGGCTGGGTGCTTGGACCGGCCATGGCCGGGCTGTTCGCCATCGCCCAGCGCGCCACCGTGATCATCGCCCAACCCGCGCAGATATTGGGTAACACCGCCTATGCCGAACTGGCGCGCATGGTGGCGGCGGGCGAAGGCGGCGCTCCGTTGCGCAGGACATTGGTCCGGGTCGTGGGTATCGCCCTGGCCGCGGCGGCGCCCGTCGTCCTGATCGCCGCACTCTTCCCGACGCCGATCATCACGCTGCTGGGCGGGACGGCGTTCAAGGCGGCGGGCGGCATCATGGTCGTGCTGATCGCCGCGCGCATGATCGCGGTCATTGGGCCGCCGTGCAGCTCGGCCCTGTCCGCTATGGGATATCCCGCCCTGTCGATGAGCGCCAACCTGTTCGCCAGCATGATCTTTCTTCCGATACTGCCATGGTTGCTGAGCGAAGCTGGCCTGATGGGCGCCGGTTTGCAGGCGGTGGGGCAGGCGCTGCTGTCCAGCGCCCTGCTTTCAGGCCTGGTGTGGCGGCGGAGCCAGCTTCATTGAGCCGCCCGCGGATCGCCTATGTCATCAACTCCGTGGAGGGGGGAGGGGCAAGCCAGCCCGTTCCCGCCATAGCCCGCGTGCTCCGCGATGGCGGAGCGCAGGTGCGCCTGTTCGCGCTTACCCCCCGGGATCGCCGGGGCCTTCCCGCCATGGCGGCGGCGGGGCTGGATCCCGCCGTGCGCGAGGGCGGCCTGACGGACCATGTCGCCGCCGCGCTCTGGTTTCGGCGCGAACTGCGGGCCTGGGGCGCGACCCATATCTGGTCGTCGTTGAGCCGCGCGACGATCCTCAGCCTGATCCTTGGTCCGTCCATGGGCCTGCCGGTGATCTGCTGGCAGCATGCGGCCTTCCTCAAGCCCTGGAACCGGCGCCTCATGCGGCTGCTGTCGCGGCGCGCGACGTTGTGGGTAGGGGATTCCCGGTCCGTGACGGACCTGACCGCGGAACGGCTCGGGGTTCCGCTGGAGCGCCTGAGATGCTGGCCTATCTTCGCGGCCGATCCGGCAATGGTCGAGGCGCGGCCGTGGCAGCCGGGCGAATGGCTTCGCATCGGCAGCCTTGGCCGCCTGCATCCAGTTAAAGGCTATGACCTGCTGATCGCTGCGCTGGCCCGGTTGAAGGCTGGCGGCTTCACCCCCGCTACTCCCGTCCAGTTCGTGATTGGAGGCGAGGGCGCGGAACGGCAAAGACTTGAGGCCATGGCAGCGAGCGCGGCGCTCGACACCATCGCCTTTCCGGGCTTCGTTGATCAGCCGCACGCCTTTCTTTCGAACCTGCATGCTTATGTGCAACCCTCCCGGTCGGAGGGATTCTGCATCGCCGCGCATGAGGCATTGACGGCGGGGCTTCCCGTCCTGGCGTCGTCGGTGGGGGAACTGCCCTATTCCATCCGTCAGGATGCGACCGGCCTGATCGTTCCGCCCGGCGATGCCGACGCTCTGGCGCGGGCGCTCCAGACCATGCTGTCGCAGCCGGAAAGGCTGCATGCGATGGGGCAGGCCGCGCGGGCCGACATGCTGGATCGCTTTTCCTGGGCGCAGTTTGCGGCTACGGGCGGCGCGATCCTGAACGAAATCGTCCCAGTTGACGCTGAACGTCCAGCGCCAGGCCCCGCAGCGATGCGTCGATCCGCTTGACGTCGAACAGGGTGATGTCGCCGCATGCCGTCAAGCTGTGCATGCCCTGGCTGTAGTCGCCGACGTCGGCGGGGGGTATCAGGGCATCGCCGGCCTCCGCCTCGAACTGCCGCTCATCCAGGCGATTGATCCACAGGGGCCTGAGTGCGCCGCCATAGGTGGCGGTGCAATCCTGCACCGGCAGCATGATCCTGTCGCCGAGCGTGACAGCGGTCCCGCCCGGACGGGAGGAACGGGGGTCGATCCGCACGGGATTGGCCGGGTGGGGAATCCATGGGCCGCACAGCCTGTCCGCCCAGGCGACATGAAGATGGGCCAGCTTCGTGGTTCTGGTCGTCGCTGGTGAATAGAACAGGTACCAGCGTCCGTCCCGCCGGAGGATGGTGGCGTCGACGGGCACGCAATCCAGTTCGATGCGGCATTCGGGCCGCCAGTCCAGAAGATCGCCATGATCGCGATAAAGCGTCAGGGCTCCCGACCGGTGCGCTTCGGGCAGCATCCAGACGGCGCCGTCTGCGGCAAAGACCTGTGGATAGGAGAGATGCCAAGGTTCGCTGAGGCAGGGGTTGCGATCCACAAGCTGCATATGTTCATCGAAAAGCAGCCTTTCTATTGTTCCGTGCCGGGAACGATAATCATATTGCTCAACGAACAGATGCAACCGCCCCTCTTCGTCGCGCAAGCCGAAAGGGTCGGCCAGAAACTGGAAGGACGGTTCCTCGGCAAGCCAGGTGACCGGCCCGTCCATCGCGCCGGTCGCCAGAACATGTTCCAGCGGGCGGGCGAGTATCCCGCATCTCCATATATCCTTACGCCGAGGCATGACGGTCCATATCAATTGTATCAGGGGGAGTGAAGCAGACATCCGGGCATGGATTGCCCTGGCTTGGGGGATCACTCCATCGTCAAATGTCTGTTGTCTTGCAAAGTCTTCGGCAGATGTTGAAGCAATAATCGCAATATATGCATAGAGATTTCAGCTATTGATAAGATATAATATCCTATCATCAAATACTCATATCCATCATTGTCATAAATATGCCAAAAATGACGAATTACGCCTATATTAAATTTAGTTTAGATTGATCGACAATCTTGCGGCACGCCTCCCTTCTGATAGATGGGCCAAGTCCATCTTCAGGGAATGTTCAGCCGCCAATGCCGTTTTCCAACGTTGCGCCAGGCTCGCGGTTTGCGAGCCTGGCGGCATGCCTGTTTTGCGCAGCGATTCTGCATCCGCTTCCGGCGATTGCGGCTGTTCCCGCGCAAGCAGAGACAGCCGCCGTGCCCATCAGCCTGGATGCCGCCCTGACCCTGGCGGACGAGGCGAATATCGACGTCATCCGTGCCCGTCTTGCGCTGAAAACCGCGCAGGCGAACCTCCGCATGGCCGATACGGCGCCCAATCCGGTGTTCAGCGTCAATTCTACGCAGATCAGGCCGTCGCAAATCGGGGTTGTTCCTTATGATCGGCTGGCCGACACGGTGGCCCGCGTCGACCTTCCGCTTGAGCGGGGGGGCAAGCGGCGCGCGCGAACGGCGGCGGCCAACGCGCTGATCGACGCGGCGCAGGATGATCTGGTCAGTGCGCGCCGTGACATGCGCGAGGCCGTGTATGACGCCTATTTCGACCTCAAGGCGGCCGAAGACCGCGTCCGGATATTGCAGACCATAGCCAGCAGCTATGCCGACAGCCTCGCCATTGCAGGCAAGCAGCAGCATGTCGGGGCTCTCTCCAGCGGGGATCTCGCCCGGCAGACGGTGGAGGCCGCCCGCGCCCGCACCGACGCGGCGCAGAGCGTCACCCAATGGCATGCCGCGCAACTCGCGCTGGGAACGCTGATTGGGCGAGAGGTGCAATCGGACATGCTGGCGACGACCGGCGACTGGCCCGCGCTCGGCGGCATGAATGAACAGGCGGCCGATCTGATCGCTCTGCGTCGGCCGGATGTTCTCGCGGCGCAGGCCAGGACCATGGCGGCGAGGCGTGATGTCGATGGCGCGCGCGCGCTGCGCCATCCCGATGTGACCGTCGGGGTCCAGTATGAACGCGCCAGCGGCGCCCTGGGCGTCGGCGACTCGGTTGGTCTGGGCGTGTCCCTGCCCATCCCTGTTCGAAACCGCTATGTCGGAGAGGGAGAGGCTGCCGAGACCGCGCTGGTCCAGGCGGAAGCCGAGGAACGCAAGGCGATCTCGGTCGCCACGGCCGACATCATGATTGCGCGACAGGCGCTCCAGGAAGCCGTCGATCGCCAGCGCGCGTTCGACACAACGCAGCTTCCCGCAGCCCGCAGGGCGGCGGAGGTGGCCGAGTTCGCCTACAGCCACGGCGCCACATCGTTGATGGAACTGTTGGACGCCCGCCGTTCGCTGCGCGCCGTGGAACTGGGCGCGATCGATGCGCAATCTGATGTGGCCAACGCCATTGCGCGGCTAAGCGCCGCTGAAACTACCGGAGACGATCGCTGATATGACGAGGAGTTTTCCTCTGCGCTCCGGCGCCTCGCTGGCTGTGCTGATGCTGCTTGCAGCCTGTGGCGCCGCCGATGCGCCGCCACCCAAGGCGCCGAAAAAATCGCCGGACATGATCAGCTATGCGCCGGGTTCGCCAGAACTGGATTCGCTGCAACTGGTAACGGCGTCGAGCGGTCCTTTGCCCGTTTCCGCCGATCTCAATGCCCGCATCGTCCTGGATGAAGCGCGCACCAGTCGCGTCGGCGCGCCCGTGGCGGGTCGCGTGACCCGGGTGCTGGCGGATATCGGTCAGGCCGTTCGGGCGGGCCAGCCGCTCGCCTATCTCGATGCGCCCGACGTCGGCCAGTCGCGCGCAGACCTGCTGACGGCGCAGGCGCAGCGCAATCTGAAGGCGCGGGAAATGGAACGTTCGCGGATGCTCTTCGCGGGCGGCGCCATAGCTCGCCGCGACGTCGATGCGGCCGAGGCCGATGCTGCCTCCGCATCCGCCGAGTTGGAGCGCGCCAGCCTGCGGCTGCGCAATCTGGGCGGCGGGAGCGGCGATGCCTTGCCGCTCACAAGCTCGGTCGGCGGATATGTCATTGATCGGCAGATCAACCCTGGGCAGCAGATTTCAGCCGGGCAGAGCCCGCTCTACACGGTGTCCGATCCGCGTCATCTCTGGGTCAATGTCGATGTGCCCGAGGATTCCGTCGGCCGCGTGCGTGTTGGAGAACGGATCGAATTCGATGTTCCGGCCTATCCCGACCGCCACTTCAGCGGAACCGTCACCCAGATCGGTCTCGCGGTCGATCCCGCCACCCGCCGCGTCCAGGTACGCGCGGAAGCGGACAATCCCGACCTTGCGCTGAAACCCGAAATGTACGCCCGGGCGCGTCTGACGACGGATGACGGCCGCCGCGCGATCAAGGTGCCCAATGCCGCGATCTTCGAATCAGGGATGAAAAACTACGTCTTCCGTGCCGAAGGGGCGGACTGCTTCCGGCGCGTGGCGGTAGAGGTGGGCGAGCGCGGCGACGCCTATTCTTATGTGACCGCCGGCCTGCGCAACGGCGATCGCATCGTGGGCGAGGGCGCCTTGCTGCTGAACGCACAGCTCTCCGGGGACTGAATCGATGCTGGAACGTCTGGCCCGCTTCGTCGTGGAGAAGCGGATATTCGTGATCATGATGGTGGTCGCTCTGATCATCGTTGGCGGCAGCGCCGTGACGACGCTGCCGATCGAGGCTTTTCCGGACGTGCAGGACGTCCAGGTGGTCGTCATCAGCCAGCGGCCGGGGCAGGCGCCGGAGGAGGTCGAGCGCTCCATATCGCTGCCGATCGAGCGTGCGCTGGCCGGGACGCCAGGGGTCAATGACATCCGTTCGGTCTCGATCACCGGCCTCTCCGTCGTAACGCTGATCTTCAACGACGGGACCGACGATTATTTCGCTCGATCCCAGGTGCTTGAAAAGCTGCGCGACGCCGATCTTCCGGACGGCGTCGTGCCCAGTCTGGCGCCCCTTTCCACCGCGGTCGGCGAAGTCTATCGCTATGTTCTCGACAAGCCCAAGGACATGCCGCTGTACGAAGCGCGCGCGATCCAGGACTTCGTGGTGCGTCCGGCGCTTCGCATGGTGCCAGGTGTCGCGGACGTCACCAGCTTTGGCGGCAGCATCAAGCAATATCAGATCCTGATCCGTCCGGATCTGCTCAAACGCTATGGCGTCACGGTCGCCGACATCCAGTCGGCGGTGGGCAACGCCAATTCCAACGTCGGCGGCGGCGTCATTCCGCGCGGCGACGAGGTTGTCGTGGTGCGCGGCATCGGCCTTTATCAGGGCATAGACGATGTCGGGAACACCGTGGTCAAGGCGCAGAACGGCAATACCGTGCGCGTTCGAGACCTGGGTGACGTGAAGATCGGCACGCCCGAACGAAGCGGCATGGTCGCCTATGACCACAAGGACGATGTGAGTGAAGGCATCGTCACCATGGTAAAGGGCCAGAATGCCGCTGTGGTCGTCGCCGGCGTCCGCGAGGCGGTGGACAGGTTGAACGCGCAGTTCCGCCTTGACGCCCAGCGAACGGGGCATGAACCGATCCAGATCAGGGCGACCTATCAGCGCACGAAGCTGCTGGACCGCACGGTCGAGACGGTCGCAGAAAACCTGGTCGTCGGCGCGACTCTCGTGACGGTGCTGCTGCTCGTCTTCCTGCGCAACTGGCGCGCCGCTCTCGTCGTCGCGGCGATCATTCCGCTGGCGCTGCTCGCTGCCTTTTCCGGGCTCAGCTTCGCCAATGTGCCGGCCAATCTGATCTCCATGGGGGCGGTCGATTTCGGCATCATCATCGACTCTGCCGTGGTGCTGGTCGAAGCGCTGATGGTCGCACTGGCGCTGGAGGCGGCGAAACATCAGGGTACCCAGCCCGACAAGATCCGCCGCAAGCAGGTATTGCGCAATACGGTCACCAGCCTGGCGCGGCCGATCCTCTTTTCAAAGGCCATCATCATCATGGCCTTTGTACCCATCTTCACCTTCCAGCGGGTGGAAGGAAAGATGTTCTCGCCGGTGGCGCTGACGCTGTCCTTCGCGCTGGGCGCCGCATTGGTGCTCACCCTGTCCTTTCTGCCCGCCGTGCTCGGTTTCCTGGTGGAACGCTACGACATGGCTGAAAAGCACATTGCGTGGATGGACCGGCTGAAGGATGGCTATCGGCGGATCATCACCCGGTCGCAGCCGCGCACGAAGGTTCTTTTCGGCGCCTCCGCGCTGGTGCTGCTCATCACGGTCGCGCTGGTGCCCCGGCTGGGTTCGGAATTCCTGCCCAAGCTTGATGAAGGCAATATCTGGCTGACCGTGCAATTGACCCCGTCGGCATCGATGGACACCACCCGCAAGGTGGAAGCGCGCATTCGCGGGATCATGCTGTCCTATCCTGAAGTCGCCCATGTAGGTTCGGAAACCGGGCGCCCTGACGACGGTACCGACCCCAAGGGGCCGTCCAGCATGCAGATGCTGATCGACCTCAAGCCACGGAACACATGGCGTCCGCAATTCCCGACCAAGGCGGCGCTGGAGGACGACATGCGCAGGAAGATCGCCGCCATACCCGGTGTGCCGACCAATTTCAGCCAGGTGATCGAGGACAGTGTCGAGGAAAGCCTGTCCGGCGTGAAGGGCGAAATCTCCATCAAGATCATCGGCACCGACCTCAACATCCTGGAAGCGCTTGGCGAAAAGACAGCGCGCGTGGTTGCGGCCGTGCCTGGCGCTTCGGATGTCGATGCCGTGAAGATCGGCGGCCAGACCGAAGTGCGCGCCGTGCTGGATCGGGATGCCATGGCCCGCTACGGCCTGAATTCCGATGATGCCAACAAGGCGATCGCGACGGCGTTCGGCGGCGCGACGGTCGGTTCAGCCTATGAAGGTGACCGGAATTTCGACATTGTCGTGCGCTTTGCGGCGGACCAGCGCAATGCGATCGACGATGTCGCCCAGCTGCAAATTCCGCTGCCGGCGGGCGGCACCATCTCGCTGGGCGAGGTTGCGCATATCAGCGTTGAAATGGGCGCGTCCCGCATCAGCCGCGAAAATGGCAGTCGCAACGTCGCGGTGAAGGCGAATGTCGACGGTCGCGACCAGGGCGGCTTCGTGGCGGATGCACAAAAGGCGGTGGCCGAGCAGGTGAAGCTGCCCGCCGGCTACCGGATGGTTTGGGGCGGCCAGTTCGAAAATCAGCAGCGCGCCATGAAGCGGCTGGAAATGATCGTTCCCATCGCGCTCTTTGGCATCTTCATCCTGCTTTTCGGAGCGTTCCGTTCGGTGCGATCGGCCCTGCTGATCCTTGCGATGGTTCCTTTCACCGCCATCGGGGGCGTTGCGGCGCTCGCGCTCGCAGGCCTTCATATGTCGGTATCCGCGGCTGTCGGATTCATCGCTGTCGCCGGCATCTCCGTCCAGAATGGCGTGGTGATGCTGGAGCATATTACCCACAGATTTGAAAATGGCGACGCCTTTGGCATGGCCGTGGTGGAGGGTGCGATCGACCGCCTGCGGCCGATATTGATGACGGCCCTGATGGCGGGGCTGGGCCTGCTGCCGGCGGCGCTGTCGACGGGGATAGGGTCCGAGACGCAGCGTCCCTTTGCGTGCGTCATCGTCGGCGGCATCATCTCCGCAACCTTGTTCATGCTGCTGCTCTTGCCTCTCTCACTGCTGTGGATAGAGCGCGAACGGCAACCGGCCTGACCTGCCGCCTTCTGAACAGCGGTCGAAAGTGCTTGGGACGTCAGTTCATGAGGTCGTGATAGTGCGTCGGCGGCAATGGGAGGGTGGCGCGCGCCATGGCGCCCGAGACGAGAAGAAATGCCATCGTCAGCAAAGCCAGCCTCCTTGCGTGCAGGGCTTTCCCCGGCTGCCAAAGGATGATCCACCCCAGCGCCGTCGCCAGCATGACCCAGAGGTGATAGCGCAGGTCGGACGAAATGCTGATCAGGACGAAGCTCGCCTCCTGAAAGAGCGCGGAGAGGAACAGCGCCGTTGCAAGGTCGCGCCGCGCATCCGCCGGTCGATGCCAGGCGTTCCACAATCCCCAAATGGCAGCCACGGTCCAGAGGATCGGCCACGCCAGGGGAACGTCCGTCATCCATCCTGCGGCCTTCTGCCATTGCATCGCAATGGGCGAGGGGTCGGCGAAACCCAGATCATTGGGTTCCGATCGCATCGGCGGCGCTGCCAGGGGCCAGTGCAATGGCACGAGCCAGCGCTCGGTCGAATTCAGATGCGCGAGCCGATGGGCGGCATAGGCGGCGGGATGTGTCGCCAGCGCTCTGGAAAATTGGCGGAAGAGCTGGCCGAGCGATGCGTGGCTCCAGGGACGGATGGCGGCGGCGCATGTGGCATTTTCGTCGAGAGGATCCCAGAACAGCGGCTTGACGCAATGATGCGCCTGCAGCACCCAGATGGACGGACGCGGAAGGCCGAAGGACGGGTCGTCCGTCCGGACGGCTATCGCGGCAAGGTCATATATCGGCTGGCTGCTGCGCACGCCGCTGTCGCGCGCGCCAAGCAGGACATGATTGACCGGCTGGGACAGAAGCAGCGCGGCCGGGATCGCCACGATCATGGCCGCGATCCAGGCAAGGTCATTGCGCGGCCGGGGCAAGAGCAGCATCGCGATGGGTATTGTGGAAAATGCGCCGTTCGCGCGGACCAGCGTGGCATAGACCAGGCAGACAATGGCGATCGTCGAGGCGGTAAGGGGAACGGGCCTGCCGCGCAATCGATAAGCGCTGACAATGCCGGTGGCCAAGGTCAACGCACCTGCAAGCTGGCTGTCTTTGATCACGACCGCGAGCCAGCCGAGCAGCAGTGGCGACGCACCGACGGCCAGCAGCGCCGCAGCCTTGCGGTTGCTGCCGACCGCCTGTCCTGTCAATCCCAGTCCGATCCAATATGCCGCCATCTGGATGACCAGCAGAACCGCGGCGCTAGGCCCGGCGAAAGCGAACAGGGACCAGAGCCGCGCCATCACCGGCGGATGCCAGTCGGTGTAGCTTTGGCTCAGTATCTCGCGATACTGGACGATAGTGTCATATGCGGCGATGCCTGGCCAGAACAGCGGCAGTGATGCGGCCAGAAGCAAGCATGCAGCGATCATCGGCCAGGCCGGCGCGGAGCCCATCCGCTGTTCTGGGCTGCCCTCCATCGCTTTGCTTGCCTCCATCAGGTGACTTCCCGAATATATTGATATGCGAAGCTTCATCCAGTCAGCATGATGCAATCCTCATGGAGCATGACCTTGCTTTCGCCAAGACCAGACGCTCGTGCGCGTCGCGGCGGACTGGCCGGACAGCCGCCCTGTGGAAAGCCATGGCTGGGGTGCCGTTCAAATTATATGCGGACCAGAGCGAATCCATTCGATCGGAAGCTGTCTTCGGGCAGGAATTCACGCAAAAAATCAATGGCGGCAATCTGATTCGACCAGATGGAACCCTCTCTAGTCCGTTCGGCCTAAAATTATGGCGAACGCCGGTGGTAGATTCGTTGCACCATCTCCGGGGTCATGGAGAGGTAGAAATGGGAGGATGAATATGAGGGCCGTAAAACCCGCATTCCACTACACCGTCTCCGCTGCGTGTATTGCGATTGCAATGGCTGGGTCGTCGACTATCGCGCAGGCGCAGTCGGGCAACCAGGCCAGCAATCTTGAAGATATCATCGTGACGGCACGCCGGGTCGAGGAAAATCAACAGAAAATTCCGGTCGCCGTGACGACATTGACGGCGGCGTCCATGGAACGCCGAAACGTGGTTGCAGTGAACGATCTTCAGTTCAGTGTCCCCAATCTGCAGATCAAGCCCAGCAACAATAATCCAAGCCTGCCCGAATTCATCATTCGCGGACAGCGTCAGGTTCTCTATACCGATGAGAACGTCGTGACATATGTCAACGGCGTTGCGCAAAGTACGCGCGGTCTGTCTCTCTATGACCTTGAAAATGTTCAGGCGCTAAAGGGTCCCCAGGGGACGCTCTTCGGCAAGAATTCGATGGGTGGCGCCATGGTCTTCACCACCGCCCGGCCCAAATTCGATCCTGAAGCGCGTTTTGACCTGGAAATGGGCAATTACAATCGCGTCCAGGGCACCGTGATGGGCAACATTCCCCTAATCGACGAAGTGGCGGCGCTCCGCATCGCCGGGCGAATCGAGAGGCAGGATGGATTCTTCAAGAATCTGCGTCCGGGTGGCAAGGATCTGAACGACCGAAACAACGAAAGTTTCCGTGTCTCCCTTTTGGTGAAACCGGGCGATCGTTTTGAAAACCTCACGACATTCGACTATATTCACAAAGACGAAATACCCACGCCGTCCTTGATCGAGGCTGCGCCGCTCGCAAATAATTTCTTCCGCAGCGTCACGCAGCAGGCGGTGACGCAGCAAAGCGCCCTTGGTGGCAGCACTCCTCTTGTGGACACGGCCAACGGTCTTTTGGTGCGCCAAGGCAATCCATTCCGCTCGGTCGCCTTCACGGGCATTGGTAAAACGCTCACCAATGCGCGTTATCCTGCCCTGACAGGCTTCGGGGCACGTTCCGAAGTCTATGGGATCGCCAATACCACCAGCTTCGAACTGAGTGACGCGGTCACGCTGAAGAACATCATCGGCGCCCGCTATGAGGAGGCTCTGGACTTTCAGGATCCTTCGGGAATTACCGGAATGACTTTCGACTTCGGTACGTTGTTCGGCGCGCCTCCAGGGTTTGTGACAGGTCAGGCTACGAACAACGACACATATTATCGAAATCAGTATAAAACATTTTCTGATGAGTTCCAGGTCATCGGAAGATGGGGTAATCTCAATCTGATTACCGGCTTGTACTATGCCCATGTCAAGCATCAGTATAACGTCAATTCATCCTTCGTCGTCGGCCCCGCATCTTTCTACGGTCCGGCTTTTGAGAAGCATGGAGCGATGCGGGATTCGACCGAATCGATGGCTGCGTTTGCTCAGGGCACCTATGATTTCAGTGGTGTCGGGCTGGACGGCCTGCGCCTGACGCTGGGCGCGCGTTATACCCGCGACAAGAAAGAGATGCGGGGGGAAGGTTTCTACTCTACGTCTACGGAGACAGTGCAGTCGTGGAATCCTGCGTTCCCGCAAGGACAATGCAACGAACTGAACGGCACTTTCGGCAATGCTGTCGGCGTGAACAATGGCGCTGAATGCTCTTTGACGAACCATCGGACCTATAAGGCTGTAACCTGGACAGGATCGCTGGAATATCAAGCGACGCCCGACACACTCCTGTATTTCGCCTCGCGCCGGGGCTTCAAGGCAGGCGGCCCGAACCCGACGACCCGAGTCCTTGAATTCAGCATGTTCGGACCGGAGAAGATTACGGACTTCGAATTGGGGCTCAAACATCAGGGGCGCCTGGGCAGCGTTCCCTATCGTCTGAACATTGCCGGATTTATCGGCAAATATCGCGATATCCAGACGTCGGATATCCTTCAATTCTGCACCAACGACAACGTAGGCTGCTCTGGTGGCGGCGTGTTCACCGAACTCATCCTCCTCAATGTCGGCAAGGCCACGATCAAAGGCATCGAAGTGGAAGGTTCGATCAAGCCGGTCCCGCAGCTTGAGTTGAATGCCGGCTATTCCTATCAGGTTGGCCGCTATGGCAGTGGTTCTATCGTGCCTCAGCCTACCGACCCTGCCAATCCGGTCAACGCGGCCAATCCCATCAACTTCGCGGGTGGGGTGGACCTTTCGGGCAAGGAATTCGCGGGTGTTCCACGCCAGACGCTGACGCTCTCTGGGACGTATGAGGCCGACTTCATCCCCGAAAGCTTTGCCAAGACGCGTTTGAGCGTGAATTACTTCTACCGCACGAAAACCAAGGGGCTGGCGGTGCAGGGTAATTTCGGAACGCCTGCTTTCGATACGCTTGGCGCGCGCCTGTCGTTCGATCAACTTTTCGAATCCAACTTCTCCCTTGCCCTGTGGGGATCGAACATAACAAACAATTATTACAAGCTTTACTGCAGCAATAACCTCAACAGCATCGGCTACGCCGCTTGCAAGTGGGGCGATCCGCGCACCTATGGCGCGACGCTGTCAGTCAAGTTCTGATCAACAAGACCACCGGGCGATGCGATTGCATCGCCCGGTTTTTTGCGTCTGTCGCATTCGCCGCCCGGACGTTCGGGTCGCGGTGTTCCTCGCCGAGCGGGACGCGATGTGGAAATGCCCTACATGGTTGGAACGGGTACCGGCGGCTGCAGCCTGCCCAGCGCGAACATGCCAAGCGCGCCCATACCCATGACCCCCCCCAGGACCAGCAACATCATGTCGTAAGTGCCGGTTCGGTCGTATATCCAGCCGGCGCCGATCGGCCCCATCGTCGCGGCGACCGCGGCGATCGAATTGATGCCGCCAAGCAGTGCGCCAAAGCTGCGCATGCCGAAATATTTCGACACCAGATAGATGACGACGTCATTCTCCGCGCCGACGGTAGCCCCGAAAATGGCCGTCGCGATCACAAGCACGCCAACGCCGGGATCGTGCTGCATCATCAACCCCAGGCCGAACAGGGGCAACAGGAAGATGAGGGTCGCGACGATATGGGTGGGGAAGATGTCGAGGAGATGCCCGACCGAAAGTCGGGCAACCAGGCCGACGATGCCGACAAGCGCCGCGATCTGCGCCGCTGCCCCAAGGCTGATATTCTTGCTCATCAGAAGGGGAACCAGATTGGGCGCGAGCGCCATCGTATATAGTATGAAACTGAACATGCCGCCGACGATCAGCCAATAGGCCGGCTGGCGCATGGCTTCCCGCGCTGTCACGCCGGGGAGGGAAGAGGTGGGATCCATGCCCATCGGCGCAGCTGCGGATCGCGCCGGGCCGGTCGGCCGGGCAAAGAGGCTGACGGAGAAGGGCAGCGTAAGGCCGAGCCAGATGGCGGCTGTACCGATCAACGCTGCGCGCCATTGAAAGGCTTCGATCAGTGCCGTCGCGATGAGCGGCGCGAGGGCCGCCGTCAGGGATGAACCGCTGAGCACGGCGGCAATGGCCAGCCCTCTCCCTTTGTCGAACAGGGCGGCGATGCTTCTGGTCCATACCGGACCCTGCATCATTCCAACAGCCAGTGCCACCAGCGCCCAAAGCGCAATCCAGTTGCCCATGCTTCCGTCCGCCTGGGACAGCAGTGCGAAGGACAAACACAGCAGCAACTGGCCGAAAAGGGCGACGGGCCGCGCACCGAAGCGATCGACCGCGAGCCCGCCCAGCAGGTTGAACAGTATCGCCGCCCCTGACATGACCGTAAAACCGGACATGGTCTGCGCGCGCGACCAGCCAAATTCCTGCTCGATCGCACCCACGAACGGGCCGAAGCAGAAAGTCTGAAGACCTATGCAGGAATAGCCCATCGCGCCGCCCAGCACCACCGGCCAATATCTGCGCCACTCCTCCTTGGCCGATTGGGGGGATCCGCTGAAATGCGTCATGGCTGGCATCCTCTCTGTCGTCGGTCTTCGTGCTTGGCCTATCTTCCCAAAGGGAATTGCAATTCGCTCAAACGGACGAAGCCTGGAGCAGCGAAGGATATTAGGGCGCGATCGAGGGCAGGACTGCCGCTGCCTCTATCGGTCGGAGAGAGGTGCATGAAGTTTCTGGACATTGCGACAGGCGATCGGGATGGCATCGTGCATGTGACCATGAATCGCGGCCCGGTGAATGCCGTGGACCAGGCGATGTATGTCGAGATCGCGGAGCTGTTCAGAAATCCCGACGCGTTCTGCAAATCGGTACGGGCCATCATATTGAGCGGCGCTGGCCGGCATTTCTGCGGTGGTAACGACCTGGACGAATTCGCGTCGATGACCCCCGTGAACGCGCGCGAACGCATGTGGCGGGTACGCGAAGCCTTTTTCGCGATCATGGAATGCGCGGTCCCCGTCATAGGCGTGGTGAGGGGTGCCGCCCTGGGCACCGGGCTGGCGATCGCGGCGTCCTGCGACTTTGTACTGGCGGGTGAGGATGCGCTCTTCGGCTTGCCCGAACTGACGGTCGGCGTGATGGGCGGGGCGCGTCACCTCGCCCGCCTTGCGCCACAGCCGCTGGTCCGCCGCATGTATTTCACGGGAGAGGCGATGTCGGCGCCGGACTTCGCCGCGGCAGGCGGCGCGATCAAGGTCTGCGACGGTGAGACCGTGCTGGCCGAGGCGGAACGCCTGGCAGGACGGATCGCAGGATATAGCCCCACGGCGGTCCGGGTCAGCAAGCGCGTTCTCGATCGTATCGAGTGGATGGACGTTCAAGAGGGCTATGCGTTCGAACAATCGGCGACCGAGAGGATGAGCGGCCATCCCGATTCCAAGGAAGCCCTGGCGGCGTTCCGCGAAGGGCGCGATCCGTCCTACCTTCCGCTCGACCGTAATGCCGGCTGGTACGGTCTATGAGCGGGGAGCGGGCAACAGCGCTGCCGGATATGTTCCCCGCCGGCGGCGCTTTCGTGCTCGGCGGAAGCGGCGGACTGGGTTCGGCGATATGCCAGGCGTTCGCGCAAGCCGGCATACCCGTGGCGTTCAGCTATCGCAGCGATGAGGCGGCTGCCCGGCGGGTAGCGGACATGGTCGAAAGCTATGGCGTACGGGCGAGAATCTACGCCGTGGACGCCCGCGAACGAGCTGTTGTCAACGATGCGTTGAGCAAGGCGGCAGAGGACTTCGAAGGGCTTCACAGCATCATATACGCGGCCGGCCCGTCCTTTTCGCCCGAGTTCTTCGGTCGGACATCAGAGGATATGTGGCGCAGCTGGCTGGAAGGCGATGTCCTGGCGGCGATCCATCTGGCGCAGGAATCGATCGTTCACTTGCGGCGCAGCCGTGGCGCTTTCCTGACTCTGAGCAGCTATCAGGGTGACATGATCGAGGTGCGGGGCGGCACCTCGGCGATATCGAAGGCGGCGCTCGATCGCATGATCGCCGTCATCGCCAAGGAGGAAGGCCGATATGGCGTCCGGGCGAACAGCCTGCGTTGCGGCTGGATTTCCAGCAAGACCAATGATCGGCTTCTGGCGGCGATGCCCGGCCTCGCGGAGAGCAAGCGCAGGTCGATTCCGCTGGGACGTCTGGGACTGCCAGAAGAAATAGGCCAGACCGCGCTATTCCTTTGTTCTCGTCTGGCCGGCTTCATCACCGGCCAGACTATCACCGCCGATGGCGGGGAGGCGGTTTAGCTGTAGTGTCCGGCCATGGAAGCGGTCGGTATCAGCAAATCGCCTGTGAAAGCTTGCGCTCCCCCAGCGACGGTTATTCGGTTCCGCCGCGTGACACAGGAATGAGCGCGCCCGATATGCCGCGCGACGCCGGGGAGGCGAGGAACAGGATCAGGTCCGCGATTGCCGCTGGCTGCACGAATTTCGAAAAATCGGCGTCGGGCATGTCGGCGCGATTGGTCGGGGTGTCGATCACGTTCGGCAATACGGCATTGACGGTGCAGGATGTGTCGGCAAGCTCGGCCGCGAGGGCTTCGGTGATCTTGTGGACGGCGGTCTTGGAGGCGGCGTAGGTCGCCATTCCGGCCGCCGCCGATGTCGCGGACATCGATCCGATGTTGATGATCCGGGCATTTGGCCGGTTGCGTAACTGGGGAAGCGCGGCCTTGGTCATGTTGAGGCAGGTCATGGCGTTCATGGAGAACATGCGGGACCAGCTTTCCATCGTGCTGTCGGCCAGCGTCTCCCATGTGAAGCCGCCGGCCACGTTCACGAGGATGTCGGGCGGTCCCATTGTTTCGACGATCGCGTCGATCGTCCGATTGGCGCAATCGGCATCCGCCAGGTCGACGCCGCCAAAATCGACACAGCCCGCCAGAGCGGCGCGAGGCTGCGCATAATCGACGCGGGCAACGCGATCGCCATTGGCAAGCAGGGCGGCGCAGACGGCCTCGCCCAATATCCCGAACGCCCCGGTCACGACGGCAATGCGCGGCAACATTTCTTCCTCCTGGATAAATCTCCGTAAGGCCACGGCCAT
>NZ_CP184374.1:2490000-3078074 GCF_049913335.1 Sphingobium sp. R-21 | reverse complement strand
AAACAGTCGACCCCCATCAACTGCGCCCCCATAGGCAGGAGCGATACGACACAGAAACCCGTTCCGGGAAAGCCCCGCTTTCCTGGATCTCATGCATCAACCAACCTTCTGATGACCGCCGGAATTCGATTCGAGTGGCGGCCGGAGATCCAAAATAGACAGGGCTGCTTCGCCTGATCAAGGCCGCTGCCCGTCAAAAATGTGAAATAAAGGCGTTGACTCGGCAAACCCGCGGAAAAAGCCAAGTTGAAAAATTATCGTTATATTTCAGTATATTGATAAAGGCCATATGACGCCGCTCGTCTCGAATCGACGGGGAATCGCCGGAAATCCTGGCTTCCTCCGAAATGACGCTTTCGTGAACGAAACATGAAAAGCCCGCCCCGCATCGAAATGCGGAGCGGGCCTGTTATGCTTGACGAGCTGTAAAGGGTGTCGGCTTCAGCCGAGCGCGCTGACGCGCTTCGTCAGGCGGCCGAACTTGCGGGCCGCGGTGTTCTTGTGCAGCACGCCACGCGCAACGCCGCGCGCGAGTTCCGGCTGGACCGACTGGAGCGCCGTGGTCGCGGCAGCCTTGTCGCCGGCGGCGAGGGCGGTTTCGACCTTCTTCACCAGGGTGCGAATCCGGCTGATGCGGGCGCCGTTGATCTCGGCGCGGCGGGCGTTGCGGCGGATGCGCTTCTTGGCTTGCGGCGTATTGGCCATTTATTGTCCTCGGTTCTCGTCAAATCTCGTGGAGGAGCCCGTCGGAATCGCCAACCAGCTCTCGTGAAGGTGCGCCCCTTACAGGGGAACGCGGGGTGCGTCAACCGCTCAGCGTCCCGCTATTTCTGGCATTTCGGGCAGAAAAAGGTCGATCTGCCCCCATCCACACGACGCCTGATGGGCGTGCCGCAGACGCAGGATTCCCCTTCCCGCCCATAGACCCGCCATTGCTTGGAAAAATAGCCCAGTTCCCCATCGGGCCGCGCATAGTCGCGCAGGGTGGAGCCCCCCGCAGCGATCGCGGCGGCCAGCACATCGCGAATCGCGTCGACCAGCAGGACGAGGCGCGCGCGGCTGATCCGGCCCGCTTCGCGCGTCGGGGCGATGCCCGCCATGTTGAGCGCCTCGCACACATAGATGTTGCCCAGGCCCGCGACGACGCGCTGGTCGAGCAGCGCAGCCTTGATCGACGTCGCCTTCCCCTTGAGCGCGCCAGCCAGCACATCTGCCGTGAATTGCGGTCCCAGCGGTTCCGGACCCATGCGGGTAAAGGGGTTGAAGCTTTCCCGGGCGTCGCTGCGAACCAGGTCGAGCGAGCCGAAGCGGCGCGGGTCGTTGAGCGAGAGCAACCGCCCGCCCCCGGTTTCGATCAGCAGATGATCATGCGCCCCGATCTCCGCCGGATCGATTCGCCAGCGGCCCGACATGCCGAGGTGGAAGATCAGCGTATCGCCGCGATCGGTGTCGATCAGCCCATATTTGGCGCGACGGGACAGGCCGGTGACGGTGGCGCCGGTCAACCGCTGACGCAGATCGACCGGGATCGGAAAGCGCAGGTCGGCGCGCCGCGCCTCCACCCGCGCGAGCAGCGCGCCTTGAAGGACCGAGCGCAGGCCCGCCACGGTGGTTTCGACTTCGGGAAGCTCGGGCATGGCCCTCTATGTAATGCGCCGGTCGGCCCGGCAACAGGCCAGTTGCCGCATGCGGCGCGCCATGGACATTTTACCCGATCTCAGATGTTTCCTCTCCCCGGAAAAATGCTCTAGAGCGTGCGCCATGAGTGAAACCGCTTCCTTTGGCTATCGCGATGTCGAAGCCGCCGAAAAACAGGGGATGGTCCGCGCCGTCTTCTCCAATGTGGCGTCCAAATATGACCTGATGAACGACGCCATGTCGGCGGGCGCGCATCGGCTGTGGAAGGATCAGTTCGTCAACCGGGTGAAGCCGCGCCGGGACGAGCGGATATTGGACATGGCCGGCGGCACCGGGGACATCGCCTTCCGCATGCATCGCCATGGCGCGCAGGTGACCATATCCGACATCAATCCGGAAATGCTGGCCGTGGGCATTGACCGGGCGAAGAAAAAGGAACTGGAGGGGCTGATCTGGTCCGAACAGAATGCCGAGGAGCTGACCTTCGCGGATCGGACGTTCGACGCCTATACCATCGCCTTCGGCATCCGCAACGTGACCCGTATCGACAGCGCACTGCGCGAGGCGCACCGGGTGCTGAAGTTCGGCGGGCGATTCTTCTGCCTGGAATTTTCCACCACGACATGGCCCGGTTTTTCCGATGTCTATGACGTTTATTCGCACCGTCTGGTGCCCCGGCTTGGCAAGCTGCTGGCCGACGATGAGGACAGCTATCGCTATCTGATCGAATCGATCCGCCGCTTCCCGCCCATGCCGGAATTCGAGCGGATGATCCGCGAGGCCGGCTTCGTTCAGACGAAGGTGGAGCCGATATTGGGCGGATTGGTGGCGATCCATAGCGGATGGAAAATCTGATGGGGCGCCTGTCCGGTCCTTCTCCCGCCGGGGAAGGGCGTAAATAGCGATGCCGTCCCACCTCACGCATATCTGGCGGCTGCTGAAATGGGGCCGCACCTTGGCGCGGCATGGCGCGCTGACGGGAATCGAGCGCGATCCGCTGACGCCGACGCCGGTGCGGCGGCTGGTGCGGGTGGCGCGGCTGGGCGCGCGCGTGCCCCGGCAACCACGCTATGCCGACGCGTTCCAGTCGATCGGCCCGGCGGCGATCAAGCTGGGACAGACGCTGGCGACGCGGCCCGACCTGGTGGGGGAGGATGCGGCGAACGACCTGCTGCGCCTTCAGGACGCCCTGCCCCCGGTACCGTTCAACACCATCCGGACGCAGATGGAGCAGAGCTTCGGGCGGCCCCTGGAAACGCTCTACAGCCGTTTCGACGAGGTGCCGGTCGGCGCCGCCTCCATCGCGCAGGTGCACCGCGCCGTGACGACGGACGGGCGCGATGTCGCGGTGAAGGTGATCCGTCCCGGCGTCATCGACCAGTTCAACCGCGACATCCAGACCTATGAATGGGCCGCCGCCCATGTCGAGATGCTGGGCGGCGAGATCGCGCGCCTGCGGCCCCGGCTCGTCATCGCGAACATGAAGCGCTGGACGGCGCGCGAACTGGACCTGCGGCGCGAGGCCGCGTCGGCGTCGGAACTGGGCGAAGCAATGGAGGCCATGCCCGGTTATCGCGTGCCCGCCATCGATTGGGACCGCACGACCGGCAAGGTCATGACGATGGAGTGGATCGACGGGGTCAAGATCTCCGACCGGGACGCGCTCGTCGCCGCCGGTCATGATGTGAAGGAGATTGCGGCGCGGCTGGTCAACGCCTTCCTGCGCCAGGCAATCGCTGAAGGTTTCTTCCATGCCGACATGCATCAGGGAAATCTGTTCGTCACCGCCAATGGCGACATCGTCGCGATCGACTTCGGCATCATGGGCCGGATCGACCGGCGGGCGCGGATGTGGCTGGCGGAGATTCTCTACGGCCTCATCACCGGCAATTACCGCCGCGTGGCGGAAATCCATTTCGAGGCGCAATATGTGCCCGGCCATCACAATGTCGAGGAGTTCGCCACGGCCCTCAGGGCTGTGGGCGAGCCGATGCGCGGCAAGCCGGTGCGGGAATTGTCGGTCGGCGGCATGCTGGACGGACTGTTCGCCATCACCCGCGATTTCGACATGCAGACCCAGCCGCACCTGCTGCTGCTCCAGAAGACGATGGTGATGGTGGAGGGCGTCGCGACCGCGCTCGACCCCGACATCAACCTGTGGGAAACAAGCGGTCCCTATGTGAAGGAATGGCTGCGGGCCGAACTGGGGCCGGAGGCGAAGGCTGCCGACGCGCTGATCGAGAATGTCCGGATCCTGCAGCGTCTGCCCGGACTGGTGAAGCGGATCGAGGAAGCCTTTCCGGAAAAGGGCGGCGCGCCGCCGCCGCCGCCGCTGACCGAGGTACGGCTGATCCGCGTGGGCAGCGGCTGGCGCTACATGCTGGTGGCGCTGCTGGCCGGCCTGGCCGGCGCAGGCGCCATGGCGGCAGTGACGACCTTTTTATAAGATCGCGCCTCCCGATCCGGGACCGAAGGAGGCAGCAAAACGCCCGCTTCCTCGGTTCAGCCGTTCGGGACGATCAGATATTTCTCCCCCGTCCGGCGGGCGTTGTAGCGCAGCACCGTGTCCCGGCTCAGCGCCTGGTCAAGCGAGATGCGGGCCTTGTACTGGCTGGCGAAGGTGGTCGTCAGTCCATCGCGCACCCGGCGGCGGAGACGTTCGGCCGATTCGCCACCGATCTTCTGCAGGAAGGGGAAGAGCAGCCAGCCGCCGACATTCCAGCCAAAGCCGAAGCTGCGCGTCAAAATGGTCGGTGACAGGTCCAGAGCGCCATAGATATAGGCCTGCTTCAGAATGTCGGAGCCATAGCGGCTATAGGGCGCCGCCTTGCTCGCCGCCTGTTCCATGGCATGGAGAATCCGGCTGACAAGATCGCCGCCGCCGATCGCGTCGAAGACAATGGTGGCGCCGGTGGCGGTGACGGCATCTTGAAGCCGTGCGTTGAAATCGTCCTTCGAACTGTCCAGCACATAGTCTGCGCCCAGGTCTCTCAATATCGCCACCTGCGCATCGTTGCGGACGATGTTGACCAGCGGGATGCCATCCTCCTGACAGATGCGCACCAGCATCTGGCCCAGATTGGAGGCAGCGGCGGTGTGGACGATCGCCTTGTGCCCTTCCCGCCTCATGGTTTCGACAAAGCCCAGCGCCGTCATCGGATTGACGAAGGCCGACGCACCCTGCTCAGCAGTGACGTCGTCGGGCAAGGCCATGCAGCCTGCGGCGCCCAGCAGGCGATATTCCGCATACATGCCGCCGCCGATCATTGCGACCCGCTTGCCCATCAGCGCCTGCGCTTCCGGCGCCTCGCCCGCGGCGATGACGGTGCCCGCGGCTTCATTGCCGATGGTCATGGGCTGGCCGACGCGTCCCGCCAGCGCGCGACGAGCCGGCTCCGGCATGCGGGCGACGATCCGTCCCTCGGCATAGTCGGCATTCTCGACATCGGCGGACGCGAGAAGCAGGCCCAGGTCGGAGGGATTGATCGGCGCGGCTTCCACCCGGACCAGCACTTCGTCTCCCTTGGGCGGCCGGAGCGTTTCTTCGATCAGTTCGACGATCAGACGGCCATCTTCATGCAGCGTCGAGATCAGCTTGCGGCCATGGACTTCGCGCATGGGTCTCCCTTTCAGGCAGAGGGGCGGTCGCTGTAGAATGTGGGAAACAGCGCCTTGAGCGCCGTCAGCTTGGGCATGTCCCATCGCTGGATATAGGGATGACGGGGGTTTTTGGTCAGGAAATCCTGATGATAGGCGTCCGCATCCTGAAAACCGGAAAAGCGTTCGATGCGGGTGACAATGGGATCGCCCCAGAGCCCGGACTGGCCAAGCTGAACCAGATAGGCCTTGGCCGCCTTCTCCTGCTCCGCATTGAGCGGGAAGAGCGCGCTGCGATATTGGGTGCCGTGGTCAAGCCCCTGATAGTTGAGCGTGGTCGGGTCCGCTATGACCGAGAAGAAAATGCGCAGCAACGTGCCGTAGCTGACCTGCCGGGGATCATAGGTGACGCGGACGGACTCGGCAAAGCCGGTATCACCCTGGCTCACCTGCTCATAATCGACCTTTCGGCCTCGCGGCCCGCCCGCGAAGCCGGACACGGCCAGATGAACCCCCTTCACATGGGAAAAGACGCCCTCCACGCCCCAATAGCAGCCACCCGCGAAGACAGCGGTTTCGAGCTTGCTGCCCGGAACGGCATCGACCGCCGGCACCGGCGCAAGGACCGGACGTTCGGCGTGCAGGGGGGAAGCGACGGCAATCGCCGCCAGAACAGCGAGGGCCAGGCCGTCAGCGCGCCGCATGATCGACGGACGAGGCGGACGCTGCCATGGCAGTGCCGGTCAATGGCGGCGCGCTGTTCGGCTGGAGCACGAAGACGCCGATCGCACCGATCGCGAACCCGCCCAGAAAGCGCAGGAACAGGTCGGATTTCAAGAAGGCCAACATGGCGTTCTTCCTTTCGGTCGTCTTGGCCGTCCCGTGGACGGCAATGAATGTCGCGCGGCTTAGCCCCCGATCAAAGCTGCGCCAGGCAGTTTCGACCAACGCGCCACAGGACGCGATGGGTAACGGGGGAAGCCAGTTTCGGTTCGCAACGGGATATAGACTCCCGCTCTCCATCTGCAAGACGGCACGAGGGAAATTTTCCGTTTCCGAAATGAGGCTGATGGGACGGAGAGAGGGCAAAAGGGCGCCCTCCCCCCTGTTCCCTGGAGCATGCGGTGCCTTATTTCAGGGCGGCGCAGGCTTCCTGGATACGCGTGCAGGCCTTTTGCAGCACCTCTTCCGACGTGGCATAGCTGATGCGGAAAGCCGGAGAGAGGCCGAAAGCGGCGCCATGGACGGCGGCGACCTTCGCTTCATCGAGGAAATAGCCGATCAACGTTTCGTCGCTGTCTATGACCTGCCCCTTGGGCGTGGTCTTGCCGATCACGCCGCTGGCATCGGGATAGACGTAGAAGGCGCCTTCGGGCGTCGGACAATCAAGACCCGGCGCATCGTTCAGCATGGCGACGACCATGTCGCGGCGCTTCTTGAAGGCGGCGTTGCGTTCCTCCAGAAAGTCCTGGTCGCCCGTCAGCGCGGCCACGGCCGCGGCCTGGCTGATCGAGCAGGGATTGCTCGTCGACTGCGACTGGAGCTTGCCCATCGCCTTGATGATCCATTCCGGACCGCCGGCAAAGCCGATGCGCCAGCCCGTCATGGAGAAGGCCTTGGAACAGCCGTTGACCGTCAGGGTACGGTCATAAAGTTCGGGGCACACCTGCGCTACGGTGGCGAAGGGCGTGGGCGCGTACCAGACATGTTCATACATGTCATCGGTCATCACCAGCACATGCGGATGGCGCAGCAGCACCTCGCCCAGCGCTTTCAGCTCTTCGGCCGAATAGGCCGCGCCCGACGGGTTGGACGGCGAGTTCAGCATGACCCATTTGGTCTTCGGCGTGATCGCGGCTTCCAGCTGCGCGGGCGTGATCTTGTACCCCTGGCGCGCCGGCGCCTCGATGAACACCGGCGTGCCGCCGGCGAAGTTCACGATGTCGGGATAGCTGACCCAGTAGGGCGCGGGAATGATGACCTCGTCGCCCACATCCACGGTCGCGACCAGCGCGTTGAACAGCGTATGCTTGCCGCCCGAATTGACGCTGATCTGGCTGCGCTTGTAGATGAGGCCATTGTCACGCTTGAACTTGAAGGCGACGGCTTCCTTGACGTCGGCGGTGCCATCGACGTCGGTGTAGCGGGTCAGGTTCTTGCGGATCGCCTCGATCCCGGCCTCCTTCACGAAATCCGGCGTGTCGAAGTCCGGTTCGCCGGCGGAAAGGCCAATCACGTCCACGCCTTCGGCTTTCAGGGCATTCACGCGCGCGCTCATCGCCAGGGTGGCGGAGGGCTGGATGCGACCGAGGGCTGCGGAAGTCTGGCTCATTGTGACAATCTTTCTGAAGAATCCCCAAGGCCCGCAATAATACGGACGGCAGGCTCCTTAGTGCGCAACGAAAGAAGGGGCAACCGCCAGTTGGCCTCCTCTGGCCCTAACGGCAGATTATGAGGTTGGACGGTGCCGGTTCGGATGATTGCAGCGCATCCATCCCGGCCGGGTCATCACGTCATCGCGCCAGGGAGGCCGCCACCATGCCGCGCGCCGCATTGCCGATGAAGAAGCCATTTTCAAGGTCGCGGGGACGCAGGTCGGCTTCCACCGCCTCGCCCATGTCGAGCAGGCTGCGGCGCAGCACGCCGGGAAGCAGGCCGCGGGACAGGGGCGGCGTCAGCAGCTTGTCGCCGCGCTCGACGAAAACGGAGGAGAAGCACCCCTCCGTCACGAAGCCCGCCTCATCCGTCATCACCACCTCATAGCTTCCCCCGCGCCGCAGGGCATCGCGGTAGATCGATCGGTCCGTCGTCTTGTGCGCCAGCCGCGCGTCGGCGGCGGGCGCATTGCGCGGGACCAGCGCCACCTGCATGATCGCCTGGGGCCAGGTGCGATGTTCGCGCACTTCGATGGCGATGGCGCCCCGGCGCGACACCAGCAGGCGAAGGCGGCTGCGCTCCCGCAGGCGGAAGGTGGCGGCCTGAAGCTCGTTACGCACATCATGACGATCGAAGGCGAAATCGAGCGCTTCCGCGCTGGTCTTCAACCGCTCCAGATGCAGTTCCAGCAATCTGATGCCCTCGACCGGATCGAAGGCCATGGTTTCGAGCAGGTCGAACCGTCCGTCAGCCAATGCCATGGAAAAACTGCAAACCCCTTATGCCGATCACTGATCGCGCCGATGAATCAGGCTGGTGCGAGGAAGCGCCCCTTGGCCAGGCATTCCGCCCATTCGGACACGACGTCCGAATCCGCGACAATGCCCGATCCCAGGCCCAGACGACCCTCCTTGCTGCCTTCTTCGACGCAAATGGTGCGGATGGCAACATTGAACGCGGCATCGCCCGCCGGATCGATCCAACCCATGGAGCCGGTATAGACGCCGCGCGGGACGGCCTCCACCGCATCGATGATCTCCATCGCCCGGACCTTGGGCGCGCCGGTGATCGATCCGCAAGGGAACAGGACGCGCAACACATCGACGGGCGTCAGGCCGGGCAGCAGACGGGCACGGACCGTGGACACCATCTGGTGGACGGTCGGATAGGTCTCCACCTTGAACAGGTCGGGCACGGTCACCGTGCCGGCGCTGGAAACGCGGGACAGATCATTGCGCAGCAGGTCGACGATCATCAGATTTTCGGCGCGCTGCTTGGCGTCCCGCTCCAGCCATTGGACGAGTTCGGCATCGCTGGCGAGGTCGGGATCGCGGGGGGCGGTGCCCTTCATCGGCCGCGCCGTCAACTGACCGCGGACATGGGTGAAGAAAAGCTCGGGGGAAAAGGAGAGGATGCTATGCTCCCCGGTGCTGAGCACGCCGCCATAGCCCGCCTGCTGGCGCGGACGGATGGCGGCATAGAGCGCCATGGGATCGCCCTTGAAATGCGCCGCGCAGGGAAAGGTCAGATTGACCTGATAGATGTCGCCGGCGCGGATATAGTCACAAACCTGGGCAAAGGCCGCGCGATAGGCCGCCTCGTCGATCAGCGGCCGGACATGGTCGACCCTGGCGCCCGCCGGGTCCGGCAACAGGCCCGGCATGGCGGCCGGGTCGATCAGGCGCACCCCTTCGAACAGGCCGAACCAGATCAGCGGCGTCTTCGGCTGGTCCTGCCGATGCCGCTCCGCCAGCGGACGGAGGCGCTCCTCCAGAGCCAGCCCGGCTTCATAGGCGATGAACCCGGCCGCGTGCAGCCCGGCCTCCGCCGCTTCGGCCAGCCGGTCGAGCGCCGGCTGCACCTCCGCCAATTGATGGGCGACGATCACCGACACCGGATCGCGATAGAGGCGCGCAGGGGCGGGAGCCCGCGGGCGGGCGTCGTCGAACAGGACAAAGGTTTCGGTCGGTCCCGGAAGGCGCATGGCGCTTCTTAACAGGCTTTGCGCGGGGCGGAAGCTTTAACCGGGCGCCGGCATGTTGCGTGGCGCGCGCTTTGGTCATAGGGGAATGCGATGCCCGAAGGACCACCCCATGACGATGCGGCACGGCCGCTGCGGCCGGCGCTGGCGCTGGCGCTGAGGGGACGTTGCCCCGCCTGCGGCGAAGGCCGGATGTTCGCGCGCTTTCTGAAGCCCAGCGGCGCCTGCCGCCATTGCGGGCAGGCATGGGACACCTCGCGGGCGGACGATTTCCCTGCCTATATCGTCATCTTGCTGCTGGGCCACCTGCTCGTGCCGCTGATGATAGAGGTGAACGCGGTTCTGGACATTCCACTGGGCGTGCAGGCTGCGCTATGGCCCGGCTTGGCGATCCTGCTTGCACTGGCGATGATCCAGCCGGCCAAGGCGGCGGTCATCACCTTCCAGTGGAGCCGCCGCATGGACGGTTTTCGCTAGAGCGATTTCCAAGCGATCGGAACCGATCGCTGGTTAAGAAATCGCGGAAAACAAGGAAACCGGAGCGGCGATCTGATTCAATCAGATCGAAACCCGCTCTAAGGGCAGGGCCTTCAATCCTGGCGGATGATGAAGTTGCGTTCCATGGCCTCGCGCAGGGTTTCATCGATGGTGCGACGTCCCTCCGACCCATGGGTGACGACGGTGGTGTCGGCGGTGGCGACGCACACCCCTTTTTGAAAACCGGCGGAACTGATCGTCCAGCTGGTGCGACCGATATGGCCGATCGCGCAGTGCACTTCGAACGGATAGGGGAAATGGGCTTCCTCGACGAAATTGAGGTTCACGTTCGCGACCAGCCAGCGCACCCCCTGTTCCTGCGGATGACGGCCCAGATGATGGTGGAACCTAATGCGGGCCGTTTCGAAAATGCCCGATATGGCCACATTGTTGATGTGACCCATGGTATCGATGTCCTGGAAGCGGGTATCGATGCTGGTGACGAAACGATAAGCTTCCGGGCGGAGCCGCCAGGATTCGGGTTTGGCCATGTCCTGCTTGTCCTATGTTTTTTTCTGGTCTTAGTCCCTGATGACGGGGATGCAATCGCCGGGTCGAAATTGATCGGACTGCGACCTTTATGACACAGGCGCAGGGGATCATCGGCTCATGACGGTAACGGATTGTTTCCGGTCACGGCGATGGACTTCGCCGCGGGCGCCGCATAGCTTCCGGCTGATTTGTCGCGCATGGGAGTCTTGATGCAACGCTATAGTCGGCTGGCCATTTTCCTGCATTGGGCAATCGCCGCCCTGCTGGCGTTCCAGATCGCCGTCGGATGGGCACTGGAAGATCTTGGCGCCCGCGGCTTTGCGCTGTTTCAATGGCACAAGTCGATCGGCATCTCGATCCTGCTGCTGACCTTCGCCCGCATCGCCATACGCTATTGGAAACCGCGTCCTGCCCCGGTCGAGGGGGGCTGGCAGGGCGCTCTGGCCAAGGCGGTGCATGCGGGCCTCTATCTGTTCATGCTGGGCGCGCCGCTGACCGGCTGGGCGCTGGTGTCGACCGCGAAGGTCAAGGTGCCGACCCTGATCTTCGGCATCGTCCCCCTGCCCCATTTGCCCCTGCCCATGAGCACGCATGAACTGGCGGAGGGCGGCCACGGGTTGATCGCCTGGCTCGGCATCGCGCTGTTCGCGCTGCATGTAGCGGGCGCGCTGCGGCATCATGTGCTGATGCGCGACGGGTTGCTCTGGCGGATGATGCCGGCGCGTTCGCCGCTGTTGCTCTTTGCCTTGCCCGCGCTGATCGCATTGGGGTTCGTCCTGGGACGCGCCATTCTGCCGGAGCCCGCTCCAAAGGCGGCGGCTGCCCCCGCCATGCCGGAGGCAGTGGGGGCAGTGGAGGAAGAGGCGCCCGCCAATGCAGCGCAGGTCGCCGACAACACCGCCAACGCCGCGGCACCGGCCGAAGCCGACAATGCTGCAGCGGTTGAAGAACCCGTTGGGCCGCCGCCGTCCTGGACGGTGCAGCCGGGCGGGACCATCGGCTTCTCCATCGGCAACAGCGGTGCGACGATCAGCGGCGGCTTTTCCAAATGGACGGCGAAGATCGTGATGGACCCGGATCATCCGGACGGCGCCGACATTCGCGTGGAAATCGACCTGGCGAGCGCCAGCGTCGGCGACAACTATCAGGACGGCATGCTGGCGGGGGACGAATTCTTCGGCGTGGCGGCGCATCCCAAGGCCATCTTCACCGCACGGGGCGCACAGAAGACCGGCGCCAACAGCTATCGCGCCTCTGGCACCCTGAACCTCAAGGGCGTGAGCAAGCCGCAGAGCATCCGCTTCACCCTCTCCGGCACCGGAAAGGCGCGGAAGGTTGCGGGATCGGCCACCATAGCCCGCGCCGCCTTCGACGTCGGCAATGGCGCCAGCAGCAGCGGTCTGGACCCCAAGGTGTCGGTCAGCTTCGCCTTCAGTGCGAAGGCGGAATGACCCGCGGATAGATTTGCATCGGGACTTCTGCCAAAGCAGCATGATGGACAGCAAAGAGCCGCCAGCCACGCGAATAGAGGATGGGGTCTTCCTCGGCTTCGTCCTCATTGTCTCGATCGCCTTCGCGCTGGTGATCGAACCCTTTTTCGCGGCCATATTGTGGGGCGTGATCGCCGCCATCCTGTTCGCGCCGGTCAACCAGGGCCTGATCGGCATGATGCCGCGGCACCGGAACAGCGCGGCGGCGCTGACGCTGCTTCTGATCATCGCGCTCGTGATCGTGCCCGCCATCATCCTGACCATGGCGCTGGTGCAGGAAGCGACCCTCTTCTACGCCAAGGTGCAAAGCGGAGAGATCAACTTCGCGCGGATGTTCGCGCAGTTCCAGGCCAGCCTGCCCCGTTGGGCCGCGGTCTTTCTCAACCGGCTGGGCATCACCAATTTCGCCGCCGCGCGCGAGATGCTGAGCGCCGGCATCTCGTCAAGCTTCCGCACGGTCGCCACGCAGGCGCTGCAGATCGGGCAAAGCGCTTTCAGCTTCCTGATGGCGCTGGGCGTGATGCTGTACCTCACCTTCTTCCTCCTGCGCGACGGACCACGACTGTCGGCAATGGTGGACAGGGCAGCGCCGATGCGGATCGCCTATCGCCGCGCGCTGATGGCGCAGTTCGTCCTCGTCACCCGCGCCACGATCAAGGGCAGCATCGTCGTCGCCATCGTACAGGGACTGATCGGCGGAATCATCTTCTGGGCGCTGGGCCTGCCGGGCGCGCTGCTGTGGGGCGTATTGATGGGTGCGTTCTCGCTGATTCCCGCGGTGGGAACCGGGCTGATCTGGGTGCCGGTCGCCATTTATCTCTTCGTGACCGGAGCGGTGGTGAAGGGATTGATCCTCGTCTTTTGCGGCATGTTCGTGATCGGCATGGTCGACAATATCCTGCGCCCGATCCTGGTCGGCCGGGATACGCGGATTCCCGATTATGTGGTGCTGATCACCACGCTAGGCGGGATCGACCTGTTCGGGTTCAACGGCATCGTCATCGGGCCGGTGATCGCGGCCCTGTTCATCGCGACGTGGAATATCGTGACGAAGATGCGGACCGGCGCCGACGGGCTGGAAGGACCACTGACGGAAGAAGCGCCGGGCGGCTGAAGCACGACCGGAACCGGGCGTCTACAATTCCTCCAGCGCCGCGCTGGCTTCCATCCAGACTTCTTCCGCGGCTTCCAGCTTCTTCTCGACCTCGGAACGCTTCACCATCAGTTGCGTCATGGTCATCTTCGCCTCGACGCCGGTGGCGGATTTGGGGTCGAACAGCGCCTTGTCGATGCGGCTGCGCTCGGCCGCCAGCGTCGCCATTTCCTTTTCCGCTTTGGCAACGGCGTTCTTCGCCGTCTTCTGCCTTTCGCGCCATTCTGCGGCGTTGCGCTTTTCCGCCTTGCGGTCCACCTTGGGCGCGTCTCCGCCGCTCCCATTCCCATCCGCCTTGCGCAGGATGATGTCGGTATAATCCTCCAGGCTGCCGTCGAACGGCTGGGCCGTGCCATTGTCGACCAGCACGAGGCGATCCGCCACCAACTCGATCATGTGGCGGTCGTGCGAGACGATCACCACCGCGCCCGAATAGTCGTTCAGCGCCTGCACCAGCGCCTCGCGACTGTCGACGTCGAGGTGGTTGGTTGGTTCATCGAGAATCAGCAGATGCGGCGCGTCGCGGGTGATGAGCGCCAGCGCCAGCCGCGCCCTCTCCCCGCCCGACATGGAGCCGACCTTCTGCGTCGCGCGCTCGCCGGAAAAGCCGAAGCGGCCGAGCTGCGCACGCACGGCGGCAGGCGTGGCCCCCTTCATCACCCGGCTCATATGTTCAAGCGGCGTGTCGGTGACGTCCAGTTCCTCCACCTGATATTGGGTGAAATAGCCGACCTGCATCTTGGCAGAGGCGTTCATCGCGCCTTCCATCGGCTTCAGTTGCGCGGCGATCAGCCGGGCGAGCGTGGTCTTGCCATTGCCGTTCCGTCCCAGCAGCGCCAGCCGGTCGTCGGGATCGATGCGCAGGTTGACCCGGCGCAGCACCGGCGTGTCGTCATAGCCCACCGCCGCCATGTCCATGGTGATGAGCGGCGGGCGCAGTTCGGGCGGGTTGGGGAAACCGAAATGCAGCGTCGGGTCTTCGATCGCGGCGGCGATGGGCTGCATCTTCGCCAGCGCCTTGGCGCGGGACTGCGCCTGTTTCGCGGTCGACGCGCGGGCGGAGTTGCGGGCGACATAGTCCTGCAATTTCTCGCGCTCGGCCTGCTGCTTGGCGCGGGCAGCCTCCTGCTGGGCCAGGCGTTCGGCGCGCTGGCGCTCGAATGCGTCGTAGCCGCCGGGATAGAGGGTGATCTTTCCCCCTTCCAGATGGAGGATATAGTCGACCACATTGTTGAGCAGGTCGCGCTCATGGCTGATCACGACCACGGTGCCGCGATAGCCTTTGAGGAAATTCTCCAGCCACAGTGTCGCTTCCAGGTCGAGATGGTTCGACGGCTCGTCGAGCAGGAGCAGTTCGGGGTTGGAGAAGAGCAGCGAGGCAAGCGCCACGCGCATCTTCCAGCCACCCGAATAGCTGTCGAGCGGACGCCCCTGCATCTCCTCGTCAAAGCCAAGGCCGACAAGGATGCGGGCGGCGCGCGCTGGCGCGGTATAGGCGTCGATGGCGTTCAGCCGCTCATAGATATGGCCCAGGCGGTCGGGATCTTCGGTATGTTCCGCCTCCGCCATCAGCGCGGCGCGCTCACTGTCGGCGGCCAGAACCGTGTCGAAAGGGGTGGCCGTGCCGGAGGGGGCCTCCTGCGCGATATAGCCAAGGCGCGTGTCGCGGGGCATCTCGCATGCCCCCCCGTCCGGGTCGAGCTGGCCGATCATCACCTTCATCAGCGTCGACTTGCCCGCGCCGTTGCGGCCGATCAACCCGACGCGGCTGCGCGGCGGCAGCGCGGCACTGGCGCGATCGAGGATGGTGCGTCCACCGAGGCGCACGGTGATGTCCCTGAGATTCAGCATGGCCGGCCCCCTAGCAGAGCCGATCGCGATTGTCAGCGGTCGGAAAACGGCCGGCCGAAAGGAGAAGGCGGCGAGGTGATGTTTCCGGCAATGTTTCTGAACGATTGTCGACAGCCCTATTCAGCATGGCGCAAGCCGCACGGGTGCAAAAGCGTCCTTGTCAGATCCCGCCACGGGAATTTTTGCGAGGTTGCCATGCTGAAGACCATGATCCTGTCACTATCGATGGCCGGTGCCGCCTTGGCCGGCATTGCCGCTTCATCGGCGATGGCGCAGAGCAATTATCATTATAGCGAGCGCTATGACGGCGACGACGGCAGCTATTATCGCAGCGAAACCTATCGGGAGGATGACGGCTATCGCGGCGGCTATGACCGCGACTATCGCGAATATGACCGTGCCCCCGTCCATTATCGCGACAGCTATTATCGCGAGGGTTATGACGGCGGCCCCCGCGTCTACCATGCCAGGCCGCGCTATGCCCGCTGCTCGTCGGGAACGACCGGCACGGTGATCGGCGGCGTGCTGGGCGGGCTTCTTGGCCGGGAGATCGGCCGCGGCGGGCGCTGGGACCGGCCGAGCACCACCGGGCTGATCCTGGGTGCGGGCGCCGGAGCGCTGGCCGGGCGCGCCATCGAACAGAATGATTGCCGCTAATCGACGTTTCTGAAACGCGCCCTGGGCGCATATGGACGACGACGTGAAATCCTCCCCACGGTATCCGTGGGGAGGATTTTCCTCTGCGCGCTATGCGGCATAGAGCGTGAACTGGGCGTGCAGGCCATTGATCGACGACTGCCCGACCCACAGGTCGAAAGCGCCCGGCTCCGCAATAATCCGGTTGCCCGCGCCGACAAATTGCAGGTCGTTGCGGGACAGGGAGAATCGAACCGTCCTGCTCTCGCCGGGGTCCAGCGTCACGCGCGCGATGCGTTTCAGTTCGCGGATTGGGCGGGTGCGGCTGGCGACGCGGTCGCGAATGTAGAGCTGCACCACCTCGCTGCCCTTACGCCCCCCCTTGTTGGTGAGGCGGGCGGTCACCTCAATCGCCCGGTCCCAGCGCAGCGCCATGTCCGAAAGCTTGAGGTCCTCCAGCACGAACTCGCTATAGCCAAGCCCGTGCCCGAAGGGATAGCGCGCGCTGTTGTCGGTCGTGGCATAGCGCGATCGATATTCGGTGCGATTGTCGATCACCGGGCGCCCGGTCGACTTGCGGTCGTAGAAAAAGGGTTCCTGCCCCGATTCCCAGGGAAAGCTGACCGGCAGCTTGGCGGAGGGATTCTCCTTGCCGAACAGGATGTCCGCTATGGCATGGCCGGACTCCGACCCCAGGAACCAGGTCGCAAGGATCGCCTGCGCATTGGCGACGCCGTCATGCAGCGCCAGCGCCCGGCCGTGGCGAAGGAGGACGATGACCGGCTTTCCCGTACCGGCCACCGCATCGGCCAGCGCCTGCTGCACGACCGGAATCTCGATGGCGGTGCGGGATTGCGCCTCGCCCGACATGTCCTGCGATTCCCCTATGGCGAGGATGACGACATCGGCGGCCCTGGCGGTCTCCACCGCCTTCGCCACCCCGCCGTCGATGGGCGTCAATATGCCACTGCCCGGGGCGATCAGCAATCGGCCGGGATCGGGCATGGCGGCGCGCAGGCCGGTGGCGATGTCGACGCCCTTTCCCTTGTCGCCGTAAAAGGCCCAGGGGCCGTAGACATTCTCCCTGTCCTCGCCGAAGGGACCGATGAGCGCGATGGTCTGCGCCTTGGCCGGATCGAGCGGCAGGACGCCGTTATTCTGCAGCAGCACGACCGAACGCGCGGCTGCTTCGCGCGCCAGGGCACGATGGCCGGGCGTGAAGATACGACTCCTTTCCGCTTCCTCGTTCAGGGAACGCCAGGGATTGTCGAACAGCCCAATGGCCGTCTTCACATAAAGGATGCGCCGGACCGCGACGTCCACCGTCTCCATCGGCACGGCGCCGCTTTTCACCAGATCGGGGATATGGCGGATATAAAGGCCGCTCTGCATAGACATGTCCACCCCGGCCAGGATGGCGAGGCGGGTGGCATCGCGCTCATCCTCGGCATAGCCATGGGCGATCAGTTCCTCATCCGCCGTATAGTCGGAAAAGACGAAGCCGCGAAACTTCATCTCCCCGCGCAGCATGTCGGTCAGCAGGTCACGGTCGGCCGTCGCCGGCACGCCGTTGATCTCGCTGAACGCCGCCATGGTGGTGAGCGCCCCCGCCGCGAAGGCCGCGCCAAAGGGCGGAAGATGGGTTTCGCGCAGCGTCTCGTCACTGATGTCGACGCTGCCATATTCCAGGCCCCCGGCGACCGCGCCATAGGCGGCGAAATGCTTGGGGCAGGCAAGCAGGCTGTCGTCGCGGCGCAGGTCCCGCCCCTGGAAGCCGCGCACGCGGGCGGCGGCGAACAGCCCGCCCAGATAGACATCCTCCCCGGCGCCCTCGACCACACGCCCCCAGCGCTGGTCGCGGGCGACGTCGACCATGGGCGCAAAGGTCAGGTGCAGACCGGCCGCCGTGGCCTCGACCGCCATCGCGCGCGCCGTGCGCTCCGCCAGCGAAGGATCAAAACTGGCCGTTTCGGCGAGCGTCACCGGGAAGATCGTCTTGAGCCCATGGATCACGTCGCCCGCGAACAGCAGGGGAATGCCAAGGCGGCTCTGCCTGACCGCGATCTCCTGCGCGCGGCGCGCGCCCGCCACGCCTATGCCGTTGAACAGGCATCCCACACGCCCCTTGCGGATCTCCTCGGCAAGCTGCCTTTCATTCTGGATGCCGGTCTGCGGATTGGGCGGGTTATAGGGACGGAAACTGTCGGCCAGACAGGTCATCTGTCCCGCCTTCTCCTCGATGGTCATGCGCGCGATCAGATCGTCCACGCGCTCGACCTCCGTCGCGGCAAGCGCGCGACGGGGCAGCGGAAGCGTCAGGAAGCCGGCAAGGGCGGCGGTCAGGACGGCCCGGCGGGCTACGGGAGGGATCGGGGTCATCAAGGGGGAGCGTAACTGATTCCGGATGAACCGCACCTATCCCGTCAACGCATGAAAGAAAGCAACCGGCGGAGGGATGGACCGAGCCTCAGGGCCGATCAGTTCAGCCGGGGACGCAGGGATGGCGGGGCGATGGTGGACAGGGCTGGATTCGAACCAGCGTACGGGAAACCCGGGCAGATTTACAGTCTGCTGCCTTTAACCACTCGGCCACCTGTCCAGTCGCCTAACCATATTCGGAGAAGCCCCGATCGGCTGGAGGGCGCTCCAATGGCGAAAGGAGACTTGCCTGTCAATGGTCCAATGTGAAAAGAGCGCTTCCATGAAAAGAGGAAATCGCACCGGAAAGGCCAAAGGGACCTTTCCCCGCTTCTATGGACGGCATGCCGTCATCGCCGCGCTCGCCAATCCGGACAGGGTGGTGCGCAAGATCTGGGGCACGCGGGAGGCGCTGAACGCGCTCGACCTGCCGCCGGTCCTGCCCATCGTCTATGCCGACGGGGCGGATCTGGGCCGCATGGTGCCGTCCGACGCGCCGCATCAGGGGATCGTGGCGGAGGTAGAGCCGCTGGACGATGTCTGGCTGGGCGACGCGCTGGAGGCCGGGCGGGACGATCATCGTCCCGTGCTGGTGCTGGACCAGTTGACCGACCCGCACAATGTCGGCGCGATCCTGCGCTCCGCCGCCGCGTTCGACGCGCTCTGCATCGTCACGCAGGACCGCCATGCTCCGCCCGAATCGGGCGTGCTGGCGCGCTCGGCATCCGGCGCGCTGGAAATCGTGCCCTGGGTGCGGGTCGTGAACCTTGCCCGTGCCCTCGATGAAATCGCGGAAGCAGGCTTTTGGCGCATCGGGCTGGACGGCACGGCGGAACAGACGCTGGGCGAGGCGATCGGCACGTCCCGCGTCGCGCTGGTGCTGGGGGCCGAGGGCGAAGGGCTGCGCCACAACAGCATGGCGCATTGCGACATTTTGGCTAAGCTGCCGATCAGCCCGCGCATGGAGAGCCTGAACGTCTCCAATGCCGCGGCAATCGCCCTTTATGCCGCTGCCAGCCGGTAGCGGCCCGGGGCCACGGACGACAGGGGTTTCGATCGTGATGATTTTTCTGCGCTCGGCCGTTGTGCTGGCGGCCAGTCTGCTGCTCTCGGCCTGCCTGGTGACGCCGGGCAAGTTCGACTCCACGCTGGATATCCGGGCGGACCGGAGCTTCAGCTTCACCTACAAGGGCGAGATCCTGGCATCGGACATGGGCAAGGGCCTGGGTTCGATGCCCGGCAATGACGATCCGATCGACGGCGCACCGCCGAAGGACCAGCAGAGCAGCCTGCATACGGCGCTCCAGTCCAAGACGCAGGGCAAGACGGAAGAGCGCTTCGACGTCAAGGACGACAAGAATGACGAGCAGCAGATGCAGGCGATCGCCGCAGCGCTGCTGAAGGAAAAGGGATTCCGGTCGGCCCGCTACATGGGCAATCACCGGTTCGAGATCGACTATGCGATCAGCGGCCGGCTGACCCACGCCTTCCTGTTCCCCTTCAACAGCGATGCGCAGATCGTGCTGCCCTTCGTCGTCGTGGAGTTGCGCGGGGAAGACCGGGCGCGGGTGAAAGCGCCGGGCTATTCCAATGGCTATGACAAGAGCCAGGGTCCGATGGGCGGGGGCAATGACGATGCCGCCAAGGCGCTGGACGGCACCTTCACCCTCACCACCAATGCAGAGATCGTCAGCCAGAACCAGGAAGACGGCGCGCAGGACACGCCGCAAGGGAAACGAATCGTCTGGAAGGTGACGCCCCTGACCAGCGAAGCACCGGCGGCCACCCTGAAGTTCAGGCCGTAAAGCCATGCTGCGTCAGATTCAACGCAGCACAGGTCTCATCGGCTGACGCGGATCATCGCGCGCTCGCGCCAATCCCGGCCCTTCCGCATGCGGGACGGGAATGTTCGGGATTGGTCACCAGCGACCGGATTCAATCTTCCGGCGCAATCGTCACGCGCAGACCGTCGAGCGAATCGTTGAACTGCAACTGGCAGGACAGGCGGCTCGTCTCGTTGCGATGATCGGAGCTGTCGAGCAGGTCGTTCTCGTCCTCGCTGATCGCAGGCAGGCTGTCGGTGAAGGCAGGGTCGACGAAGACATGGCACGTCGCGCAGGAACAGCAGCCACCGCAGAGGGCCAACAGTTCGTCAAATCCGTTGTCGCGGATGATCTCCATCACGGAAAGGCCGCTGTCCGCCTCCACCGTCTGTTCTTCGCCCGCGCGGTTGACCACGATCAGTTTCGCCATGTACCCAAGTCCCTCTAATTTTTTCCCGCCGCTCATGTCGGACGAGCAGCAGGAAATCAAGGGCCAGGCGACAAATCATGGTGAATACGGCAGAAGCGTTGCGGAACAGCCTGGATATCATAGCTGCGATGGAACCCGGTTTCGCCGCGGCCATCGGCCGGGTCGGTTATCCGCCGCCCCGCGTCCGCGAGCCAGGTTATGAAACCTTGCTGCGCACCATCGTCGGCCAGCAGGTGAGCGTTGCCGCGGCCGGGGCGGTCTGGCGGCGGCTGGAAGCCGAACTGGGCACAGGCTGCGCGCCGGACACCCTTCTCGCCCGTGATTTCGATACGTTGCGCGCCTGCGGCCTGTCGCGGCAGAAGCAGGGCTATGCCCGAAGCCTGGCGGAACTGGTGGTCAGCGGCGAAATCGACCTGCACAATCTGCCCCAGGATGATGAGGAAGCGATCGCGCAACTGGTGCAGGTCAAGGGGATCGGGCGGTGGTCGGCCGAAATCTACCTGCTGTTCGCCGAAGGGCGGCCGGATGTCTGGCCGGCGGGCGACCTCGCGGTGCAGATCGAGATCGGACGGATATTGGGCCTCGCTCAGCGGCCCAGCGAGAAGCTGACCCGCGACGTCGCCGAACGCTGGCGCCCCCATCGCGGCGCGGCCGCCATCATGGCATGGCACCATTATAATACGGAGGTTTTGTAGACCATGTCGAGATGGAGCACAGTTCAGGCCGAACCTGGAGGCCAGCCCCCTGTCCTGCTGCGGACGGGCCGCCGTGCGGGCCTTGGCCTGGAGCTTTGCCCGCCGGTATGCGTCGACCCTCAGACCTCGAATTTGGGAATAATGTGATGCCCCTGCCCCATGCCCGCTACATCGTCCTCGAACATGAGGGCGTCTGGAAGATCAATCTCGACAATCGCTATTATGGCCCTTTCGCGACGCAGGAAGCGGCGGTGGAAAATGCGACCGCCACCGCGCAAAAGGCTGGCGGCGCGGGTTATCCCGCCTCGGTCCTGCTGATGCGCGGCACCGCCTTCGAGACGCTCTGGACCAGCGTGGAGGCAGACAAGGCCTGAAAAATTTTGCGCTCCCACGGGAACCTGTGACGGATCTGCGCATTTAACGCCTCCGGTTGCGTGGACTGTGGGATGAGCAAAAAGGTTCTGATCGTAGAAGACGAAATATTCGTCGCCCTGGAAATCGAGCACATCGTGGAGGATGCGGGCTTTACCGTCGGCGCCATCGCGGCCGATCGTCAGGCTGCATTGGACGCTGCCCGCCATTGCGACATCGCGCTGGTCGATCTCAACCTGCGCGACGGCCCCACGGGACCGGGCATCGGCGTAGAACTGGCCAGCCAATTTGGCATCCGGGTCATCTATGTGACGGCCAATCCGGCGCAGATCGGGACCGCCTCGGCCGCTGCGCTCGGCGTCATTACCAAGCCTTTCCGCGCCCACAGCATCGCCGAAACGCTGCACCTCGCCGCCGCCGAAAGTCCTGAGCTGGAAGCCGCCGAAATCGCCGGCTTCACCCCTTTCCTGCCGCCGCCCGGCTCATTGACCGGGCTGGAATCCAGAGGCTGAGGCTCAAACCTTCCGGCCGCCATTGCCGGGTCATGCGCCCGCCCAGTTGCCGTTCCACGCTCAACTGCATCAGCCGGCTGCCAAAACCCTCGCTGGTGGCCGGTGCGGGCGGCGGTCCGCCCTCCTCGCGCCAATCGATGCGGATATGGTCGTCCTCACCCTTCACCTCGATCATCACCTGTCCGCCGGGTGCGGAAAGCGCGCCATATTTCGCGGCGTTGGTCGCCAGTTCGTGGAACAGCAACGCCAGCGGCGTAGCGGAACGGTCGTCGATTTCAGGATCGTCGCCGATACAGCGGATGCGCGGTCCCAGAGCATCGCGATAAGGCGTGAAGATCTGCTCCAATATGCCCCACAGCCGGCCGTCACCCTGATCCGGCTGGGAATTCGGGCCATGGGGCCGGACGAAATCATGGGCGCGGCCCAATGCCATGATGCGATCGCGCAGGTCGTCCGCCGCGGCGCGGATTTCCGGATGCTGGCGCGCCGACAGGCCGATCAGCCCGGAAATCACCGAAAAAATATTCTTGATCCGGTGCGAGAGCTCATGGGCAATGATCTCCCGTTCTTCCACCATCGCGATCTGGTCGTTGATGTCGGTACAGGTTCCGATCCAGCGAACGATCGCCCCATCCTCATCCCGGATCGGCAGCGCGCGCCCCAGCGTCCATCGATAATCGCCGCTATGATGGCGCAACCGATATTCGATCTCATAGGGTTCGCCGGTCTCCAGCGAACGGCGCCAGCGGCCCCAGGCGCGTTCCTGATCGTCAGGATGGAACATGCCGTTCCATCCCTCGCCATCGGTCGAACCCGTCGGCACGCCGGTAAACTCGTACCATCGTGCATTGTAATAGTCGTGATAACCGTCCGGCAGCGTCGACCAGACCATCTGCGGCATGGTGTCGGCAAGCGTGCGGAACATCCGGTCGCTTTCCGCCACCGCCTGCGCATCCCGTTGCTGCCGGGCGATCACGTCGCGGTCGCGGCGGCGCCCCTCCAGCTCGACCATGACCTGCCGGGCCAGGAGAGACAGTCCCTGACGCTGAAGGACGGTCAGGTCGTCCCGCGGCTTGTCATCGATGACGCAAAGCGCGCCCAGCGACGCATCCTCGCTGTCGATCAGCGGCGCACCGGCATAGAAACGGATGAACGGCGGCCCCGTGACCAGGGCATTGTCACGAAAACCGGGATTCTGCGTGGCATCGGGGACGACGAATATCCCCTCACCCTGCATGGCATGGGCGCAGAAGGACACGTCGCGGGGCGTTTCCTCCGCGTCCAGCCCGGTGCGGGCAAGGAAACGCTGGCGATCATCCTCGACGATGCTCACAAGCGCGATGGGCGCATCACACAGCGCGGCGGCGAATGCGGTAATCTGGTCGAGCGTGGCGAAGCCCCCGGTATCGAGATCGTAGCGCGCCAGCAGCGCCGCGCGATCGGTCTCGAGCCCGCGCCCGTCAACCATCGCTGACGCGTTCGATGTCCGCGCCAACGGCAGAGAGCTTTTCCTCCAGCCGCTCATAGCCACGGTCCAGGTGATAGACGCGGTGGACCTGGGTTTCCCCTTCGGCGGCAAGGCCGGCAAGGATCAGGCTCATCGAGGCGCGCAGGTCCGTCGCCATGACCGGCGCGCCGACCAGCCGGTCGACCCCGCGCACGACCGCGGTGCGGCCGTTGACGCCGATGTCGGCCCCCATGCGCGCCAGTTCGGGAACATGCATGTAGCGGTTCTCGAAGATCGTCTCGGTCAGCACCGATGCGCCGTCCGCGCGCGTCAGCATCGCCATGAACTGCGCCTGCATGTCGGTCGGAAATGCGGGGAAGGGCGCGGTCGAAATGGTCAGCGGGCGCAGCCGACCGTCAGCCGACACCCTGATCCCATCCTTCAGCTCCTCGACATGGACACCCGCCTCGCGCAGCGCGGCCAATATGGCGTGCATGTCATCGGCGCATGCCCCGGCCAGTTCCAGCGAGCCGCCGGTGATCGCCGCGGCGCAGGCATAGCTCCCCGCCTCGATCCGGTCGGGCATGACGCTGTATGTCGCGCCGTGCAGCCGTTCGCGGCCGTGGATGATAAGCTTGTCGGTCCCCACGCCCTCTATGTCGGCGCCCATGGCGTTCAGCAGGTTGCAGAGATCAACGATCTCCGGTTCTCGCGCCGCATTTTCCAGGATGCAGCTACCCTTGGCCAGCACGGCAGCCATCAGCGCATTCTCCGTCGCGCCGACCGACACGACCGGGAAGGTGTAGATGCCCCCCGGCAGGCCGCCGTCGGGCAGACTCGCGCGCACATAGCCGGCGTTGATCTCGATGATCGCGCCGAACGCCTCCAGCGCCTTCAGGTGCAGGTCGATCGGGCGGTTGCCGATGGCGCAGCCGCCGGGCAAGGACACCCGCGCCTCGCCCGCGCGCGCGAGCAGCGGGCCGAGCACCAGGATCGATGCACGCATCTTGCGCACGATGTCATAGGGCGCTTCGGTCGAGGTCACGCGGCCGGCCCGCAGCGTCATGACGCGGCCGAAATCCTCGGGACGGGCGCCCTCGATCATCGTCGACACGCCAAGCTGGTTCAACAGATGGCCGAAGCTGTCGACATCCGCCAGCCGCGGCAGGTTGCGCAGCGTCACCGGCTCGTCGGTCAGCAGCGCACAGGGCAGCAGCGTGAGCGCGGCGTTCTTCGCGCCGGAAATGGGAAGGCGGCCGTTCAGCGCTTTGCCGCCGCGGATGTGAATGCGGTCCATCGGCTGGGTTCTTAACGTTAATTACGGTTTCCGCAAGGCGGTCGGCGCGGCTGTCCATTCCCGGACATATTTCCGCGCACAATTGAAACATTTGTGCGTTCGTCCGCCCATTATTGATCGAGTTTAGTGCAGTTTGCGCAAATGCAGCCAAAAGACGCGTGGGGCGTTTTGCCATCGTAACGACAATGCAAGCAAAAAGGTGTTTTGGTGGCAACAAGTTGTTTCGCGGACAGGTTGGCGAAGCATGTGGCCCTGTCCGATGCAGAAAAAAAGGCACTTACAAGGCTGGAGGAGAATCCCCGCAAGGTAAAGCGCGGCGCGATGATACAACGCGTCAACGAAATGGTGACCGAACTCTTCGTCCTGCGCGAAGGACGGGTGATGAGCTTCGTGATCCTGCCCGACGGAAGCCGTCAGATCCTGCGCGTCTACTTCCCCGGCGATTTCATCGGATCGGCCAGCACGATCTACAGCCGGGCGCCGGAATCGCTGGTTGCGCTGTCCGATGCGATCATCTGCCCGTTCGACAAGCACGCGCTGCGCCGTCTGCTGGAGGAATATCCCCGCGTCGCAGCGCTGCTGTTCCTGCTTTCCAATGCGGAACGGGTCGCGCTGACGGACCGGCTCGCCTCCCTGGGACGCACCTCTGCCAAGGCGCGGGTGGCATCCTTCCTGCTCGACATATTCGACCGCCTGCGGGTGACCGACGATGGCATCACTGACAGCTTCGACCTCAAGCTGACGCAGGAGGAGATCGGGGACGCGATCGGCCTCACCTCCGTCCACGTGAACCGGATGATCCGGCAGATGGAACAGGAAGGGCTGATCAGCCGGGCCAATGGACGGATCACCCTGCGCGACATGGCGCGGCTGGAGGAAATCGGCCATTATACCAACCGGCACAAGGATATGGACCTGGATTGGCTGCCGGGCCTGGATTGACGGCATCCCCTCCGGCAAGGGATTTTACGCCAGCAGTTCCACGTCCCAATAGAGCCAGTCGTGCCAGCTTTCGTGCAGATAGTTGGGCGGGAAGGCCCTGCCATGTTCCTGCAATTGCCAGCTCGTCGGACGGATCGGCGTCACATGCAATTGCATATGCGCCTCCTTCGGCGTCCGCCCGCCCTTCTTCAGATTGCAGGGCGAACAGGCCGTGGCGACATTTTCCCAGGTCGTCCGCCCGCCCGCGCGCCGCGGAATGACATGGTCGAAGGTCAGGTCGTTCGGGGAACCGCAATATTGGCAGGCGAACTTGTCACGCAGGAACAGGTTGAACCGGGTGAAGGCTGGATGTTCCGACGGCTTCACATATTGCTTCAGCGCGATCACGGAAGGTATCTGCATCTGGACGCTGGGGCTGTGCACCTGCCGCTCATAGCTGGCGACGATGTCCACCCGATCCAAAAAAACCGCCTTGATGGCGGTTTGCCAGGGCCACAGGCTCAACGGATAATAGCTTAAAGGCGTGTAGTCCGCATTCAGGACCAAAGCCGGACAGTTTTCCGGATGTCGTATCAGGTCGGGATGGTACATATATTACCCTTCAACCCCCTTTCGCCACCGCCCTGATCGATCAGAAAGGTGACGACAGCATGACAGCATCATCGACCCCATCCCGTCAAGGGCCTGTATGACTCAATCGGCACGACCACAGCATATGGTGACTCGCTTTGCGCCAAGCCCCACGGGTAGGTTGCATGTCGGCCATGGCTGGTCGGCGCTGCTGGCCATGGACCTGGCGCGGGCGCGGGGTGGGTCCTTCCGCCTGCGGATCGAGGATATAGACGGCACCCGCAGCCGGCCGGAGCATGTCGCCGGCATCATCGAGGATCTGCGCTGGCTGGGCATCGCCTGGGACGGGGACATCGTGTTCCAGTCGGCGCGGCTCGACCATTATCAATCGGCGCTGGAACGACTGAAGGCCATGGGCCTGCTCTATCCCTGCTTCTGCACCCGCGCCGACATCGCCGCCAGCGCGACGGCGCCGCACGGGCCGGAGGGGCCGGTCTATCCCGGCACATGTCGCGGGCTGAACGATGCGCATCGGGCAAGCCGGATCGCGGCCGGCCATCCCCATGCATGGCGGATCGACATGGCGCGGGCGGTCGCGCGGGCGGGCCCGCTGCAATGGCATGCCCTGCCCTTCCCGCCGAATGACGATGTGGCAACGGCCGTCCCTGCCGGACCGCTTGCCGCGGGCGACGTCGTGCTGGCGCGCAAGGATGCGCCCGCCAGCTATCATCTTTCCTGCACGCTGGACGATGCGGCGATGGGCGTGACCCATATATTGCGCGGCGAGGATCTGCGCCCCGCGACCGACATCCATCGCCTTATCCAGGCGCTGCTCGACCTGCCCTCCCCCCTCTATGTCCACCATCCCCTGCTGGTCGGGCCGGACGGCAGGCGGCTGGCCAAGCGCGACGGATCGATCGGCCTGGCCGATCTGCGCGCGGAGGGCATGGACCCGCAGCGCCTGGCCGACGATCTGCGCCATGCGCGCTTTCCGATTGGCATTTCCCTGGGCAGCGCCTAGATTCGATCTCATGAACACGCTGCTCGTCATCGCCCTCATCCTGGCCATGGGCGCCACCCTGTTCGCCCTGATCCGGGGAATCATCGCCTTTCTGCAGGCGACCAAGGAACAGTTGAACTCGCCGGAAGGCGGACCCAGTCCATCCAGCCTCAAGCAGAACAGGATGATGATGAACCGCATCCTGTTTCAGGCAGTGGCGGTGATCATCGTGGCGCTGTTGCTGCTGATGAAGGGCCACGGCTGAGCGCCCGCCCGTCATGGTGAAGCTGAACAGGATCTACACTCGCACCGGGGACGCGGGCACGACCGGGCTGGTGGATGGATCCCGCCTGCCCAAACATGCGCCGCGCATGCAGGCGGTAGGCGACGTCGATGAGGCGAACAGCGCCATCGGCCTCGCCGTCATCGCGATCGGCGACAGGCCGGAGGCGGGCTGGCTGACGACCATCCAGAACGACCTGTTCGACCTGGGCGCCGACCTGGCCACACCTATGCCGGAGGGGGGGGACGAACCCTGGGCGTTGCGGATCGTCTCGTCCCAGATCGATCGGCTGGAGCAGCAGATCGATGCGATGAACGCCGATCTGGCCCCACTGGACAGCTTCGTCCTGCCCGGCGGCTCGCCCGCTGCCGCCGCCGTGCATCTGGCCCGCGCCGTCACCCGCCGCGCCGAACGCTCGGCCACCGCCGCAGCCGTCGAGGTCGCGATCAATCCGCAGGCATTGGCCTATCTCAACCGTTTGTCCGACCTGCTGTTCGTGATGGCGCGGCGCCTTAACGGCAATGGCGCGGGCGATGTCAAATGGGTGCCGGGCGCGTCGCGCTGAAGCGATTTCCCGGCAATCGACGCCATTCGACTCATGGGCAGCACGGTTCGTCCCTGCGCCAGGCGTTAACCCTGTTGCTTCACCGCCTCTTTACGCGCCGCCCCAATTTTGGCCCGATCGCTACGACAGGGCCCAGGGATGCAATTCTACCTCGCGACTTCCTTCATCTTCCCCCGCCCCTTGCGGCTTCGCCTCCTGACCCTCTGCCTTGCGACCACCCATCTGCCGCTGCTCGGCTATATCCTGTGGGGCACGGCGACGGGGCGGATCGCCTGGGCGGAGTTCATCATCTTGACGCTGGCGACCATGGCGGGGGCTGCCGGAGCGCTGATCGGCATTGGCGCGCTGCTGGACCCGCTCCACGGGCAGGTGAACGCGCTGAACCCGGTGGAGCAGCCGGAACGCAAGCGTTGGGCACCGACGCTGCGGGAAATGAGCGACATCTTCACCAGGCTCTTCCACCGCGTGCGCGGCCCCGCCGCCACGACGCGCGAACAGATCGACGCACTGAACATCGCGGCCAATGAGGATGCGCTGACCGGCATTCCCAACCGTCGCGGCTTCCTGGCGCAGCTCGACGCGCTGCCGCTGGCCGGGCGCAAGGGCTGCATCGCGATCATCGACCTCGACCATTTCACGCAGGTCAACGAGATGCTCGGTCATGAGGAAGGGGATCGCGTGCTCGTTGATTTCGCCACGCGCCTGTCGTCGCAGACCCGTCGCGTCGACATCATCGCCCGCTGGGCCGGACAGGCTTTCACGATCTTCTATCAGGACGCCATAGAGGAGGAGGCAAGCTGGTCGCTGGCCCGCATTGCGGAACGGATGCGGCGAGAGCCCGTGGGCACGGTGAACGGACAACCGATCACCTTCTCCGTCGGGCTATGCGCCTGGCGGGGCGGCCCGGTGATGACGGCGATCGGCAAGGCCGACGAGGCGCTCTATCGCGCGAAAAATTCGGGCCGCGGTCAGATCCAGCGCGCCGAGCGGCCAGCCGTCAGCCTGCGGTAATTCCCGGCCCTCAATCGGCATGATCCATGCCGAGGCCACCTCAAGGGTCATCCAGAAGCCGCACCGGAAACAGTTCAGGCGGAGCCTGCTTCCAGACCCCGCCCGACAAAATCACCGAAAATCGGCAAGCTTATTTCGGCGCCAGCACCATCAGCATCTGGCGCCCCTCCATGCGGGGATAGGCTTCGACCTTCGCGATCTCGCCTACATTCTCCGCCACGCGCTGGAGGAGTTGCATGCCCAGCTGCTGATGCGACAATTCACGGCCACGGAACCGCAAGGTGATCTTCACCTTGTCGCCTTCGCCGATGAAGTCATGGACCTTCTTCATCTTCGTATCATAGTCATGATCGTCGATGTTCGGACGCATCTTGATCTCCTTGATCTCCTGCGTCCTCTGGGTCTTGCGGGCAAGGTTCGCCTTCTTCTGCGCCTCGTACTTGTACTTGCCGATGTCCAGGAACTTGCACACTGGCGGATCGGCGTTGGGCGACACCTCGACCAGGTCCAGCCCCAGCTCATAGGCGCGCTCGATCGCTTCCTGCGTATACATCACGCCCAGATTTTCGCCTTCGTCATCGATCACGCGCACCTTGGGCACGTTGATGAACTCGTTGTAACGGGGACCGGACTTCGGCGGCGGCGCCATGGGACGGCGCATCATCGGGGGACGTATAGTGGCTTCTCCTATGGCAATTACGAAACGGCTCCGGCGGACTCCCGCGCATTTTGCGATCAGCCGGAACAACCAACCGATCGCGGATACGGCAAAAGACGAGCTAGAGAGTGATCCGACTCAATCGGAGCAGCCTCTAGCGCAAAGCCGAAAGGGCCGGCAAGTCCGCAATCGCTGATTTGCCGGTCCCATGTGGCATTGCTGCCTCACCGCATATCGGGTGCCCGTGCCTCCTTTGCAAGACGGGCGATGACATCATCGAGAGAAAGAAGGCTCTGCCCTTCCTTGCCCAGCTCGCGCAGCGCCACCGTCCCTTCGTCCGCCTCCCGGCGGCCGACGACCAACAGATTCGGCACTTTCGCAAGGCTATGCTCGCGCACCTTGTAGTTGATCTTTTCGTTGCGGACGTCGGTTTCGGCGCGGATGCCGGCCGCCCGCAGCTTCTCCACCACCTGGCTCGCATAGCTGTCCGCATCGGACACGATGGTCGCCACCACCGCCTGCACCGGCGCCAGCCAGAGCGGGAAACGGCCGGCATAATGTTCGATGAGGATGCCGATGAACCGTTCATAGGAGCCGAAGATCGCGCGATGGAGCATCACCGGCCGATGCCGCTCGCCATCCTCACCCACATAGGATGCGTCCAGCCGCTCCGGCAGCACCCGGTCCGACTGGATCGTACCGACCTGCCACGTCCGCCCGATCGCATCGGTCAGGTGCCATTCCAGCTTCGGCGCATAGAAGGCGCCTTCACCCGGCAGTTCCTCCCAGCCAAATTCGGGCGTGTTGAGGCCTGCCGCCGCCACCGCGTCGCGCAGTTCATTTTCCGCCTGGTCCCACATCGCATCGCTGCCGAAGCGCTTTTCCGGACGCAGGGCGAGCTTGATCGAGTAGGTGAAGCCGAAATCCTTGTAGATGCGGTCGGCCAGCGCGCAGAAGGCCCGCACCTCCTCCACGATCTGGTCCTCACGACAGAAGATGTGCGCGTCGTCCTGCGTGAACTGGCGCACGCGCATCAGGCCATGCAGCGCCCCATGCGGCTCGTTGCGATGGCAGCAGCCATTTTCGTAGAAACGCAAGGGCAGGTCGCGATAGCTCTTGATCCCCTGGCGGAAGATCAGGACATGCGCCGGGCAATTCATGGGCTTCAACGCCATCCAGTCGGCATCGTCCGACACCAGCGGCCCTTCATCCGCGACATTGGGCACTTCGTCGGGGATGACGAACATATTCTCGCGATATTTGCCCCAGTGGCCCGACTGCTCCCACTGGCGCGCGTCCATCACCTGCGGCGTCTTCACCTCGCGATAGCCCGCCGCATCGATGGCACGGCGCATATAGGCTTCCAGTTCGCGCCAGATGATATAACCCTTGGGGTGCCAGAAGACGCTGCCATGCGCTTCCTGCTGAAGGTGGAACAGGTCCATCTCCGCGCCCAGCTTGCGATGGTCGCGCTTGCCCGCTTCCTCCAGCCGCGTCAGATGCGCGTCGAGCTGCTTACGATTGAGCCAGCCGGTGCCATAGATGCGCGAAAGCATCGCATTTTTCTGGTCGCCGCGCCAATAGGCGCCCGATACGCGGGTCAGCTTGAACGCCGCCGGATCGAGCTTGCCTGTCGAGGCCAGATGCGGTCCGCGGCACATGTCGAGCCAGTCGCCACCCGACCAATAGACGGTCAGTTCCTCGCCGTCGGGCAACTCGGCGGCCCATTCGGCCTTGAACGTCTCGCCCTCCGCCCGCCAGCGCGCGATCAGTTCCTCGCGCTTCCACACTTCGCGCCTGAGCGGCTTGTCGGCGGCAATGATCTCCCGCATCTTCGCCTCGATGGCGGGCAGGTCTTCCTCCGTGAAGGGCCGCTGCTTTCCTTCGACGACCGGAGGCGCGAAGTCATAATAGAAACCATCGTCCGTCGCCGGACCGAAGGTGATCTGCGTCCCCGGAAAAAGCGCCTGCACCGCTTCGGCCAGCACATGGGCAAAGTCGTGCCGCGCCAGTTCCAGCGCATCGGCCTCATCCTTCGCCGTCACCAGCGCCAGCTGCGCGTCGGCCTCCAGCGGCCGCATGATGTCGCGCAGTTCGCCATCGACGCGCGCGGCGATGGCAGCCTTGGCCAGGCCCGGCCCGATCGCCGCCGCAATGTCCGCCGGGGTAGTGCCGGGCGCGACTTCACGCACGGAACCATCGGGCAGGGTTATCTTGAGCATGGCGGACACGGGGGGTCTTTCTGTTGAAATGCAGGTTGCGCAGCCGAAAAGGGCCGCGCCTTCCCCATAAATGGGCCGCCCGCCCTGTCAATAGAAGCCCTCTTGCCAGAGAAGCCCTCTTGTCAGTGCATCGCGGTCGGTGCATGATGTATGTGTTGTTATATCATTATTTCAACAGGAGGGATGCATATGGCCTTGAGCTTCGCAAGACCCCGGCCAGGCGACGGGGAAACGCCAATGTCGGACATGAACACCACGCCGCTGATCGACGTGATGCTGGTGCTGCTGATCATGTTCATCATCACGATTCCGATCCAGACGCACAGCGTCGGCGTCGACCTGCCGCAGACCCCCAGGGAATTGATCCCACCACCGGTCGACACCGTCAAGAACAGGGTCGGCATCGACGCCGACGGTACCATCCGCTGGAACGGCGGGGCCGTCGACCGACTGACGCTCCGCCAATATCTTGCCGCCTCGCTGCGCCTGCCTGCCGAACCGGAGTTGCAGTTCCAGCCCGATGCCGGCGCCCGCTATGTGACGGTGGATGAAGTGCTGGCCGACATCCGCCGGTCAGGCGTGACGAAGCTCGGCTTCATCGGCAATGAACGCTACGCCAGCTTCTGATCACCCGTAAAATGCCGATCCGCCTGATTTCAGCGGGATAGCATTCCATACAACCATGAAACCCCTTGACCGACGGTCCCCGGCATAGTCTTCTCCCACCGGGGACCAAAGGGGGGCATCATGGATCAGGAACGCATAGGCGGCGACGGCTTCGCTTTCGAGGGCAACTGGCGCGACTATGCGCCGATCGCCTTCACCAACCTGCTGCTGACGATCGTCACGCTGGGCATATACCGCTTCTGGGCGACGACGCGCACGCGGCGCTATCTCTGGGCGAATACGCGCTTCATCGACGACCGGCTGGAATGGACGGGCACGGGCAAGGAACTGTTCCTGGGCTTCCTGATGGTGGTCGTGCTGATCGGCCTGCCCTTCCTCTTCCTGCAATTCGGCGCGCAGGCGCTGATCCTCCAGGGGCATCAGGGGATAGCCGCGATACTGACGCTCGCGGCGTTCGTGACGATCTTCTACATGGTCGGCCTCGCCCGCTTCCGCGCGCTGCGCTACCGGCTCAGCCGGACATGGTGGCACGGCATCCGGGGCGGCAGCGACGATCAGGGCTTTGGCTACGGCATTTCCTATATGTGGAAGTCCGCAGTGGGCAGCCTGGCTCTCGGACTGCTCATCCCCTGGTCGATGATGTCGCTGTGGAACGAGCGCTGGAACAAGATGAGCTTCGGCCCGCATGCCTTCGAAGCCGCGGGCGATCACGGCCCGACCTTCAGGCGTTTCCTGCTCTTCTACCTCCTGCCGATCCTGCTGTTCGTGGGCGGAGGGGTGATGGTCGCCATGGTGGGCTTTCCGGGGCAGGACAATGTGGGCTCCCGCATGGCCGGGGTCATAATAGGCATCATCGCGCTCGTGCTGGTCTTTTATCTGGGGCTCGGCCTCATCGCGCTCGCCTTCTACGCCAGCTTCTTCCGTGAAGCGGTGGAAGGGCTGTCGCTCACCGGCCTCGACTTCCATTTCTACGCCCGGACCAGGGACTGGATATTGCTGTTCCTGGGTGACATTGCACTGGTGGCCTGCACGCTCGGCGTCGGTTCGATCTTCCTGCAATATCGGCACTGGAAATTCTTCGTCACCCATATGGGCGTGACCGGCACCATCTATACCGACGAACTCACCCAGTCGCAGACGAAGACCAGCCGCCATGGCGAGGGCCTGCTGGACGCGCTCGACGTGGGCGCTTTCTGAGCCGCATGTCCGACTTCCGGCTCTGGCATTATGACGGCGTGACGGCGGTCCGGCGCGAAGTCCTGCTGCGACCCGCCGGCACGGGCTTTGTGCTGGAGGAGCCGGAAAGCGGCTGGGCGGGCCTGCCCGCCGACTGGAGCGACCTCACCGTCATCGGCCTGCAGGGTGATCGTTCCGCCTATGGCCATAAGACGGTTCCCGGCTGGCGCATGGGCTTTTCCGGCGAAGCGCCAGCCGACATCGCCACCCATTTGCCGAAGGGCGAACGCTATGGCCGCTGGATTGACCGCTTCGGCCTGTGGCCGGCGGCCGCCGTCTTCACCATCGCCGCCGCTCTCATCATCTGGGGCGCGCTCGAGGCACCCGCCGCCATCGCCCCGCTCGTCCCGCACGCCTGGGAGAACCGGATGGGCGACGCCATGGTGGGCGATTTCGGCGGCCGTTTCTGCCACACGCCGGCGGGCGATGCCGCGCTCAGGGGACTGGCGGCACGGATCGACCCGGGCCATGAGGCCCGCGACATCGCACTTGCCAATATTCCGATGGTGAATGCGGTAACATTGCCGGGGGGACGGATCATCCTCTTCGACGGACTGGTCCAGCAGGCAAAGTCCGCCGATGAAGTCGCGGGCGTGCTTGGCCATGAACTGGGCCATGTGCGCCACCGCGACACGATGACGGGCCTCATCCGCCAGCTTGGCCTCAGCGTCGTGCTGGGCGGCGCGGGGGGCAATGCGGGCAATTATCTGAACGGCGTATTGTCGCTGAGCTACGGCCGCGGCGCGGAGTCTGCCGCGGACGGGGTCGCCATCGACCAGATGCGCGCCGCCGGGATTTCGCCCGCCGCGACTGCCGCCTTCTTCGATCGGATCGGCGGCAAGGACGAAGGCACGGAAGCGCGGGCGATGAGCTGGCTTTCCTCCCATCCGCTCTCCGCCGAACGCCGCCGCCGCTTCGCCGCCGCCGTCAAGCCGGGCACAGCTTACCGACCGGCGCTGGATCAGGCGCAATGGCAGGCGCTGCGAACCTCCTGCGCCAGCGATCCGAAGGTCGCCAAATTCTGGGGCCAATCCTTCTAGGACAATTGTCTCCAGCAGACCGCCCGTTTCCCGGCCCCATGAACGGGCCAGCCACCTCACACGAATATCAGCCGGGCCTCGTCGCTCGTCTGCTGCAGGAACCCGACCGGCCCGCCAACCTCCACACCCTTGGGCAGATCGTCCGCCGACATGCCGCAAAGCACAAGTCCGCTCTGACAGGCGAGCAGGGTCACGCCCAATTCCACCGCCTCTTCGATCAGCATCGCCAGCGAGGGCAGGCCCGCCGACCGATGCGCTTCGTCAAGGGGCGCTGCCAGGGGCATACGCAACAGCCCTACCGCATCCAGTTGCAGGAACAGGACCGCGCCGCCGCCCAGCGCCGCCTGGGTCGCCGCCATCACCAATGCGCCGCGCAGCCGCTCGGCATCCGCCGTCGCGACGACGATCCTCAGTTCGCGCATAGTTCCGCGGCGCAGCCCTGGCAGGCGGCGTCCTTGGGCACCGCCACGGTCCGGAACCGCATCGACAGCAGGTCGGCGAGCAGCAGGCGCCCCGCCATATCTTCGCCAAAGGGAACCAGCGCGCGGATCACCTCCAGCGCCGCCAGGCTGCCCATCACGCCCGTCAACGCCCCGATCACGCCCGTTTCGGAACAATTCCGCTCCGGCGCATCCTCCGGCGATCCGACAAGGCAGCGATAGCAGGGCTTGCCCGCTTCCCAGCCGCGATAGGTGGCCAACTGCCCCTCAAATGGCCCGACCGCCGCCGAAACCAGCGGAATCCTCAGCTTTTGCGTGCAATCGGCCACCGCCAGCCGGGTCGCGAAACTGTCGCAACCGTCCAGCACCACATCCGCGTCCCGCAGCATCAGCGCGGCATTGTCCGCATCGATACGGGCATTGATCGGGATCAGCTTCACGTCCGGATTGAGCCGCGCAACGGCCGCCATCGCGCTTTCGGCCTTGGACGCGCCGATCGCGTCGGTGTCGAACAGCACCTGCCGCTGAAGATTGGAGAGGGCGACGATATCATCGTCTATCACCCGGATGGTCCCGACCCCCGCCGCCGCGAGATAGAGGATCGCCGGGCTGCCGATCCCGCCCGCACCGATGATCGCCACATCCGCCGACAACAGCCGCGCCTGGCCCGCGCCGCCAATCTCCTTCAGCACGATATGGCGGGCATAGCGTTCAAGCTGATCGTCGGTGAGGGGGAGTGATGCCATCAGTTACGCACCCCCGTCGATCCGAAGCCGCCCGCGCCCCTCGCCGTCTCGTCCAGTTCCTCGACCTCGGCGAAGCGAGCCACCTGCACTGGCGCGGCGACCAGTTGCGCGATCCGGTCGCCCCGCGCGATCACAAAGGGTTCCTCGCCCAGATTGATCAATATGACCTTCAACTCGCCGCGATAATCCGCATCGATCGTCCCCGGCGTGTTGGGCAGGCTGATGCCATGTTTCAGCGCCAGGCCGGATCTCGGCCGCACCTGCACTTCATAACCTTCCGGAATCGCCATGGCAAAACCCGTCGCCACCGCATGCCGGCCGCCGGGCGCGAGGGTGACGTCCTCCGCCGACACGACATCCAGCCCCGCCGCATGCGCCGTGGCATAGGCCGGCACCGGCAGGCCCTGCCCATGGGGCAGGCGCTTCAGGCGGATTTCAATGGGCGGAAGAGGAGAGGACATGGGCGACCTTTTCTATCAAGCGGGTGGCGACGGCATCCTTGGGCAGATGGTCCCAGCTCTCGACGCCATCCTTCGAAACAATGTGCACGCTGTTGGAATCGCCACCCATCACGCTGGAGCCGGGCGGGCCCGACACATCGTTGGCGACGATCCAGTCGGCGCCCTTGCGCGCCAGCTTCGCCTGCGCATGTTCGGCGATCTTCTGCGTCTCGGCGGCAAAGCCGACCAGCAGGGTGGGACGCTTCGCATGCCGGCCCAGCGTGGCGAGGATGTCGGGATTCTCCACCAGGGCCAAGGGCGACGGCTTGCCGGAGCCATCCTTTTTGAGCTTCTGATCCGCGGCATCGGCCGTGCGCCAGTCCGCGACGGCCGCCACCATGATCGCCGCATCGGCCGGCAACGCGGCCTCCACCGCCGCCAGCATCTCCCGCGCGGTTTCCACGTCGACGCGGCTTACGCCCGCTGGCGTCGGCAGATGTACGGGCCCCGCCACCAAAGTCACCCGCGCGCCTGCCCGCGCCGCTGCGGCCGCTATGGCAAAGCCCTGCTTGCCGGAGGATCGGTTGGCGATGTAGCGGACCGGGTCGATCGGCTCATGCGTCGGCCCCGCCGTCACCAGCACATGCCGTCCCGCGAGCGGTGCATCCGCCGTCTCGAAATCCGGCTGCCCCGCAAGCGGATCGGCGGCAAGCGGCCGGGCGAGCAGCCGCGCCACTTCCGCCGCGATCGCCTCGGGATCGGGCAGACGGCCCTTGCCGAATTCGCCGCAGGCCATTTCGCCGCTGTCCGGTTCCATCACATGCACGCCGTCGGCCTTGAGCTGGGCAACGTTCCGCCGCGTCGCCGCATGATGCCACATGCGCACGTTCATCGCTGGGACGGCAAGCACCGGCTTGTCGGTCGCCAGCAGCAACGTGGTCGCCAGATCATCGGCAATGCCGCCGGCCATCTTGGCAAGTATGTTCGCCGTCGCCGGCGCGACCACCACCAGGTCGGCCTGCCGCGAAAGCTGGATATGGCCGATCTCCCGCTCTTCCTTGAGGTCGAACATGTCGCCATAGACATGATCCTCGGTCAGCACGCCCAGCGACAGCGGCGTCACGAATTTCCCGGCGCTCTCCGTCAGCACCGCCCGCACGGCGATGCCTCGCTTGCGCAACAGCCGCACCAGCTCCAGCGATTTGTAGGCCGCGATGCCGCCCGACACGATGAGAAGGATGCGCTTGGTCATGACTGGCCATCATTTGGTCAAGCGACGCGCCCTTGTCCAGCAATTCCCATGGATGCGCCGGGGACGGTCGGAACCTACAGGCCCCCTCATGCGATTATTGGTTGAGAGCGGCGCAACCGTATCGAAGGGGCATGCATGGCAAGAAGCCGGACCGCACCGGGCCAGATCGACCTCCTGACCCGCTACCGCGAAGTGCGGGCGTTGAGCGAGGCGATCGCCGCGCCCCTGTCGGACGCGGACGCCACGGTCCAGTCCATGGCCGATGCTTCCCCCGCCAAATGGCACCTGGCCCATGTGAGCTGGTTCTTCGAAAGCTTCGTCCTGCGCGACAATGTGGCGGGCTACACGCCCTTCGACCCGCATTACGCCTATCTGTTCAACAGCTATTATGAGGCCGAGGGTCCACGCCACGCCCGGCCGATGCGGGGCATGCTCACCCGCCCGACGCTGGACGAAATCCGCGCCTATCGCGCCCATGTCGACGCGGCGCTGACCACCGCGCTGCCGATGCTGATGCCCGATGCGCAGGCTCTGGTGCTGCTCGGCCTTCATCATGAACAGCAGCATCAGGAACTCATGCTCACCGACATGCAGCATCTGTTGTCGCTGAACCCGCTGGAGCCGGCCCTGTACGATGCGCCCAATGCGCTGCCGGCGCCCGTTCCCGGCCCGCTCCACTGGATCGAGGGTCGGCAGGGCCTGGTCGAGATCGGCGATGACGGAAAGAGCGATTTCGCCTTCGATTGCGAAACCCCCCGCCACAAGACGATTCTCCACCCCCATGCCCTGGCGCACCGGCCGATAACCAATGGCGAATGGATCAGCTTCATGGAGGATGGCGGCTATGCCGACGCCGCCCATTGGCTGTCGGACGGCTGGGCCTGGGTAGAGGCGGAACGGATCGACGCACCGCTTTACTGGCGACGGGACGGACGAGGTTGGACGCGCTTTGGCCTGGACGGGCGCAAGCCGGTCAATCCCGCCGCCCCGGTATGCCATATCAGCCTCTATGAGGCGGACGCCTATGCCCGATGGGCGGGCGCCCGACTGCCCACGGAGGCGGAATGGGAAAGTGCGGCACTCAATATCGCGCCTACCAGCGGCAATCAGTTGGACGATGCGGCCTGCCCCCGCCCCCGCGCCGCGAATGGTGCTTCCGCCCTGACGCAGATGTTCGGCGACGTCTGGGAATGGACGGGCAGCGCCTATCGCCCCCACCCCGGTTTCCGCGCCGCCGAGGGTGCGGTGGGCGAATATAACGGCAAGTTCATGTCCGGCCAGTTCGTGCTGAAGGGCGGCAGTTGCGCCACCCCGCGGGGTCATTTGCGCGCGAGCTACCGCAATTTCTTCTACCCCCATCAACGCTGGCAGTTCACCGGACTGCGGCTGGCAAAGGATCTGTGAGGCGATGCTCCTGACCGAAAATGCCCCGCCATCGCTGCCCGCCCCCGATCCGGCCTTCCGGCGGGACATTATCGAGGGGCTGTCCCGCGAGCCCAAGGCGACGCCGCCCATCTGGTTCTACGACCAGCGCGGTTCGGAACTGTTCGAAGCGATCACCGATCTGCCGGAATATTATCCGACACGCACGGAAACCGCCCTGCTGGAGCGGCATGGCCGGGATTTCGCCGCCGCGATCGGCCCCGGCCGGGCCGTGGTGGAATTCGGCGCGGGCAGTGCACGCAAAACCCCCCATCTGCTGCGCGCCATCGATCCGGCCGCCTATGTGCCGGTCGACATCAGCGGCGACTTCCTCCATGCGTCGAGCGCGCAATTGGCATCGGCCTTTCCGGGCTTGCCGGTTTTGCCGCTGGTGGGCGACTTCAACACCGATCTGGCCTTGCCCACCGCGATCGACGGGCTGCCACGCCTTGGCTTCTTCCCCGGATCGACCATCGGCAATATGGAACCCCATGCGGCGGTCAACCTGCTGCGGGCGATGCGGCGCCTTCTCGGCGAGGGAGCGATGCTGCTGATCGGCATGGACCGGATCAAGGATCGCGGCCGGCTGGTCGCCGCCTATGATGACGCAGCCGGCGTGACGGCAGCATTCAACCTCAACCTGATCAGGCGCATCAATCGGGAACTGGACGGCGACCTGCCATTGGACGGCTTCGTCCATCGCGCCGTCTGGAACGACGACAAGGCGCGGATTGAAATGCATCTGGAAGCGGTGCGGCCGCTTCACTTCCACGTCGCGGGCCAATGCTTCCGCATGACGGAGGGCGAAACGATCCATACCGAAAGCAGCCATAAATATGGCCCACGCGACGAAAGGCTGCTGCTGCGCGCCGGTGACTGGGAACCGGTGCGCGAATGGAGCGATGAGGAGGGGCTGTTTTCACTCGTCCTGGCAGAAGCCTGACTTTCGCAGGACAGCAAATGAATTCGGAACGATCAGCGCAGGCTGAGCATCAGTCCGGCCAGCGCCGCGCTCATCAGATTGGCCAGGCTGCCCGCGACCAGCGCCTTGACCCCCAGCCGGGCGATCACCGGGCGCTGGCTCGGCGCCAGATTGCCCGTGACGGCCATCTGGATCGCTATCGAGCTGAAATTGGCGAAGCCGCAAAGCGCGAATGTGACGATGGCGACGGTCGCGGGCGACAGCGCACCCTGCACCTGCCCCAGGTTGATATAGGCGACGAACTCGTTGAGCACGACCTTGGTGCCGAACAGGCCGCCCGCCACCTGCGCCTCCGTCCAGGGAATGTTGAGCAGATACATGACCGGTGAAAAGACATAGCCCAATAGCTGCTGGAAGCTGAGGCCGGGATAGCCAAGCCAGCCGCCGATGCCGCCCAATATGCCATTTGCCAGTGCGACCAGCGCAACGAAGGCCAGCAGCATGGCGCCGACCGCCACGGCCAGCTTCACGCCCGTCTGCGCGCCCTGCGCGGCCGCCATGATCAGGTTGGCCGGCTTCTCCTCATCATGGGCGGCGGACGGCATCGGATCGCGCGACATTTCCTCCGGCGCCAGCACAGCGGGGCCGGTGCCGCCGATCCGGTTTTCAGGAAGGACGATGTCGGGATGATCGCCCAGCGGAAGTTCGGGTTCACGGTCCGCTTCGTCCGGCATCATGATCTTCGCCATCAGCAGGCCGCCGGGCGCTGACATGAAACTCGCCGCCAGCAGATAATCGATCTTGATGCCCATGGCGGCATAGGCGGCCAATATGGTTCCCGCGACCCCCGCCATGCCGCTGGTCATCACCGCGAAAAGCTGCGGCGGCGTCAGTCCCGCCAGATAGGGGCGGATGACGAGGGGGCTTTCGCTTTGCCCGACGAAGATGTTGGCGGCGGCGCAGAGACTTTCGACCTTCGAAACGCCCGTCACCTTCTCGATCGCGCCGCCGACCCAGCGCACGATCTGCTGCATGATGCCCAGATGGTAGAGGATCGAAACCAGGCTGGCGAAGAAGATGATCACCGGCAAGGCGGCAATGGCAAAGCTCGCGCCGCCAATCTCCGGCTTGGCGAGCGGGCCGAAGATGAAATCCGTTCCAGCCTGCGCATAGCCGAGCAGGTTCGCCACGCCACGCGATATGCCGGCGATGGCGGCGCGTCCGGCGGGGACATAAAGCACCAGCAGGGCAATGCCCGCCTGCAACAGGAATGCCGCGCCGACGACGCGAAGCCGGATGGCGCGGCGGTCGGAAGAAAGGGCGACGGCAATGGCAAGGATCAGCGCGATACCGGCTAGGCCTGTGAGGAGGTGCATGAGGAGCTTTCGCGGGAAGAAAGAATTGCGCGACCATAAAGAGCGCGCAGCACGGAAGCCAGCAGCTTTGCGAAGGTGAAACAGGCGGTTGTGGAGGCGATATGCGGGCCTTGCTGGCAGCGGGACGATGGCCGGAGGCAAGGTTCGCCCCGCCAACTGTATCCTCCGTGCCACGGCGGGCGAAAAAGCATCCTATTCCGCGATCCGGCACCATTTTTATCCTGTCCTACATCCCCCCGGCCTGCCTATTCCCGCTCCGTCTTTGACATGTGGAAATCATTGCCCCGAACGCTACGCGCGGGCGCGCATGCGCGCGCATATGGTGTGAACTTCGGCGGAAAACGGCCCATTCCGGACCTTCCAAACGCAAAAAGGGCCGGCATCTCGCGACGCCAGCCCCTTTTTTTTCGTCCTTCCGCCAGATCAGGCGGCGGCTTTGGCCCGCGACATGCGCTTGCGCTCGTTCGGGTCGAGATAGCGCTTGCGCAGACGGATGTTCTTGGGCGTCACCTCGACCATTTCATCGTCGTCAATGTAAGCGATGGCCTGTTCCAGCGTCATCTTCCATGGCGGGGTCAGGCGGATGCTGTCGTCCTTGCCCGAAGCGCGAAAGTTCGTCAGCGCCTTCGACTTCATCGGGTTGACTTCCAGGTCTTCCGGCTTGGCGTTCTGGCCGATGATCATGCCTTCGTAGAGCGCTTCGCCCACGCCGACCATCAGGACGCCGCGCTCTTCCAGCGGGCCAAGGGCATAGGCCACCGCCTCGCCCACGCCGTTGGAGATCAGCACGCCATTCTTGCGGCCTTCGATATTGCCCTTGTGCGGGCCATATTTCTCGAACAGCCGGTTCATGATGCCGGTGCCGCGCGTGTCGGACAGGAATTCGCCGTGATAGCCGATCAGGCCGCGCGAGGGTGCGGAGAAGGTGATGCGGGTCTTGCCGCCGCCCGACGGGCGCATGTCGGTCATTTCCGCCTTGCGCTGGTTCATCTTGTCGACGACCGTGCTGGAGAACTCATCGTCCACGTCGATCACGACAGTCTCATAGGGCTCGGTCCGGTTGCCGTTCTCATCCTCGCCGAACAGCACGCGGGGACGCGAAATGCCGAGTTCGAAGCCTTCGCGGCGCATCGTCTCGATCAGCACGCCAAGCTGAAGTTCACCGCGACCGGCGACTTCGAAACTGTCCTTGTCCGCCGATTCCGTCACCTTGATCGCGACATTGGATTCGGCTTCGCGCATCAGGCGGTCGCGGATCATGCGGCTGGTCACCTTGCTGCCTTCGCGGCCCGCCATGGGCGAATCATTGACGGCAAAGCGCATCGACAGGGTCGGCGGGTCGATCGGCTGGGCCCGGATCGCGCTGGTGACCGACGGATCGGCGATGGTGTTGGCGACGGTCGCGACCGTCAGGCCGGCCAGCGAGATGATGTCCCCCGCCCTGGCTTCTTCCACCGGCACGCGTTCCAGGCCACGGAAGGACAGGATCTTCGACGCACGGCCGGTTTCCAGCACATTGCCGTCCGCATCAATGGCATGGATCGCCTGATTGACCTTCAGCGTGCCCGAATTGACGCGGCCCGTGAGGACACGACCCAGGAAATTGTCGCGGTCAAGCAACGTCACCAGGAAGCTGAACGGCGCGTCCACGTCCAGCGCCGGCGGCGGCACATGGTCGACGATCTTCTGGAACAACGGCTCCAGCGTGCCCGAACGCAACGACGGGTCTTCATTGGCATAGCCGTTGCGGCCCGAAGCGTAGAGCACCGGGAAGTCGAGCTGCTCGTCAGTGGCATCCAGCGTCACGAACAGGTCGAACACCTCGTCCAGCACTTCCTGGATACGCTCGTCGGGACGGTCGACCTTGTTGACGACGACGATGGGCTTCAGGCCCAGCGCCAGCGCCTTGCCAGTCACGAACTTGGTTTGCGGCATCGCGCCTTCCGACGAATCGACCAGCAGGATCACGCCGTCGACCATGGACAGGATGCGCTCCACCTCACCGCCGAAATCGGCGTGGCCGGGCGTGTCGACGATGTTGATGCGGGTGCCGTTCCATTCGACCGAGGTGGGCTTCGCCAGGATGGTGATGCCGCGTTCCTTTTCCAGGTCGTTCGAATCCATCGCCCGTTCCTCGACGCGCTGGTTGTCGCGAAAGGTGCCGGACTGGCGGAAAAGCTGGTCGACGAGCGTGGTCTTGCCATGGTCGACGTGCGCGATGATCGCGATATTACGCAGGGACATGCAACTGCCTTCGGGATTTAAGGTTTCCCGGCCGGCACCGCGCCTGCTCAGGACTATCGGGCGCGCCCCTACAGGAAATGACGCGCTGCGGCAAGTTCTGCGCGACGACGGACGCCGCCTTTAATGGTCGGACGCGGCGAAGGCCCCTATTCCGGTTTCCGCCCGCACCCGCTGCGCCGTATAGCCCGCCCTGTCCACCGCAGCGCGCGGCGATCGGTCAAGCAGAGAGATCAGCCAGATCGAGAGAAAACCCGCCGGAACGGAAAAGATCGCCGCCGAACTATAGGGAAAAGGCGCGGGTCCCAGACCGAAGGTGGTCGTCCAGACCGCGGGTGACAGCAGGGTCAGGACAAAGGCCGTCAGCAGGCCGATGGTCCCGCCCCATGCCGCGCCACGGGTGGTGCAGCCGCTCCAGAGCAGCGAGAGGATCAGCACGGGAAAATTGCCCGACGCCGCCAACGCGAAGGCAAGGCTGACCATGAAGGCTACGTTCTGCTTCTCGAACACCAGTCCCAGCAGCACTGCCAGCGCACCCAGCGCCAGCGTGGTCAACCGCGACACGCGCAGTTCGTCCGCCGAACTCGCCCGACCATTTTTGAAGACCGTAGCGTAGAGATCATGGCTGACCGCGGATGCCGCCGAAAGCGTCAGCCCAGCCACCACGGCAAGGATGGTCGCGAACGCTACCGCCGAAATGAAGCCCAGGAAGGCATTGCCGCCAATCGCATGCGCCAGATGGATCGCCGCCATATTGCCGCCGCCGCGGAGCGCGCCTTCTCCGTCCAGATAGTTGCCGTCCGTCCCCACCAGCACGATCGCGCCGAAACCGATGATGAAGGTCAGGATGTAGAAATAGCCGATCCATCCGGTCGCCCAGAGCACCGACTTGCGCGCTTCCTTCGCATCCGGAACGGTAAAGAAACGCATCAGGATATGCGGCAGCCCTGCCGTCCCCAGCATCAGTGCAAGGCCGAAGGAAATGGCCGAAACGGGATCCTTGATGAAATTGCCCGGACCCATGATCGACCGGCCCCGCTCCGCCGCTTCGGCCATCGTGGCCCCGCTGGAAAGCGCGGCCTCAGTCTTCACTTCCACCGCGCGGGCAAACAGCGCTTCAAGGCTGAAGCCCATCTGCGCCAGCACCATCAGCGCCATGAAGCTGGCGCCACCCAGCAGCAGCACTGCCTTGATGATCTGCACCCAGGTCGTCGCGCGCATGCCGCCGAAGAGGACATAGAGCATCATCAGCGCGCCGACGATCACCACCGCCACGGCATAGGGCAAGCCGAACAATAATTTGATGAGCTGCCCCGCCCCCACCATCTGCGCGATCAGGTAGAAGCTAACGACCAGCAAGGTGCTGACCGCCGCGAAACTGCGCACCGGTGGCTGGGCGAAGCGGTAGGAAGCGACATCGGCAAAGGTGTAGCGCCCCAGATTGCGCAGCCTCTCCGCCATCAGGAACAGCAGGATAGGCCAGCCGACCAGAAAGCCGGTGGAGTAGATGAGCCCATCATAGCCGTCGTTGAAGATCTGCGCCGAAATGCCGAGGAAGGAGGCCGCCGACATATAGTCGCCCGCCATGGCGAGGCCGTTCTGGAAACCGCTGATCCCGCCGCCCGCCGTGTAGAAGTCGGACGCGGTACGGGTCCGCGCCGCCGCTGCCTTGGTGATCCAGAGCGTCAGGCCCACAAAGGCGACGAACATGAGGATGGCGACCAGGTTCAACGGCTGGCGCTGCGCCTCCCCCTCCAGCGCGGCGGCGAAGGCAGGGATGGGAAACAGGAGCGCCAGGGCAGTAACAAACCCCTTCATGCATCATACTCCTGCGCGGGAGCATGATCCGAAAGGATCGCAGCCATCCGCGCGTCATGATGGCGATTGGCGTGGGCGACATAGACGCCCGTGAGCGCGATCGCCAACAGGATGAGGCCAAGACCGACGGGAATGCCGATGGAGGTGACGCCCGTCCCGATCGGCGCGCCAAGCAGCGCCTTGTCGAACGCGATCAGCAGCAGATAACCTGCAAAGGCCGTGAAGATGATGATGGAGAGCAGCCATCCAAGCCGCGCGCGCGCCACCACCAGTGCATGATAGCGGGGGTCAGCGACAACCGCCGCCACCCATGCTTCTTCCCGGCCTTTCATCTGATCCCCCCTGCTCATCTTGTCCGAGTTATCCTAACCAGACCTCAGACGATTGCAATGGCAACCAGGGCGCCCTTATAACGCTGTGGCAGACTTGCGGCCCCACTGTTTTATGCACATATGACAGCGGACCCGCCACGCGCTTCTGGGAGATAACATGGCTTCGACCGCGCCAACCGCTGCCGCAACGACTTCCGGCGATATGCTGAACCTGACCCCGCCCGATCCGGTGCCGCCCGTCGCGCCGGAAAAGGCGGCCGGCCTGGTACCGCTGGACGAGGACAAAAAGTCAAAGCTCGACGAGAAGGTCGATGCCTTCATCGACGATCTCGTCGCGCAGGACGCCAATTCGCCGGAATTCGGCCAGCGGGTCGACCAGCTCACCAATATGGGGCGCAAGGAAATCGCCGAGGCCGCAGGGCATTCCAACCGATTCCTGGACCGGCCGGTGCGCGCCATGGACAGCGACAGCAAGGTCGGCGCGGACCTGGCCGAGCTGCGCCGTACTGTGGAAGATCTCGATCCCGGCAAGCGCGGCAGCTTGACCGCACCAAAAAAGCTGTTCGGCCTGATCCCCTTCGGCAATCGGATGCGCGACTATTTCGACAGCTACAAGAGTGCGCAGAGCCACATCAATTCAATCCTCGGATCGCTCGCCAGCGGCAAGGACGTGCTGATCAAGGACAATGCCGCGATCGATGTCGAGCGGCAGAATATGTGGGCGACGATGGGTCGCCTGGAACAGATGATCCATATCAGCAAGGCGCTGGACGCCCGGCTGGAGGCCAAGGCGCTGGAACTGGATTCGATCGATCCCACCAAGGCCAAGGCGATCCGCGAAAGCGCGCTTTTCTATATCCGCCAGCGCACGCAGGACTTGCTGACGCAGATGGCGGTGACGGTGCAGGGTTATCTGGCGCTGGACCTCGTCAAGAAGAACAATGTCGAACTGGTGAAGGGTGTCGATCGCGCCAGCACGACGACCGTCGCGGCGCTGCGTACCGCCGTTACCGTGGCGCAGGCGCTGGTCGGGCAACGCCTGGTGCTGGAGCAGATCACCGCACTCAACACGACGACCGCGAACATGATCGATTCGACGGGCGAGATGCTGAAGAACCAGACGGCGCAGATCCACGAGCAGGCGGCGTCCAGCACCATTCCGATCGAGACGCTGCAGCGCGCCTTCCAGAATATCTACGATACGATGGACAATATCGACACGTTCAAGCTGAAGGCGCTGGAGAATATGAAGACGACGGTGACCACGCTGTCGAACGAGGTCGAGAAGTCGAAGGGCTATATCGCGCGTGCCGAGGGGCAGGCGCAGGCCGCAAACCAGGCCCGCGCCGATAATCCGCTGCTGAGTTCGATCGAGGCCTGAAGAAATGAGTCATTCCGACCGCGTGCTGGCCGACGCGGAGGCCGTTCTCCGCCGCCACAGCGAGCGCGGACAGAGCCTGTCGGCGCGCGCCCGGCACCGCCGCAATGCCGCGCTGATGCGGAAGGTCAAATTTGCCTTTTGGGCGATCGTCGCTGTTCTGGTCGCCAGCGCGGTGGCGGGCTTCATCACCCCGCTCGGCACGACCGGGGTGATGATCGCGCTGGGCGTCATGATGACGGCGGTGCTGCTGATTGCCATTGCCCCCGGCGAGAAAAAAGTGCGCGCCGAGGCGTTGGCGGATACCGCCCTCACGGCTTTGCCCCTGCAAACCGAAATCTGGCTGGAAAACCAGCGCAAGGCCCTGCCCGCACCGGCCGTTACCCTGGTCGACAGCATCGGCGTCAAGCTGGAAACCCTGGCGCCGCAACTCGAACGGCTGGGCGAACAGGATCCGGCGGCCCAGGAAATCCGGAAATTGCTGACCGATCACCTGCCCGAACTCGTCACCGGCTACCAGTCCATTCCCGAACCGCTGCGGCGGGAAGAGCGCAACGGCCGCATTCCCGAACGGCAGTTGATCGATGGATTGGGGGTGATCGACGCCGAAATTGCGCGGATGAGCGAGAATCTGGCCAGCGGCGACCTTGACAAGCTGGCGGTGCAGAACCGCTTCCTGGAACTCAAATATCAGGAAGCGAAGGAACTTGGGCAGGACTGATGTCTTCCTACGGTGATGATCCATTTGACGCTGATCATCGTTGATTTCCTGACCGGTCTGCTGGCGGCCGGAGCCTGGGCTCTGGCGAGTGCGGGCGGGGCGATCGCGGCGCTTGTCGGCGGCGGCCTGCTGGGCGCGTCGCTGTTCCGGAAATGGCGGCAAAAGGGTTGAGGGCGTAAAAGGGGTCAGGCGCCTTCGATCAGCACGGCCATGGCCGGGTCGGTCAGGGGCTGGCTGAACCGGATGCCGAAACGCTTGCCGACGACCCACATGACACGGCCGCTCGCCTGCACTCCCGCGGCCTCGACCATGATATAGGCGCCGGCCGACGGCGGCGTTTCGCAATGCGCAAGCGCGCCCGAGGAGGAAAGGTCGAGAAAATGCGCCCGCGTCTGCGTATCGCCGAGATGCAGGGCGACGGGGCTGAACATCTTGTGGCGCGGATCAAGCCGCCGCTGTCCTGCGGTGCGATTGGGATCAATCATGCCCTGCCTTGTCCCCAAGGCATCCGATCGTCAAGCGTGTGAAGAATCGCCATCCGTCCATCATCCGTGATACGCATGGAAAGCCTCGCGGCATCAGGGAGCTCAGGGTCGGAGGGCGCAAGGGACGATGGAGGAGGGTTCCGGCCGGGCGGTAACGCGCTTGAACCGCGCAAAATAGCCGCCGGCCGTGGGTTTCGGCACCAGTTCCTCCAAACGGAAACCCATGGCCGCCAGTTCGCAGGACAGGAGGCGCGGCGGCGTGCCATGCCGGTCGGTCGGTCGGTTGGCGTCGACCACGATCAGTTCGCCGTCCGGCTTGAGCGCGGGACTGAGATTCCAGAGAAAGGCGTAGGGTTCCGCGATTTCATGGTACATGTGGACCATGAGGATGCGGTCGAAGCTGTTTGCAGGCAGTTTCGGATCTTCCGGTGCGCCCAGGCGGACGCTGACGTTGCGCCAGTTCTCACGGGTGATGCGGCGGGACAGGGCCTCGATCACTTCGGGCATGATATCCTCCGCCAGGACGCGGCCGCCATCCCCCACCCGCTTGGCGAGCCGCACGGTATAATAGCCCTCGCCTGCACCGATATCCGCCACTGTCATGCCGGGATGGATGCCGGCGCGGTTCATGATGTCTTCCGCTTCGTTCACCCGGTCGCGCGCTTCCTCGCTCGACCAGCGGGTGGACACGATCGGCGCGACCGGACGGTCGGCGCGGGGAAAGGCGCGCGCGCCCGGCGCGCGGTCGCCATTGCGGTCCGACGAAAACGGGCCGCAGCCCGCCAGCAGGAGCAAGCAGCCCGCCAGCGCCGGGGCCTTCATCAGTCGACATCCTCCACATCCACCTTCTCGCCCGTCACCTTCTGCGACAGGGCGGCCGCCATGAAGGGATCGAGAGCGCCGTCGAGCACGTCGTCGGGCGAGGTCGATGTGACGCCCGTGCGCAGATCCTTCACGAGCTGATAGGGTTGAAGCACATAGGAACGGATCTGGTGGCCCCAGCCGATCTCGGTCTTGGCCTGATATTCGCCCGAAGCGGCTTCCTCGCGCCGGCGCAGTTCCGCCTCGTAGAGGCGCGCCTTCAGCATGTTCATCGCGGTCGCGCGGTTCTTGTGCTGCGAGCGGTCATTCTGGGAGGCAACGATGATGCCCGAGGGAACGTGGGTGATGCGAACGGCGGAGTCGGTGGTATTGACGTGCTGGCCGCCTGCGCCCGATGCGCGATAGGTATCGATCTTGAGGTCGCTTTCGTTGATCTCGATATCGATATTGTCGTCGATCACCGGATAGACCCAGACCGACGAGAAGCTGGTGTGGCGGCGCGCCGAACTGTCATAGGGGCTGATGCGGACGAGGCGATGCACGCCGCTCTCCGTCTTGGCGTAGCCATAGGCATTCTCGCCCTTGAACAGGAAGGTGGCGGACTTGATGCCCGCCTGGTCGCCGGCCTGATAGTCGACCAGTTCGACCTTGTAGCCGCGGCGCTCCGCCCAGCGACGGTACATGCGGCTGAGCATTTCCGCCCAGTCCTGGCTTTCCGTCCCGCCGGCGCCGGCGTGGATTTCGAGATAGGTGTCGCTGGCGTCGGCCTCCCCCGCGAGCAGTGCCCTGATCTTGTCCTCATCGGCGCGGTCGGCCAGCGCCTTGAGCGAAGCGATGGCTTCGCTCACCATATCCTCGTCACCCTCCGCCTCTGCCATTTCGATGAGTTCGGCGGTGTCGTTCTTCTCGCTCTCGATCGCACGGGTCGCGCCGATCGCGGCCTCGAGCCGGGTGCGTTCGCGCATCACCTCCTGCGCGAGCTTCTGATTGTCCCACAGGGTCGGATCCTCGACCCGGGCGTTCAGCTCATCGAGGCGACGAAGGGCGCGATCCCAGTCAAGGAAGCGGCGCAGCAGATCCAGCGCGGCGTCAATGCGGTCAATATATTGCTGCGCTTCGGCGCGCATGGGGCATCTCCAGAATGTCGGGCGCTTGGCTTCTAGACCGGCAAACGCATCAAATGCCTGCCCCTATCCGAGGGCGGCCGATTTGGGAAGATTCAATCCTTGCCGACCTGCACGGAAGGATTGGCGGGAAATGGCCGTTTTGCGTCGAAGTTCACAGTGTATGCGCGCGCGTGCCCGGGCGCGCGTGTGCCTGGGCGGGGTTTTCATCGGACGTTTCAAAGAGGGATGCGGGATAGAGCGGTGAAGGCGGAATAGGACAGGCTGAATGGCAGCCCGCTGGAGAAATAGGATGTTTTTTGTGGGACGCTGTTGCCGTTGGGCACCCTATTGCTCCGAGTCAGGGTCGGGAAAGGGGCACCGGGAACCCCTGTCTGCTCGCCATCCTGACCGCTATCAGTAAATCCCACCCTGGTCCTGCAGGAAGTCGCTGTCGGTGCGCTGACGATGCTGAACCGTCGCTTCGATGCGGGCGGCGGCCTTGTCCTGGGCGGCGACCTCCTCCTTGCGGATCGATCGGCGCGGTTCGGATTCGGGCTTGAACGCTTCCCAGATCACGGCGGGCTTGGGCTCGTCGGTCGGCCAGACGCCGTAGACGCGCTTGCCCGAACGGCGGTCGATCGTGACCATGCGGATGCCGGCCGGCGCGATGAAAGGCGTCTTGGGCATGGTTTCCAGGACCGGCGTCATCGCCGCCTTCCAGATCGGCGCGGCGACGCGGCCGCCCTGCGCCCAGCCGCCCAGGCTGCGCGGCTGGTCATAGCCGATATAGACGCCCGCCACGATGTCCGGCGATCCGCCGACAAACCACACATTGGTCGGGCCGTTGGTCGTGCCGGTCTTGCCGAACAGCGGGCGCTTGAGGTCGGCCAGCACGGTAGCGGTGCCGCGCTGGATCACGCCTTCGGTGATGTGGACGACCTGATAGGCGGTCATGGGGTTCATCACCTGGCGCCCCTCGAAACCGAAGCGCGGCATGGGCTTGCCATCCCAATTGGCCATGTTGCAGCCATCGCAGGCACGCCAGCGCAATGGCCAGATCACCTTGCCGCGACGGTCCTGCACATAATCCATCAGCTTGGGGCTGAGTTGCCGCCCCTGATTGGCCAGCATGGCATAGGCGTTCACCATGCGCTCCACCGTGGTTTCGCCCGCGCCCAGGGCGAAGGAGAGATAGGGCTGGTAATCGCCGATCCCCATCGCCTTTATCGTACGCACGACGCGGTCCATGCCGGTCTGGCTGGCAGCGCGCACGGTCATCAGGTTGCGCGACTGTTCGACGCCCCAGCGCATCGTCTGCGGCCCGGCGCTGCCCCCGGAGAAGTTGCGGAAGCATTTCTGGCCGAGGCCCGCGCCCTGATAGACGCACAGCGGGCCATCGACGATGATCGAGGCCGGCGTCATGCCGTTGTCCAGCGCGGCGGCATAGACGAAGGGCTTGATGGTCGATCCCGGCTGCCGCATGGCCTGGGTGGCGCGGTTATAGGAGGAGAGGCGGTTGTCGAAGCCCCCCTGCATGGCGCGGACGCGGCCCGAATGGGTTTCCTCCACCACCATGCCGCCGGAAACTTCCGGCACGTTGCGCAGCGCCCAGCCCGATCCGTTGCGCGCCACCACGATCAGGTCGCCCGGCGCCATCGCGGCAAAGGCTGGTCCGCCTGTCTTGCGATAGGGCAGTTGGGCGGCGTCGGCAGGCAGCGTGCCGGTCGAACCGTCCGAAAAGCCGATCTGCGCCGAGGAGGAATCGCGACTGACGATCACGGCGACGCGCCATCCCGCATAGTCGACGTCGATATAGCTCGCCGCCAGTTCCCGTTGCCAGCCGCGATCCATGTCGATCTTGGCGACCGGCCCGGACCAGCCCTTGCCCGCGTCGAAGCGCAGCAGGCCGTTGCGCAGCGCCGTCGTCGTCAGGTCCTGGATCTTCGGGTCATAGGGGCTGCGCACCCAGAGGCCCCCGGCATAGACGCTGTTGGGGCCATCCTCCGCCTTCTCCCCGAAAAGCTGGATCAGGCGGCGGCGCACCTCCTCCATATAATAGCCGCCGGCGCGCGCATCGAAGCTGGAGCCGTGCGCGGCCACGGTGCCGAGCGGCTGCGCCTGCGCCTCGTTCCGCTGCGCCCCCGTGATCCAGCCATTTTTGTACATTTCCCCCAGCGCCCAGTTGCGACGCTCCAGCGCGCGTTCGTGGCCGGTCGGGCTTTCCGGGCGGTAATTGGCCGGTCCCTTGGGCAGGATCGCCAGATAGGCCATTTCGTGCAGCTTGAGGTCGGCCACATCCTTGTTGAAATAGGCGCGGGCCGCAGCCTGCACGCCATAGGCGTTGCGGCCGAGGAATATCTGGTTGAGGTAGAGTTCCAATATCTGCTGCTTCGACAGCACGCCCTCCATGCGATAGGCGAGGATCATTTCCTTCACCTTGCGCGTGGGCGAATATTCGTCGCCGATCAGCAGGTTCTTGGCCACCTGCTGCGTGATGGTGGAGCCGCCGCGGGCGCGCTGCCCCGATCCGATCTTGGTCGCATAGTCGAAAACCGCGCCGATGAAGCCGGGGATGTCGACGCCATGATGCTCGAAAAAGGTCTTGTCCTCCGCCGACAGATAGGCGCGGATAAGGAGCGGAGGATAATCGCTGTACTGGAGTTGCACGCGCCGTTCGCGGGCATAGCTGTGGACCGGCTGGCCGTTGGTGTCGCGCACTATGGTCGGCAGGGGCGGCTCATATTCCAGCAGCGTCGCCGCATCGGGCAGGCCGCGCGCGAAGATGAGCCAGAACAGCGCATAAGCGAGCAGGAGACCGCCAAGGCCGATCGCGATCCAGCGGAACCAGCGCCTGTCCCAATGGGGCTGGAGGCGCTGCCGAAAACCGCTCAGGCCACGAGGCAGGCGCTGAGCAAAGGATGATGCGGCGTGTTGGGGGCGTGCCTCTTCCATGATGGTCGGGCTGTAAGGTCAAAATCGGGGAAGCGCCAGAGTGGAATGCCGGTGGCGGGATATGTCGCGTCCGCCGCGCGCCTGGCTAACCACCCCGGTCCCTGCCCGCCGCCAGCTTGCGCGCAAAATGCACTTCGATGGCGCGTGCCACGCCCCGGGCGATGTTCGCCTGCCCTTCCCTCGACGCCAGGAAAGCCGCATCGGCGCTGTTGGAGAGATAGCCGGTTTCGAACAGCACCGACGGCGTATCGGGCGCCTTCAGCACCATCAGCGAGGCAAAGCGGTGCGCATTGCCGCGGAACGGGACATAGGGCGCCGCTTCGCGCTGGAGCAGCCGGGCGAAGGCCACCGAAACGTTCATCGATTCCCGCTGCGTCAGGTCGATGAGGATCGACGAGACATCGCCCGACTGGCCGCCCAGGTTGATGCCGTTCAACACATCCGCCTTGTTCTCGCGCGCGGCGAGGCGCGATGCCTCCCGGTCGGAGGCGGTTTCGGACAGGGTATAGACGGTTGCGCCCCGCGCCTTGTCGTTATCGGCCGAATCGGCGTGGATGGAAATGAACAGGTCCGCGTTGAGCTGGCGCGCGATGCCGTAGCGTTCCTGCAGCACCAGGAAACGGTCGTCGTCGCGGGTCAGCGCGACGCGGACCCTGCCCGACTTCACCAGTTCATCGCGGATCGCCTGCGCGATGGCCAGCGTCACATCTTTCTCGCGCTCGCCAGTCTCGCGGTTGACTGCGCCAGGATCATGGCCGCCATGACCGGCATCAATCACCACCAGCGGACGCGACGCGTCGCGCGGCCCCTCCACCGGCGGAAGCGAGACACCACGGGCCACGGGAGGGATCGGAACGGTGATGCTGTGGAGCCGCTTCGCCGGACGAGGCGCCATGTGCGCGGGCACGTCGAAGCGCAGGCCGGGCCGATCGCCATCAAGGCCATCAGCGGAAGCGGGCGCAGCCGAGAGGATCATGCTTGCGAGCGCAAGACTTTGAAGCATGCGCCGCTTGTGCACCGCGCGGCCCGGCGCCGTCCAGCGCAATTTTCACCTCGTCGCTTCCCGTTCGCGACGCGGGCGGCATTGTGAGACGGGGCATTGCCGAACAGGCCGCTTAATCCAATCTTAACCATGATGGCGATAAACGGCAGGATGTATTGGGAGCAAAGTGCCGCTGGCGCGAAACAATATTTCCAGGGGCCGTTGCTCCCTGCGGTTTTGACTGCTACCCAATCATATTCCTTAGAAGGCGTGCCTTTATCGGGCGACCGTTCTTTTTTGGATATTCACGATGGCATCGGCAGGCGGATACGCCAGTATCGATGCACGAACAGGTTGACGCTGCATGAGGCATGATTTCCAATCGACGCTGAACCCGATCCCGGGCGATGCGGCGTGGTTGGTGGTGTCCGGCACATGGTCCGGCCCTGCCCCGGCAGCAGACACGCAATTTTCCAAACCAAACCGGGCGATGCAGCAACTCGCGCCGCCCCCTTACTATCGCGCGGCAGCCCGGCCCAGTGCCGTCGGCCGCCAGCGCCGGAGAACAATGAATGACAATGCGTATGCTGATCGATGCGCGCCACCGGGAAGAAACCCGGGTCGCGGTCGTCAAAGGTAACCGGATCGAGGAGTTCGATTTCGAATCGGCCGAGCACAAGCAGCTCAAGGGCAATATCTACCTCGCCAAGGTCACGCGCGTAGAGCCGTCGCTGCAGGCGGCGTTCGTCGATTATGGCGGCAACCGCCACGGCTTCCTGGCCTTCAGTGAAATCCATCCCGACTATTATCAGATCCCCCGCGAGGACCGCGAAGCGCTGCTGCGCGAGGAGCGCGAGCATGCCGAGGAAGAGGCCGCGCTGCGTGCCGATTTCGACGATGACGACGATCATCCGGCCGCCGATGGGGGCCTGGAAGTGGTCGAGGCGACCCATCATCACGACGATGAGGAGCATGGTGAGGAAGCGCCCGAGAATGACAAGGGTGGCCGTGGCCGCCGCGGCAAGGGCGACGAAGCCGCCGACGAACTGCGCCGCAAGCGCATGGCGCTGCGCCGCCGCTACAAGATCCAGGACGTCATCAAGCGCCGCCAGGTGCTGCTGGTGCAGGTCGTCAAGGAGGAGCGCGGCAACAAGGGCGCGGCGCTGACCACCTATTTGTCGCTGGCGGGCCGTTACTGCGTGCTGATGCCGAACACGTCGCATGGCGGCGGGATTTCGCGCAAGATTTCGAACGCCGCCGACCGCAAGCGGTTGAAGTCGATCATCGCGGAGATGGCGCTGCCCTCGACCATGGGCTGCATCGTTCGCACCGCCGGCCTGCAGCGCACCAAGCCGGAGATCAAGCGCGACTTCGACTATCTCGCCCGGCTGTGGGACGAAATCCGCGAAAAGACGCTGAAGTCCGACGCGCCCGCGCTGATCCATAATGACAGCGACCTCATCAAGCGGGCGATCCGCGATATCTACAACAAGGATATCGAAGAGGTCATCGTCGAGGGCGAATATGGCTATAAGGCGGCCAAGGACTTCATGAAGCTGCTGATGCCCAGCCATGCGCGCCGGGTGAAGCAATATGCCGATGCCGTGTCGCTGTTCCAGCGCGCCAGCGTCGAGGATCAGCTCGCGGCGATGTACAATCCCGTCGTTCAGCTCAAGTCCGGCGGCTATCTGGTCATCAACCCGACCGAGGCACTGGTGTCGATCGACATCAACTCCGGCCGTTCGACCCGCGAGCATGGCATCGAGCAGACCGCCGTCGCCACCAATCTGGAAGCCGCCCGCGAGATCGCGCGTCAGCTCCGCCTGCGCGACATGGCGGGTCTGGTCGTCATCGACTTCATCGACATGGAGATGAACTCCAACATCCGCAAGGTCGAGAAGGCGATGAAGGAGGCGCTGAAGGACGATCGCGCCCGCATCCAGGTCGGCCGTATTTCCGGTTTCGGCCTCATGGAAATGAGCCGCCAGCGGCTGCGCACCGGCGTCCTTGAAGCCTCCACGCGCCAGTGCCCGCATTGCGAGGGCACGGGGCTGGTCCGCACCGCTTCGTCGGCGGGCCTTTCCGCGCTGCGCATGCTGGAAGAGGAGGCGGCGCGTGGTCGCGGCAACCTGATCACGCTGCGCGCGAGCCAGGAAGCGGCCTTCTACGTCCTCAACAACAAGCGCCACGAGCTGGACGAGATCGAGCAGCGCTATGGCGTGCGCATCGCCATCCTGCCCGATGGCGAGGTAGAGGGCGCGCGCATGTCGGTCGAGGCCAGCGGGCCGCGTCCGGAGCGGGTGGTCGACTATACGCCGATCGTGGAGGAGGATGACGATCTCGACGTCGTCGAGGAACTGGACGAGGAAGAAATCGAAGAGGTCGAAGCCGCGCAGGAGGAACGCGCCGAGCGGGGCGAGGACCGTGAAGGCGGCCGACGCCGCCGTCGCCGCCGTCGTCGGCGCGGTGGGCAGCGCGACGAAAATCGCGCCGAATCCGAGATCCAGGGCGAGACCGGTGAAGAGGCCGACGAAGCCGAAGAGGAAGGCGAGACCGAAGGGGAGGCCGAGACTGTTTCGGCTGACGCCGCCGCCGAAGCGGAGGGCGAGGGCCGTCGCCGCGGCCGTCGCGGTCGCCGGGGTGGACGCCGTCGTCGCGAGGCCGGTGAGGACGCCGTGAGCGAAGGCTCTGTTGCCGGCGAGGAAGCGGTCGAAGCCGTCGAAGCCGAAATCGCCCAGGAGCCTGTGGCGGAAGCCGCGTCAGAGGCGGCTGCCGAGGAAGAGGCACCCAAGACCCGGCGTCGCCCCCGTGCCCGCAAGGCGAAGGAAAGCGCCGCCCCCGCCGCCGAGGCGGTTGAAGCCGCTGCGGAAACGCCCGTCGAGGCGGCACCGGAAGCACCCGTTGCTGAAGAGGCGCCGGCCAAGCCCAAGCGGACCCGTCGCAAGAAGGCTGAGCCGGTAGCGGACGAAGCCGCAGCCGCCGAAGCTGCGCCGGAAGCGCCGGCCGCCGACGCGGCTCCGGCCAAGCCCAAGCGCACGCGGCGGAAGAAGGCCGATCCGGTGGTCGAGGAAGTCGCTGCCGCTGAGGCCGCGCCTTCGGCCGACACGCCCGCCGAGGCTGCTTCGCCCGAAACCGGCGATACGGTCACCATGGACGGAGAAGCGGACGCGACGGGCGAGGGCGACGAGGGCGGCCCGCGCCGCGGCTGGTGGCAGCGCACCTTCGGCCAATAAGCCGACACAGGATGAAAGACGCCGCTGTCTTGCCGCCCCGGGGCGGCCGGACGGCGGCGTTTTCCTTTTCGGTTGAGGATTAAACGGTGCCGGGAGAGAGAGCTTGTGGCCATTCTCCACCCCAAAGCCGCTATTGGACCTGCCGCTTAATAGGCTACATAATTGCTTTCAGCACCCGTTCAGCCCGTTCAAGGCATTGACCCTCAGCGATGGAGCCCCCTTCCCCTGCCCTGCCCCGCCCAAAAATGCCCAGCCGTCATGGCATGACCAAGCGCTGGCTTCGTTTCGCGGCCATTGCAGCCGCATCGATTGCCCTGTTGTCGCGTCCGGCCGCGGCGCAGCAGATCCTGCGCGACGCGGAGACCGAGGCCTTCATGGCGGACATGTCCGCGCCGCTGGTGCAGGCGGCGGGCATGGAGCCGCGCAACGTCCAGGTGCTGGTCATCAACGATCCCAATATCAACGCGTTCGTTGCGGGCGGCCAATATGTCTGGGTGCATAGCGGGCTGATCGCCGCCGCCGACAATGTGAACCAGGTGCAGGGCGTGGTCGCGCATGAACTCGGCCATATCGAGGGCGGCCATGTCATCCGTTATGGCGAGGGGATGAAGGAGGCCACCGGCATCACCCTGCTGAGCCTGGTCCTGGGTGCGGCGGCGATCGCGGCGGGCGGCGCGGAAGCGGGCATGGGTATCCTTGGCCTGGGGCAGCAGGCGGCGATGGGCAAGTTCCTGGCCTTTTCGCGGGCGCAGGAGAGCTCCGCAGACCTTGCCGGCGCGCGCTATCTCAGCAAGGCGGGGATTTCGGGCAAGGGCAGCCTGGAATTCTTCAAGAAGCTGCAGAACCAGGAATATCGGCTCGCCATTCCGCAGGACGACAGCTATGGCCGCACCCACCCGCTTTCCGGCGAGCGCATCAATGTGCTGCGGGAAGTCTATACGGTCGATCCCGCCTGGGACAAGCCGGTGGACCCGAAGCTGGAGGCCCGGTTCGAACGGATCAAGGCAAAGCTGGTGGGCTTCGTTTCGGAACCCAACCAGACCCTGCTCAAATATCCCGAAAGCGACCAGTCGATCCCGGCCCATTATGCCCGCGCCTACGCCTGGCACAAGAGCGCCTATCCGGACAAGGCGCTCAGCGAGGTCGACGCCCTGCTGGCCGCCGCGCCGCATGATCCCTATTTCCTGGAGCTTAAAGGGCAGGTGCTGCTGGAAAGCGGCAAGCCCGCCGACGCCATCCCGCCCCTGCGCGAGGCGGTGCGGCTGACCAACCAGCCGCTGATCGCCACGCTGCTGGGCCATGCGCTGATCGCTACGGAGAATGACGCCAATTTCGCGGAAGCGGAAACGGTGCTGCGCAACGCGATTGCGCGCGATCGCGAAAACCCCTTCGCCTGGTACCAGTTGGGCGTGGTCTATGAACATCGCGGCGATTTGCCGCGCGCCGCGCTGGCTACGGCGGAGCGCTATTCGATGATAGGCAATGACCAGATGGCGCTGCGCAGCGCCGATGCCGCGATGCAGGGATTGAAGCCGGGCACGGTTGACTATCTGCGGGCGCAGGATATCGCCATGGTTTCCCGCGCAGCCGTCGAACAGAAGCGAAAGAAACGATGACAGACCAGAGCCGGCCCAGCTTTTGCGCGGCGCTTTCCAACAGGACCATCATGATGACCCTTGGCGTTTTCGCCTTCATCGCCGCCACCGCGACGGGCGCGGCGCTCGGCACCCAGAGCACGGGCCGCGTCGATGCCGGTGACAAGGCCGCGATCGAGCAGATCGTGCATGACTATATCATGGAACATCCCGAGATCATTCCGCAGGCGGTCGAGAAGCTGCAGGCGAAGCGGATGTCGGGCATGATCGACGCCAGCCGCAAGACGATCGAAACCCCCTATGCCGGCGCGTGGGAGGGTGCCGCTGATGGCGATGTGACCGTGGTCGAGTTTTTCGACTATGCCTGCGGTTACTGCCGGGCGTCGCTGCCCGATCTCGCCAGGCTGGTGGGCGAGGACAAGAGGGTGAAGATCGTCTATCGCGAACTGCCGATCCTGTCCGACGAGAGTATCGACGCGGCGAAGGTGTCGCTGCTGGCGGCAGAGAAGAACCAGTATATGCCCTTCCACCGCGCGCTCTATGCCGCGGGCAAGGTGACGCGCGAGACGATCCTGGCGGCCGCGGCAAAGGTCGGGATTGACGCGAAGGCGGCGCAGGGGGCGATAACGGGGGGCCGATATGATGCGGAGATCCAGTCCAATATCGGACTTGCGCAGAAGCTGCAGGCGAGCGGCACGCCCACTTTCGTGATCGGGGGCCAGGTGCTGAACGGCGCCGTGGGCTATGATGCGCTGAAGGCTGCGGTGACGACTGCGCGGGAGAAATAGTCGCTGGATTTCGGCTGGATTCAGGAATGCGCCGGGTCAGCCGATTCTCCTGCTCCATGCAAAGCGAAAAGCGCGCTGCCTCTCTCCTCCGCCATTGACTCGCCGGTCCCTTTTGCCTATCGGACGCCCCCTGACATGCGGCCGCCCACCAGCGGCCCTTTTTTGTCACGCCCGATTCTTTTAGTTTTTGAGGAATGAACGATGAAGCGCACCTATCAGCCGAGCAATCTGGTTCGGAAGCGCCGTCACGGTTTCCGCGCTCGCATGGCGACCCCCGGCGGCCGCAACGTGCTGCGCGCTCGTCGTGCCCGCGGCCGCAAGAGCCTGAGCGCCTGAACGACGCGCCGCTTGATCGCGCGCCTGCCGTCATGGGCAAGCGCGCCGATTTTCTGGCGGCGAATCGCGGACGGCGTGCGCCCATGCCGGGCTTTGTCCTGCTGGTGCGCGAACGCGGCGACGGCGATCCGGCGATGCGTTACGGCATCACGGTCACGAAAAAGATTGGCGGCGCTGTCATCCGCAACCGGATGAAGCGCCGCTTTCGCGTTCTGGCGCGCGAACTGCTGCCAGCGCTTGGCATGGCCGGGGCGGATCATGTGCTGATCGGGCGCGCCGAAGGTATTGAGCGCGACTTCGCCCTGCTTCGGCAGGAGCTGGAAAAGGCGCTGGGCAAGGTGATGTCGCGGCCGGTGGGTGAAGCGCATCGTCCCTCCCGCCGGAAAACTCCACGGCCCGCTCCCGGAAGCGACGGGGCACCGAAGCAAGAACATCGACGGGAAAAGCCGTGATCGGGGGCCTTCTCATCCTGGTCGCGCGCTTCTGGCAATGGGGTCCGTCGCGCATCTTGCCGCCGTCCTGCCGCTATGCGCCCTCCTGTTCCGAATATGCGATTCAGGCGATCGGCAAATATGGTGCGGTGAAGGGTAGCTGGCTGGCCACGAAGCGGCTAATGCGATGCCACCCATGGGGCGGTTCGGGATACGATCCCGTCCCCTGACAGTGAATTTTTGAGACACGGCGGAGCCGACAAGCGTGGACGACAAGAAGAATATCATCCTGGCGGTGCTGCTGACCGCGGCGATCCTGTTCGGCTGGCCCTATGTCGCCAAACATTTCTTCCCTGCCGCCAATCCGCCGGCCACCAGGATAGAGGGCGGCAAGACCACGCCGCTCACCCCGTCCGGCACGGCCCCCGCAGCAGAGGGCGCCGCGGCGGTCCGTGATCTGGCCCTGGTGCTGAAGGACAGTCCGCGCGTGACCATCCGCACGCCCAAGATCACCGGATCGATCAACCTCAAAGGCGCACGCATCGATGATATCGTGCTGCCGACCTACAAGGAAACGATCGCGAAGGATTCGCCCGCGATCCGCCTCTACAGCCCCAGCGGCACCAAGGATGCCTATTTTGCGGGCTTTGGCTGGCAGGGCGAAGGGGTGAAGACGCCGGACGGCAGTACGGTGTGGACCACGACGGCCAAGGAACTGACGCCGACCAGCCCCGTCACGCTGACGTGGAGCAACGGCGTCGGGCAGACCTTCGAAATCCGCTACTCCATCGACGAAAATTACATGATCACCGCGCAGCAGAAGGTGTCGAACAGCGGCGCCGGGGCGGTGGGGGTCAAAAGCTATGGCTATGTCAGCCGGGCGCATCCTTCGGCCGATCCCGACACCTGGACGATCCATGTCGGGCCGATGGGCGTCTTCAACGGCGCGGCCAATTATGACGTGAATTACAAGGATCTGGCCAAGGGTCCGGCGGTGCAGAGCTTCCAGTCCACGGGCGGCTGGATCGGCTTTACCGACAAATATTGGCTTTCCGCCCTCGTGCCCGACCAGAAGGCCGCCTTCACGGGCCAGATGCGCAAGGGCGACGGCACGCAATATCAGACCGACGCCGCCCTGGCGCCCGTCATGGTCGCGCCGGGCAAGGCAATGACGCAGACCAACCGGCTGTTCGTCGGCGCCAAGGAAGTGAAGACGCTCCAGGCCTATGAACGGGCGGGCATTCCGCTGTTCGACCGGGCGATCGACTGGGGCTGGTTCTACTGGTTCGAACAGCCGATCTTCGCGCTGCTGCACTGGCTGTTCACGGTGATCGGCAATTTCGGCGTGGCGATCATCTGCCTGACATTCGTGGTGCGCGGCCTGATGTTCCCTGTCGCCCAGCGCCAGTTCGCCAGCATGGCGGCGATGCGCGCGGTGCAGCCGAAGATGAAGGCGCTGCAGGAGAAGTACAAGGACGACAAGCCCAAGCTGCAGCAGGAGATGATGGAGCTCTACAAGCGCGAGAAGGTGAACCCGCTCGCCGGCTGTCTGCCGATCTTCATCCAGATCCCGATCTTCTTCGCACTCTACAAGGTGTTGCAACTCACCATCGAAATGCGCCACCAGCCCTTCGTGCTGTGGATCAAGGATCTTTCCGCGCCCGACCCGCTGCATATCGTCAACCTGTTCGGTCTGTTGCCCTTCACCCCGCCGGCCTTCCTGGGCATCGGTGTGCTGGCGCTGCTGCTCGGCATCAGCATGTATTTCCAGTTCAAGCTGAACCCGGCGCAGATGGACCCGATGCAACAGCAGGTGTTCGCGATCATGCCGTGGATGATGATGTTCATCATGGCGCCCTTCGCAGCGGGCCTGCTGGTCTACTGGATCACCAACAACTGCCTGTCGATGTTGCAGCAATGGTGGCTTTACAAGCGTCACCCGCAACTCAGCGCGGCGACCGCGAAATAAGGCCGGCGATTTGAGCGAACAGGAACAGTCTGAGTTGATCGAGGAAGCGCGCAAGGTCTTTGCAGGCCCCATCGCCTTCCTCAAATCCGCGCCGGACCTCAAATTCCTGCCCGACATGGCGGTGAATGAGGTGGCATTTGCGGGCCGGTCCAATGTCGGCAAGTCATCGCTGCTGAACGCGCTGACGAACCGCAACGGTCTTGCGCGCACGTCCAACACGCCGGGGCGGACGCAGGAGCTGAACTTCTTCGACGTCGGCGACCCGCTGCGCTTCCGGCTGGTCGACATGCCGGGCTATGGCTATGCCAAGGCGCCCAAGGACGTGGTGCGCAAATGGCGTTTCCTGGTGAACGACTATCTGCGGGGTCGCGCGAAGCTGAAACGGACGCTGGTGCTGATCGACAGCCGCCACGGGATCAAGGATGTCGACACCGATATCCTCGACATGCTGGACGCTGCGGCGGTCAGCTATCGCATCGTCCTGACCAAGGCCGACAAGGTGAAGGCCAGCCATCTGGCGGAAGTGAAGCAGGCCGTGTCCGAGGCGATCCGCAAACGGCCAGCCGCGCATCCGGACATCATCGCGACGTCGAGCGAAAAGGGCATGGGCTTGCCCGAATTGCGCGCGGCCGTGCTGGAAAGCGTGACGCAGGGGTAAGAACGGGCCCATGGTGAAGATCACCTGCCTCTGCGGCCAGATCAGCCTGACGATCGAGAAGCGTCCGGAGTTCATCAACGCCTGCAACTGCACGCTGTGCCGCAAGTCCGGTGCGCATTGGGCCTATCTTCACCCTGACGAGGTGCAGGTGGAGGGTGTCACGCACAGCTATTGCCGCGAGGACAAGGACGATCCGGCAGCGGAAATCCAGTTTTGCGGGCGATGCGGATCGACCACCCATTTCACCCTCTCCGCCAGCGCGGTTTCCCGGTTCGGCAACAGCATGATGGGCGTCAATATGCGCCTGGCCGACGAACGTGACATTGCCGGCATCGAACTGCGCTATCCCGACGGGCGGTCCTGGTCGGGGACGGGCGATTTCGGCTATGTGCGGGCACCACGGATCATTGGCCAGGACGCAGGTTCCGACTGATCCAAAGGGCTTCCGCGCTGAAGCTGCAGCTCGTCAGAAAAGGCTGTACTGTCCGCTCCCCTTCAAAGTCCAGGTGGCAAGGGTTTCATGGTGGGTGCGCCCGACATGGCTGCATATCAGCATGAAGCGGTCGACATGCCAGCCAAAGCCCTCCACCCGACGCTGTTCCGGTGGACCGTCGCGGTAGAAGAGCGTCTGGTGCGGGCTGAAGCTCCAGCCGGGGCGCAGCATCACCCCTGCCCCCTTCATCCCTGCCGCGATCTGTTTCTGCAGCGCGTCGAGCAAGGGGACATGACGGGATGGACGCAAGGCGCCGGACCGGCCGCCGATGCTGAGCCTGTCCAGGCGCAGGTCGAACGGCTCCGCCATCACGCCCGTCCCGGCGCGCATCAGCGCCTTGATCACGGCATAGGGATAATCGACATGATCGCAGGTGATCGCCAGCGTCACATGCTGATGATCCACGGCGACCCGCCGGGCTTCCCCAGCGATGCTTTCGGCGAAATGATCCGTCTGGCGGGCGATCAGCGCTGTCGGCTTCAGCGCGAAGAACAGGCGGAACAGGGTCTGGGTGGGGCGGCTTTCCATGCAATCTGCTCCATGCGACTCGGCGGCACATGTTCATGATATGTTCTTTTCATGCCGAAGGCGAATCCGCTGAAGCCGCGCCTGTCCGCGCCGCCGGATCATCACACGCGCGGCAGGCGGGCGGAGCGGCAGGCTGGCCTCCCGACAAGATGCCGACCTCCGACAACATGATTGTCTTTGAGGGCTGTGGCCCTACTGTGCGGATTTCCAACGAACAGGCAATCAGAGAGCGATGACCCGGCACATACCCTGGATAGTGATGGCGATGGTCGGCGCGGCGTCGCTGTCCGTGGTGGCGGTATCACGCGGTGAAGCGGTCAACGCCTTGTGGATCGTGGTGGCGGCCGCCTGCAGTTTCCTCGTCGCCTATCGCTATTATGCGCTGTACATCGCGCGGAACGTGATGCGGCTGGACCCGGCGCGGCCGACGCCCGCCATCCGCCGCGCCGACGGGCTCGACTATGTGGCGACCGACCGCACCGTCCTGTTCGGCCATCATTTCGCGGCGATCGCCGGGGCAGGTCCGCTTGTCGGCCCCGTGCTGGCGGCGCAGATGGGCTATCTCCCCGGCACGCTGTGGATCATCGCGGGCGTGGTGCTGGCGGGCGCGGTGCAGGACTTCATGGTCCTCTTCATCTCCATGCGCCGCGACGGGAAGTCGCTGGGCGAGCTGATCCGCATGGAAATGGGCCAGGTGGCGGGCACCATCGCCCTGTTCGGCGCCTTCATGATCATGGTCATCATCCTGGCCGTACTGGCGCTGATCGTGGTGAAGGCGCTGGCGGAAAGTCCCTGGGGCATGTTCACCGTCGCCGCGACAGTGCCGCTGGCGATGGCAATGGGCGCCTATACGCGCTGGATCAGGCCCGGCCGCATCGGGGAAGTGTCGCTGATGGGGCTGGTCGGGCTGCTGGCCGCCATCGTCTATGGGCAGAGCATCGCCGCTTCGCCGGTCTGGGGTCCGGTCTTCACCTTCACGCCGGTGCAGCTTTGCTGGATATTGATCGGCTATGGCGCGGTGGCTTCGGTGCTGCCGGTGTGGCTGTTGCTGGCGCCGCGCGATTATCTGTCGACCTTCCTCAAGATCGGCGCGATAGCCGCGCTGGCGATCGGCATCGTCATCATGGCGCCGCCCCTCAAAATGCATGCCGTAACCGCGTTCGTCAGCGGCAACGGGCCGGTCTGGTCGGGCGGCCTGTTCCCCTTCCTGTTCATCACCATCGCCTGCGGTGCGGTATCGGGCTTCCACGCCCTCATCTCCAGCGGCACCACGCCCAAGCTGATCGCCAGCGAAGCCGATGCGCCGATGATCGGCTATGGCGCGATGCTGATGGAGGCGTTCGTCGCCATCATGGCGCTGGTGGGCGCGTCGATCCTCGATCCGGGCATCTATTTCACGATGAACAGCCCGGCGGCGGTCATCGGCAAGGATGCGGCGAGCGCGGCGGCGGCGGTGACTGCCATGGGTTTCCCCATCTCGCCCGAACTGATCCTGCAGACCGCGAAGGATGTGGGCGAGCACAGCATCATCTCCCGCGCGGGCGGGGCGCCGACGCTGGCGGTGGCGATGGCGGAGATCTTCTCCCATGTCGTGGGCGGGCCGGCGATGAAGGCCTTCTGGTATCATTTCGCGATCCTGTTCGAGGCGCTGTTCATCCTGACCGCCGTGGATGCGGGGACGCGCGCCGGACGCTTCATGCTGCAGGACCTGATCGCGCTGGTGGTGCCGGGCTTCAAGGACAGCAGGAGCATGGTGCCGGGGATCGTCGCGACGGCGCTGACCGTCGCCGCCTGGGGCTTCTTCCTCCATCAGGGGGTGACCGATCCGCTGGGCGGGGTGAACACGCTCTGGCCGGTGTTCGGCATTTCCAACCAGATGCTGGCGGCCATCGCGCTGATGCTGGGGACGGCGGTGCTGTTCCGGATGAAGCGGGACCGCTACGCCTGGGTAACGCTGGTGCCGACGGCCTGGTTGCTGGTCTGCACCCTGTCGGCCGGCGTGCTGAAGCTGTTTTCCACTGATGCGAAGGTCGGTTTCCTGGCGCATGCGGCCAAATTCAGCGGCGCGGCCGGCCGGGGCGAAGTGCTGGCGCCGGCCAAGTCGATGGCGGAGATGCGGCAGATCATCTTCAACGACCGGATCGACGCGGCGCTGGTCGCGATCTTCCTGTTCGTGGTGCTGGCGGTGCTGGTCTTCACCATTCGCACCTGTCTCGCGGCGCGGAAGGTGGCGGGGTCCACGGCGCGGGAAATCCCGGCGCAACTGGTGCCGGCGGAATGAGCCTCTTCCTCCACCGGCTGCGTCAGATGGCGCGCATGATGGTCGGGGTGCCCGATTATGACGCCTATTTGCGGCATATGCGCGCGCATCATCCCGATCGGGCGCCGATGGACCGCACCGCCTTTTTCCGGGAGCGGCAGGAGGCGCGCTATGGCGGCAAAAACGGGGGGAAGTGCTGCTAGGACGGATCGCTGGCCCAGAAATCGTGGAAAACAAGGGATCCAGAGCGGCGATCCGATTGGGCAGGATCGGATCAGCGCCTGGCGTTGAAGCCGGCGACCATGCCGGCCGCGATGGAAAGGGCGATTTCGGCCGCGCCCATCGCGCCAATATCGAGGCCGGCGGGACCGTCTATCCGCGCCAGCTCTTCTGCAGCGAAACCCAGTGCGGCCAGCCGCTCCAACCGCGCGGCATGGCTTTTGCGCGATCCGAGGGCAGCGATATAGCCGGTGGGCGCCCGCAGGGCGGCGACCAGAGCCGGGTCGTCGATCTTAATGTCGTGGCTGAGCGTCACGATTGCGGTGGATTCGCCGGGAAAACGGGCCGCGATCGCTTCGTCCGGCCAGCGGTCGTCCAGTTCGACGCCGGGGAAGCGCTCCGACGTCAGGAAGCGGCCCCGCGGATCGATGATCACCGGCGTGACACCGATCGCCTGCGCCAGCGCGCTGAGCGACTGGGCGATCTGAACCGCGCCCACGATGAATATGCGGCGCGGGGGATCGTAGCGGTTGTGGAACTGCCCCTCTACCACTCCTTCGCGGGTCAGGCCGGTCGCCAGATCGGTCGACAAGGTGAGCGCCCTGCCCTGCCCGCTCTCCGCCGCGATCCGATCCAGCAATGCGGGGTCGAAGCCGTCCGGGCCAAGCGGCTGGACCAGCACGCTGATTTCCCCGCCACAGGGCAGCCCAACCGCCCAGGCGTCGCCATCCGCCACGCCATAGCTCTCCAGATGCGCCGGTCGGCCCGCAATCACCTCCGCGGCGCGCTGAAGCACGTCGGCCTCGACGCAGCCGCCGGAGATGCTGCCTTCGAACCGGCCATCCTCATGCACTATCATATGGCTGCCGCGCGGCCGGGGTGCGGAGCCCCAGGTCGATACAACCGTCGCCAGCGCCAGCCGGGCGCCGCGCCATTCCATGGCCTTGCGGATGACCGCGCCATTGTCGTTCAAAAGCCTGCCTCCTAACCAGTCGCCTAAACCAATCGTCTGCCGGTCCATACCACCCGACCGACGATCATCACCAGCGCCGGATCGATGTCGATCCAGTCGGGATAATGTGGGTTGTCGCTGAGCACGGAGAAAAAGCCCCGGCGCGGCCCCAGGGCCACCCGCTTCACCATCAGCACCCCGTCAAGCCGCAGCACATAGACGCCATCGCGCAATCGCCCTGCATCATCGTCATGATTGACCATGATCTCATCGCCGTCGCTGAGCGTCGGCGCCATGGATTCGCCGTCGACGCGGATGATGGATATTTTTTGCGGCCGGACACCCAGATGGCGGAGCCAGTTGGCGTCGAAGGCCATCAGGCCGGCCGCCCGCTCATCCTCGTCCAGCGATCCCGGCCCGGCCGAAGCACCCAGCGACAGACGCGGCACGCTGACCACCGAAGGCAGGGAGCGAAGCTTGGCCGGCGGTGTTCCAAGCGGGGCCGATCCGCCCAGCATCTCATCCGCCACGCCGAAATAGCGGGCCAACAGGCGCCTGTCCTCCTCATCCAGCTTTCGCGGCGTGCCCCGTTTGATGAACTGCTGAATATAGGCGGGATTGCGGTTCAGCAGGCGCGAGATGTCGGAATAGCTCTCCCCCCGCTCGGCAATCAGCCGTTCCAGCACGATTCGCGGATCTTCCTGATGCCCTGTCATGCTTTCCTTCTACATCTAGGATTTTTCCTAGACAAGTAGGAAATAGGGTAAGAGATAGGAATAAACCTGCGGATCGCATCGGGCGAGTCGCTAAAGCAAAGGAGTAACAGGGGAATGCTGCTTCGTGCCGTCGAGAAGTTCCTGCGGGAGAACGGCGTCCCGGCCACCAGGTTCGGCCGTGAGAGCGTTCGCGATCCGCGGCTGGTCTTCGACCTGCGCAAAGGTCGCGAGCCGGGGGACAGAATGAGGAGACGTGTGGAACATTTCATGAACAACTATCGCAGGAGCGCCGGACAATGACAAGCATGGACATCCGGAAAAGCGCCATCGGTCGCGTGCGGGACGGCATGCAGGCCATGAGCGCGCGCGATCCCCTGCCCCGTCTGATGACGCAGCTGATCGAGCGGGCGGGAGGAACGGTCCTGGTGGAGCGCGCCGCCAGCCGTCCATGGGCCAGCGCGCTGTTCCAGGGGCGGCGCCACATCATCGCGCTGACCCTGGCCGGACCTGACGCGGCAGAGCGGAGTGCGGCCTTTGCCGAGGGAATCGAGGAGGCGGAGTGGATGCTGTCCGGCCACTTCGTCGCGGACATCCGCATCGACAGCCGTCATCCGGCGCCGGATGGCGAGCGGATGGAATTGTCGGCGCTCACCATAGAAGATTGGTGAGCGTCATCAGGGCGATGGCCAGGCGATCGCAACCGATCGCTGGTCGGCAAATCGAGGAAAACAAGGGATCTGGAGCGAGGGGTTGCCCTTCAGCGCGTCCTCGCCTGCCGGTTTACCGGGCGCGGCCAGTCATGGTGCGCAAAGTCCCCAGAGCGGCGCGCAGGGCTTCGTCCACGCCCTGTTCGACCTCGTCGCGCACCGGAACGGCAGTTTCCACCGGCATGTCGGCCAGGACGGAGACGGGCCGGCCCATGCGCTTGCGCTGGGCAAGGCCCTGCTCCAGCCGCTGGGTCAGTTCCGCCAGCGAAAGATGCGCGATGGGAGCGGGTCTCGCCCGCGCGGGCTGCGCCATCTCCGCAGGATCGGCATCGACGGCTTCCCGGCCGGTTTCGGCGCTGCTTTCCGGCGAAAATGCCTGTTGAAGGCGCGCGAAGGCCGTTTCCTCCGTCATCTTCTCCGGCGCGCCGGAAATGGCGAGACCGCCGGACGGGGCGGCCTGCGCCTCCTCCTCGGCTGGCGGCGCGGTGCGGGTAAAGATATCGAGGCCGCCAAAGTCGCGGCTGGCGAAGATCGGCGCACGTGCCGGCGCGTCGGGATGCGAGTCGCTCCGGCGCAGCGCCGGACCCGTTTTGCTCCGGCTGCGGGACAGCCAGTTCAGCTTCGACAATGCAAAACCCATTTCGCTCACTCCTGCGGCGCCGCTTTCGCGCCCTTGCTTGTCATGCGTCAGCAGAGCGACGCGCCTTTCCCTTTGCCCCGCCCAGACCAGACCCAGGACCATGGCGGCGCCAAATCCCGCGAACAGCAGCCGCGCCTTCGGCCCCAGTGGCGGCGCGGCGGCCGGTATGGCTTCGCTGAGGCCACTCGATGCCACGACCGTCTCGACCAGCCCGACCGGCAAGGAGAAGAGGAGCAGCCCGGCGCCCAAAGCGGCCAGCAGCGCCTTTGCCCAAATGCTCTTGCGCCTGCTCATTTCTTCACGCCGCCGCCCGCACCCGCTCCGGGCGCGTCAGCAATTGCCGATAGACAGGTTCGTAGCGAAGAATGTTTGACGACCAGTTACGCTCCCGCTCCACGAAGGCGCGCGCCACCGCACGCCGGTCGTCCCAGAAGCCGCGATCCGCGAACATCCCGGCCAGCGCGGCGGCAAGGGCCGGCGGATCGTCGGGCGCGAACAGCGTGCCGGTGACGCCATGTTCGATCAGTTCGCGATGGCCGCCGACGCTGGATGCGGCGACCAGCCGGCCCTGCGCCATGGCCTCCAGCGGCTTCAGCGGCGTCACCAGATCGGTAAGGCGCATCGATTTGCGCGGATAGGCGAGGATATCGACCTGCGCATAATAATCCTCGACCTGATCGTGCGGCACGCGTCCGACGAAGACGATATGGTCGGCAAAGGGAGAGGCCATGGCCTGGTCGCGCAGTGCCTGTTCACGCGGCCCGCCGCCGACCAGCAGCAGCTTCGCCTTCGGACGGGCGCGCACCAGTTTCGGCAGTGCGGCGATGAGATCGTCCAGCCCCTCATAATCGTAGAAGCTGCCGATGAAACCGACGACGTCGGCGCCATCCAGCCCCAGTTTCGCGGTCAGCGCGGGATCGCGGGGGACGGGCGTGCCGAACTGGTCCATGTCGACCCCATTGGGCGAGACGATGATCTTGGCGGCATCGATGCCCCGCGCCACCAGATCGCCGCGCAGCCCTTCGCAGATCACCGCGACCGCATCGGCGGTGCGGACGGCATGGGTTTCCAGTTGCCGGGTCAGCCAGTAGCGGGGGCTGCCCTCCGTCCCGGTGCCGTTGCCCACCGCCGCATCCTCCCAGAAGGCGCGGATTTCGTAGATCATGGGGATATTGTGCCGCTTCGCCACCTTCTGCGCGGCGATGGCGTTCAGCACCGGCGAATGGGCGTGGATGATGTCGGGCCGCCACTGGCGCACCAGCGCATCGATGGCGTCGGCATGGGCGGAAATATCGCGCCATTCGCGCAGCAGCGCATGGGCGCCGGTCGATTCGCCCGGCGTGCGATGGAAATGCAGGCCGTCAACCATCTCCTCCAGCGGACCCGGCGCGGCGTGGCGATGGCCGGTGATGCCGCGCACCTCCCACCCCTTTGCCTGTTGCGCCCGCAGGATCGCGCGGGTGCGGAAGGTATATCCACTGTGCATGGGCAGGCTGTGGTCCAGCACATGAAGAATCCGGGGATCTGGCAGAATCCGTGTCATGGCCCTGAGTCTTGCCGGAAAAGGTTTAACGGGCCGTCAACTCTGTTGGGTTAGGGGTGGGATGGTTCAGGCTTCAGTACGAGGTGCTCCTGCGAAGGCAGGAGTCCAGTTCTGCCGTCTGGACCGGGCTCTCGCGGGCCGCTCGTCTCACTCGAGTGCCTTCGCAGGAGCAGTTTGCAGATAATGGATGGCCCGCAACACACGCGATGATCGACGCCCTTTCCCTTCTCATCAGCCATGGCGTCATCCTGCTGGCGGCCTGGCGGCTGCTGTCGCGGCCTGACCTGGATCGCGACCCCTCCGACCCGCGAGCGGAGGGCGGCGATGCGTGACCTGTTCTTCGTCGCCTTCCTGGGCGCCTTCTTCCTGGCCGGATTCCGGCGGCCTTTCCTGCTGATCGCGGTCTATGCCTATATCGACATCGTCTCGCCCCAGCGGCTTTCCTATTTCCTGCTGAACAGCATTCCCATTTCCTTCATCGCCTTCGTGCTGGCGGTGGGAGCGTGGATATTGGTCGACGACAAGAAGGATTGCCGCCTGTCCGCGCGGCAGTTCATCCTGCTGCTGTTGCTCGCCTGGTGCGGCTATACCACGGCGACCGCGGACTTCCCGATCAACGCCGCGACCAAATGGGGCTGGGTGTGGAAGGCGATGCTGTTCGCCATCTTCCTGCCCGTCACCCTGCGCACTCGCCTGCGAATCGAGGCCCTGGCCCTGTTCATGGTGCTCTGCGCCAGCACGATCATCATCAATGGCGGCATGAAGACGGCATTGTCGGGGGGTGGTTATGGCGTGCTGAACCTGATGGTCGACAATAATAGCGGTCTTTATGAAGGCAGCATCATTTCGACCGTCGCCATTTCGCTGATCCCGCTGATCCTCTGGCTGTCCCGGCATGGCACCGTCTTCCCGCCCGACTGGCGGGTGAAACTGTTCGCCTATGCGCTCTGCTTCGCCTGCCTGCTGATGCCCCTGGGCACGGAGGCGCGCACCGGCATTGTCTGCATCGCCATCCTGGCGGGGCTGATGCTGATGCGGTCGAAGCGGCGTTTCCTCTATGGCCCATTGATGGCTGTCGCGGCGCTGGCGGCCATCCCCTTCCTGCCCGCCAGCTTCACGCAGCGCATGTCGACGATCGAGAATCACAGCCAGGACGAAAGCGCCTCGACCCGCCTGGCCGTGTGGAAATGGACGCTGGACTATGTGCGTGAGCATCCGGGCGGCGGCGGCTTCGACAATTATCTGCAGAACAAATTCACCTATGTCATGCAGGAGCAGGTGATCGACGCTGCCGGTTCGCGCATGGAAAACCGCATCATCACCGATCATGGCCGCGCCTATCACAGCGCCTATTTCGAGATGTTGGGCGAGCAGGGCTATTTCGGCTTCTTCCTGTGGGCGCTGCTGCATCTGACCTGCTTCATCCGCACCGAGGCGATCCGGCGCCTGTACCGAACGCGGGAAGGCGATGAGGCATGGGTATCGCCCTTCGCGCTCGCGCTGCAGCAGGGGCATGTCATCTACATGGTGGGATCGCTGTTCGTGGGCATCGCCTACCAGCCCTTCATCTTCATGATGCTGTCGCTGCAGATCGGCCTCGACACCTATTTGACCCGGAAACGCAAGTTGGCCGCGCGCCAGCCGTTATTTCCCGCAACGGCAGTCGCGCAGGGGAGTCCCGCATGAAGGGCGAGTTGAAGATATTGGGAGTGGCGCATGGGCTGCTGCTGGGACTGGTGCTCGCCGCGCCGCTGATCATGCCGTCCCTGCTGCCCTGGAGCGCGGAGGCCCTGTTCATCGTCGCCGCCTTCCAGTTGCGGCTGGCGGACCGGCGGTGGGAAACCCGCGCGGGATTGCGCGGCTGGATCAGCCATATCCGCATGGCGCCCCTGCGGCTGATGCCCTGGGCCGGGATCGCGGCTGTCGCGCTCTTCGCCGGACTGGAGCAGGGCCGCCTTGCCATGGCCATTCTGGTCGCCATCGCCATGGGCGAATTGCTGATCTATCCGGTCGTCGCCAATCTGCTCGGCCGCCTGCCGCGTCGTGGCCTGGCCGGAGCCATCCTGCTGCTGCTGATCGGCTGCGGCCTGGCGGAGCCCGCCCAGGCTGCTCGCTTCGCCATGGCTTTTGCGCTGGGCATAGGCGGCTGCGTCTTCTGGTTGCGCGGTCCGGATGGGGAGCCGGGCGCGACATTGATGGCGCTGGGCGGAACGATCTTCACGACGGCGGCCGCGCTGCTGGTGCCAGTGGCGCAGGCCGTCGCGATCCCTGCCGCGATCCTCTGCCTGACGCTGACCCTCGCCCATTTGTCGGTGATGCGCCGGCATCCCCAGCACTGGCAACTGTCCGGCGGCATGCGGTTCAGGCGGCTTTAGCCGGCGGCATAGGGGGCGCGCTTTGTCCTCCGCCCCCGCATGGCGCTTCGCGGAACGAAGCGATCGACGGCGGGTTTCGGAAAATCATGCCGTCTGTTTCCGTCGTCCATGCCAATGACAGCCTGCCTGGCATCACGCGCCGGGCCGCGAAAAGGGGATGGGCCTATTTCGACGCGGGCGGCAAGCGCATCACCAATCGGGAAGAGATCGACCGGCTGAACGCCATCGCCATGCCGCCCGCCTATCGCGACTGCTGGTTCTGCCCCCACCCGCACGGCCATATCCAGGCGACCGGCTATGACGACCGGGGCCGGAAGCAATATCGATACCATGTCGATTTCCGCGCCGCGCGGGAGGCGGAGAAATATGCCGGCTGCCCGGCGTTCGGCCGCGCCCTGCCCAAGCTGCGCGCGCGGATCGAGGCCGACCTGTCCAGGCGCGGACTGCGCAAGGAAAAGACGCTGGCCGCCGTCGTCCGCCTGCTCGACCTGGCCAAGGTGCGCGTCGGCAATGAACAATATGCCGCCGCGAACAAGAGCTTCGGCGCGACCACGCTGCGCCGCCGCCATGTCGACCTGCGCGGCCAGGCGCTGCGCCTGCGATATCGCGCCAAATCGGGGCGGGAGCATGAGCTGACGATCACCGATCGCCGGCTCGTCCGCTTCGTTCGCGCGATGCAGGACCTTCCGGGACAGCATCTCTTCCAATATCTGGATGAGGAAGGGATCGCCCGGCCGATCACCTCCAGCGACGTCAACGCCTATATATCGGAGGCGATGGGCAGCGATTTCACCGCCAAGCATTTCCGCACCTGGGGCGCCTCCGTCATTGCGTTCGAGACGCTGGCGGCGGGCGACGTGTCGCTCGGGCAGATGATAGAGCCGGTCGCCGCAGCCCTGGGCAATACCCCGGCGATCAGCCGCAAAAGCTATATCCACCCTGCGCTGATCGCACTTTGCCGCGATGGACAGGATGTCTGGCGACAGGGGCTTCGCCTGCCGCGCGCAACCCGCTATCTGTCCCGCTACGAACGCGGACTGATCGTCTTTCTGGAAGAGGCTGGCGGAACGGCCGCCCTTCCGATAGCGGCCTGATCCGCGGGCCCGAACGCAAGGATTTTCATGGCTGCCGAAAAAGACACCGCCACGCTGCCGCAGATCGATGTCCGCCCGCCCAACCTCGGCGAGATGTGGCACTCGACGGTTCACTGGTTTTCGCTCCACTATCCGCAGATCCTGATCGCCATCGGCGCGGGGGTGATCGTCTACAGCCTGCTGACGGTGCTGCGCGGCGTCGGCGGGCGGTTGAAGGGGCATCCGGGCGACACGCTGGGCCTTGCCAATGTGGTGGGCCGCGCCTTTGCCCGCACGACCCATTTCTTCATGGTGATGGTCGCCGCGCGGCTGGTGGTGAGCTATGCCAGGCCGCCGGAGATGGTGCTCAAGACCATCGCCTTCCTCTTCACCATCGCCGCCGTCTTCCAATGCGCGATCTGGGCGCGCGAGATCATATTGGGCCTGGTGGAACGGCGCACCTCGGCGGACGAGGGCCAGAGCCTGGCCAATGCCATGGGCCTGATCCGCGTGCTGGTGACCTTTGCCCTGTTCGCCATCGCGCTGATCGTCGTGCTGGACAATCTGGGGGTCAATGTCACCGGCCTGGTCGCGGGCCTTGGCATCGGCGGCATCGCCATCGGCCTTGCGGCGCAGGGCATATTTTCCGACCTGTTCGCCGCGCTGTCGATCATCTTCGACAAGCCGTTCCGGCTGGGCGAGGTCATCACCTATGACCAGACCACCGCCCGCGTGGAGCGCATTGGCCTTAAAAGCACCCATCTGCGCGCGATGAGCGGCGAGAAGAAGGTGATATCCAACGCCAACCTCCTCCAGAAGGAGATCACCAGCCTCCAGACGCTGGCGCAGCGGCGGGTGAGTTTCGCCATCGGCATCATCTACCAGACGCCGGAGGACAAGGCCGAGGCCATACCCGCCATATTGAAGGAGATCGTCGAAGCGGAAGGGCATGTTTTCGTCAATGCAGGCCTGGTCAGCTTCGGCGCCAGTTCGCTCGACTATCAGCTCAATTTCGACGTGCCCGACCCGGACACCCATGATTATTTCGGGTCACGGCACAGCGTGGGCCTGGCGATATGGAAGCGTTTCAACGCGGAGGGGATCGAGTTTGCCTATCCGACGCAGACCAGCTTCACGGCGGCGCCGGACGGCCGCGCGATCATGCCCTATCCGGAAGTGCAGCCGGTGGTCCGCGTCGGCCAGCCGCAGCGTGGCGCCCAGGGCTGACTCGCCCGACCGCATATCGGACTCGCTCTGCCTGCTCCCCCTTGCCCGGCGCGTCGGCGGGAGTCAGTCGGGGAGCGCCCTGAACGGATAATTCGGAACAGTCATGAAAAAGATCTGCCTGCTGACCGCCGCCGCGCTCGCCTTCGCCCCCGCCGCCCATGCCGAGGGGATCGGCGCCGAACTCAACTATGGGCGCGCCGACGGGCATTGGGGAACGGAAATCGGCGCCGGCTATGCCATGGATATTGGCGGCTTCAGCCTGACGCCGGGCGGCGGCGTCTATCTGCGCGACGGCGACACGAAGCTCTACGGCCGCGTGGAGGCAAGCTACTCCCTCCCCGCCTCCGCCACCATCGGCGCTGGCGTACGCTTCAGCAGCGACAATGTGCGGCCCTATGCGACGCTTGCCATGCCGCTGATCCCCAAGCTGCGCGCCAAGGCCAATGTAGGACCGAAATATTATGCGCTGGGGCTGACGCTGGGCTATTGATATCGGCGTCGGGCTGCCGCGAATGTCCGACGATCGCTTGGAAATCGCTCTAGATCTCGCCCCACAGGTTGCCCGGCCATAGCTGCCCCTCGCGCAGTTCCAGTCCCCCTTCCCGGTCCTTCGCCAGCAGCAGCGCGCCATCCAGGTCGATCCAGTCCGCCCCCTGCGCGACCAGCGCGGCGGGAGCGATGCCCAGCGACGTGCCCAGCATGCAGCCGACCATCACCCGGAATCCCCGCGCCCGCGCCTCCCGCGACAGGGCCAGGGCCTCGGTCAGCCCGCCCGCCTTGTCGAGCTTGATATTCACCGCGTCGAAATCGCCCAGCCGGTCGAGGTCGGCCCGTGTGTGGCAACTCTCATCCGCGCAGAGCGGCAGCGGCGAACGGACCCCTGCCAACCGTTCCTCCCGACCATGGAAGACCGGCTGCTCGACCATCTCCACCCCCAGTTCCGCCAGGGCCCGCGCCTCGTCCGCGATATCCAGATCATGCCAGCTCTCATTGGCGTCGACGATCAGCCGCACCGCTGGCGCCCCTGCACGCACGGCGGCTATGCGCGCCCGGTCGCCATCCCCGGTCAGCTTGCATTTGAGCAGGCCGAAACCGCGCGCCGCCGCTTCGCGCGCGTCCGACTCCATCTTTTCCGGATCGCCCAGGCTGATGGTGAAGGCGGTGGGCAGCGGGCCGGGCTTCTCCACGCCGGCGAGTTGCCACACCGGTACATCGGCGCGCTTCGCCTCCAGATCCCACAGCGCGCAGTCCAGCGCATTGCGGGCGGCCCCGCGCGGCATCGTCTCCAGCAACGCCTCCCGCTCCAGAGGCCCTGCATAGGCCTGGATCGCCGCGGCGCAGCCTTCCGCCGTCTCCCCCTCATAATAGATCGCCGTGCCCTCGCCTCTTCCGACATGCGTGCCATCGCCCACCGTGCAGACGACCACATCCACCGATGTCTTCGCCCCACGGCTGATGATGAAGGCCCCCGCGACCGGCCAGCGTTCAACAGTCGCGGATATGATGCGGGTCATCGGCGTTCCCTATGCTGGCAAATATACGGGTCTATGCGAACGGTCTATCCCGCCGCATAACCAGTCTCCACCCGCAGATAAAGGACAGGCGCACCCGTGACCTCCAGAGAATTGACCGGAATCCTGTCCCTCGGCGATGCCGACGCATCGGCGTCCCGACGGCGGCCGTCGGATGCGCTGGGCGACTGGGCCTGGCGCATCGGTTTCGGCGCGATCAGCTGGCCCTGGCTGCTGGCCAGCCTGTCGGGCGGGCGCAAGGCGGACAAGCGCGCGCTGCTCGACGAGCTTGGCCTGCCCCATGACGCGCTGCCGCATCTGGGTAGCTGGAAGGCCGATGTCGGCTTCCTGCGCCATATCGTCCGGGAAATCGCGGAGCTGCGGCCCGCCCATGTCGTGGAACTGGGGGCGGGCGCATCGACGCTCATCGCGGCGCGCGCCCTGGCGCTGCATGGCGGGGGTCGGCTGACCAGCTTTGACCAGCATGACGGCTTCGTGCAGGCGACCCGCAACTGGCTGGCCGATCACGGACTGACCGCCGATCTGCGCCATGCGCCGCTGGCCGTGGAGAGGGAAGACTGGCCGGGCCGCTGGTACGACATCGACAGCCTGCCCGAGAGGATCGACCTGCTGATCATCGACGGGCCGCCCTGGGCAGTGCATCCGATGGTGCGCGGCGCGGCGGACAGCCTGTTCTCCCGGCTTTCTCCGGGCGCCGTGGTGTTGCTGGACGACGCAGCGCGTCCCGGCGAACGGCTCGTCGCCCGGCGCTGGCGCAAGCGTTGGCCGCATATCGAATTCCGGCTGAGGCATGACGGAACCAAGGGGACGCTGGTGGGCCGGCGCCGCGACCCATCCCTCCCGGTCGCCAACGACAATGACCATCACCGCCTTTGGCGCCATCTGGGCCGGGCAGCGGGCATCGTCGCGCTGATCGCCACGGGCTGGATTGCGCGCGGCGAACTGGGCGAATTCCCGCAACCCGCCCAGGCCTCCGCCTTCCTGGACGAGGCCGCCGCATCCCACCGCACGGGGCTGCTGCGCCAGAGCATGGCATCCCAGGTGGAAAGCGCCACGCTCAATCCCGCCGAAATCCAGCGTTCGACCGGTATCGTCCTGCCGCCGCTGCCCGCCAGTTGGCATGTCCAAGACGTGCAGCTTTATCCCACGCCCGACAGCCCGGCCATCGCCGTTTCGATCACCACGCCGCAGGGGGAGCAGCTCTCCTTCTTCGCGGACCGGGCCGAAACCCCGGCGGAGGCGCGCCCGCTGCTCGCCCGGCGCGCAGATGACGTCATCGCCTATTGGGAGGCGGGCGACATGGCCTATGCCCTGACCGGCCGCGCCGGGCCCCAGCGCATCATGACGCTGGCGGCGGAGATCGCGCCCGCAAGCTAGCGGCCTTTCGATGCCGCATTTCCCGAGCCGTCGACCGTAACCGGTCAACTTGAAAATGCTCCGGGGCGCACCGCCAGAAAGGGTCGGATTTCGAATCCGGGAATGTTCCCTTTCCCGCGAAATCCCTTTAGAGCCCGGCGTCATGCAGGATGTGGAACAGCCATCGCCGCGCGCCGGGACGCGCCCCCCACTGGGCAGCCTGTCGATGATCTGGCACTTCGCCAGACGCTATCCCGGCCGCATCGCGGGGGCGCTCTTCGCCCTTCTCGTCTCGTCCGCCGCCACGCTGGCGATCCCGAGCGGGTTCCGGCTGGTGATCGACCGCGGCTTCATGGGCGGGGGCGACATCAGCCGCTGGTTCGAATATCTGTTCCTGATCGTCGCGATCCTGGCGCTGGCCACGGCCGCCCGCTTCTACTTCGTGTCCTGGCTGGGGGAGCGCGTCGTCGCCGACATCCGGTCCGCCACCCAGGCCAATCTGCTGCGTCAGGAACCTCGTTTCTTCGAGGAAAACCGACCGTCCGAAATCGCATCGCGCATGACCGCCGACACCGCGATCATCGACCAGGTGGTGGGATCGACCGTGTCGATCGCGCTGCGCAACGTGGTGACGGGCATCGGCGGCCTCATCTATCTCTTCGCGCTGGCGCCCAAGCTTGCCGGGCTGCTGCTGCTTGGCATTCCCGTCATATTGGTCGCGATCATCGGCCTTGGCCGCCGCGTGCGGGCGCTGTCGCGGGCAAGCCAGGACCGGCTGGCCGAAGTCGGCAGCGTCACGTCGGAAACGCTGGGCGCGATGAAGATCGTGCAGGCCTTCGGCCAGGAGGGGCGGGAAGCGGCGCGGTTCGACAGCACGGTCGAGGCCGGCTTTGCCACCGCGCGCCGCCGGATCGCGCTGCGCGCGGCGATGACGGCGATCGTCATCGCGCTGGTCTTCGGGTCGATCACGGCGGTCATGTGGCAGGGTGCGCTGGACGTTGCCGACGGGAAGCTGTCCGGGGGCAGCATCGCCGCCTTCGTCCTGACAGGCGGCCTGGTCGCGGGCGCTTTCGGTGCGCTGTCGGAAACCTGGGGCGACCTGCTGCGCGGCGCGGGTGCCGCCGGGCGGCTGCATGAGTTGATGGGCGCGACCCCACAGATCACCGCTCCGACGCGGACCGTGCCGGTGCCGCGGACCGAACATGGCGCGCATCTTCAGTTCGAGGACGTGCATTTCCGCTATCCCACCCGCCCCGACCAGGCGGCCCTGCACGGCATTTCGGTCGACATCGCGCCAGGCGAGACCGTTGCGATCGTCGGCCCCTCCGGCGCGGGGAAATCGACCCTGATCCAGTTGGCACTGCGCTTCTACGATCCCGATTCGGGCGTGATCCGGCTCAACGGCGTGCCGCTGCCCCAGGCCGATCCGGCGGAAGTGCGCGGCATGATGGCCATGGTGCCGCAGGAAAGCATCCTCTTCGCCGCCTCCGCACGCGACAATCTGCGCTATGGGCGATGGGATGCCAGCGACGAGGATATCTGGGCGGCGGCCCGTGCCGCCAATGCGGAGGGTTTCCTGCGCGCCCTGCCGCAGGGCCTGGACAGCTTTCTGGGTGAAGGAGGCGCGCGCCTTTCCGGCGGCCAGCGCCAGCGGCTGTCGATCGCCCGCGCCCTGCTGCGCGATGCGCCGATCCTGCTGCTGGACGAAGCGACATCCGCCCTCGACGCCGAATCGGAGCGGCTGGTGCAGGACGCGCTGGGACGGTTGATGCAGGGCCGCACCACCATCGTCATCGCCCATCGTCTGGCCACCGTGAGGGCAGCCGACCGCATCCTGGTGCTGGATGAGGGGCGGCTGGTCGAACAGGGCGACCATGCCACGCTGATGCAGCAGAAGGGGCTCTATGCGCGGCTGGCCAATCTGCAGTTTCAGGATGTTGCCGCCAGCTGAGGGGCGTGGCGGTCAGTGCGTGCGGCTGGTGACGTTCGCGGTGCCGTCGGCCTGGATCTCGATCAGATGGGCCGTGCCGTCATTGCACTCGGCCTTCCAGCCCTTGACGCCGGGCCGGACTTCCGTGCGCTCCGATCGGGTGACCGTGGGGCAAGCCGCCCCCGACGCGCGCACGGCCCGTTCCAGCACGCCGTTGCGCTGGGCCTCGTCAAGCTTCGCGACGGCCGCAGCGGCGCCGGTTTCTGGCGTTTCCCGGCGATCGACGGCCGTGATCCGGTCGCTGCTATCGCCGCAGGCGATCAGGGTGAACACCCCCGCCAGCACCATCCATGTGCGCATGATTATCCTTTCGCTTGAGCGGCAAACCCGTCCGTCGCCCGGATGAGCGCGTCCAATATGCCGGGTTCGTTGAATGCGTGGCCCGCCCCTTCGATCATTTCGAAGCGCGCCTGCGGCCAGGCCCGGTGCAGCGCCCAGGCGGTTTCGGCGGGACAGGCCATGTCATAGCGGCCCTGCACGATGACGCCGGGGATGCCCGCCAGTTTTCCGGCGTCGCGGATGAGCTGGCCTTCCTCCAGCCAGCCGCCATGGACGAAATAATGATTTTCGATCCGCGCGAAGGCGAGCGCGAAATCATCGGCCTCATGCGTGGCGGACAGCGTCGCGTCGGGCATCAGGCGGATGGTTTCGCCTTCCCAGACGCTCCAGGCCTTGGCCGCGGCGATCTGCCGCAACCGATCGTCGCCGGTCAGGATGCGGCGATAGGCGTGGAGCAGGTCGCCGCGTTCCGATTCCGGGATGGGCGCGACGAAGCGTTCCCATTTGTCCGGATAGATGCGGCTCGCGCCCTGCTGATAATACCAGTCGATCTCCTGCCTGCGGATGGTGAAGATGCCGCGCAGCACCAGTTCGGTGACGCGCTCGGCGTGGCTCTGGGCATAGGCCAGGGCCAGCGTCGAACCCCAGCTTCCGCCGAAGACCAGCCATTGGTCGACCCCCATCATCTGCCGCAGGCGTTCGATATCGGCGACCAGATGCCAGGTACTGTTCGCCTCCAGCTCCGCATGGGGCGTCGAGCGACCGCAGCCGCGCTGGTCGAAAAGAAGGACATCGTAGCGTTCCGGATCGAACAGGCGGCGGTGATCGGGCGATATGCCGCCGCCCGGCCCGCCATGCAGGAAGACGGCGGGCTTTGCGCCCGGCGTTCCCGCCCGCTCCCAATAGATGCGGTGGCCATCACCGACGTCGAGATATCCTGAAGCAAAGGGTTCCAAGGCGGGATAAAGCGTGCGCATGCACCAATGTGTAGAAAGTCTGGCGGCCAATGCAATCGACGGACGCGCGATCCGCTTCGATCGGCGACGCTTGAGTGGCGACGAAGCCCGGTGCATCTTTCGCGCGATTCATACAGGAGGGATTCCGATGCGTTCCACCCTTGCGCTTGTCTGCGCCGGCCTTGTCTTCGCTTGCGCTCCCGCTGCCCTGGCGAAGGCACCCGATTTTGCCGCCGCCATTGCCGATCCCGGGCGCCCCGCAGAGGCAAAGGCGCTGGACGAGGGACGCAAGCCGGCCGAAACGCTTGCCTTCCTTGGCCTGAAGCCGGGCATGAAGGCGGCGGACATCGTGACGGGTTCCGGCTATTGGGCGGAGATCATGGCCGATGTCGTCGGTCCGAAGGGGACGGTGACGGGCTTTGAGCCCAGCCAGTTCACGGCCGATGCCGAAAGCCTCCAGAAATGGCAAAAGCTGCAGGCCCGTCGACCCGAGGTGCGGTGGGTCAGCTATCCTTTCGAAGCTTTCACCGCGCCGCCCGGCAGCTTCGACTTCACCATCCTCAACCTCAATTATCACGACCTTTACTGGCAGTCCCAGGAGATGGGCATTCCCGTCGCCGATCCGGCCGCCTTCGTCACGGCGCTCTACGCGGCGACGAAGCCGGGCGGGATCGTCGGCGTGATCGATCATGTCGGACCGGCGGGCGACACCCGGGCGATCGTCGACAAGCTGCACAGGATCGATCCGGCGGTGGTGAAGGCCGACTTCACCAAGGCCGGCTTCGTGCTGGAGGCGGAAAGCCCGTTGCTGGCCAATCCGCAGGACGACCACAGCAAGCCCGTGTTTGATCCCGCCATCCGCGGCAAGACCGATCGCTTCCTCTTCCGCTTTCGCAAGCCGAAATAAGGATCGTTCGAACGCGGGAGGCCGGAAACGGAAGAAGCGGTCGGTGGTGCTGGGCGCGCCATCCCGCTGCGGGGCGCGTAGCGGCCATGGGCGCCCCGACGCGCGAGGGCGGCCTCATGAAGGCGGCGTCATGGATCCGGCATCCTATTCCATGACGCTTTCCGACCGGCGGTGCGACGCCGGATTACATTTTGCGACAAATCTTTACAGGCGTTGCCAGAGTCTTGCGACAACTCCCCCCTAGAGGGAGGGCATTCAGGTTCCAATCCCAGGGGGTCATAGTGCGCCGTTCCTTCGCCTGCTTTCTGCTTCCATTGATGATGAGCGCGGCGCCGGAGGCGCTGATGGCGCAGACGGAGGGCCCCAAAGGCCCGGCCGGGCAGATGGACGATGCCGATGAGATCGTCGTCACCGGCCAGCCCCAACGCGGCGCCGTGGTCGGCAATATCAAGCCGGAGCAGCAGCTTTCCCCGGCCGATGTGCGTGCCCTGGGCGTCACGTCCATATCGGAGATGATCACGGAATTGTCGCCCCAGACCAACGGAACGCCGGTAGTGCTGCTGAACGGCAAGCGCATCTCCAGCTTTTCGGAGATTCAGGACATCCCGTCCGAAGCGGTGGCGCGCGTCGACATCCTGCCCGAAGAAGTCGCGCTCAGCTATGGCTATGCGCCGACGCAGAAGGTGGTGAACATCGTGCTGCGCCAGCGGTTCCGCGCCGAGACGGTGGACCTGCGCGCGGGCACGACGACGCAGGGGGGAGGCGACAACGGCTCCGCGGAAGGGGCCGTGCTGCGCATCCGGGGCGACAATCGCTTCACCCTGGACATGCAGTACAAGACCGCCGCATCGTTGCTGGAGAGCGAACGCGGCGTGGTGCCGACCGTGCAGGGCGATCGGGCCAATCAATTGTCCGGCATCGGCGCGTTTCTGGTGGGCGAGAATGGCATGACCGGCGGCGAGCTGGCGCATCATCGCACGCTCAGCCCGGCGACCGAGAGCTTTGCCACCAATGCGACCCTAGCCCGCGCGCTGGGCAAGATATCCATGTCCCTCAACGGACGACTGGAACTGTCCGACAGCGACAGCCTGCAGGGGTTTCAGGCAGCACAGTTCGACCTGGCCGCCGGCAATCCCTTTTCACCCCTGTCCACGCCGACGAGTTTCTATCGCTACCTGCGGCAGGCGGGCGAGCTGGGGCAACAGATCAGGGGCACGACGGGCCATGTCGGCCTGACGTTGAACGGCCTGTTGGGAAGCGGCTGGCAATGGTCCTTCACCGCCAATGGAGACTATTCCAACACCCGCACCGCGACGGATCGAGGCGTGGGCACGGCGGCGATCCAGAACGCGATCGACGCGGGGGCGGACCCCTTTGGCAGCTTCTCCGCCGACCTGCTGTCGACGCGCCTGATCGACCGGGCAAGGGCGGAATCGAAAGCGGTGCAAGGCGACCTGCTGCTGTCGGGTCCGCTGTTCGACCTGCCGGCCGGGGCGGTGACGACATCCGTTCGGGTGGGCGGCTCGGCCAATGGCTTTGACAGCTGGTCAACCCGTTCGGGCGTGGAGCGCGACACCAGCTACAGCCGCGAAATCGGCAGCGGGCAGATCAGCCTGGACGTGCCGATCACCAGCCGGACGAAGGGCGTGCTGGGCGCAATCGGCGACATCGGCGTCAATGTGAATGCGGCGGCCCAGCATTATTCCGACTTCGGCACGCTGTCGACGCTGGGCTACGGCATGCGCTGGCGGCCGGTGCCCGCCGTGCAGTTGCTGATGTCGGCCAATCAGGATCGCGCCGCTCCCACGGGCCAGCAGATCACCGATCCGCTGATCTCCACGCCCAACGTGTCGGTGTTCGACTATGCGACCGGACAAACCGTGTTCGTGACGCAACTGAGCGGCGGCAACGCCGCGCTCCGGGAGAGCGTGCGCGACCAGTTCCGCCTGAGCGCCACCATCAAGCCGTTCGACAAGCCCAATCTGACCCTCACCGCGACCTATACCAACAGCCGGACCACCAACCCGATCTCGGCATTCCCGACGCCGACCCCAGCGATCGAGGCCGCCTTTCCGCAGCGTTTCCTGCGCGACGAGGACGGCAATCTGGTGCAGATCGATGCGCGGCCCGTCAATTATCTGCGTTCGCAGAGCGAGCAGCTGCGCTGGGGCTTCGATCTTTCCATTCCGCTGAAGTCGCATATCCAGAAGGTGGTGGAAGCGTGGCGGGCCGCGGGCGCCAAGCCGGAGGAGCGGCCCAAGGAACTGCAGGATCTGCGTGGATTGTTCGGCAATCGCGGACCGGAGGGCGGTGCCGGAGGGCCTCCTCCTGGACCGGGTGGTGGCGACCAGCCGCGGGGTGATGGCGATCGCGGCGGACCGGGCAGCCAGGGCGGAGGCTTTGGCGGCGGGCCGCGAGGACCGGGCGGCGGACCTGGCGGACCTGGCGGTTTCGGCGGCGGACGGGGCGGCGGAGGCGGAGGGCGGCTCAGCTTCAGCCTCTACCACAGCTGGCATTTCAACGAGAACATCCTGATCGCGCCCGGCGTGCCGGAACTCGACCTGCTCAATGGGGGTGCCACCGGATCGTCGGGCGGACAGCCCCGGCATGAGCTGAATGCGCGGGCCGGCTATACCAATAACGGCCTGGGCGCACGGTTGAGCGTGGATTGGCAGAGCGGCACCCATGTCGATGGGGCGCTGGGCGGAACGGCTGGTGGCGCATCCCGGCTGGATTTCAGCAGTCTGGCGACGGTGGACCTGCGCCTGTTTGCGAATCTGGGGCAAATGCCCTCGCTGGTGAAGAACCATCCCTTCCTGCGCGGTGCGCGCGTTTCGATCGGCATCGACAATCTGTTCAACCAGCGGCAGAGCGTCACCGATGCAAGCGGCAACACGCCGGTCCGCTACCAGCCGGGATATATGGACCCGACGGGCCGTGCAGTGACGATCAGCTTTCGCAAGCTGTTCTTCTGAGGAAACCGGCCGCGGCTTTTATCGGTGCCGCCATAGGGTCGGTGTTGCCGAAGCGAGGCTGCGATCGCGACAGGGCGATCTTCGCGGGTCGGGGGGGAAGCGCGATCAGGCGATTTCCCGGCATATCCACCAGCTGAAGCGCGTGATTATTCGCCGAGTCGGATGATGTGATCCAGAATGGCGGGGTGCAGCGGCCGTTCGAAGACGCATCCCGATTCATGCGCCCTGGTCCACAGCACGCGCGCGCGGCGGCCTTCAAAGCCGGGCAACATGATCCACAGATCATCGTCGGCTGTCAATTTCATGAAGCTTTTCAGGCGGAAGCCGACTTCGGAGACATCCGCGATGTGGCTCTTGAACCAGGTCTCGCCCGGTCGCCGCACCCGAACGGCGATAAGCGCCGTGCGGCGATCTGCGAGACGCGCGTTGCCGCTATAGGGTTTTGTCTGAACTCTGACGCCCATGATCCAATGCCGATTTGACCATCAGCATCATCGCCTTTCACGGTGAAGAAAGCATTAAGCCGCATCTGGCGCGGCAAAAATAAGGGGCCGCCGAAGCAGCCCCGTTCAAGGTTGCGCATCTCGCGCCCGATTGCGTCACCCCAGCCCGCGCCCGGAAACGGGAAGTCGAACATTCCCGGCCAGACAGCGGCGGCGTTTTCGCGCCCTGGGAGCACATGGACATCCGATGATCCAGCGGATGCCCGCCATGCGCTCCTTACGATGCGCATTCCCGGTTTCGAGCCGGGTTCCGGCACAGCCGGACCCGGCACGAAGGCCTTAGAACATGACGGCCTTAGAAATTGCCGTACTGTTCGTTGCCGACGAAGCCCAGCTTCGTCACGCCGGCGCGTTTGATCTCCGCCAGCACTTCATCGACGACCACATAGCGGGTGGCCGCATTCGGCTGGAACTGCAGTTCCGGCTCGACCGGCAACCGCAGCGACTGCTGCAGATACTGACGCAGGGTCAGCAGGTCGATCGCAGAACCGTTCCAGGTGATGATGCCGCTGGGATCGATCGCCACCTTGTTCTTGACAGGGTCGATGACGCTGTCAGTCGGCGGGGCGTTCTGCGGCAGGTCGATCTTGACCGCGTGGGTCTGGATCGGGATGGTGATGATGAACATGATGAGGAGAACGAGCATGACGTCGATCAACGGCGTCGTGTTCATTTCCACCATCGGTTCGCCATCGTCTCTTCCGGCACTCATTGCCATGGCGATACTCCTAGAGCATTTTCAGTGATGGCCGTTGACGGCCATCCGATTTGAAAATGCAGCACAAAGGGCTGTAACTTAAAGCCGCTGCGTATGCGAACCCGGCTCGGGCTCGGATATGAAGCCGACCTTCGGGAAACCGGCGCGCTGCATCGTGTAGATGGTGCCGCCGATGCACCGATAGGGAACGTTGATGTCGCCGCGGATATGCACTTCGGGCAGATCCTCCGGCGTCAGGTTTTCAACGCCGCCCGCCTTCTTGATGTCCGCCTCAAGCTTCGCGACCGCGCGGTCGAGCAGCTCGCTGGACGTTACGCGGGTCATGTTCCAGTAGACCGCACAGCTACCGTCGGAACCCTGCGTAACTGACAGGGACACGTTTTCCGGTTTTGTCGTCGTCGGCTCGAACGCGACCTTGGGGAGCTGCAGCTGAACCGTCTGGACGACGACCGGGACCGCGATGAGAAAGATGATGAGCAACACCAGCATGACGTCGACGAGCGGCGTCGTGTTGATGTCGGACATCGGCTTGTCTTCACCGCCGTCAGAGCCAACACTCATTGCCATTGATTATTTCCTAACATGCTTGTCGATGGTGCCCCGGCAATCCGGGGCCCACGTCCGATAAGGGGATCCGAGCGTCGCAGCGCCGCCGACCCCCTTGCCGGCATCTCAGCCTATCAGGCCTTGGTCGGCGCAGCGACCGGCTTGGCAGCCGGAGCGGCCGGGGCAGCGGCGATTGCGGGCTTCACGGCGCCGTTCGACACCAGATAGGCCAGCAGGTCGACGGTGAAGCCGGCGAGCTGTTCCTGGATCGACTTGTTGCGGCGCTGCAGGAAGTTGTAGGCGAGCACCGCGGGAACGGCCACGGCCAGACCCAGGGCGGTCATGATCAGAGCTTCACCGACCGGGCCGGCAACGGCGTCGATCGAGGCCTGACCGGCAGCACCGATCTTGATCAGCGCGCGGTAGATGCCGATAACCGTACCGAACAGACCGATGAACGGCGAGGTCGAACCGACGGTCGCGAGGAACGCGAGGCCACCGTTCAGCTTCGAGTTGATCGCCGCTTCCGAACGGGCCAGCGAGCCGTGCAGCCAGTCATGGGCTTCGACCGGGTCGGTCAGCTTGGTGTGTTCTTCCTGCGCCTTGATGCCGTCATCTACGATCTGCTTGTAGGCGGAGTTCTTTTCCAGCTTGGCGGTGCCTTCCTTCAGGCTGGCGGCGCGCCAGAAGGTCGCACGCACCTTCTTGCCCTGGTTGATCACCTTCTGCTGTTCGATCAGCTTGGTGAAGAGAATATAGAAGGTGCCGACCGACATACCGCAAAGGATGATGAAAACGGTCCAGGCGATGGTGCCGCCCTGCTGGAGCGCCTCCATCAGGCCATAGGGGTTCTCCGACTTCGGCGCAGCGGCCGCAGCGATAGACATCAACATGTTCAAGACTTCCCTCTCAAAGGATCAATAACAAGGGGAAGGCGGCGTCCGGAACATTCCGGGGTTTCGCTCGCCCACCCTTCAAATCATTCCGGCAGACGCCAGGTGATACGGCCGTTGTACGTGTCCGACATAGGACCACCTCCGGCTGCTGTCGCGGGCTTGAACCTCGCGCGCTTCGGCAGCAGGCGGCATGTCGCCTCATCAAGATCGGCATGGCCGGTCGAAGAGGTGATGGTACAGTTGGTTACACGGCCATCCGGACCGATTTCCAGGCGGAATCCGGCCGTACCCGAACGTTCTTCACGCTGCGCGCGGCTCGGATAGTCGGCATCGCTGAGCCAACTGCCCGGAGCGCTGCGCGGCGTTGCACGCGACGCAGGCACCGCAGGCGGTGGAGGCGCCGGGGGCGGCGGGGCCGCGACCGGAACCGGGTTGAAGACCGGCGGCGGGGTCCGAACCGTCTGGATCGGCGGAGCGGGGGCCGGGGTCTGAACAATCGGCGGCGGCGCAACGACCGGCGGCGGTTCGACCGGCTGGTCTGGCGGCGGCGGCGGCGGCTCCTCGTCCGGTGGCGGCGGTTCCTCCTTGACGTCGATCACGTTCAGCTGTTCCGCCGCCTTTTTGACATATTTCATGCCAAGACCGGTGACGAAGGCATAACCCAGAACAGCGTGAATCAGGGCGACGATAATGATCGAGATCGTACGACTCGATCCTTGCGAGTGGTCAGCATAGGCCATTCGGCAACGACACTCCTTAACTCAGCTTACCAGTTGATTATCGGCAAATAAGCCAAAAACGGCCCGAGCTGGCCGGGCTACCCCGGTCATCTTGGCCCCTATCCGTCCATTTGCTACCGTGCGAACTCCTATCGCGGCGCATCGTGGCACGCAAACGCTTTATCGATATGTTCGTTTGCGACCGTCACTACACACCGGAAAGACTTGCGTGTGGTAAATATGCCACGCGCTACTATCATTAGGACGAAGATGAAAAAAAAATCCACCATGACCCTACGGAAGCTGGCCCTTCTTTGCCTCATTTCCGCCGCACAATCGCAGATTTCCGCGGCTCAGGCGGGGTCTGAGCGGACCGTCGCGCAACCATCGGAACGGGTGGCGGGACTCGCTTACGCGGATCTCGCGGACCTCGCCGACGCCGCGCCGCTGGTGGCACAGGCGCGGATTGGCAACATCATCAAATTGAAGCCGGGACAGGCCGGCGCGGTCCCGACAGGCTATCAGAGGGTCTATATCGAGGCAAATGTGAGCAATCTGATTCGCGGCGAAGGGGGAATCAGCCCGACTGTCCGCTACCTTTACGACGCGCCGCTCGACGCGCGGGGCAAGATGCCCAAGCTCAAGAAGGCGCAGGTCATACTGTTCGCCCGTCCCGGCGCCCGTCCCGGCGAAATCCAGCTCGTCGCGCGCGATGCCCAGATCATCGCCTCGCCCGCCGAAACCGAGCGCGTGAAGGCGATCCTTTCGGAACTGGTCGCCGCCAACGCACCGCCTCGCATCGTCGGATTGGGAGATGCCTTCCATGTCGCGGGCACCATCGCGGGCGAAGGTGAGACGCAGATCTTCCTGCGAACGGAAAATGGCGATCCGGTCTCACTGTCAATATTGCGCCGGCCCGGGCAGCAGCCGCGCTGGGCCGTCGCGCTGGGAGAGATAGTGGATGAGGCCGCCCGCCCGCCGGCACCAGGCAGCCTGCTGTGGTACCGACTGGCATGCGGCCTGCCCAACGCGCTGCCGGCGCGGTCCGTCCGCGCGCTTTCTCCCCAGGATGCCGAACTGGCCCGCGCTGACTACCAGCTCGTCCTTGACGCCCTGGGTCCGTGCGGACGGACGAGGGCTGTCCGCTGATCGGCGGCGACAGTTTTCGGTCGCGCCGCCGGCTCCTTTTCCTTGGACAGATGCGCAGGGGCCGCTATCAGCGCGACGTCCCGCGAACAGGAAGGATGAACACAAGCCATGACCAATCTGCACCGCCATGCCCCGCTGCGCGTCGCGCTGGTCGGCCTCGGCACGGTGGGCGGCGGCGTCATCCGGCTGCTCCAGACGAATGCGGACCTGATCGCCCGCCGCGCCGGTTGCCCGATCCAGATCGTTGCCATCTCCGCCCGCGACCGCAACAAGGATCGCGGCGTCGACCTTTCGCCCTATGAATGGGTGGACGACATGACGACCCTCGCGGGGCGGGACGACATCGACGTGGTGGTGGAACTGATCGGCGGCGCCGATGGCCCTGCCCTCACCCTCGCCCGGCAGTGCCTGAGCGTCGGCAAGCCCTTCGTCACCGCCAACAAGGCGATGCTGGCGCATCATGGCCTCGACCTCGCCGGGCTGGCCGAGAAGGCCGGCGTCGCGCTCAAATATGAAGCAGCGGTCGCAGGCGGCATCCCGGTCATCAAGGGCATGCGCGAGGGCGCGGCGGCGAACGAGATCAGCCGCGTCTACGGCATCCTCAACGGCACCTGCAACTACATCCTGACCACCATGGAAAAGGAAGGCAGGAGCTTTGACGAGGTGCTGAAGGAGGCGCAGGATCTGGGCTATGCCGAGGCCGATCCGAGCTTCGACATCGATGGCGTCGACGCGGCGCACAAGCTGACCATTCTCGCCAGCCTCGCCTTCGGCACGGAACTGGATTTCGACGCGGTCGCGACCACCGGCATCCGCCATGTCATCGCCGCCGACATCGCGGAAGCAGCGGCGCTGGGCTATCGCATCCGCCTGGTCGGCATGGCGGAGAACGGCCCCGACGGCCTGTTCCAGCGCGTCCATCCCATGCTGGTGCCGCTCGACCATCCGCTCGCCCATGTCGACGGGTCGCTGAACGCGGTGGTGGCGGAGGGCAATTTCGTCGGCCGCCTCTTCTTCCAGGGTCGCGGCGCGGGCGACGGCCCGACGGCATCGGCCGTCGTCGCGGACCTGATCGACGTGGCGCGCGACGAATATGGCGATGCGCTGGCCATGCCGGTCGCCGCGCTGGCGCAGCAGAAGCCTGCGGATGCCGGCAAGCGCGTGGGTCGCGCCTATCTGCGCTTCAAGGTGCAGGACCGTCCGGGCGTGCTGGCGGAGATCGCGGCGGCAACCCGCGACGCCGGCGTGTCCATCGAGAGCATGATCCAGCGCGGCGCCAGCCAGACTGACGGCGTGCTGGTGGCGATCGTCACCCATGCGGGCGAAGAACGCTGCGTGCGCGAGACGCTGGACCGGCTGGCCGGGTCGGACAGCCTGCTGCAAACACCGATGGTGATGCATATTCTGGATTGAGGAGAAGCGCGCGATCCGTCCGCGCCTCCCCTCGCCCCCCCGCCCGGACTGACCCAGGCGGTCGGGTTCAATCCGGCGCAAGTCCCCTCTGATCCAGTCCGAAACTGCGCACCAGTGTCTGGCCAATGGGTTCGCCAAGCTGGAATATCCGGCGATGGGCGCGCTTGGGACAATCCATATTGCCGACGATCCGGCACGGCCGCGCATCGAAACGATAGGCGGTCATCTTGCCGTCGTCGGGTGCCGCTGTACCGCCCACCAGGCGCTGTTCCTGCGTCGCCGGCCCGGTCAGGCACAGCGCCGGCACGGCCTGGCATGGCGCGGGCCGAACCTTGGCGATCCGGCGCGGCAGCACGTCGGGCGGGGTGGAAAGGCTGGCGGCAATCAGCAGGAGGATCATCGGGGCGCCCCTTGGTCTTGTCCTGCTGCGAACGCTAGGGACGCGCTTCCGTTGCATCCGCCTTGCTAAAAGCGCACCCTCGACAATGGTCCGACGACATCCTATCGCGCTCTCCAAAATAGCGGCTGAAGAGGAAAAGATATGGTGCAGGCAAGCTCGATACTCGATCGCGTGCTGGTGCTGGAAATGGTGCGCGTGACCGAAGCGGCCGCGATCGCAGCATCGAAGCTGATCGGCCGCGGCGATGAAAAGGCGGCCGACGCCGCCGCAGTCGAAGCGATGCGCCTGGCCTTCAACGACCTTTATATGGACGGCACCGTCGTCATCGGCGAAGGCGAGCGTGACGAGGCGCCGATGCTTTATATCGGGGAAAAGGTCGGCAATGCGATCGGCACCGGCCCCCGGATCGACATCGCGCTCGATCCGCTGGAGGGCACCACCATCACGGCCAAGGCCGGTCCCAATGCGCTGGCGGTGCTGGCGATTTCGGAAGAAGGCGGCCTGCTCAATGCGCCGGACGTCTATATGGAGAAGCTGGCCGTCGGCCCCGGCCTGCCCGAAGGCATCATCGACCTCAACAAATCGGTGAAGGAGAATGTCGAGGCGGTCGCCCATGCCAAGGGCGTCGACCCGCATGAGATCATCGTCTGCGTGCTCGACCGGCCGCGCCATGAAAAGCTGATCGCGGAACTGCGCGCCATTGGCTGCGGCATCATGCTGATCCCCGACGGGGACGTGGCGGGGGTGATCGCCACCACCAATCCGGAAACCAATATCGACATGTATATGGGTTCGGGCGGCGCGCCGGAGGGCGTGCTGGCCTGCGCGGCGCTGCGCTGCGTCGGCGGACAGTTCAAGGGCAAGCTGCTGTTCCGCAATGATGACGAGCGGGCCCGCGCCCGGAAATGGGGCATTGCGGATCTCGACAAGGTCTATGACCTCAACGAACTGGCGAAGGGCGACTGCATCTTTGCCGCGACGGGCGTCACTGACGGCTCGCTGCTGGCCGGGGTGAAGCGGCTGCCGGGTGGCAAGCTCACAACCGACAGCGTCGTGATGCGCGCCAGCACGGGCACGGTGCGGTGGGTGAAGGGCGAGCATCGGCTGGACCGGAAGCCGATCTAGAGCGATTTCCAAGCGATCGGAACCGATCGCTGGTTAAGAAATCGGGGAAATAAGGAATCCAGGGCGGCGATCTGATTCAATCAGATCGAAGCCCGCTCTGGAACGGTCAGGAAATCGCTGCAAGGCAATGGCATGGGGCTTTGATCAACCGCCCTGTGCCATGCGCGGCGTCGATGCGGCTAGCGTCCGGCGCGGTGATTGAGATCGTGACCCAGCGCCAGGATCGCGACGCCCAACAGCGTATAGGCGCTTTCCTGCAAACCATGGTCCATGGTCAGCGCGCCGGCCATGATGCCCAGGCCCAGCGATCCGATCGCGGCAGGCATCATGAAGCCGTGCGCCACCGCACCATGGCCGAGCGCCACGGCGCCCAGCAGTATCGCCAGCACCAGGCCGGTCTCATGGAAAATCGGACTTTCGAATATGCCGCCCGCCGAGGCCATCACGCCCAGCAGCACGGCCGTGCCGAAGCAATGCGCCACGCACATGCCCGACAGAGCGATCGCGATGCGATCGATCCGGCCGTTGAGCAGATGGTGACGAAGGCTGATCGGCATGGTTCGAGGTACATAGGCGAGACAAAGAAAAGTTACAACATATCATTCGCCATTTTTCACGATCTCGCGCGACAGGTGCTTCCCAACATATTGCCCGATGCGCCCTGCCCCTTTCTCATATCGAGAAGCCTTTGGTCGCCCGCGCCACGGCGCCGCCCTCCCCCGGCCGCTCCAGCCGCGATTTCCCGGCCGGCAGATGTTCCATTCCGGGCAAAATCGCTCTAGAGGGCTGCCGCAAGCCTGAACGGCATTCGAACAGCAGGAAGCACCCCCATGTCAGACGTCACCATCAAGCGCGCCCTTCTTTCCGTGTCCGACAAGTCCGGCCTGGTCGAACTGGGGCAGGCGCTGGGCAGGCATGGGGTCGAACTGGTTTCCACCGGCGGCACGGCCAAGGCTCTGCGCGAGGCGGGACTGGAGGTGAAGGACATTTCCGACCTCACCGGCTTCCCGGAAATGATGGACGGACGGGTCAAGACGCTGCACCCCAAGGTGCACGGCGGGCTGCTGGCCGTGCGCGACAATCCAGAGCATGTCGCTTCCATGCAGGAGCATGAGATCGGCGCGATCGACCTGGTCGTCGTCAACCTTTATCCCTTCGCCGCCACTGTCGCCAAGGGCGCGGCGCGCGAGGAAATCATCGAGAATATCGACATTGGCGGTCCTTCCATGGTCCGCTCCGCCGCCAAGAATCACGAAAGCGTGGCGATCGTCACCGACCCCGCCGACTATGCCCGGCTGATCACCGAAATGGAGGAGAAGGCGGGCGCGACGAGTTACGACTTCCGCCGCATGCTCGCGGCCAAGGCCTATGCCGCCACCGCCGCCTATGATTCGATGATCGCGAGCTGGTTCGCCTTCGCCGACCAGGGCGTGCAGTTCCCCGAAAGCCTCTCGGTCTCCAGCAAGCTGGGTTCGACGCTGCGCTATGGCGAAAATCCGCACCAGTCGGCGGCGCTCTACCTGCCGGTCGGCGGCGGATCGGCTTCTGGCGCCAACGGCATCGCCCAGGCGCGGCAGATCCAGGGCAAGGAACTCAGCTACAATAATTACAATGACGCCGACGCCGCGCTGGAGCTGGTCAGCGAATTCCGCGACGGCCCGCCGACCGTCGTGATCGTGAAGCATGCCAATCCGTGCGGCGTTGCCACCGGCGACACGCTGATCGAAGCCTATGAGGCCGCCCTCGCCTGCGACAGCGTATCGGCGTTCGGCGGCATCATTGCCGTCAACCGTCCGCTGGACGGGCCCACGGCCGAAGCGATCAGCGGCATCTTCACCGAAGTCGTCGCCGCGCCCGACGCGGATGAGGAGGCGAAGGCGATCTTCGCGAAGAAGAAGAACCTCCGCCTGCTGCTGACCGGCGAACTGCCCGATCCGGTGCGCCCCGGCCTCCAGATCAAGAGCATTGCGGGCGGGCTGCTGGTCCAGAGCCGCGACAATGGCCGCATCAGTCGCGACCAGCTGAAGGTGGTGACGAAGCGCGCGCCCACGGAGCAGGAGCTGAGCGACTGCCTGTTCGCATGGACCGTCGCCAAGCATGTGAAGTCGAACGCCATCGTCTATGCCAGGGGCAACAGCACCGCCGGCATCGGCGCGGGTCAGATGAATCGCCTGGAATCCGCCCGCATCGCAGCGTGGAAGGCGAAGGACGCCGCCGACAAGGCAGGCTGGGCGGAGGCGCGGACCATCGGGTCGGCCGTGGCGTCGGATGCCTTCTTCCCCTTTGCCGACGGTTTGCTGGCCGCGGTCGAGGCAGGCGCCACGGCCGTGATCCAGCCGGGCGGCTCGATCCGCGATGATGAAGTCATCGCCGCTGCCGACGAGGCGGGGCTGGCAATGGTGTTCACCGGCATGCGCCACTTCCGCCACTGAGCATCTTGCCGAAAGTGGGCAGCGCGTTCCCGCCTTTACCGATGCAGCGGCGGGAACGGGGAACGCCACCTGCGGTGCGATCAAAGGCAGGCGTCCGGGGCATGATTGGTGCGGATGCGAAAGGAGAGAAGATCCTTTCGCATCCGCAAAAATAGCGGTTTTCAGCCAATTTTTATCAACTGGCCTCTTTTCCTCGACCTTCATGAAGCTTATCTCATGCGCGACCCTTCTCCCACGTCAGGCGTTGGGCAGATCCCATGAGTTCGACAGGAGATACAAGATGACCAGAAAGATGCTGGTGGCGCTGACCGCCGCCATGACGCTAGCCTTGCCCGCGGCAAACGCCTTTGCGGGGATCAACGATATGGAAGTGGTGGTCGACGGACGGACTGGCGCGGAAACCCGCAGCATCGCCGTTTCGATGGCCGACCTGAACCTTAGCAGCACCCATGGCGCCCGCATGGCCGATTCCCGCATCACCAAGGCCGCCAAGAAGGTCTGCGGCTGGATGAACGGATCGATCCTGCCGGCAACGCCGGAATATCGCGCCTGCTTCGGTGATGCGCTCGACGGGGCACGGACCGACCTCAACACGCTGATCCAGGCGCAGCGCCAGGGCTGACCTGCGCCATTGCAAAAAGCGAATGCCGGCGGCTTAGCCAGGCCGCCGGCATTGCCTTATCTTGCATTGTTACCGGTCATTAACTACTCCTTAGAAGATTTCCTTCACCTAAAATCGGCAAAGGATTTCATCGGGGGGCCTAGATGCCGCAGAACGACCACAATGTGGATGTCGCCATTATTGGCGCGGGTCCGGCCGGGCTTACTGCGGCTTATCTGTTGAGCAAAAAGGGCTATTCGGTCAGCGTCATCGAAAAGGACGCCGTCTATGTCGGCGGCATCAGCCGGACAGTGGAACTTGACGGTTTCCGTTTCGATATTGGCGGCCATCGTTTCTTTTCCAAGTCGAAGGAGGTCGTCGACCTCTGGAACGAGATTTTGCCCGACGATTTCATTGTGCGCCCGCGCATGAGCCGCATCTATTATGAGGGCAAATTCTACAGCTATCCGCTGCGCGCCTTCGAGGCGCTGGGCAATCTGGGGCTGTGGCGGTCAACACTTTGCATGGCGAGCTTCGCCAAGGCGAAGCTGTTCCCCAATCGGGATGTCCGCTCCTTCCAGGACTGGACGGTCAATGCCTTTGGCCACAAGCTGTTCTCGATCTTCTTCAAGACCTATACGGAGAAGGTGTGGGGCATGCCCTGCGACGAAATGTCGGCGGATTGGGCGGCGCAGCGCATCAAGGGACTGTCGCTGTGGGGCGCGGTGACCGACGGGCTCAAGCGATCCCTGGGCCTCAACAAAAGGCCCAATGACGGCATGGCGACCAAGACGCTGCTGGAAAGCTTCCGCTATCCGCGCCTTGGCCCCGGCATGATGTGGGAAGCAGCCCGCGACTTCGTGCTCGCGCGCGGCAACAGCGTGCTGATGGCCCATAGCCTGGGACAATTGTCGCAGGATCAGGCCAGCGGCCGCTGGCGCATGACGGCAAACGGACCGGATGGCGAGGTCGCCATTACCGCCGGCCATGTCATCAGTTCCGCGCCGATGCGCGAACTGGCCGGGCGCATCCAGCCCCAGCCAGCGACGCTGGGCCAGGCGATGGACCTCAAATATCGCGATTTCCTGACCGTGGCACTGATGGTGAAGGGCAAGGATATCTTTCCCGACAACTGGATCTACATCCACGATCCAAAGGTGCAGGTCGGCCGAATCCAGAATTTCCGCAGCTGGTCGCCCGAAATGGTGCCGGACCCGGACCTTGCCTGCGTCGGCCTGGAATATTTCTGCTTCGAGGGCGACGGCCTCTGGTCGTCGAGCGACGCCGATCTGATCGAACTGGCGAAGAGGGAAATGGCGACGCTGGGCCTGTGCAACCCCGATCATGTCGTCGGCGGCGCGGTGGTCCGGCAGGAAAAGGCCTATCCGGTCTATGATGACGGCTATGCCGACAATGTCCTTGCCATGCGCACCGAACTGCAACGGCTCTATCCCACGCTGCATCTGGTGGGGCGCAACGGCATGCACCGCTACAATAACCAGGATCATGCGATGATGACGGCGATGCTGACGGTCCGCAATATCGAGGCGGGCGAGCAGCTTTACGACATCTGGGCGGTCAACGAGGATGCCGAATATCATGAAGCGGGCGAGGAAGGGCAGGACGCCGCCGGCCAGCGCGCCGCGCTCGCCAGCGAGAGGCTGGTGCCCAATCGTCTGAAGGCGGCCTGACCCCATGGGTGATTGGGTGCGAAGCGTGGCCGGGCCATTCAATGCCGTCTTCGGCCGCTTCACTTTCACGCGCTATCTGCTGGCCAGCATCTGCGCGCTGTCGGCCGATTTCGCGCTGTTCATGCTGTTGCACCGGTTGGGCGTGCCGCCTGCGCTGGCCGCATTTGGCGGCTATTCGGGCGGGCTTGTCCTGCACTGGATGATCAGCACGCAATTCGTGTTCGAAATGCGGCAGCCCGCCACCCATAGGCAGCGCATCGCCTTCCTCTTCAGCGCCCTGATCGGCATGGCGATCACCATGGGGCTGGTCGGCGGACTGAGCGCGCTGGGGCTTTCGCCCGCCCTCGCCAAGCTGGCGGCCGTTCCGGTGAGCTTCCTGTCCGTCTATGCGATCCGGAAATATGGCATCTTCGCCCGCGTCTGACAGCAGCCCCATTCCCAGGACATCGCCCCTCACCCGTTGGCAAGGCAACGCGGCGGTGCTGTTGCTCTGGGCGCTGTGCTGTCTCGTCATGCTCTGGCTGTTCCGCCATGGGCTGTCCGGGCTGGAGTTTCGCGACCCCGATGACGCGATGCGCCTGCAACAGGTGCGCGACTGGCTGCATGGCCAGGCCTTCCGCGATGTCAGCCAGCATCGCGTGAACCCGCCGGCCGGCGGGCCGATGCACTGGTCGCGCATCGTCGACATGCCGATCGCCGCGCTGATCCTGATGCTGCAACCGCTGCTGGGAACGGTTCGGGCCGAAATCGCGGCCTGCGCGCTGGTGCCGCTGATGCTGTTGGGTGGATTGACGGCAACGGTGTTCCTGGCCGCGCGGCGCGCGGCAAGTGGCATGTTCGTCCCGCTGCTGGCGGTCGTCCTGCTGCTGACCACGCCCAGCATCCTGGTCCAGTTCACCCCCTTCCGCATCGACCATCATGGCTGGCAGATCTGGATGGCGGCGATCGCCCTTTGCGGCGCGCTGGATGCCCGGCGCCTGCGGGGCGGCATCACAGCCGGTCTTGCCATCGCGCTCTGGCTCCAGATTTCCAGCGAAGCGCTGCCCTATGCCGCGCTGTTCGCCGGTACTTTCGCGCTGCGGACATGGCTCGACCGGCGGGAGGCGGTGCGGATCGCAGCCTATGCCGCCAGTCTTGGCGGCGGTGCGCTCCTGCTGCTGTTGATGCTGCGCGGCACCGGCGCAGCATTGATACGGCAATGCGACAGCCTTTCGGCAGCCTATATCTGGCCTCTTCTGGCGTTCGCGCTGGCGATGCCGCTTGCGCTGCATCTGATCGGCACGACGACCGTCCGGCAGCGCATCCTGGCGACAGCGGCTGGCGGGATCAGCGCAGCGGGCATATTCCTGCTGAGCGGTGGCGCCTGCCTTTCCGGCGATCCGTTCAAGGCGCTGGGCCCGGTCGCCTATCGCTTGTGGTATCTGCAGGTGAAGGAGGGCCGCCCTGTATGGGAACAGGGCACCCTGATGGCCGGGATCATCCTGCTGCCCGCGGCCATGGGGCTGTTCAGCACGATCATCGCGGCCTGGCGCGCCGAGGAGCGGGAGGCAAGGGATCGCTGGATCGTCGTCGCCTTGTTGCTGGCGGGCGCGTCGGCGGTCGCCATCCTCGTGCTGCGCGCCATGTCGGTGGCGCATGTGCTGGCGCTGCCGGGCACGGCGTGGCTGCTGCTGACCCTGTTTCGCCGCATCCAACGCTGGACGAACGCCGTCGCGCGCATATTGGTCACGGCGGGCGTGGCGATATTGCTGACGCCGGCGGGGCTGTGCGGCGCCTGGATATTGATCGCGAGCGGCGCAGCGCGGAAGGAGCAGCCCGAAACCGTCAATTGCCGGGCCGCCGCCCCTTTGGCTCCGTTACAGGCACTTCCCCGCTCGACCCTGTTCGCGCCACTCGATCTGGGACCGGATATCCTCTTGCGGACCGGACATAGCGTGATCGGCACCGCGCATCATCGCAATGCCGTGGGCATCAACGCGGTCATCGACGGCTTCACCCAGCCGCCCGACAAGGCCCGGGCGATCGTCATACGCCTGAATGGCGGGAAAGGCGCGGATTACCTGCTGATCTGCAACGAGATGAACGAGATCAAGCATTATCGCGCCGACTTCCCCCAGGGGCTGGCCGCGGCGCTGAAGCGCGACCGGCCGCCGCAATGGCTGCGACAGCTTCCCGGCAAGGGTCCGCTCCGCATCTACAAGGTGATCGCTCAGCCCGCGACGAAGGCCAGCGCGACGCCATTCATGCAATAGCGCTTGCCGGTGGGCTGCGGCCCGTCATCGAACACATGGCCCAGATGTCCGCCGCAGCGGGCGCAATGCACCTCGGTCCGCGGATAGCCCAGTTCGAAATCGCGCGAGGTGCCGACGGCGCGCGGCAGCGGCGCCCAGAAGCTGGGCCAGCCGGTGCCGCTGTCGAACTTGGTCTTCGAGCTGAAAAGCCGCTGCCCGCAACCCGCGCAGGCGAAGATGCCCGGTCGATGCTCCTTGTTGAGCGGGCTGGTGAAGGGATATTCGGTCGAGCGCTTGCGCAGCACCTGATAGGCGAGCGGACTCAGGCGCTTGCGCCATTCGGCATCGCCGAGCGTGAAGGGATAGGCGGCAGCGGCCTCTCCCACGCCGGCCTGCCAAAGGACGATCATCGTCGCGACGCCGCCACCCAGTCCCAGAAATTGCCGCCGATCCATGGACCGCACCATAGCAGCGTCAGCCTGTCGCGCTTCTGAACAACTGCTTCCACCAGCCACCGCCCGATTTCAGCACATGGCGGCGGAACAGCAGCACGCCGATCCGGATGATGAGGCCGACCCAGAGCATCTGCCAGACGATGGCAAGGAGATGGGGCCAGAGCGCGTCCACCTGCGCGGCGCGGGCGATCATGGCGAAGGGGGAGGAGAAAGGCAGGACCACCGCTGCAACCTCCGGCGGCGATCCCATCTTGTCGACGGCATAGGTGGCGAAGAAGAAGATCAGCATCTGTCCCATGGTCACGGGCATGTTGAGCGTCTGCACCTCCCGCACGGTTGCCGCCTGCGCGCCGATGCCCAGGAACAGCGAACCCAGCAGCGTATAGGCCATCGCGAAATAGATGACGGCCAGCATCAGGAACAGCGGCCAGCCGACGGCGGGGTCCGGCAGGCTGGCGCCGGGCGTCTTGAGGGCCAGGAACACGGCGAAGGCGGTTCCGCCCCAGAAGAGGATGCCGACGAAGCTCATCGCCAGCATCGCCATCAGCTTGCCCAGGAAGATCGCGTCGACCGGCACGGCGGCTGCCAGTATTTCTATGATCTTGTTGGTCTTTTCCTCGACCAGGTTGGATAGGATCATGCCGGCCAGCAGGATGGTGAGGAAGAAGATGACGATCTGCGCGATCCGGCCGATCACCAGCCTGCCCTGGCTCTGCGCGCCGACGCTGGTCGCGACCTGCTGCGCCTCCACATGCACCATGTGCAGCGATTTTTCCGCGACGGCGGCGCTGGCGAGCAGGCTGATGTCGCCTTCCAGCCGCTGGATGTCCTGCGGCTGTCCCGTCATCACGGGGCGGGCCGGCGATCCCGACACGATCACCATGACATCCGCATTCGCCCTGGCCAGTTGAGCGCGGGGCGCGGGCGACAGCGGAACGCGGCGCAGCACGGGCAGGGCCTGAGGCCCCATGCGCTCCGCCAGCCGGGCATGGGCGCGCTCCATCCGCGACGCGTCGGCCGGGGACATGGCGATGCCGACGACCGGCCGCAGATCCGTGGTGGAAATCCTGTCGCCCAGCCCGCCAAAGGCCATGCCGATGACGATGGGGAAGAGCGGACCCAGAAGGAAGAAGATGAAGGTGCGGGACAGCACAACGGCGGTGAAATCCCGCCGGGCGATGACGAAGGCGGCGCGCATCAATTCGTTCATGCGGCTTCCTCCTCCTGCGGGTCGCCCTGCATCTGCCGGGCTGCCGCCTCGCCTGCAATGGCGACGAAGGCGTCGTGCAGGCCGGGGCGCTCGATCGACAGGCTTTCGATCCCGGCATTGCCGTCCAGCAGGGCGCGGAGCAGCGGTTCAATACCCCCCAGCGGCAAGGGGAAATGCCATGTGCCGTCCTGCGCCAGCGTTTCTGCGGGCAAGGCGCGACGCCAGCCGCCGTCGCTGGCGCGGGTGCGCAGGCGCACCTGCGGTCGCAACCGGTTGCGGGCATCGTCCACCGTGCCTTCGAAACGGATGCGCCCGCCCGCGACGATGGCGACGCGTTCGCACAGCCGTTCGGCATGGGCGATGACATGGGTGGAGAACAGCACCGTGACGCCGCGCCGGGCCTGATCCCGGATCAGCACCTCCAGCTTGCCCTGGTTGAAGGCGTCCAGGCCCGAAAAAGGCTCGTCCAGCACGATCAGGCGCGGTTCGTGGACGATCGTGCCGAAAAGCTGCACGGTCTGGGCCATGCCCTTCGACAATTGGCGGATCGGCTTGTCCGCCGAGGCGCCCATGCCATAATCCGCCAACATGGATCGGGCCCGCTCCCGGCCGATCTTCAGCGGCAGCCCGCGCAGCGCGCCCATGAAGGCAACGGCTTCGAAGGCCTTCATCGAGGGGTAAAGGCCGCGCTCCTCCGGCAGATAGCCGACATTGCGCGCCTGGCGCAGCGGCGCGCTGTCGCCCAGCAGGCTGCGATGCCCTTCATCAGGATCGATAATGCCGAGCAGGGTGCGCAGCATCGTTGTCTTGCCCGCGCCATTGGGGCCAAGGATGCCGTAGATCGACCCGGCAGGCACGGCGACGTCGATACCGTCCACCGCCCGGAAATCGCCGAATGTCTTGACAAGACCATGGCCTTCAACGGCATAGGTCGGTTGAGGAGCCCCGATCATCGGCCTCTGATAATCGCATCGCATGCCAACGCAAAATGAAACCTTGGAACAGCGGCTGAAGGCCGAAGCGCTGCGGCTGGGCTTTGCCGCCTGCGCCATCGCGCCGGCCGATGCCGCGCCGCGTTCGGCCGAAAGGCTGCGGCAATGGCTGGATGCCGGCCATCATGGCGACATGCTGTGGATGGCGGAGCGCGCCGGACAGCGCGGATCGCCGCAGGCGCTGTGGCCGGACGTGCGAAGCGTCATCATGCTGGGCATGAGCTATGCGCCGGGGCGCGATCCTCTGGCGCTGGCCGATGTGCGTGATCGCGGCCGTATTTCCGTCTATGCCCAGGGGCGCGACTATCATGACGTGGTCAAGAAGGGGCTGAAGGCCCTCGCCCGCTGGCTGGTGGAGCAGCAGCCGGGCGCGCTCAAGGTCTTTGTGGATACGGCCCCGGTCATGGAAAAACCGCTGGCGGAAGCGGCTGGCCTGGGCTGGCAGGGGAAGCACAGCAATCTGGTCAGCAGGACGCATGGAAGCTGGCTGTTCCTGGGGGCAATCTACAGCGAGATCGCGCTGGCACCCGACATGCCGGAAAAGGACCATTGCGGCAGTTGCACCGCCTGCCAGGCGGCGTGCCCGACCGACGCCTTCCCGGCGCCTTATGTCGTCGATGCGCGACGGTGCATCTCCTATCTCACCATCGAGCATAAGGGCCCGATCCCGGAGGCGTTGCGCGCCGGGATCGGCAACCGCATCTATGGCTGCGACGATTGCCTGGCCGTCTGCCCGTGGAACAAGTTCGCGGAGGTCGCGGCCGCGAACCGCGCCTTTGTCGGGCGGGCGGAACTGGCGGCGCCGGAACTGGGCGACCTGCTGGCATTGGACGATGCGGGCTTTCGCGAGATATTCGCAGGCTCCCCGATCAAGCGGATCGGACGCAACCGAATGGTGCGCAATGCCGCCATCGCGGCGGGCAACAGCGGTGACAGGGGATTGATCGGGCGGCTGCGTCCGCTGACCGAAGATGAGGATGCCGTCGTCGCGGAGGCGGCGCGCTGGGCGATCGAGCGGCTGGAGCGGGAATAGCTGGAAAGCTGCTCCGGGTGCGCCAGGCGGATGCGCTATTTGCCCTGCAGCGCGGCCGAGCAACTCGCCGGATCGACATCCGTGCCGGTCAGCGTGCGGGCATCGACATGGGTGACGAGCGGCTCTTTTCCCTGTGGCGGAAGGTACAGATAGGCATCGAGCACGCAGCGGCCATTGGCGAATTGCAGCTTGCGCATGGTGCTTCCGCGAATGTCGAGCCGGGGTTGGCCGAACAGGTGCATGAGCTGCTTCGCGTCCGACCCGATCAGCGGACCGGGACGGGTGAAGGCGCTGGCCGGCGGACCGACAGGCGGGCGGGTGATCTGGGCCGCAGGCGGCGGCACCACCCCTCCGCAGGCGGCGAGGGTCAAGAGCGAAGCCAGGACGAGCGCCGGATGAGGACGGGTCATGGCATGTTCCTTCGGGCACCGTGCAGCATGTGGACCGCCATAGCGGCGCTCCAGATCGGCGCAAGCAGGTTGAGCACCGGCACGAGGAAGATCAGCGCCGAAGCGAGGCCCATCAGCCACCGGCCGCCACGCGGGATAGGCGGCAGGTCGGGATGGCGCGGCTCGACCATGTCGGCCATGTCACGGCCCAGCAGGGCGGCGTTCAGGACCAGGAACAGGCCCAGCGTGCCGACGCCCGTCACCAGCAGTAGCAGATAGGCCGGCAAAGCGAACAGGTTCCAGCCGACAGTCCGCAGGATGGAGCGCAGGGCGAGCCGAAGGCTGCGGCCCCAGCCGACCGGCCGGGCGCGGGCCGCCGCCGCCGGATAACTGTCCCGTTCGATGGCAATGACGATGTCGTCGGCAAACAGGCTCATGATCGCCATGGCGGTGGCGCGGAACAGCAGCCAGCCGGCGGCGATCACGATCAGCGCGGTCGCGGTCGCCTCCGCCAGCCCGCCCCAGCCCACGCCCGGCATCCAGCCTTGATGCTGGCGGAGCGCGTGAACGCCCGCCCCCAATGCGGCGGCGAGAAGCGCGAAGATCAGCAGGGTCAGCAGCAGCGATTTGACCAGCAGGCGAAGTGCGGCGCCATGGACGATCGAGGGGCAGGCGCGGAGGACGGCGGCAAGGACCATGGCACAGCTATTCCCGCCTCTGCGCCCAGCGTCAATCAGCGCCGTTGCGCGCCACGCCCCGGATCGGTAGAGACGGCGGGATTTTCCCCCTCATTCACGAAGGATTTTGCGTGACTGCTGCTGCCCCCACGCTTGATGTTGTCGCCATCGGCAATGCCATTGTCGACGTGCTTGCCCGGAGCGACGACGCTTTCCTGGCCGAACATGCGCTGACCAAGGGCGGCATGCAGCTGATCGACGCGGAGACGGCGGAGAGCCTGTATGCCGACATGGGCGCGGGCAAGGAGATCAGCGGCGGATCTGCGGCGAACACGCTGGCGGGCCTGGCCGCGTTCGGCAAGAAATGCGGCTTCATCGGACAGGTCAATGACGATCAGCTCGGCGCCGTCTTCTCCCATGACGTGCGCGCGCTGGGCATCCGTTATGACACGCCGACGATGCAGGGGGACGTGCCGACGGCGCGCTGCCTGATCCTGGTGACGCCCGACGCGCAGCGAACGATGAACACCTTTCTGGGCGCATCGCAATTCCTGCCGGAAGCCGCGCTGGACCTCGACCTTATCCGTTCCGCCTCGATCCTCTATCTGGAAGGCTATCTCTGGGATCCGGAGCAGCCGCGCGCGGCGATGCGGGCGGCCATCGACGCCGCGCGGGGCGCGGGGCGGAAGGTCGCCTTCACCCTGTCGGACAATTTCGTGATCGACCGTCATCGCGCCGACTTCATCGAATTGATCGATCAAGGGCTCATCGACATTCTCTTCTCCAATGAAGGCGAGATCCAGTCATTGGCGGGGCTGCACGATTTCGAAGCCGCCGTGGCGGCCGTGGCCGCGAAAGTTCCGGTGCTGGTCTCCACGCGCAGCGAGAAGGGCGCGATCGCCGTGGTCGACGGCACGCGGTACGAGGCGCATGCCGCGCCGGTTGCGGAAGTGATCGACACGACCGGTGCGGGCGACCTGTTCGCGGCAGGTTTCCTGGCGGGCCATCTGGAGGGGCTGGATGTCGACCAATGCCTGAAGCTGGGCGCTGCGGCGGCGGCTGAAGTGATCTCCCACTGGGGTGCGCGGCCGGAGGAGGATCTGAAGGCGATCCGGGCAAAGACGCTGGGCTGAGGATGCGGGACGTGCTCCTGCGCAGGCAGGAGCACGAGGCGGTCGATTCAGGCGGCCTTCTGCTTCCGGAACAGTGCGCGGTCATCGGGGCCGAAACCCCAGCGCCAGATGACCAGGCCATAGACGCCAAGAATAGTGAAGACGCCGAAGACCAGTTCCATCCATTCGAAATGAGGCGGCAGCGCGACGAAAGCCGCGCCGACGATGCAGGCTACGCCGGAAGCGCTGAGCAGCGGCCAGCGCCAGGCATTGACCTTCGCGCCCAGCAGCCTTGACAGCAGGCGCGCCTTGACCAGCGCGCTGGCGCCAAGCGCGATGCTGAGCGCCAGCGCAGGGGCGGCGGCGACGGCCATGTCGCTCAGGCCCAGGCGCCGCGCGGCGAAGATCAGGGCGAAGCTGAGCGCCGCCTGCAGGCCGATCATCAGCAGCGAGATCATCAGATTGCGATGGCGCGCAATATAGACCAGCGCCGATTCGCTGACGACGGCGGTCGCCGCCACGACTTCGGCCAGCAGCAGGAAGGCGAGCGCGCCGGTTCCGCCGACGAAATGGGGTCCGACAAGACCCATGACCGCTTCACCCGGAATGCCCAGCGCGAGCGCGATGCCCGCCTGCGCCGCGATGATCCAGAAGCCCACCTGGCTCACCTGCCTGGCTATGGCGGTCAGATTGCCCTCCGAAAGATTGCGCGTGATGACGGGGCCGAGGATCGGGTCGAAGCTGGTCTTCAGTTTCTGGGGCAGGGATGCGACCTGCTGGGCGACATAATAGATGCCGACGACCGCCGGACTGACGAACAGGCCAAGGATCGCCATGTCGAGCCGGCGCGACCCCCATTCCACGCCGTCCGCGGCCGCCAGCGGGAGATTGCGGCGGGCGAGGCGCCAAAGCCTGCCGACATCGGGGCGCCAGCCATAGGGGATGCCATAATGGCGGGTCATCGGGATGATGGAGGCGACGAGCGCCGACACCATCGAGAGGACGTAGGAGAGGATCAGGCCGTCGCGGGTCGAATAGAAGGCAAAGGCAAAGGCGCCGATGCTGATCGCCCACGGCTCTATGATCGATCGCGCGCGCACCGTGGCGCCAATGTCGAAGCGGTAGGCGCAGGCGGCCAGCGCCACGTCGGACCCCGCGACGGCGATCACGATCAGGGCGAGCAGCCGGTCGAGGCCGTTGATGCCGCTGTTCGGGAACATGGCCTGGGGAATGGCGACCAGGATCGCGCTGCCCATGAGGGAAGCGATCAACGTCACCACCATGGCGTCGGTCACGACATGGCTGTGCGGCCGCCGGGTCTGGGTCAGCGCGCCCGCGAGGCCGCGCTTCAGGCCCAGCGTCGCGAGCTGGGCGATGAATTCCACCACCAGCACCGCATAGGCGAAGCGGCCCAGAGCATCGGCCCCATACCAGCGCCCGGCGATGAACAGGAACGGCAGGCGCGCCGCAAGGCGGAGCAGGAAACCGAACACATTGGTCCGTCCACCCTTGGCGAGCGCCGCAATATCATCCTGCTGCGCCGGAGAGGCCTCTTCAGCCGCCAAAAACCTATGATCCCCCTGTGAACTCAAGACCGTTGCGTCATCTTGTGGAGCCGGACTGTAGCAATAAATGATGATGGGGCGATGAATTTATTCGGCGCGCAGCGGGCGGGCGAGCAACGCATCCATCACCTGGGCAAGCGGCGCCGCGTCTTCCAGAAGGGCGCAGACCGCCTCGACCACGGGCATTTCGACATGGGCGGCGCGAGCGGCCTCGCGCAGCACGGGCGCGGTAAAGGCCCCTTCCGCGACGGTCCGGCGGTTGGCGAGCAGGGCCGCGGCCGCCTGCCCCTCCCCCAGCCCCTTGCCGAGCGAGAAGTTGCGGCTGTTGGTCGAGGAACAGGTAAGGACGAGATCGCCCAGCCCGGACAGACCCGCCAGTGTCTCGGCGCGCGCGCCCCTGGCCAGGCCGAAGCGGGTCATCTCGGCAAATCCCCGGCTGATCAGCGAGGCGCGGGCGTTGAGGCCCAGGCCCGCGCCCTCCGCAACGCCGCAGGCGATCGCGAGCACGTTCTTCACCGCGCCGCCGATCTCCGCGCCGACGACATCGTCCGACAGATAGGGGCGAAAGGCCGGCCGCGCGATGCGGGCGGCAATCGTCGCGGCGAGACCGGCGTCGGCACAGGCCAGCGTGATCGCGGTCGGCAGGCCCTTCGCGACTTCATGGGCGAAGGTCGGCCCCGAAAGGACGGCGATGGGCGAGGTCGGCTGCGCTTCTCTCGCCACTTCGGACATCAGCAGGCTGGTCCCCGCCTCGATCCCCTTGGAACAGAGGATGAGCGGCGTGCCCGCCGGCGCCTGCGCCACGACGGCGCGCAGATGCTGGGCAGGGCTGACGATCAGCAACAGGTCGCGGTCGGCCATGGCGGCCATGTCGCCGGTCGCCTCGATCGAGGCGCTGAGCGGGATGGCGGGCAGATAGAGCGGGTTCTGGCGTTCTCCATTGACCGCCGCCACCACTTCGGATTCCAGCGCCCAAAGCCGGACATGCTGGCCGTCCGCCGCCAGCGTCTGGGCAAGCGCGGTGCCCCAGGCGCCGGCGCCTATCACACCTGCTTTCAGGGAGGGGGCGTTCATGCTTTCACTCCTGCGCCGCGCGCCTTTTCCGCGCCGGGGTCCAGCGGCCAGCGCGGGCGCGCCGGAACGGTGAGATCGTCGATCAGCCCCACCGCATAGCGTTCCGCCCCGGCCCAGGCGATCATCGCCGCATTGTCCGTGCAGAGCCAGAGCGGCGGCGCGACGAAGGGCAGGTCGTGCCGGGCGGCCAGTGCTTCCAGCGCGGCGCGGATCGACTGGTTGGCGGCGACGCCCCCCGCGACGACGAGGGCGGTGATGTCGTGAAGGCCGGCCAACTGCCGCTCCGTGCGGTCGACCAGGCAATCGATGACGGCTTGCTGGAAGCTGGCCGCAACGTCCCCGGTCGAATATTGACCGGACTGGGCGGCGCGCATGACCGCGCTTTTGAGGCCGGCGAAGGAAAAATGCGGCTCGACCGTGCCAACCAGCGGGCGCGGCAGGGGGACGGCTTTCGGATTGCCCGCGGCGGCGGCCTTCTCGACCGCCGGGCCGCCGGGATAGCCCAGGCCAAGCAGCTTCGCCGTCTTGTCGAAGGCCTCTCCGCTCGCATCATCTATGGTCGTGGCGAGGCGGGCATAATCGCCCGGCCCGCGCACATGCAGCAACTGGCAATGGCCGCCCGACACCAGCAGCAGCAGATAGGGGAATTGCAGCGTCGGATCGGCCAGGCGCGGCGAAAGGGCATGGCCTTCGAGGTGGTTGACCGCGATCAGGGGCTTGCCGGCGGCATGGGCAAGCGCCTTGCCGGTGACGAGGCCGACCATCACGCCGCCGATCAGGCCGGGACCGGCCGTGGCGGCGATCACGTCCACATCGGCGAGGGTGAGGTCGGCGTCCTTGAGCGCCGCCTCTATCAAGGGCGAAAGCACTTCGACATGGGCGCGGGCAGCGATTTCGGGGACGACGCCGCCATAGGGGCGATGCGCCTCCTCCTGCGTGGCGAGGCGGTGGGCCAGTATCCTGCCCTCCCCCGTCACCAGCGCCGCCGCAGTTTCGTCGCAGCTTGATTCCAGGCCCAGGATGATCGTCATTGCCGCTTCCATCTAATGCCCGTGGTCATTAGAGCAAGCGGGATCATGCAAAAGCCTTCCCGTCCACCCCACACGCCCCTGCGCCTCGGCACGCGCGGTTCCCCGCTTGCGCTGGCGCAGGCGCATATGACGATGGCGGCGCTGCGCGCCCATCATGGCTGGGATGAAGGCGCGATCGAGATCGTCGTGGTGCAGACCAGCGGTGACCGGATCCAGGACCGGGCGCTTGCGGAGATCGGGGGCAAGGCGCTGTGGACCAAGGAGCTGGACCGCGCGCTGACCAGCGGCGAGATCGATTTCGCGGTGCATTCGATGAAGGATGTGGAAACCATCCGCCCCGCCGAAATCCGGATCGCCGCCATGCTGCCCCGCGCCGACGTGCGCGACCGGCTGGTGGGCGCGGAGAGTTTCGCGGCGCTCCCGGAAAGGCCGGTGGTGGGCACCAGTTCCCCCCGCAGGGCGGCGCAGGTCAAGCGGCTTCGCCCCGACGCGGAGGTCATCCTGTTCCGCGGCAATGTCGCCACCCGACTGGCCAAGCTGGAAAGAGGAGAGGCGCACGCGACCCTGTTGGCGGCGGCCGGGCTGGACCGACTGGACCAGGGCGATGTGGGCGTCACCATCCCTGTCGAGGTCATGCTGCCCGCGCCGTCCCAGGGCGCCGTGGGCGTGGAGACGCTGAGCACCAATGAAGCGATGCTGGAACTGCTGGCGGCGATCAGCGACGCCGACACCTTCGATTGCGTAATGGCGGAGCGCGCGGTGCTGGCCGGGCTGGGCGGTACATGCCATTCGCCGATCGCGGCGCTGGCGCGGCTGGAGGATGGGCAGATCCATCTGCGGGCCGAGATCATCAGCCCCGACGGGCGGGAGACGGTCAGCGATTCGCTGCGGATCAGCCGGGGCGACGCCGCCGCGGCCGGGGATATGGGACGCGGCCTGCTGGATCGCGCCAGTCCCGCGCTTCGCGCACTGTTCGAAGCGTGAGGCGAGTCGTCATCCTGCGGCCCGAACCGGGGGCGGGCAGGACGGCGGAACGGGCGGCGGAACTGGGACTTGAAACCCGCATCTTTCCGCTGTTCGTGCCCCAGGCGCTGCAATGGGACGCCCCGGCCCCGGAAAGGTTCGACGCCCTGTTGCTGACCAGCGCCAATGCGGTCCGGTTGGCGGGGCCGTCATTGGCGCTTTATCGGAACCTGCCCGCTTATGCGGTCGGCCGGGCGACGGCGAAGACGCTGGAGGAAGCGGGTTTCGCCCGGATTGTCGCGGGGAACGGCGACGGCACCGCCATTGCGCGGCGGATCGCGGCGGACGGCCATGGCCATGTGCTGCACCTGGCCGGACGGACGGTGGCGCCGATCGATGCGGGCGCGCTACGGATCGAGCGGGTCGTCGTTTATGAAATGCTGCGGACCGGTGATGACGGGCTGGCGGAACACCTGGAGGCTGACAGCATCCTGCTGGTCCACTCTCCTCGCGCCGGCGAGCTGCTGGCGCGGCATGTCGGGCCGGGGCAGCGCGCGTTCCTGCACCTGATCGCGATCAGCCCCGCCGCGCTGGCGGCTTGCGGCACCGGCTGGGCCAGCGCCCAGGCTCCGGAAAAGCCTGATGATGAGAGGATGCTGGCCCTCGCCGTCCGATTGTGCGAATGATCCGCTGCATATGGAAGAAAAGCCCTTGATGAGCGACACGGATGGCCCGCCCGGCGATGCGGCGGCAACGCGCCCCGCGCGGCGTGGATCCTGGCTGCTGGTGCTGCTGGTCTTGCTTGCCTTTGCCATCGGGGTCGTGCTGACCGTTCTCGCCCTGCCGCGCATCCAGCGATGGAATGCGCCGCAGCAAGCGTCCATGCAAAGCGATCCCCTGCTGAATACCATCGCGCCGGGTGTACCGATGCGCCCGCTCTCCACCGATGCCGGGCAGATGCTGGACGCACGGGTCGTGCAGCTTGAGGAACGGCTCAACCGCATCACGGTGGAAGCGCAGGCAGCATCGGGCAATGCGGCCCGGGCAGAGGGTTTGCTGGTCGCCTTCGCGGCCCGCCGGGCGCTGGATAGCGGGGCGCCGCTCGGCTATATCGAGGGTCAGTTGCGCCTGCGTTTTGGACAGGCGCAGCCGCGTGCCGTCGCGACGATCATCAACGCGGCGCGGGAACCGGTGACGCTGCCCGATCTGCGCGCCGGGCTGACCGCCCTCGCCGATCAGGTCACCGTCCCCCCCGCGAACGCAAGCTGGTGGGAAGCGCTGGAACATGAGGCGCGGGAGATCATCACCATTCACCGGGCGTCCACGCCCTCTCCCCGGCCGCAGGCAGCGCTGGACCGGGCACTCCGCTATCTGGACGGCGCACGCGTGAACGCGGCACTGGCGGAGGTGGAGCAGATGCCGGGACGCGCCGCGGCCGGCGGCTGGATGCAATATGCGCGCCGCTACATGGAAGCACGGCGAGCTCTGGACCTGATCGAGACCGCCGCCATATTGGAGCCGCGCCAGTTGCGGGCGGCCGATGGCGGGGCAGTAGCGCAGACGTCGCCGCTGGCGCCCTGATCCTTCCCCCAAAAGGCACTGTCACAAACGGCGAACCGTTCATGCCTGTGGACGAATGTCCATGGACTTGGGAGCCCGTGTCATGAGAATGTCATTTTTCCTGCTGGGAAAAGGAAGATATTTTCGTGCCGCCCTACGCCGACGCCATTGCCAGTTTCTGGAAGAGCCGTTTGGCCAGCGGTCCCCGCGCGGCCGAGCGGCCCTCCCTCCAGCACCTGTTGGGCAATGCGTCGGTTCCCTTCGATCTGGCGCGTACGCGCGCGCAAGCATCTGAACTGGCGCAGGCGATCCGTGGCGATGGACGGCAAATCCTGCTGATCCCCGGCCTGCTCGCCAGCGAGCAGCGAATGGAGCCCTTGCGCGCCGTGCTGAACGCGGCGGGCTTCATGGCGCATGGCTGGGGCATGGGCCGCAATTTCGGGCCCAGGCCGGACAGTCTGGAACAGATTGATCGCCGGGTGGAAGCGATAAGGCGGGCGAGCGGAACACCCGTGACGCTGGTGGGCTGGAGCCTGGGCGGGCTGTTCGCGCGGGAATATGCCAAATATGCCACGGACAAGGTGAACGGCGTGGTGACGATGGGCACGCCCTTTTCGGGCGATCCGCGCGCCAATCATGCATGGCGCCTCTATCAACTTGTTTCCGGCTTCCCGGTCGACCGGCCGCCCTTCACCTGCCGGCGCGAGGAGAAGCCGCCCGTGCCGACGGTTGCGCTCTGGTCCCGACGAGACGGCGTGATCCTGCCGGAATGCGCCAGGGGGCGCGTGGGCGAGCGGGACCGGGCTATGGAGGTCGATTGCACCCATATGGGCTTCGCGGCCGCGCCGGAAGGGATTTTGGCCGTCGGTCGCGCGCTGGAGCTTATGCGGCGCTGAGGTTTTCGGCCGGCGGATGATGGCGGCCTGGTGGCAAGCCTAGCACCGGCTGAATAGCCCCTTCAGGCCGCCAAACGCGACAAGGCTGCCTCCCGCCCGATCAGCGGCAGCAGCTGGCCCATGTCCGGTCCATGGTCCAGTCCCGTCAACGCGCGGCGCAGCGGCAGGAACAGCGCCTTGCCCTTGCGGCCCGTTTCGGCCTTCAGCGCTTCGGTCAGGGTCCGCCAGACGGCGGCGTCAAAGCTCGCCTCGGCCAGCCGGGCATGCGCAAGGACAAGGAAATCGCGATCTTCGTCCATCGGGGCCGGCGCATCGATCGGGCCAGTGACGATCCGCCACCAGTCGGCCGCCCCCGCCAACGTTTCCAGATTGGGTCGGATGGCATCCCAGGCCGCTTCGTCCATCCCCTGGGGCAGGCGATCGGCGACGGCGGCATAGGGCAGCAGGTGGACGATCTTCTGATTGAGGGACGCCAATTCCCCTTCATCGAAGCGCGCCGGCGCGCGGCCGAAATGAGCGAAGTCGAAGCTGTCGATCAACGGCTGCAGGTCGGTAAAGGGTTCCACCGGCATGGAACTGCCCAGCCGCGCCAGCAGGGAGGCGACGGCCATCGGTTCAAGGCCCACCTCGCGAAAATGCGCGACGCCGAGCGATCCCAGGCGTTTGGAGAGCTTGCCCTCACTGCCCGTCAGCAGCGCTTCATGGGCGAAGGCGGGCAGTGGCGCGCCCAGGGCGGCGAACATCTGGATCTGGGTCGCGGTGTTGGACACATGGTCCTCGCCGCGCAGAACATGGGTGACGCCCATGGCGATGTCGTCGATCACCGACGGGAGCATGTAGAGCCAGCTTCCATCGGCGCGGCGGATCACGGGATCGGACAGCAGCTTCGGGTCGAAGCGCTGGTCGCCGCGGATCAGGTCGGTCCAGGCGATGGGCAGGTCATGGTCCAGCCTGAAGCGCCAATGCGGGCGGCGCCCTTCGGCTTCATAGGCGGCGATCTGGCCGGCATCGAGCGACAGCGCCGCCCGATCATAGACCGGCGGGAGGCCGCGGCCCAGCAGCACTTTGCGGCGCAGATCCAGTTCCTGCGCGCTTTCATAGGCCGGATAGACATGGCCCGACGCCTTGAGCGCTTCGAACTTCTCTTCATAGAGGGCGAAGCGATCGGACTGCCTCTCCTCCCCGTCCCAATGGAGGCCCAGCCAGCTCAGGTCAGCCTTGATGCCGTCGGCATATTCGGGCCGCGAACGCTCAACATCGGTGTCGTCGAGGCGCAGCAGGAACCGGCCGCCATTCTTCCGCGCGAACAGCCAGTTGTGCAGCGCAGCGCGGATATTGCCGACGTGGAGGTTGCCGGTGGGGGACGGCGCGAAACGGGTGATGACTGTCATGCGGTTTACAGCGTTCGGAAGGCGTTGGTGATCGGATAGCGGCGGTCGCGGCCGAAATTGCGGATGCCGAGCTTCACGCCGGGCGGCGACTGGCGGCGCTTATATTCCGCGACATAAAGCAGCCGCTCGATACGGGCGATGGTGTCGCGTTCGAATCCGCGAGCGACCAGTTGCTCGGCCGACAGTTCCTCCTCCACCAGGCCATAGAGTATGGGGTCCAGCACCTCATAAGGGGGCAGGCTGTCCTCGTCCTTCTGGTTGTCGCGCAGTTCGGCGCTGGGCGGCTTGGTAATGACGCGTTCCGGCATGACGGGGCCGATGGGGCCGAACGCCTCGCCCAGCGACGGGACATTCCCGTTCCGCCAGCGGCTCAAGTCGAACACCGTCGTCTTGTAGGCGTCCTTCAACACGGAATAGCCGCCCGCCATGTCGCCATAGATGGTGGCGTAACCGACCGACATCTCGCTCTTGTTGCCGGTGGTGAGCAGCATATGGCCGAATTTGTTGGACAGGCCCATCAGCGTCACGCCGCGGATCCGGGACTGGATATTTTCTTCCGTCAGGTCGCGCTGGCGACCGGCGAAGACGTCGGCCAGCATGGAATCAAAGGCTGCGACCGCCGGTTCGATCGGAATGCTGTCGTAGCGGACGCCCAGCAGGCGGGCGCATTCGATGGCATCGTCGAGGCTTTCCCGGCTGGTGAAGCGCGAGGGCATCATCACGCACCAGACCCGGTCGGCGCCCAGCGCATCGACCGCGACGGCGGCGGACAAGGCCGAATCAATGCCGCCCGACAGGCCGAGCACCACTCCGGGAAAGCGATTCCTGTTCACATAGTCGCGCAGGCCCAGGACCATGGCGTTGTAGATATCGGCAGGACGATCATCGAGCACATGGCGCTCACCGGGAAGGCAGACCCACTGGCCATCCCATTTTTCCCAGTGCGTCAGGACCAGCGCCTCTTCCCAGTCGGGAAGCTGCTGCGCCAGGCTGAGGTCGCCGTTCATCACGAAGGAGGCGCCATCGAACACCAGTTCGTCCTGCCCGCCGACGCGGTTCAGATAGACGAGTGGCAGGCCGGTTTCGCGGACCCGCGTGCCGGCGACGGCGTTGATGCGGCGGTCGTCCTTGTCCACCTCGAACGGCGATCCGTTGGGGCTGATCAGGATTTCGGCGCCTTCGGCCCGCAAATGGGCGGTGACGAAGGGGAACCAGATGTCTTCGCAGATCGGGACGCCGATCCGGACGCCCCGGAAATCGATGGGTGCGGGCAACGGGCCGGGCGCAAACAGGCGCTTTTCGTCGAACGTCCCATAATTGGGCAGCTCCCGCTTCTGCCGAATGGCGGTAACCGCGCCATTTTCCAGCAGGGCGACGACGTTGAACAGGACGCCCTGCGACGCCACGACCGTGCCGACGAGCATGGCCGGGCCGCCATCGGCGGTCGCCTGCGCCAACCGATCCAGCTCGTGATTGGCGCGCTCCACCAGCGCCGGCTTCAGCACAAGATCCTCGGGCGGATAGCCGATCAGTTGCAATTCGGGATAAACGATCAGGTCGGCGCCCATGGCCCGCGCCCGCCATTCCAGCATCGCATCGGCATTGGCGGACAGGTCGCCCACCGATTGCGTCATCTGGGCCAGGGCTATCACGAGTTTGTCGGTCATGCGCGCGGCCCTAGAGCATTTTGCGACGGCGCGCAAAAGCGCCTTTTCAGGACGGGCCTCCGCCGCTAAAGGGGCCGCGTTCCGACAGCGTCACCATTTTGTCACGGGGGTTTGGCCATGAAGCTCATGACCGGCAATTCCAACAAGCCGCTCGCGGCCGCCATCGCCGACTATATCGAGATTCCCCTGACCGACGCCAGCGTCCGCCGCTTCGCCGACGAAGAGGTTTTCGTGGAAATTCATGAGAATGTCCGCGGCGAGGACGTGTTCGTTATCCAGTCGACCAGCTATCCGACGAACGACAATCTGATGGAGCTGCTGATCATGATCGATGCGCTGAAACGCGCATCGGCCAAGCGAATCACGGCGGTCGTCCCCTATTTCGGCTATGCCCGGCAGGACCGGAAGCCCGGCCCGCGCACGCCGATCTCGGCCAAGCTGGTCGCCAATCTCATCACCACGGCGGGCGCCAACCGTGTCCTGTCGGTGGATCTCCACGCCGGACAGATCCAGGGCTTTTTCGATATCCCGACCGACAATCTGTTCGGTGCGCCGGTCATGTCGGCCGACATCCAGGCGCGCTTCGGCGACCGCAACCTGATGGTCGTGTCGCCGGACGTGGGTGGCGTGGTGCGCGCCCGCGCCCTTGCCAAGCGGCTGGATAACGCCCCCCTCGCCATCGTCGACAAGCGCCGCGAGCGCGCCGGCGAATCGGAAGTGATGAACATCATCGGCGACGTGAAGGGGCGCTTCTGCGTGCTGATCGACGACATCGTCGATTCGGCGGGGACACTCTGCAATGCGGCGGGCGCGCTCAAGGCGGCAGGGGCCGAGGATGTGGTCGCATATGTCAGCCATGGCGTGCTGTCAGGCGGCGCGGTGGCTCGGGTCGAGGCGTCGGAACTCAAGGAACTGATCATCACCGACTCGATCCAGGGCACCGATGCGGTCTGCGGCGCCAAGAGCATCCGTCATCTGCCGATCGCACCCCTGCTGGGCGAGGCGATCAAGCGCATCGCGGACGAAAGCTCGGTTTCCAGCCTGTTCGACTGAGATCGTTTCAAAGGACCAAAAAAAGCCGCCGATGGATCATCGGCGGCTTTTTTTTGGCCTGTTCGTGGAAATCGGGCGGCGCGACTTTGCTCAATTGCGCGGAAACAGCAGCAGCGGCAGGCTGCACACCAGCGCCATGGCCAGGAAGATGCGCTGGCTGAGCGATATGCCCAGCGGCTTGTCGCGCCACAGCCAGGGGCAGGTCAGCAGAGCCAGCATGAACAGGATGTTCGCCAATGCGGGCGAACCGTCGGCCGGCATATCCTGCCACAGCGCCAGCCCCCCGAACAGGGCCATGAAACTCACAATCCAGCCGACCAGCGCCACCTGCAACTCCTTCAAGACATGTCGAAGGCGTAGGACGGCGCGAAACGGGGGAAGTTTAGGGCGATTTCCAAGTGATCGGAACCGATCGCCGGTCAGGAAATCGCGGAAAACAAGGAATCTGGAGCCGCGATCTGATTCAACCAGGTCGACCCCCCTATGCGGAATGCGTCCAGGGATCGTAGGTGCCGAAGCTCCAGATATTGCCTTCCGGGTCCAGCGCTTCATAGCCGCGTCCGGGATAGCCGTCATTGTCATGCGGCTCGGTCACCACCACGGCGCCTTCGTTCCGGGCGTGGAGGCAATGGGCGTCGGCATCGGGCACGATCACATAGATGCAGGTGGTGACGCCGCCCAATTCCCTGGGCGTGGTCCAGCGATAGAGCGACTCCGCCTCGCCGTCGCGAGCGCTGCCCAGCATCACCATGCCCTCCCCCAGCACCAGCTGGGCGTGGTGAATGATGTGCGGATCGTCCGCATCCTCATAGCTGGCCTGCACTTCGAAACCGAATGCCTGGCAGAGAAAACGGATGGCGGCGGGCGCATCGGCATAGCGCAGGCCGGGGATGACGGGAGAACCGGGCATCACATCCCTCCTTCAAGGATCGAGGAAGGCCCAACCTATCCTCTTGGCGCGCGCATCGCGACATATGTTTGCGCATTTTCCGGCCGTCGACCGTTCCGCCGGGCGACAAAATGCTCTAGGCGGGCAGCATGACGACCCGCGACGACCTGACCCTTGCCAACCGCCTTGCCGACGCCGCCCGCACGGCGATCCGCCCTTTTTTCCGCGCGCGCTACGACATGGAATTCAAATCCGACCAGTCCCCCGTGACGGAGGCGGACCGGGCGGCGGAAGCTGCGATCCGCGCGATCCTGGAGAAGGAACGGCCGCAGGACGGTATCATCGGGGAAGAATATGGCGCGGTCCGCGAGGATGCGGAGCGGGTGTGGATTCTCGATCCGATCGACGGCACGCGCAGCTTCATTGCGGGGCGACCGATCTTTGGCACGCTGATCGCGCTGACCCAGGCGGGCTGGCCCACCGTCGGCATCATCGACCAGCCCATCGCCGGCGAGCGTTGGGCCGGGATGATGGGGCAGCCGACGACCTTCAACGGCAAGCCGGTGACGACGCGCCCCTGCCGCGCCCTGGAAGAGGCGATCCTGGCCTCCACCGCGCCGCAGCTGTTTCCTGGCTGCACCGGGGAGCATTTTTCCCGGCTGGCGGGACAATGCCGGGACACGGTCTGGGGCGGGGATTGCTATAATTACGGACTGGTCGCGTCCGGCCATGTCGATATCGTGGTCGAAGCGGGCCTCAAATTGCACGACCTGGCCGCATTGGTGCCGGTGGTCGAGGGCGCGGGCGGGCGCATGTGCGACTGGGCTGGCGAGCCCCTGACCCATGACAGCGACGGCCAGGTCATCGCGCTGGGCGATGCCGCGCGCCTCGACGATGTGCTGGAGGCGCTGGCCGAGGGGCACGACCATCATTAGGACGGATCGGCATTCAGCCCTGACGGCCTGCAAATGGCGGCCTTTCGCGCTTCCGGTGCTCACCTACTGGAAGTACGCTGCGCGCCGGGTCACGAAAAACCACCATTTTCGGCTCGTCATCATCTGAATGTCGATCTGTCCTAGCGCCTGATCATTCCATATAGACGACTTCTTCTTCCGCAGCCGGTTGGCGTTGCTCTCTGTCGCGGACGGTGGATAGCCGCCGCCTTGTCCGCGTCGCGGAACTCCCCGGACCGCCGCCCACCAGCTTCTGCAGATCGATCATCGCCCGGGAGAGGGAGATGCCGCGCGGTCCGGCAATGAAGCGCGGTTCCCAGCGCGGGGCATATTTGTCCTTATAGGCGCGCAGCCCCTCGAAACCGTAGAAGCTTTCGCCATGGCGGAAGAAGAAGGCGCCTGCCTTGGCCCAGAAGGGGGAAAGACGACGCGCCTCTATGCCCGACAGCGGCGCTATGCCCAGGGTGAACCAGTCATAGCCCTGCTCTCGTCCCCATTGCATCAGGCGGATGAACAGGAAATCCATCGTGCCATAGGGCATCTCCGCCGCGTGGCGCATCAGGTCGACCGATAGTTCGCGGCGGTTGGCGGTCTCCCAGATATTGGCGAAGGCGACGATGCGCCCTTCCTGCCGGACAAGCGCGCAGTTGCAGGCGGCGATATAGTCCGGGTCGAAACGACCGACGCTGAAGGCCTTTTCGCCATGGCCCTTGGCAGCGAGCCACTGGTCGGAAATCGCCTTCAATTCCGGCAGCAGCGGTGGAACGGCGGATGCGGGCACAATCTCGAACGTCGCCCCTTCGCGCATGGCGCGGCGCTCGGCATAGCGCAGCGGCTTGGCGTCGGCGCCCTCCAGCGTGAAATGATGCAGGTCGACGCGGGCCTCCTCGCCATATTTGACGATGGCGAGGCCCAGGTCGATGGCCAGGGGCAGCGCATCCAGGCTCAGTTGGTAGAGCAGCAGGCGACCCTGTTCGGCATCGGCGCGCTCGCGCAGTTGCCACAGCAGGTCGGGCCATTCCGCCTTGTCACCGACCGGATCGCCCATGACGATCCAGCTATGCCCCTGCACCTGGTACATGACGAACGCCCGTCCGGTGGCGGAGGTCAGGAACAGCTTGTCCCCGGTGGTCGCCAGCAGGGCATCTGTCCGTTCGGCCAGCAGCAGCGCATCGCCGCTGGCCGTGGTTGACGGGTGATCGATCGGCCGCGGTGCGTTCGCGGGACGGAACATGCGCCAGAAGGCGGCACCGACAGCCAGCACAGCGCTGGCAAGGCCCGCGCGCAGGAAGCGGGCGGCGTTGGCGTGCGGGCCGAAATGCCACCACAGGTCGTTCTGGTAATCGACATGCTTGTAGGCGAAGAAGCCGATCCAGATCGACAGGCCGACCGCTACCGCCAGCGTCGCGATCCAGGCAGGGGTCAGCGCCTCCGCCATGAAGCTGGTGCGGCGGTAAAAGGCGCCCCGCGTCCATTGCAGCAGCGCGGCGATAAGGAGCAGCGCACTCGCCTCCTCATAGTCGAGCCCCTTGATCAGCGAGAAGAACGCACCTGCCAGCAGCAAGGCGCGCGTCATCCAGAAAGCCGCATCGAGCCGGCGATAGAGGCCCGAGGCAAGCAGGATCAGCAGCGTGCCGACGATACTGGCGGCAAAATGGGACGCCTCGATAAAGCTGAGCGGCAGCCAGCCGGTCACGATGAGCATGCGCTGCTGGATCGCGGGCAACGCGCCCGAAATCAGCAGGATCACGCCGCCCACGGCGACCAGCAGCGACAGCATGAGGGGCGCCATGCCCGATGCCGCGGCCTGGGCCCCGCCCAGCACCCGGCCGACGGGATGACGCCAGCCATTGCCTTCATGCAGTGCGATGGCGATGACGCCCAGCAGCAGCGGGATCAGGTAATAGATCAGGCGATAGGCGATCAGCGCGGCCAGCAGGCTGGGCCGGTCCACATCGGGCAGGGTGGCGACGATCACCGCCTCGAATATGCCCAGGCCGCCGGGCACATGGCTGACCAGGGTGACGATGATCGCCAGCGCATAGGCCAGGAACAGCGTGGGATAGAACGTCGGGGCGATGCCGGGCACCAGGATGAAGAGCGCGGCGCTGGCGGCGGCGAGATCGATGCAGGCGACCCCGACCTGGGCGAGCGCCTGCCCCTGCGTCGGCAGGGCGATCCGCCAGCCGAACAGGCGCGGGGCGCGGCCGGGGCGGGCAAGCAGGAACAGGACCGCCACAGCGGCCAGCAGGATCGCCCCGCCCGCCAGCCTCTGCAGCGGCATGCCCACCGCCCCGGCGACGAACCCGATGTCGGCGGGATGAACGAGCATCAAACCGCCCGCCAGCAGGAATACGCCGCCCCAGAAGGACAGGCCGGCAGAGGCGATGATGCGCGCTATGTCCCCGGCCTCCAGCCCGGCGGCGGTGTAGATGCGATAGCGTGCCGATCCGCCGGTCAGCAGCGAAAGGCCGAGATTGTGGCTGAGCGTGTAACTGCAGAAGGACGCCAGAGCGGCCGTCCGCCACGGCAGGGGTCGCCCGACGATGCGCAATGCGACATAATCGTAGAAGGTGAGCGCCACATAGCTGACCGCCGTCAGCGCGAGCGCCGACGCCAGCCGCCAGTCCGGGATCATGTGCACCGCATGGCGGATGTCCTTCAGCCGCACTTCCGCCAAGAGGCCGTGCAGCGCCGCCAGTCCGATCGCCGCCACCGCCAGCATGGCGACCACCATGAGCGGTCCCTTCCACGCCCTGATCCGGTCGAGCGCGATCATATCGCCAGCCCCTGCAGCATGTGGCTCACCAGCAGCGGAGCGTTGCGATCGAAATGATGGCCGCCGGGCACCACCACCATCTGCGCCAGTCCGGCGGGGATGGAGGGGCAGGCGCTGTCATTCTCCAGCGTTCCGCGCACGCACAGCATGGGCACGCCGCGCAGCCGCTCTATGGCGGGGATGGTCGGATATTGGCTATCCGAATCCATGTTCAGCCAACTGCTCAGATGGAACTGGAAATCGGCGGTGGGACTGAGCCCCATCAAGGACAGGCGCTGCACCTGGGCGCGCTGGGCCGCGGGCAGGCCACCGACGATATAGGGCAGCACGTCCGCGCCGAAGCTGTATCCGACCAGCAGGATGCGGGGCCGGTGCCAGTGACGCGAATAACCCCGGATGATCGCGCTCAGGTCATGGGCAGCCCCCTGGGGCGTGCGCTGGCTCCAGAAATAGGACAGGCTGTCGACGCCGACGACCGGGATGCCACCACGGGCGAGCTGGCCCGCGACGTCCTTGTCCAGCCCGACCCAGCCGCCGTCGCCCGAATAAAGGACCGCCATCATGTCTGTCCTGGGCGCGGCGGCATCGGCGACGATATTGAGCGGCAACCCGCTGGGCAAAGCCGCGTCGACGGGCTGCGCGGCAAGGAACGGCCGAATGCGGGAGAGCAGGGCGAGTTCCCCCTGCCCCTTTGCCGCCGTTACCAGCGTGCCGCTGCCGGTGTGGGCAACGAACCGGCGCAGCGCCGGACTCGCATGGACTTCGGCCAGGGCAATCCAGGGTGAGGGCAAGCGGCGGCTGGGCGCAAAGGCGAAGCCACGGCCCTGGCGCATCATCGCGGCCTTCAGGCTGCCGGACCGGCACCAGGATCCTCCGCCGTTCAGAAGGGGCGTAAAATCCTGCGACAATACCGCCTTGTACGCGCCATCGGGTCCGGCGGCCAGCGTCGCATAGGCCAGAGCCGCCCCCTCGCCACGGCCGATCAGGATCGGCTTGTCGTACATGGGCAGGGCCAGCCGGTGCTGCAGGTCGCGAGCCAGCGCGATGATCCCGTAATTGGGATTGATGCAGCGGTGCGTCGCCTGCAACGCCTGGAGGAAGGACGGTGTCGAAATCCCCGCTACCAGCGCGCCGCGTGCCGACAGGGCGCGGGCGACGTCAGCGCTTTCATCGTCCCAGCCGTCGCTGCCCGACAGCGACAGCACGACTCCGCTGGGCACGCCCGCCGGCCGATAGACCATGATCCGGCCCATGGGAGGGAGATCATATTGGCTTTCCACCACCGGCCCTGCCGCGCCCGGCAGCGGATCGGCCGCCGCCCGCGCCGGATTGGCGGCGTTGGAGGTCGACAGCAGCAATGCAGCCGCCGCCAGGAAAGCAGATACGAGCCAGAGACGGGCGCGGCGAACGGCGATCATCATTGCACCGGCAACCGTTCAATCCTGGTCCAGAGCTGCGACTTGCAGATGAGGCCACCCAATATGCAGCCCTTGACCCGCAACTGACCCGGTGAAAGCAGGCTGATTTCCGAACTGAAACGACGTCCCAGATCGGGGACGAACACAGTACCGCGCCATTGGCCCTCGCCCTCGGCGCGATAATCCTCCAGCAATTCGGTGCCGACCAGCCGAGCGGTGCCACCGTCGCGCGCGTCGGCCTGCGCCTCGCGGTCGGCCCAGACGATCCAGCCGCACAGCCGATCCCCGCAGGCGCCGGTGCGCACGGCCACATTGTTGTGCGGGCTGAGCCACATGCCTTCAGGCGGCGGAGCAAGGATGTGGGCAGCGGACACCGGCGCAGCCGACAGGGGCGCGGCCGCCGCCAGAAATGCCATCAGTGCCCAAAGCCTCCCCACCCTCATATGCCCTCTCCTTTCCCGATCAATCACCGTCCTAGGCGCATTCAGATTGCGGGAGGCTCTGCGCTGCCTGAACTTTTGGCAATGTTCGGCGGCGCGGCAGGCAAGGCACGCAGCAGGGTTTCCGCCACCCGCTGCGAATCATCGTCCAGGAAATGGCCGCCGGGCAGGCCGATGACGCGCACATTGGACTGGCGCCAGCCGGGGCAGAGGCTCCCGCTTTCCTCGATACCGTGGATGCACAATACCGGGGCCCAATCCAGTGCCCGGGCGACGGGAGTAGCCGGGCCGTCGTCGCCGAAGTCGAACACGCCGCCCGGCGTGGCGCGAAACAGCATGGTGTCGGCCGGGACGATCAGCGCGACCATGGCGACGCGGGACCGCAACCGGGGCGGCAGGCGCTCCAGCCCGGCGAGCAATATATTGGCGCCGAAGGATTGCCCGGCCAGCACCAGCCTGCGCGCGCCCGGCAGCGAGAGGGCGCGGCGTGCCGCCTGCTCCACCAGAGCCGCGCTTTCCTGCAGCGAGCGGCGGCGGGCAAAGGCTGTCAGCGAATTGACCCCGATCACCGGAACGCCCTGTCGCGCCACATGGCCGGCGATGACCGGCCCCATGCCCGTATTGAATCCCATGTCACCGGAGAAGAAGACCGCGACCGTACCATCCTGCCGGGGCGATTGTGCCGGAAGGACGGTGAAGAGCTGCCCGTCGGGATAGCCCAGATAACGGCAATAGGCCGCGCCCGCGACGGCAAGGACGGCAATCACCGCCAGGGCCAGACGAACCCGTCGCCGGGGCCGCCCTGCCCCACCATGGCGGCGCTGTTTCAGCATCCATCGCCCCCTGGGACAGAACGGACCATGGCAAGGGATGGATGCTGAAATCCGGTCAGCATGAGCAAGGGCGAACATGGAGTCACCCACCCAGCCTAGAGCGATTTCCAGCCGATCGGAACTGATCGCCGGTCAGGAAATCGCGGAAAATGAAAACAGTCGAGCCGGTCATCTTCCTGCAAAAGCCCGACTGCCCATGGAATAGTCAGATGATGCCGGGCGTATATCGGCGATGGACAATGCCGCCGATCTTCGTTCCCGTTCGATACGCTTGCCCACATCCGGCCTCGCGCTGACGAAGGCGTTGCGCCGTCCGCTGCGGGTCGCCCTGTTTTCCGGCAATTATGATTGCGTGCGGGACGGCGCCAATCAGGCGCTCAACCGGCTTGTCGCCTATCTGCTCCACCGCCTGCGGGCAGAGGTCCGGATCTATTCGCCGACGGCGCCACGCAAAGCATTCGAATCGGTGGGGGACGTGCGCTCCGTCCGTTCGATCAGCATCCCCGGGCGTCCCGAATATCGCGTCGCGCTGGGCTTCCCCCGCGCCGTCAGGGAGGATTTCGAGGCATTCGCACCCGACATCGTGCATCTTTCCGCCCCCGACCTGCTGGGACGGCAGGCACAGAAACATGCGCGCGCGCTCGGCATCCCGGTCGTCGCGAGCCTGCATACCCGCTTCGAAACCTATCTCGACTATTATCGCCTGTCTTTCCTGCGCGGGCCGGTGGAGCGCTATCTGGATCGCTTTTATGACGATTGCGATCGCATCCTTTGTCCGACGCAGCCAATCGCCCAGGACATGGCGGCGCGCTTCGGTACGGAACGGGTGACGATCTGGGGACGGGGCATCGACCCGGACTGTTTCCGCCCCACGCTGCGCGACGAGGGCCTCCGCGCGCGCCTCGGCCACGCGCCCGGCGATGCGGTGCCGCTGTTCTTCGGGCGGCTGGTGATGGAAAAGGGGCTTGCCGTCTTCGCCCGGACGATCGCGGCTGTCCGTGCCGAGGGCCTGGCGGTGCGCCCGCTGATCGTCGGCGAAGGCCCGGCGCGGAACTGGCTGGCGGAACATCTGCCCAATGCCACCTTCATGGGCCATTTGTCGGGTGAAGAACTGGGCCGGGCCGTTGCCAGCGCCGACATATTGATCAACCCTTCGGTCACGGAGGCATTCGGCAATGTCAATCTGGAGGCGATGGCATCCGGCCTAGCCATCGTGTCCGCCGATGTGCCCAGCGCATCGACCATGATCGCCCATGGCCGCACCGGGCTGCTGGTGCCGCCGGCGGATGTCGGGGCCTATGCGGCGGCGGTGGCGGACCTTGTTCGCCGACCCCGTCGCCGCGCTGCGCTGGGTGCCGCGGCGGCCGCTGCGGCGGCGTGCTTCACCTGGGACGACGTGCTCGACGATGTGGCGCGCTGCTATGGCGCACTGGTGCACGTCCCGCTTGCAACGCCGACGGCGCGGGCCGCATGATAGGGCCGTGATGAACGAGGGCTCCGACATCAGGGATGATCTGGTCGCGATGCGGCGCTATGCCCGCTCGCTGACCCGCGACGATCAGGATGCCGACGACGTCGTGCAGGACGCCATCGTCCGCGCCATAGAGCGGCAGGAGACGTTCCAGCCCGACCGCAACCGCCGCCGCTGGCTGCTGGCGATCGTCCATAATGTCTTCTTCTCGTCGAAACGGCGCGAGGCGTCCGAGGCTCGGCGCAACGACCGCTTTGCCGAAACGCTGGTCGACCGGCTGGAGCCCGGGCAGGAGGAGCATGCCCGGCTTGTCCAGATCGCACGGCAGTTCGCCGCTTTGCCCGAACATCAGCGCGCCGTGCTTCATCTGACCGCTATCGAGGGCTTCAGCTACCAGCAGGCAGCAGAGGCTCTGGAAGTGCCCGTGGGCACGGTGATGTCAAGGCTGGCGCGTGCGCGCGCCGCGCTCAGGGAAAAGGAAGAGGGGCAGCAGGGAGCGGCTGGCCTCCGGTTGATAGGAGGAAGCGATGACTGATCGTCCGACCGATATGGAGATCGACGCCTATATCGACGGTGAACTGGATGTGGAGCGACGCTTTGTCGTGGAAACGCATCTTTCGCACCAACCCGACCTTGCAGCGCGCGTGATGGGCGATCTCAGCATCCGTAGCGCGCTGCGGATGCTGACGCATGACCGGCGGCCGGTGCCCGCCCGCCTGGCGGACATGGCAGGACGGCTTACGCGGCCGCAGAAAAGCCGCTGGCGCGGCCTGATGCCTACGGGCCTCGCCACCTCTGGCCTGGCAGCAGCGCTTGCCGTGTGGATATCGGGGATCGAACGCCCCCCATCCTATGTCAACTATGCCGTCGCCTCGCACCGGATCGCCATGCTGCGCGCCGACATGCGTTCGCAGATCGAAGCCCCCCGCTTCGACGCGCGGGAAGTGGCGCGCAACACCCGCATCGCCATGCCGCAATTGCCCGATGACTGGCATGTCACCGACGTCCAGCTTTTCCCGACCGACAAGACGCCCGCCCTGCTGATGGCGGTGCGCACTGAAACGGGACATAGGATGACGATCTTCGCCGTGCATCAGAAGACCGCCGCGCCCGAGCATCCCGATGCGGTGCGGGAGGGCGAACAGTCCGTGGCCTATTGGCGGCGCGGCGACATGTCCTACGCCCTTACCGGAGACCAGGAACCGGGCTTTATGGACGCGACGGCGGAGGCGCTGACGCGGATCTGAGGGGCAGCTTTCCGCTGCGATGAGGGACGCCGCGCGGACGGCAGCAAGCCCGCAGCCATTGTCACCGCAATTCCAGCGAGGGTTCCATCCGTTCGCTTTTCTCGGTCGATGGCGCCAGGGCTTCGGGGCCGCGGTCCAGCAGCACGCGGTCGGGCTCCCGCAACAATTCGCGCTTCATGGCGTCACTCCAGCGACCCCAGTGCCGACCGATTGCAGAGCGCCATTCCATATTTCTTCTCCTGCGAATCGAGACGCGTCTTATCTAGTGTTCAGATAGAGATTTGTCTTTCAAGCTTTGCTGATCATCGGGGTAGAAAAGCTTGGCCGGGCGTGCCGCGACGCGTGCTCGCATCCTCGCATCCCTGAGAGGATTCATGACCAATAGTTCATGAGCGGCTCATTGGCCCGGCATGACCCACCGCGTAAAGGCGGTCCCGAAACAGGGCGACAGCGCGAACCATGAGCAGACCAATCTTCTTCGATCCCACCGGCCGCCGGGGGCTTTGGGCGCGGCGCCTGCTGGCGGGCGCATTGCTGCTTATCCTGCTGGGCGCGATCGCCTTCGCCACCACGCTGGTCGCCGTCCCGTCGGAGGGTGACCTTGCGTTGCCCCTGCCCCAGCCGCATGCGGCGCGCCTGTCGGGCATATCGTCGCTGCGGCACGATATCGCCAAATGGCTGCCGCATTGGGGCAAGCGTCACGTGCAGGCCCGGCCGCTCAACATCGGCTTCTACATGCCCGGCGACGAAGGCAGCATCGCGTCGCTGCGCCGCCATGTCGCACAGCTCGACTGGGTGGTGCCGGCGCTGGTCACCATATCGGGTTCCGGCCAGCCCATCCACGTCGCCAGCGACCCCGCGTTCGACCGCATGATCGCCGCCATGCCCCGGCCGCCCAAAGTGCTGCCCATGGTGCAGAATATCGGCAGCGAAAGCTGGGACGGCGCGGGTGCGGCGCGGCTGTTGCGCGATCCGGCTGCGTCGCAGGCACTCGCCCGGCAGCTAGGCGGCTTTGTTGCCCGCAACCATGAGGCGGGGCTGGTCATGGACCTGGAATCGCTGCCGGGCAATGCCATGCCCGGCTATCTGCGCTTCCTCCAATTGCTGCGCGCGGCCATGCCGCATGGCACGCAGATCGCGCTGACCGTGCCCGCGGGCGAACAGGGCTGGCCGCTTGCCCGCTTCGCCGCTGTGGCCAACCGGGTGATCCTGATGGATTACGATCAGCATTGGCAGGGTGGCGAGCCGGGCCCCATCGCCGCGCAAGGATGGTTCGCGCGGGAAGCCGAGACCGCCTTGCGTGAAATCGGCGCGGACCATATCGTCGTCGCGCTGGGCAGCTATGCCTATGACTGGCATGGCGGCACCGCCGATGCCCTGTCGCTGGACGAAGCGTGGCTGGCCGCGCATGACAGCGACGCCCGTCCGCTTTACGACGCCGCGAGCGGCAATGCCGGCTTTGCCTATGACGAGGCGGGGCAGCGCCACCAGATCTGGATGCTGGACGCCGCCGCGAGCTGGAACGAGCTGCTGGTGCTGAAGCGGCTGGGCATCCAGAGCGTCGCGCTCTGGCGGCTGGGCAGCGAAGACCCAGGCATCTGGTCGGACCTGACCGCCTGGCGCACCGGCGGCCGCCCGAAGCTGGACGTGATGGCGAGCACGCTGGACACGGATGTCGAGGGCTCCGGGGAAATACTGCGCATCACCGCCACGCCCACGCAGGGCCGTCGCGCCATCACCTTCGGGCAGCAGGGAACGATCGCGCAGGAAATCTATGAAACGATGCCGACGCCCTATCAGGTGCAGCGTACCGGTGCGCAGGACCCCAAGAAGCTGGCCCTAACCTTCGACGACGGGCCGGACGCGGAATGGACGCCCAAAATATTGAACGTGCTGGAACAGACCCACACGCCCGCGACCTTCTTCGTGATCGGCGAAAATGCGCTGGAGCATCCGGGCCTGCTGGAGCGGATCGTTGCCGACGGGGACGAGATCGGCAATCACACCTATGACCATCCCAATCTCGCCACATGGTCCGAAGAGCCGACCCGGCTGCAGCTCAACGCCACCCAACGGCTGGTGCAGGCCTATACCGGGCGCAGCACGCGGCTGTTCCGTGCGCCCTATTTCGGGGACGCGGAACCGACCACCGCGGACGAACTGGGGCCCGCGCTGACGGCGCAGAAGCTGGGCTATACGGTGGTTGGGCTGCACGTTGACCCCAATGACTGGCAGCGTCCCGGCGCCGACGCCATCGTGCAGCAGGTGATCGATCAGGTGCATGCGGCCGACAGCGAGCGGTCGGCGAACATCGTGCTGCTGCACGATGGCGGCGGCGAACGGTCGCAGACGGTGTCCGCGCTTCCCCGCATCATCGCGCAGCTGAGGGCCGAGGGCTATCGCTTCGTGCCGGTGTCGCAACTTGCCGGGCTGCCGCAGAATGCCGCCATGCCGCCGGTCAAGGCCAGCGACCTGCTGGCAGTGCGGGTCGACGTCGCCGCATTCGTGGTGCTGGCGACACTTTCCGCGCTACTCGGCTGGATCTTCTACGTCGCCATCTCCCTGGGGCTGGCGCGGGCGGTGTTGATGACGCTGCTCGCCTGGTTCCAGGCGCGGCGGGGGCGGCCGACGCCACCGGATCATCAGCCGACCGTCTCCGTCATCATCCCCGCCTATAATGAGGCGCGGGTGATCGAAGAATCGGTGCGCCGCGTGCTGGCCAGCGACTATCCGGGCCTTCAGCTGATCGTCGCCGACGACGGGTCGAAGGACGCAACCAGCGCCATTGTTGCAGAGGCCTTCGCCAACGATCCGCGCGTCACGCTGCTGACGCTGCAGAATGGCGGCAAGGCGGCGGCGCTCAACCGCGCGCTGCAGGAGGCGACCGGAGAAGTCGTCATCGCGCTGGACGCCGACACGCAGTTCGAGCCGGCAACGATCCGCCGCCTTGCCCGCTGGTTCGCCGACCCCACGCTGGGCGCGGTGGCGGGCGACGCGCGGGTGGGCAATCGCGTGAACCTCGTCACCCGCTGGCAGGCGGTGGAATATATCACCGCGCAGAATCTGGAACGGCGTGCGCTGGCCGGCTTCGACGCGATAACGGTGGTGCCGGGCGCGGTCGGCGCGTGGCGCCGCGCGGCGCTGGACGCCGTTGGCGGCTATCCGGAAAACACGCTGGCAGAGGACCAGGATCTCACCATCGCGATCCAGCGCGCAGGCTGGCGCGTCACCTATGATCCCGAAGCGGTCGCATGGACCGAGGCGCCCGAAAGCTTCAGGACGCTGGCCAAGCAGCGCTATCGCTGGGCCTTCGGCACGCTGCAATGCCTGTGGAAGCATCGCCGCATCCTGCGCGATAGGAAGCCCACCGGCCTTGCCCTGGTCGGCCTGCCCCAGGCCTGGCTGTTCCAGATATTGTTCGCGGCCATTTCGCCCCTGATCGACCTGGCGCTCATCACCTCCATCATCGGCACGCTGGTCCGCGTGCACCAGCATGGCTGGGCGCAGACCAGCAACGATGTGTGGACGATGGGCGTCTACTGGCTGGCCTTCACCGGCATCGACGTCCTCTGCGGCTGGGTGGCCTATGCGCTCGACAATCACGACGTGCGCTATCCGCCGCACCTGCTGGTGGCGCAGCGCTTCGTCTACCGCCAGATCATGTACTGGGTCGTGGTGCGGGCGATCGCGTCGGCCATTGGCGGCTGGGTGGTCGGCTGGGGCAAGCTGGAGCGGACAGGCCGGGTCGCCGTCACCCAGCCAGGCATTCCGTCCGGGGCATGAACAAAGCTTAACATGACTTGGCAGCGCACCCGCTTCATCCTTCAATCGGCGGCGGAGATCCCGTCAGGACGGGCAAAGCGCCGCCAGCAAGTGAAGGAGATGATCCATGAAATACCTGATCTTCCCTCTCGTCGCTTTGGGCATGGGCACAGCCGCCATGGCGCAGGCGCCCAGCACCCCGCCCAGTCCGCCCAGTTCCTATCCCCCCTGCTCCAAGACCGTGACCGACGAATGCACCAGCTCGTCGGGCGAAATGATGCACCATGCCGCACGCCCGGCCGCCCATCACAAGGCAGCACACCACAAGGCCGCGGCACATCACAAGGTCGCCGCACGGCATCACAGGACAGCGCATGCCGCCAAGCCCGCAGCCGAAGGCACGCCGGCGCCGAAACCCTCCTGATGCCGGCACGGCCGGGGAAGGATGGGACGCCGCCATCCTTCCCCGGCGCGACGGGGATGGGGGAGTAGGCGGATGACGAAGCGACCGATCGACAGGAACGCGACCGGCCTGCTGCTGGCCGGACTGGCGCTGTGCGCGCTGCTCATGAGCGGCGCCTTCTTCATGCATGTCCGCCGCGTCACGGACGGCCATATCGAAGCGGCGGCGGCCAAGGCCCGCGCACTGCCCGGCATCACCCTGACCGACGGAAGCTGGCCCGACGGTCGCCCGGCGGTCGTCGTCACCAGCATGGAAACGGACGGGGAAGCCGCGCGCCTGGGCATCAGCGTCGGCGACGACGTGGTCAGCCTGAACGGCACGCCGATAAGCTCGCTGGATCAAGCCAGCACCTATCTGTTACATCATTCCCAGCCAAGGATAGCGCTGGGGCTGAAACATGCGGATCATATGCGCGTGGTGATGCTGGACCGGCCGGAAAGGGAGCAATGAGCCACAAGATTCTGGTGGTCGAGGACGATGCAGCCACCGCCGCCTACGTCGCCAAGGGCATGGGCGAGGCAGGCTTCACCGTCGACCGGGCGGACAATGGCCGGGACGGCCTGTTCCTGGCGAGCGACGGCAGCTATGGCGCGATCATCCTGGACAGGATGATGCCGGCGATGGACGGGATGGCGATGCTGAAGGCCCTGCGCGCGGCGGAGATCGAGACGCCGGTCATCATCCTTTCCGCGCTGGGAACGCCGGAGGACCGGGTAGAGGGGCTGACCAGCGGCGCGGACGATTATCTGGTGAAGCCCTTCGCCTTTGCCGAACTGATGGCGCGGGTGCAGTTGCTGCTGCGGCGGAGCGGCGGCAGCAGCGCGGTCGTCACCAGCCTGCGGCACGCGGATCTGGAAATGGATTTGCTTTCCCGGCGGGTGAAGCGGGGGTCGCGGAATATCGACCTGCAACCGCGCGAATTCCGCCTGCTGGAATATTTTCTGCGCCATCCCGACCAGGTGGTGACGCGCACCATGCTGCTGGAAGGCGTATGGGACTATCATTTCGATCCGGGCACCAACGTCATCGACGTGCATGTCAGCCGCCTGCGCCGCAAGCTGGACGAAGGCGGGGACAAGCCGCTGCTGCACACGGTGCGCGGCATGGGATACCGGCTGGGGCCGGAGGGCTGAGGGCGGGCGGAAAGCAGGGTGGTCTCAAGCTCAAGATCGCCTACTTCGCCCTCCCCCCTACCGGAACTTGACCAGCGGCTGAGGAGGCCCCGACCATCCCTGGAAACCATCCTTCCCGTCGTTGGTTCGGTTTTGTCCGATCGACCATCGGGCGGTTCGTGGGCCTGGCCTTCCTCTGCCAGTTCCTGGTGACCGGCGGCGTGCTGCTGTTCGTGCAGCAAGCAAGCCAGCGTACCGTCGTCGCCGCCGATCGTCAGGCGGCGGAGGATGCCCGCGACGACCTGCTTGCGCTCCATCGCAGCGGAGGGACCGCCGCCCTGCGCGCGGAGATCGCCCGACGTTTCCGCGCGGTCGAGGGGGAGCGCGCCGTGCTGCTGCTGACAGATCCGTCAGGCCGCCCCGTCAGCGGCAATCTGGGCGCCTGGCCTGCCGGACTGGCCGCTGACGGACGCTGGCAGATCATCTCGCTCTACCGCGTCGGCCGCGACGAGCCCGAGCCGATGGGCGTCATCCCGATAAGATTGAAGGACAACACTCAATTGCTGGTCGGCATGGTGGTTTCCAACAGCCTGCAACTTACCCGCATCTATGAGGAGGCGCTGACCGCCGCCTTTGCAATAAGCCTGGTCCTGGCGCTGGGCAGCGCGATCATGCTGGGCCGCATCCTGGCGCGGCAGGTTTCGGACATCGCGGAAACCGCCAATGACGTGGCTGTCGGCGCGCTCGACCGGCGTGTGCCGACCGACGGCAGCGGCGACGCCTTCGACCGCCTGGGCCAGTCGATCAACGCCATGCTGGAGCGAATCGACGCCCTGGTGACGCAGTTGCGCATGATGACCGACGGCCTTGCCCACGACCTCAAATCCCCGGTGACGCGCCTGATTTCCGTTGTCGAGCAAGCCAGCGCCCAAACCGCCGACGACACCGCGCTCGACGCACTGGAAAAGGTGCATCATGAGGCGCAGACGCTGCGATCCATGCTCACCACGGCGCTGCTGATCAGCCGGACCGAAGCGGGATTCGGCGGCGACCAGCGGCGCGACACCGATGTCATGGAACTGCTGCGCGATGTGGGCGAGATCTACGGCCCGCTGGTGGAGGACAGCGGCTTTGCGCTGACGATCGCGGCCGCCGATCCGCTGGTCTTTCCGCTCCATCGCGAACTGGTGAGTCAGTCGCTCGCCAATCTGATCGAAAATGCGCTCTATTATGCTGAGGGGGGCGATCGCATAGAAATCAGCGCGGCGATCGACAATGGCGATCTGCTGATCACCGTGGCCGACAACGGTCCGGGGATTCCGGCAGAGAGCCGGGCCGCCGCCCTGAAGCGCTTCGGACGGCTCGATCCGGCGCGCGGCAAACCGGGATCGGGACTGGGCCTGTCGCTGGTCGAAGCGGTGGGGCGGCTGCACAACGGCATGGTGACGCTGGCTGATAATGGGCCCGGACTGAAGATCCTGCTGACCTTGCGGCGACCCTGAAAAGCGCATCCCGGGCAACGATCAGGGCGTGCAGTTCCACCGACCGCTGCCCAGGATGGTATCCGTTGTCGTGCTTGGAGAGTATGACAACGTTGTCCAATCGATGTAGACCCCTGTGGCTGCCAGATCAAGGGCATTTTTTCGTGACAATCCCTGCAGGAGTGCGCCCGGCCCGCCTGGCAGCAACGGCGGCTTCGCAAGAGGAACCTCGGGCCGCGGACAAACCGGGTAAACGCTGTTCCATCCCCCGGCCTTCCATGGCAAGAGCGGTGCCATGACGGCCCTTTTTCCCATTCAGTACTGCTGATGTCCAACATTCACGACGTTGCGGCCCTGGCCGGCGTATCCATCAAGTCCGTTTCGCGCGTGGTCAACAAGGCGCCCAATGTGAGCGAGGAACTGCGCGAACGGGTGACGACGGCGATCCGCCAGCTTGGCTATCGGCCCAACCAGTCGGCGCGGCGGCTGGCCGGCGGGCGGTCTTTCATGATCGCCTTCCTCTACAACAATCCCGCCCCTTCCTATAACAGCGGCATTCAGTCCGGCGCAGCGAACCGATGCCGGGACATGGGCTATCATCTGGTGGTCGAACCCATGCCACTGTCGGGGGAGGAGCGCTTTGCCATTCTCGACCGGCTGGTGGCGGCGCTGCGGCCAGATGGCGTCTTCCTGGTGCCGCCCCTGTCCGATGATGCGCAGTTGCTCCAGCGCCTGTCCGAACTGAAGCTGCCCTGCGCCCGCATCGCCGGCTCAGTGATGGCGGAGAGCTTCAACATCCCGACGCCGGAGCGCGCGGGGGGACGGATGGTCGCGGATCATCTGATCGGCCTTGGCCATCGCCGCATCGGCGTGATCACTCCGCCCGCCAGCCACAAGGCGGCGATGCAACGCGTCGAGGGTTTTCGCGACGGCATGGCCGCGGCGAAGCTGCCGCTCGATCCGCTGTTGTTCGTGGAGGGCGCCTTCGATTTCGAGTCCGGCATCAGCGCAGGCACGCATTTGCTGACCCAGGACCAGCGTCCCACCGCCATCTTCGCGACCAATGACGACATGGCGCTTGGCACCCTGACCGTCGCGCATCGGATGAAACTGCGCGTGCCGGAGGATCTGTCAGTGGTCGGCTTCGACGATACGCCCGCCGGCCTCACGGCCTGGCCGCCGCTCACCACCGTCAGCCAGCCGCTTGAGGAGATGGGCCGTGCCATGATCGACGCCCTGGCTGGAAGCGCCGATGATGCACCGCATTTCACTTTCGACCTGGTGCAGCGCGACAGTTCCGGCCCGGCGCCCGCGTGACGGTTTGACGGCTCATCCCTGACCATGAAATGATCAGCTGGGATGGCGCTGAAAAACGGGCCGGATCGCCCCGGTGATAGCGCAAACACGACCCTTCCGATCCGGCACCCTGCCTCATCCCGTCAATTGGAATAGATTTTGATATCCTTGACGATCATATCACCCGAGCCATCGGCATAATCGCCATTGGTTTTTACAGCGACATCCATGATCGGATACCAGCGGAAGCCGGCGAACGGATTGACCGCCTGATAGGTTTCCTTGCCATCGATGAACCAGGTTATGTAGTCGGGCTGGATATCCACGGCAAAGCTGTGAAAACCCTTGGTGAACCCGCCGATGCCGTAGACCTCGTCGCTGTTCATGAATATGCCCTCCTGGAAGGTGCGGGTGATATTGGCGCCGCCATGCAGGGTGTTGGCGGTATAACGGTCGAAATCCCACCAACTCTCGAAGCCGAACCCCTCGTAGATATCGATCTCCGGCGGCCAACCGGCCGTGGAGATGAGCCAGAAAGCCGGCCATGACCCGCGCCGGTCGGGCATTTTGGCAGTGAATTCATATTGGCCATAGCCGATCTGGACCGGCCTGGTGTTGTGGCCGCTGAGGACGACCGAGCCGTAATCATAGGGGACGCCGTCCCACTCCAGCGGCTGTTTCAGCTTCTGGGTGTGCATGACAAGCCCTTCATCCGTGTAGCGCAGCGGCGCCTCGATCCCGGCATCACGATATACCCAGCCATCGAGATAAATGCCGGTTTCCTGGTTGCCCGGCTGCGAGCGGCCGTTGGGCAATTTGGTGGACCAGGCCTTGTCATGGCCTGCATCGGACCACTTCAATGTGTCCCGGCTCATCCGCCACTGAAGCGTGCCGCTTGGGCTGAAGGTTCGGGGTTCCCGGCCTTCTGTCTGCGCCGGCGTTGCTTCCTTCTGAAAATCGCACTGCACATAGGCGCGGTCGGTGCCCATCATCCCGCCCCAGGGTGCCTCAACGAACCGGACGATGAAATCAGCCCCAGGGATCCCAAGGATGATCGGCACCTCCACCGTCTTGGTAAGCGGATCGCCCGGGCGGAAGATGACGGATTTATAGATGGGTTGGTAATTGATTCCGGCAACGCCTCTCACCAGACCGGTCCCATCCTCTGTCATGACCCTGGCAATCACGGTGTTCGGGGTGGGCCGGTCCAGGCTGATCGGAACATATGCTATGGTGGACCCGGGCCGATAGGTGGCTGGCCCGACGGATGCCGTGGCTCTTTCCGGATATCGGGTGCCATTGGCGAAGTCGAAACTGGCAAAATCCCCGGCATCCGTCGACAGGGAGGAAGCAGCCGCCAACTGCTGCATAGATGCGTCGTCTATGGCGGAGCGCATGAATGCCAATGTGTCGAACGCGTCATCCGAAGCATGACGGCCATCTGTCGCCGCGAGCCGCGCTGTTCCACCTGAACGTTGAAAATCGACGTTTGAGGTCAGGCCCCAAGCGCTGACACAAACCACAAAAAGACATGCGAACAAAGCGCTCGAAAGCGAGCGCGAGAACGATGATTTTTTCATGATGCAACCCCCGTTGCTTTTTAGGCCGATAGGCCTTCTGTCCGCTCCTTCTTCAAGGGCAGATAGTCTCCGGCAATGTAGCCGTTCGAGTCTATCACATTGATTATCATATATTTTATTGCATCTGAAACGATCCTGAATGCGCGCCTCATCGGCTTTGCAGCACCTTTCATCGTGCTGCCTGCGGATGGCGTTTGGGACTGGGTGCCCGGATTGGTGAATCGCACGGAAGCAAACAGGGCTGCTGCTATCTTAACCCATGTTGTACAGATTCCCGGCAGACCGGAGGGACGGAGCGATCTCGATGCCTTCGGCCAGCGTCAGGCCGTCTTCTACATCGACGCCGAGATATCGGACCGTGTTCTCGATCTTGGAATGCCCGAGCAGGATTTGGACCGCGCGGAGATTGCCCGTGCCTTATAGATGATGGAGGCCTTTGTTCTACGCAGAGAGTGCGTGCCATCGCGGAGCCGCCTCTTTCGGTCGAACCAAAATCGAATTTCCCAAATCTGTTTGGACTTCAACGCGCGCTTTGAACCAACCTTCCTGCCCGCATTCCAGGCGGGGCGTTCTGAAAAGGCGGGGTCATACACTGAATGTCCCATGACACATCTCTGTTGGCCGCAGGTGGCCGGAGACAGAATAGCGGGACGGTGCATTTATGTGCTCGCGCTCCGTATATCATGATAACCGATCAGCGTCTTTAGGATGCGGGATCCAACAGCTCTCGCGTTTGCCAAAAATGCGGTAACGGTTACGGGCGACCCAGCGATAAATCGGATCACGCAGGTTTCTGGGTATAAGTGCTGCAGCACCGGCGATCCGCCACGGCCAGCCAAGGCCGGCGTAGATCGATATCACTGCGTCGCTGTCGCGCAGCACTCTGTCCCCGTCGATTACCAGGATCGTGTCCGGATCGCTCGGATCAACGCCGTGCCGACGAAAGAGATCGGCACCCACCGCGCTCTGCATCGACGCCAGCCGATAGCGGCGGTCGCGGTCATGCGTCATGATGAACTGGGCATTGGCGGAGCAGAGTACGCACTCGGCATCGAACAGGATGATGGGGTGGGCATCAGTCATCAATGCGCTCCATCTGACCGGTATAGCGAATGACATGCCCTAACCATGGAAGGCTCACCGGCACGTCAAAGACATAATGCCCCGCCTCTTCCCTTTCCCGTGCATGGCAGCGCGGACGCGCCCAGCGCGGGAAGGGAATGCCCAGAAAACGAAAGCCGACGAGGTCCAGATGAAGCAGCCCGGCGATTATCGAAATCTGGAAAATATTGGTGGCCGGTCCCATCCGCTCGATCATCAGCCCGTTGCGTTCGGCCAGGCTGCTGCGATAGCGGCGCCCGGCAAAGGTCCGGCTCCACCGTTCGGCGGTGCCGGTACGCTCGAACAGAATGGTGACGGGCACATCGTCCCCCGGAGAGGGCAGCTTCATCATTCGGCATAGCAGTCTGGCGATCGGATTTGCGCTGCGCGTTACGACAGCCGTGCCTACCCAGAGCCGCCTATCGTCCGCATCATGCGCCTGCCGCAATATCGGTGGCAATCGCTCCATATCCTGCCCCAACAGGCGGCGGAACAAGGGGGTGGTCATAGTCCTATCTCCGGTTTGGCGACCATCAGCCAGAAGATGATGATGACCCCGATGAAGGCCGGCCAACCTAGCGCGAACCACCAGCGGGAAAGGCGGAAGTAACGCGGCGGCAGCGGTATGCCATCAGGCGTTGCATCCGCGATCCTTCGCATGGCGATCTGGATGCAGACGACCGGCAACCAGCAGGCTCCCACCAGCAGATAGAGGAGCATTGCCGCAACAAGCCACCCGCTGGTCAGGGGAAAGCCCGCAATCTGCGCCAGCCATATGCCGGTGAAGGGCTGGACGATGACGGCGGAGGTCGTGAACAGCCAGTCCGCCAGCACGACATTGCGGTTCACCACGCGGCGCGCGTCCAGCGACCCGGCGCGGTTGGCCATCCAGCCATGGAAGGCGGTGCCCAGCCCGGTGCCGAACAGCAGGGTGGAGCTGAGGATATGGATCGTCCTCAACAGCATATAGTCATCCATGGCGAATTTCCTTCGCGTGGACGGCCAACGACAGGCCGAGTACGGCGATATTCTTGACGAGCGGGCCGAAGGGATCGGCCCATAGTTCGGGAGCGGCTGCGGTCAGGATCGCGGTATAGGCCAGCATCAGCGCGACACCGGCCAGTGCTGCGCCGCGAACCCTTGCCAGCAGAGCGATGCCGATGGCTATATCGGCGAGCGATCCTGCCCATAGCGTCGCAGTCGCAGCGGAACCGCCAAGGCTCACGCGCGCCAGCCATGTAGCGATCAGATCGGGCGGTGCGAACGCCAGCGAGACGACCCGACCTTCGCGCCCGCCCCGGTGGTGGTGATGACCGGTCATGCCGACCATGCCCTGGCTTTGAAAGCGGTACAGGCCGGAGCATGGGATTTTCTGGCCAAGCCGGTCGATCCGGACATGTTGCAGGTGGTCATCGCCCGTGCCGTCGAGCGCGCCCGTCTCGCCCGCGAAGTGGCGCAGTTACAGGCGCAGGCGAGCGGCGGCGAGGATATGGGCCTGTTCGGCGTATCGCCTGCGATGGCGGGCCTGCGCGATCTCATCCGCCGCGTCGCGCCCACCCAGTTGCCGGTGATGGTGCTGGGTCCAAGCGGCACCGGCAAGGAACTGGTCGCTCGCGCGATCCATACGGATTGTTAACCTGCCGGAGTGGCGGCATCATGTGCTGACCCGTCTGCGCGACGAGGCCGACCGTGCCGGCGATCCGGTGCTTGCTGCACTCCACGACGAACTTCGCGCTTTACCCGCCCCGGCGAGCCGTCATCCTCCCGGGCCCGGCGGGCGTATCGCCGTGCCTCTCGTTCTGCGCGGTTCGAGTGACGGCCAAAACCTCAGCTTCATCTCCACAACGACCGTATTCGGGAGCGCCACCGACATCACGCTCGCCGAACTAACGCTCGAATGCTTCTATCCCGCGGATGACCAAACCCGGCTAGCGCTGCGCCCGACAGATCAGCGGGGATGACCGCTACCATCCGAATCAGTCGCTGTGCGATCGTACCTCAAACGGCCTGATCGCGTCTGATAGCCACACTCCTACGCAAGTGCAGCATTGTTTGGCCATTCAATCGCTGCGATTTTTTTACCTCGAAAGATCTGTCGCATTGGTGAAACCGATTCTGAACTCGGCCTCTGTGACACCCACCCGGATCTCGAGTCAGTAGGCGGGCAATGGGATCGATAAGTCTGCTATCGGCAGAAGCTGCCATGTAAATTCGCTCGTCGAACGGCGTAAGCTAGGTCGCAAGCTACCGCTTCAAAGGTAGCCTGTGGAGTGGCAAATGCCGCCGACAAAGCAGTCGCTCCCAGGGCCAAATTCTCCGTCGTAACCAGCCATACATTCATGCACTCGAGCCGACCGCCGAATGACCGGGACGGAAAATGGCGCCGGGTAGCCCTGTGGTCGGAAAGGGTGGGAAGAGGACTGTCTGCTTTGCGGCTGCTGGCGTTGGTAAGCTGCTAACTGAGCCTACGCCGCGCGCTTAATTTTCACGGCATTAGCTACACTTCCACCAAAGAGTGGGGGTTCACCATCGCAGGAAATCTGACCATTATTGATGAGCGCACGAAGCCGCCATAGAAGCAAATCACTACCGGCGGATTGTCCAGTGTCCCAAATGTCGCCCATGGCATCGGCGATGACGCGATGAAACTTCGTCCAGCCAACTGGGCAGCGTGCAAGCAAAAAGTCATCAAAGTAATTGTCCGGCGCGCTCCGAAGGTACCCTCCCTCGGCGACGACGCGGACGAGGGCATTTTCCGCAACCAACGTGTTCCATAGATCCTCGGGAAAGCGTAAAGGGTCCCATGGCACGCGAGGGCATTCATCATAGAGTTCGCCCATTGGCTCAAGGCCAAGTTCACCTAGTTTAAGTGGTGATTTGCCGTTCCAGGTTCCGCGAAGGTTATAGTCAGCGATTGCCAATCTCGTCCCGTTTCCGCCGAACTGCGAAAGATACCAGTAAAGACCGGCCTGTTCCGTAGCTGATGCCGGGGCGATCCAAACCAACCGTTCAGGATTTCTGGCTATATGGTTTCTAAATCTGACCTCGCTCTCGGCAAGCCAGTCTCGCTTACCGAAATCCATTGGCGCGAATTGATCGAGCCATACCTCTCGATCAGCAAGATCACCATGAGAGATGGGACCGAGATCAAGCTCTTCAGAAATATCAGCCACTTCTTCAGCGATATCTCTGGCGCGCAGTAGTTGCCGAAAGGTCCCCGCAGCCGAGGCACAGAAAAAAATGTGGATCATCAATCACCTCGTGCGCGGTCTTGGACAATGGAATGCTCAGGCAGTCTTATTATGCCCTTAACAATGAGGGATGATATTGAGGAGTGGCGGCTTTTGGCATCGATCGTAGGGACTGTGAACGTCCATAATTGGTCGCGAGCCGTCCGGCAGCTTGCCCGTTCCGGACCGGACGGTCGCCAATGGAGCGGCTCTTGCGCGAATCGGGGCCGCATATGGCTGGCGGGGGTGGTGAGCGGACGGTCTGGTTGGGGGTGTTGGGCTGAACGGCATGCTAGCGCGACAAGGCGGTCGCACCGCTCACTCGTGCAATCGGCCTACCGAACCATTAACCTGACCCTGTAACAGTGCGTTGTGGCAGCACCTTTAAAATCTGGGGTTCACAATTGGGGGTGACCATGAAGACCGCGGCTTCTGTTACAGCGATAGCAATCGTGTGCGTAGGAGGTTTTGCTTTCGCGACGCTTACCCCGCAGACGGATGCGCCTGTGAGCTCTCCTTTACTCTTGGAGCAATTGCGCTCGGGCTCAGTGTTGGAACAGTATGTTGCTCAAATGGTGGGCAGGCTCCGGCAAGCGGACCGTCAGGGTGATGGCCTTGATCGAGACGACGTCAAACTGGATCTGGCAGCGGCGCGCGCCCAAGCGCGAGCCAGTTCTGTAGCAGAGTTTCTTCGGTACGACCTCGACGGCAATCTCGAAGTCACGCGTTCAGAGGTCGAGCAGGTGATGAAGCGAGATGACGACATCTCCACCGCAAACCAGGTAAATCGACTGCTCAATCGCGCCGATGCCAACGGCGACGGGAAAGTGACCGTAGTTGAAGCTGCAGCGTCGAACCGTATGTTTGGCAGCCGCAATCAGCTGGATGGTATGCTGGACCTTGATCCGGATGGCGACGGAAAGCTCACGCCGCAAGAATTGACAGCGCTGGCGGAACACGCCTTTGCAAAGGTCGATACCGACGGCGACCAAAAGATCTCGCAGGGTGAATACGCCGTGATAGCGCCCAGTGTGCGGGAAGCGCAAGTTGCCAGCTCCGCACCCGTGTGCGACTTGCCGGTCTTGTCGGGTGAGGCAAAGTTGATCGCGTTCGGTGCTTATGAAGGTGACGCTATTTCATCTGCCGTGATAGGTGGACCGGACGAAGAGACAAATATTATAGACGTGGCGATTGAACCAGGGTCCCAGCCGCTTTACCTCGTCCTTACGTCCTATGAATCAATGGTCTGGCGTTTCACGGGTGCTACCAGCCGCGTGGCTCGTGCCGTGGTCACGTCCCTCGGAACGGAAGCTGGTATCTCTGCATCCGGCGTCGTGGGTCTTTCCGCCCGAAAAGTGACAATCGGCGATCCCGACTGCCCGCGGTATTTCTACAAGACGGACTCGCAGTCCACCGTTGCGGCAGCAACGCTCCACCGATCCCTCGGACGTGTGCCCGACGGGATTTCCGGCAGCTATTCCGTTCAGCGCGTGTCGCTCCCATCCGGTCAAATCGTGCGCGCAGAACGCAACTCCGCGCCGCTGCCACAAGGCTTCGATGCGCAGATGTGGCGTGAGGCTGTCAGATTTTGGCCCGGCGGACTTGTAGCCGTCAATCCGCGCAGCGTGGTGGCGAAAGGGCCCGTCGAAGCCTACAAGGTTCTGCCGAGCCAGATGGGGCTTTCACAGTTGCTTGGATCAGGCGCCATTGAGCGTAAATCCAACGGCGCGTTAAGGATTGTTCGGCCGATCGCACACATGCCGCCCAGCATGGGAGGTGCGCATTCGGTCACGTTGATCGTCGCCAGCGGCGTGCCTGTTCCTCTTGGTGATCCGGTCCATAGTTGTATTATAACCGAAAGCTCCGGGCAATCACGCGGCGCGGCATGCCGTGGTTCGGATTAATCAAACGGGGGGCCAAAAACCCCATAGCACGGTCGAATGTCTGCTTGTGGCGCCGCGAAGCTGACAGTTTAAGTCGGCTATTGGTCGACGGGCGACAGGCAGCTATTTCTGCCCACGATCGTGTCGCCTGTCCTAAAGAGGACCGGCGGCTATCCCTTCTTACCCGCCGGTAAGGCGACATTCCGAAATCGGCCAGTTGCCGTCGCCGGCGAGTGTCTGAACGTAGGGCAGCTTTTGGCGAGCTAATCCGAAGCAAGGAATGACGGCTATGTTAGCGTTCGCCGGCATCCCCCAGGTGCCCTACTTCCCCACTGAAAAGCTGTACGGAATATACAGAAATACATCGGTGTTGCTGACTTGAGACCAGGCGACGGCCCGGTCGAGGCCGCTGACATTCACGGCATAGTCCGCACCATAGAAACCGACTGCGCGGTTCGCTCCCGCGGCGATGCGGCGGTAGATCTCGTCACGGTACTGGTCGGGATTGACGATGGTCAGCGCCAAGCCCCCTTTCTGTTCGATCTGCGAACGGCCCGTGGGGGGCACGGCCTTGACGAAGGCGGTGATCCTTTGCTGGGCGTTGGAAATCGAACCATCCAGCCTGACCTTGACCTTCAACCGAGCAATTGCATTGCTGCCGCTATCCTCGAAGCTCGGCTTGGGCTTGCTGTCCTCTTCTTCGTCGTCATCATCCTCGTCGTCCGCGTCGGCGTCGACCTTGCCCGCGAGGGCGGGAAACTGGTCACGCCAGTTGTCGCCGGTGATCTCGACCACTTCGAACTGACCGGTGACAAGACTGAGTCCCTCACGCTTGGCGCGGTCGAGCGCGGCGAGGAGCATGGCCTGAACCTCACGCCGGCGCATTTCAGCGTCGCGCGAGTCCGACATGATCTCGATGTTCCGCACCGCTGAATCCGCCTGCCGCTTGAGCCCGATGACCGGCGGTTTCTCGACCACGGCTCCTGCGCCCGGGCTCGGGATCCTTTGAGCCGTGACGATGACTTCGCTGGCATCGTCCTGCGCCAACGCGGAACTCGTGAAAGCCGCGCTCGCGAACAGGGCGAGGCCGGGAATTATAAGACATGAAAGGGATTTCATGGCACCTCTTCTCATTGCGTCGGGCCCCCGCGGCCTATTTCGGCACGATGGTGTACTTGTAGGGCAGGTACAGGAACACGTCGGTGCTACTTACCTGTGACCAGGCGACTTGTCCGTCGATCCCGCTGATGTGGAAGGCGAAGTCGGGTCCGAAGATGCCGGCGTTGTGCTTGGCATCCTCCGCGACGAGCTTGACGATGTCGTCGCGGTACTGGTCGGGATTGACGATTGTGAGCGTCAGACCGCCGGTCTTGTCAATCGTCGCGCGGCCGGAACCCGAGATCGCCTTGATGAAATCGATCAGTTTCTTCTCGGCGACCGCGGCCGAGCCAGCCAACTTTACCCTCAGCATGATGTCAATCTTGCTGGTGTCGACCCGGCCCGCGTACTGGAACTGCAGTTCCTGGTAATTCGCCTTCGTCACGGGGGACAATTGCACCGTCCCGGAGACCAGTTCGATGTCGGCATCCGGCGCGCGGTCGAGCGCGGCCAGTAGCACAGTATGGATCTCCTTCTTGCGCGTAGTTTCATCGCGCGTGTCCGACGAGATCGAAACAGGCATAACCGCCGCGTCGGCCTGCCGCCGCAGACCGACCACCGGGCGGTCTTGCTGGGCATAACGGGTATTGAATCGATTGCCGGTGACGATCACCTCGCCAAGTCCCGCAGGACCGGCCTGCTGCGCAAGAACAGACGGTGCACCGATCGCAACTGCCGCCGCCAACAAATACCACAATTTCATGAAGCCACTCCCCCACATGAGGCTTCATGATTTCGCACGAATTTGCAACGTCCGCTTTTGCTCCCGATAGCCAAGCTGCAGATCCGCAACTGCGGTTGAGGGCGCTTATCGCTTACCAGTGAATGTAGGACTGCTTTCAAGCAAGTTGGAGGAGCGCCGCAACGTCCGCAATGTTGGCGTATGCCGACAGGCGGACCGCCGTTGAACCGGAAGGTGCCGACCAAAGCCGGACACTGAACATCGCCGGAGGAATGGCCGAACTTGAGAAAATCGGACGTTGCCACCACTGCGACCTACGCGAACTCAGAAGCGAAAGTCTCCTGCAAAGCCGGTGCGGTTCACTTTCTGGTTGTCTTCATCACCGTGCAGTCCTCAAATCGATATTAGGTTAACACCCCGTCCGAATTATAGGCACCACCTCACCTCAACCGGTCTATACAGCTCAGTACCGAAATTGGTAATCTGGCCCCTAACCGTAGAGTCGAAATCCGTTGCAAACTCCGCAAACTTGCCCTCCGATTGTGCCCATGCACAGTGCGATTGATCTGGCACGACAAGCGGCCCGCATGGGCCGCTGGCAGGAAGCCGAGGACCGGGTTCGCGCGATTCTTTTGCATGATCCGTACGCCATTGACGCGCTGGAAGTTGTCGCCTTGTCGCGCCGTCAATTGGGCGATGTTGCCGGATCGGAAGCGGCGTTGCGCAGCGCGATCGCGATCGCGCCGGATAGGCGCTGGCCCTATGGCGACCTTGCGCGGCTGCTGATCGATGCGGGCCGACCGAAGGAGGCCGAAACCCTCGAGCGACAGGCGCTGGCAGCTGACAGCGCCAATGCCGATGCCCATATGCTGCTGGGACGGCTGCTGACCGATCGCGGCTTGGCTTTTGAAGGCGCGCAGCATCTGCGGCAGGCCATTGCGCTCGCCGGACGGCATCCGGAGCTGCTTTACGGGCTCGGCCGCGCGCTTTCGCAACAAGGGCTGCTCGATGACGCGCGCCGGTTGCTGGAAGAGGCGGCCGGGGCCACGCCGCTGCACCTTGCCACGTTGGCGGCGCTTGCCGAAGTGGAAGAGCGCGCCGGCCGCTTCGCGCAGGCCACCGCCTGGCTCGACAAGGCCGATGCGGTGGCGCGGGGACAAGGCCAGGACGTCATACTTCAGCGCAGCGTGCTTATGGCACGGATGGGAGACGAGGCCGCCGGGCTGGCCCTGCTCGAAATGCAACCGGAACTCTCTGGCGCCGCCATGCTGCAGCGCGGGCGTCTGCGCGACAAGCTGGGTCGCGGCGACGAAGCCTGGAGGGACTGGACCGAAGGCAAGGCCTTGATAGCGCGGGCCGCCGGCCGGCGCTACATGGCTCAGGCCATCGCTGAGGAAGCCGCAGAACTGGCAATGCTCGCCCGGACGATACTCCCGGCAGGAGCGGCACCCCGCGATACAGGTGCAGAGCCGGTGTTCATCCTCGGCTTCCCACGCTCTGGCACTACGCTTGTGGAGCAGATCCTGGCTGCGCACGATCAAGTTGTTGCGGGAGGTGAATTGCCGTTCGGACCGGAATTGCGCGAATTGGCGGAGCCGTTAAAAAGCGCTGATGCCGCTGTGCTTCGCGAACACTATCTGGCCCGCGCCGGGGAATATGGCCTGACGAAAGGCCCGGCACGCTTCTTTACCGACAAGATGCCGCTTAACGAATTCCATTTGCCCCTCATTCGCCTCGCCTTCCCGGCGGCGAAAGTGATTCGCGTGGTACGCCATCCGCTCGATGTGCTCGTCTCTGTGCTGAGCCACGATATGACGCATGGCCAGAATTGCGCCTATCGGATCGAGGATGCGGCGCGACATTTCGCACTGATTCAGCAGCAGGTTGCAGCATATGAAGGCGCTGGCCTCGTGATCGATCATACGCTGCGCTACGAGACCCTGGTGGCGGATCAGGAAGGGGAAACCCGCGCGCTGATGGCAGTACTCGGTCTGGACGTCCAGCCCCGGCAGCTTGCCTTCCACCGCGAGCCGCGCCATGCGCCGACGCCAAGCTACGCCCAGGTGCGCGAGCCGCTGAACGATCGCTCGATCGGCCGCTGGCGCTATTTCGCATGCGAGATCGAACCGATACTCCCGCTTGTTTCCGATGCGACGAAAGCGCTGGGTTACGCCGCTTGAAGCGCCTCGTTCAGCGCGTCGGCACCCGCCACCAGCAATTGCACGCCGTCATCGGTCCGCGCGACCATCCGCACGCCCAGCGAAATGAGCGCAGCCTCGTCGAGCGCATCGGGTGAAGCCAGATCGAGCCAGAGGCGGCTATGCGCGGCGCCTGAAGCACGGATATTCGTTTGGCCGCCGAGTGCCGCGAGCCACGGAATCGTATCGACCTTGGGCGCCAATGTACTTCCGGTCGAGCCGTTGGCCGGCGCATCGCTTGCCGCTCTGAGAGGTCCCGCCGCCGCGCGCATTTCTCCAGCGATGATCTCTGCCTCCGGGCCAATCACCACCTGGAGATTGTGGTCGGACAGGCGCACAAGCCCCTTGGCTCCCAGCGCGCGTAATCTGGCCTCGTCCGCCCACGCCTGATCGCGGATCTTGAGGCGCAGTCTGGTCGTGCACGCGGCGATGTCGGTGAGGTTTACTGCGCCCCCCAACGCCGCAACATAGGCCGCACCTCGCCCTCCTTCGACCGGCAGCGGTACGCTCGGACCCGAAACTTCGTCCTCGCGCCCCGGCGTCTTGAGATTGAAGCGAAGGATCGCGAAGTGGAAGATGCCATAATAGAGCGCGCTATAGACGAGGCCCACCGGCAACAGCAGCAGGGGCCGCGTCGCCTTGCTATAGTTGAGCGCGTAATCCAGCAGTCCGGCGGAGAAGCCGAAGCCCAGCTTCACGCCTAGTGCGTTCATTAACGCCATCGCCACACCGGTCATCAGTGCATGCAACGCATAGAGCGCGGGGGCGAGGAACATGAAAGTGAACTCGATCGGCTCGGTCACGCCGGTCAGCGCGGCGGTGAGCGCCATCGAGAGCAGCATGCCGCCTACTTCCTTGCGCCTCTCCAGACGCGCGCAGCGGTACATGGCCAGGCAGGCGGCGGGCAGGCCGAACATCATCACCGGGAAGAAGCCCGACATGAAGGCCCCGGCGGCGGGATCGCCCGCGAAGAAGCGGTTCAGGTCTCCGGTCGCGCCGTGATAGTCACCGATGATGAACCAGGCGACGTTGTTCAGGATATGGTGCAGTCCGGTGACTATCAGCAACCGGTTGAGCGCGCCGTAGACGATCAAGCCGAAGGGCCCGGAAGCAACCACCGCGCGCGAGAGGCCGTCCATTCCGGCGGCGATTCCCGCATAGCCCGCGCCGAATACCAGCGCGAGGCCAAGCCCTGCCAGTCCCGACAGGATCGGCACGAAGCGCTTGCCGCCGAAGAAGGCGAGATAGGTGGGCAGCCGGATATTCGCGTAGTGGTTATAGAAACTCCCCGCGATCAGCCCGGACAGGATGCCTATCGGCACCGCAAGCTTGCTGATCGCCTTCTCGCGCCAGGCCGCGTCCGCCAGTGCCGCCAGCGCATCGGGAAGACTGTGCGTGACGCTGCCCGGCATCACCACCAGCGCCTCTGCCCCGCGCGTCGTGACGATGAAGCAGACAAGCCCGGCAAGGCCCGCCGCGCCGTTGTTGTCGCGCGCAAAGCCCACCGCGATACCGAGTGCGAACAGCAGTCCGAGGTTGTCGAAGATCGCGGCGCCTGCTGCTGCCACGAAGGCAATGTCGAGCAGGTCCGGCTGGCCGAGGCGCAGCAAGAGGCCCGCCACCGGCAGCACGGCGATCGGCAGCATCAGCGATCGGCCGAGCGGCTGCAGCGTATCGAGCCAATGCTTCATTGTGCATCCTCCAGAACCAAGCTTGCCAGTGCCCGGACCGCATCGGCATCGGGCAGGTTCAGCGCGCGCCGTGCGAGTGCCTCGCAGGCCTGCCGGTCAAGCCCGCGTATGACCTGCTTGGTCATGGCAACGGCGGCGGGCGGTGCCGACAGTTCGTCCAGCCCCAACCCGACAAGCAGCGGCACCGCGACGGGATCGGCGGCAAGTCCGCCGCACAACCCGGTCCAGCGGCCATGCTTGCGCGCGCCCTTCACCGTTTCGACGATGAGCCGCAGCACCGCCGGGTGCAGTGCATCGAGCCCGGCGGCAACGCTGGCGGTGGTACGATCGCGCGCGAGGGTATATTGCGAAAGGTCGTTGCTGCCGATCGAGAAGAAATCCGCCTCGGCGGCGAACGACCCCGCCAGCAGCGCGGCCGCCGGCGTCTCGACCATGATGCCAAGGTCTGGCATCGGCCTGCCCATTTCCCGGGCAAGTCTGCTCAGTGTCCGCCGGGCCTCGGCGATCTCGGCGAGGTCCGAGACCATCGGCAGCATCACCCGCAGGCCGCCCGGCGCGTGGATCGCCACGAGTGCGCGCAACTGGTCTTCGAGCAGTGCGGCATTGGCAAGCTGCAGGCGAATGCCGCGCAGGCCCAGCGCCGGGTTCTCCTCATGCGGCTGGGCCAGCCAGGGCACCGGCTTGTCCGCCCCAATATCGAGCGTGCGCACGATGAGCGGCCGGGGGCCGAGCGCATCGGCGATGTCCTGGTAGGCCTGCCGCTGTTCCTCTATCGTTGGTGGCACGCTGCGGCCAAGGAACAGGAATTCAGTGCGCAGCAACCCGCAGCCTTCGGCTCCCGCGCTTACCGACGCATGCGCATCGGTGAGCGAACCGAGGTTGGCGAAGACTTCGATGCGCGCGCCATCGCGTGTCACCGCAGGTTCGGCGCTGCGCGCTTCGGCTGCGCGGCGTAAGTCGGCGAGCGAGGCGGCGGCGGCCCGGGCGCTCGCCATCTCGCTTTCCGAGGGATCGACGGTGAAGTGCCCGTCGCGGATCATGAGCTGCGTGCCCGGCTCGATCAGGTCCACGGCGGGGCCAAGGCTGCAGAGCATGGGCAGGCCGAGCCCGGCGGCGATGATCGCGACATGCGAGGTCGTCCCGCCCGCGCCGCAGGCGATCCCGGCGAGCCCGGCACCGGCCAACGCCATGAGCTGCGAAGGCAGGATATCGCCGCCGACCAGGATCGCGCCCAGCGGGGGTAGAGCGGAATCGCCTGGCTGACCGCTCAATGCGGCTAGCACAGACTGTTCGATGTCCAGCAGGTCCGCCACGCGTTCGGCAAAGCGCTTGTCGGGCGAGGCGCGCAGAGGCTCGGCAAAGCGCGCGATGGCCGCGCTCCACGCCGCCCCCGCGCTGCGCCCCGCAGCGATCGCGGCAATCGCCCCGGCTTCGAGTTCGGGATCGTCCAGCATGGCCGCGTGCCCGGCGGCAATGGCGGCAAGTGGCCCCGCAGCTTGCGCCTTTTCGCAAAGCCGCGCGCGGACATGTGCGAGAGCGGTGGCAAGCTCTTCCCGCTCGATCTCGATGCCTTTGCCTTGATCCGAACATTCGGAATGGCGCACGGCGACATGCCAGGCGGGACCGATGGCGATGCCGGGCACGGCGACCCCACCGCCGAGACGGCGCGGCAGCGTGATCGCGGCGGCGGCCGGACGCTGACCGGGAATATCCTGGCCCACCGCCAGGTATTCGTCCATCCCGCTCTCGATCAGTGTGCAGACGGCGTCGAGGGCGGCCACCGCCCCGACGCCGCGTGCGCGCAGGGTCACTCGCGTCCCGTGCGAGAGGGAGAGCGCCAGAACGGCGACGGCGCTGCGCATCGAGGCCGTGCGACCATCCGGTGCCATAACCTCCAGCACAGCGCCATGGCTGGCAGCGAGCGCGGACAACCGCGCCGCGGGGCGTGCGTGCAGGCCGTGGGCGAGCGGGAGGCGCAGCGTACGTTCGGCCAGATCTTCCATGATCTCGGGCGATAGCAGGCCTTGGCCGCCACCCGCCGATACCAGCGGTTCAAGCTGCAGCAGCATGTCTCCCGCCGCGATCGCACCAGCGGGGGCCGAGGCGGAAATGCGGAACGCCTCGCCGTTAGTGACCACCATCGGCGTCACCAGGGAGCGCGCGCGGCGGGCGAGCAGGGCAAGGTCGAATGCGATCAGCACGTCGCCATCTGAAACCCTGTCCCCCTCGGCGACCTGCGGCTGGAAACCCTCGCCGCTCAGCGCCACCGTATCGAGGCCGATGTGCAGCAGCAGAACCGGCCCCGCGTCGAGTTCGATCGTCACCGCGTGGCCCGCCGTGTGGACCGACACGATCCGCCCGGCTCCCGGCGCGCGCAGCATGCCTTCGGTGGGATCGATGGCGACACCGTCACCCAGCATCCGTCCGGCAAAGACCGGATCGGGCACGTCCTCAAGCGGCGTAACCCAGCCAGTCAGCGGGCTGGCGATCGTGATTGTCTCTTGCGGGGCCATCATGGTTTCAGCGTCAGCCTATCGAGCACCCACAGCGGGTCTACGCCTTTTTGAGCGAAAGTGATGCAGAGATCGTGGTGTCCGGTAATGGGCGCGGAAAGGGCGCCTTCGATCCGGCTGACACCTGCAATCGTGCTTGCGGGAGCAAGCGGAAGGCTGGCGATGACTGGTCCGTCGCAATTGTCGAGCCGCACCTTGAGCGCTTCGCCGTCGTTACCGGCCTGCTCGATCCGTACTTTCACCATCGCCGCGCCGAGCGAGAAATTGTAAGGCCGGTGGCCCACATCGGCGGCGATGCGCGTCACGCCGTCCAGCGCCGCCCCGTGCCAATTCCAGCAGGGGTGCATGACATCGACCGTGTGAATGCGGCGCACGCCGCCGGTCGGCGCATCGTCTTCCAGCCGCAGCGGCAGGTTTTGGGTGCACAGTTGCATATCGCCGCCGGAAAGGGTGCGGCTGAGCGCGGTGAAAACGGTCCAAGTCCGGGGGCTTCCGAGCGGTTCGCTGCCCGCGAAAGCCTGGGCCGTAAGTACGGTGCCCGCCGCAAGATCGAGCGGTTCGGAATAGGCGGGGGATGCCGGCACCGGCGCGCTGCCATCCAGCGTGTAGCGCAGCGTGCCGATGCCGACCGGCTGTTCGAGGACAGCCTTGATCGCGCCGCCATCGGTTCCGGTAAAGCGGCCGGTGGGCTCAAGCGGCGTGACGTCAGATCGGAAACCGAGCTTGCGCTCACGCGCCATCGCGCCGAGCAGGCGCGGCGAGAAGCTCTGCCAGTCGCGCGGTGCCGAGGTCCAGGCGATCTCAGCCAGCACGTCGGCACGGGGCCAGATCATGCGGTCGGCATATTCGGCGGTGCGCACATGCTCGGTCCAGAGATTGACCTGCAGGCCAAGAATGTGTGCGCGCTCGTCCCCGCTGAGTGCGGGAGGCGCGGTTTCGGCTTCGTAGAGCCTCCGCCAGCTCACGATCTCGCCGCGGCCCGGCGGTTCGTTATCGGAGGCGCTCTGGCGGTTGTCGAGATAGAACACTGGCGCGGGGGCCAGCACCGTGTCGTGCCCGGCCTTGGCCGCTGTGACGGCGCCGTCGCTGCCGCGCCAGGACATGATCATGGCGTCGCCGGGCACCGGCGCGGCAAGGATCTCGTCCCAGCCGATCGCGCGGCGGCCATGTGCGGCAAGATAGCCGGCAAGGCGGCCGGTGAACCAGCCCTGCAGTTCCTCGGCATCCTTGAGGCCGAGCGTCTTCATCTGTGCCTGGATTGCCGGATTGGCGTTCCATTGATCCTTCGTCGCCTCATCGCCGCCGATGTGGATCACCTTGCTCGGGAACAGGCGCATGAGCTGGTCCAGCACCGCTTCGCAGAAAGCCAGTCCGCGCTCGTTCGGGTTGATAAGGTTGGGCAGGATGCCCCAGTCGTTGGCGGTCGCCGCCGGCGGGTTAGGAGTCGAAGCGAGCCAGGGATAAGCGGCGATGGAGGCCGTGAAGTGACCCGGCATGTCCACTTCCGGAACAATTACGATATGGCGGTTGGCGGCATAGGCGATGATCTCGCGGATCTCCGCCTCGGTGTAGAATCCGCCCGAACGCACCGGCTTGCCGCTGTCAGGATCGATGCCCTCGGCGCCCGCCTCATGCCGCCAGCCGCCGACCGACGTAAGGCGGGGATAGGCAGGCACCGGCAAGCGCCACCCCTGATCGTCGGTAAGGTGCCAGTGCAGCGTGTTGAGCTTCACCATGGCCATGCGGTCGATCAGTTCGCGGATATAATTGACCGGCTGGAAGTGCCGCGCGGAATCGAGCATGACACCGCGCCAGCCGTAGGCCGGTGCGTCCGCTATGCGTATGGCGGGAAGGGCTTTGCCGTCGCCAGCAAGGATCAGTTGCCAGAGCGTTTCCGCGCCATAGTAGAGCCCGGCGTCGGTGCTGGCGGACAGGGTCACGCCGGCGGCGGCCACGGTCAGGCGATAGGCTTCGGCGCCGGAGATCGACGGATCCCGCAGGAACCGAATTGAGCCGTGCTGCGCGGCCGGGATCAGGGGACGGCCCGAACGCTTGAGCAGTGAGCCCAACCTGTCCGCCGCCGCCCGCGCTCCGGCGTCGTCTGCCTGCAGGCTCGCGCCGGCGAGGGAGAAGGAACCGTCCTCCTCCGTCACCGACGCGGGCAGCGGCAGCAGGGCAGGCGGGGAGGAGACCGCCGCCCGTACCGGTACCGCCGTCATGGTGAGGAGCATGACGGCGGCAGTGGCTGGTGCCAGCTTACGCTGTGGTTTTCGCATCGCTGGCATGTCTCTCAGAGTTTCAGCTTCGCACCGACCCAGAAGGTGCGGCCGTTGTCATAGTAGGCGCGCGGGATCGAGGGATCGCCGACGTAGTAGTAAAGCTTCGCGTCGGTCAGGTTCTGCGCATCGACCGACAGCGCGACGTTCTTGGTCACGTTGATCAGCAGCGAGCCGTCAAGCGAGCCGAAGTTATCCTGCCACATCTCGGTATTGCGATCGAGGCCGGAGCGGAACTTGGAACGGAAGGTATAGGCAAGGCGGGCCGAGATCAGGCTGTCTTCGTAATACCCGGTCAGGTTGAAGGTGTTGTGCGAATTGCCGTCAATGGTGCCGCCGCCCTTCTTCTTCGCATCGGCGTAGGTGTAGTTGGCGATCACGCCGAAGCCCTTCCAAATTGGCTGCTGCCAGTTGACCTCTATGCCCTGGTTGTGGCCGCCGGGGCCATTGATCGGACCGGAGAAGGAGAAGGTCGCGCCGTCGGGATGCTGCAGCGTCTTGAGGAAGATCGTGCCGGTCGAACTGGTGATGTAGGATTTGATGTCGAGGTAGAAGAGATTGACCGAGAGCAGAGCGTTGGGAGCATAGTACCATTCGGCAGCGAGGTTGAAGTTCCAGGCGCGGTAGGGATCGAGGTTCGGGTTACCGCCGGACGTCGCCGCGAGCGAGAGATCGTCCGCGGTGAAGGCGCCGGCAAGCTGGGCGTAACCGGGCCGCGACATGACCTTGGCGACCCCGCCACGCAGCAGGAGGTTGTCGGTTGCCGTGTAGGTGACGTTCGCGCTGGGGAGGATATCCCAATAGCTGCGGTCAGTGGTTACCGAACCGCAGGTGCCGCAGAAGATCGACGTTGCATTCGCAACCGCCGCGTTGGGCGAATACTGCAGCGTCTGCTGCTCGGTGTGCACCGCACGCACGCCGATGTTGCCGCGCCAATGGCTGTCGTCGTCGAAGCGGGCCATGGCATAGGCCGCCTCGGTCTTCTCCTTCACCGAGAAGCTGGCCTGCGGATAGAAGGCAAACTGGCGGCCGCCGTTGGTGGCCAGTTCCTGCAGCACCAGCGCCTGATTGGCGAAGGAATAGCCGGTCACGCTGCCGATGCCGTCGCCGTAATCGGACGGGGTCGTGTCTCCGTCGAAGACCGTACCGAGGTTGACGCCCTGAGTGCCAGAGTAGGCACCGTTCCCCGCCCAAGCATAGGCAGTATAGTCTAGGCTGCGCTTGTGGTTGGTATAGCGTCCGCCGACCTTGATCGATTTGAGGAAGCTGCCATCGAAGTCATATTCGGCATCGAGTTTGCCGTAGAGTTCCTTGTCCGGCGAGACGATCTTCCCGCCCCACGACCAGCTATAGTAGTTGTCGAGGTAGGCGGCGGAAGTAGTGTCAGACGGCAATCCCGGATAGCCGACGGTCGCACCCTTGCCGCCAAATGCGTAGCTCGCGCCAGTGTGCCAGTAAGTCTCCCAGGCATAAGTGTCCGACGTGGCGCCCGTGCCCTTGGTATAGCCGAGTTGGCCCGTCAGCGTGAGGTGGTCGCTCGCCTGCCAGGTCATGTCGGCGTTGAGATCCCAGGTCGAGGAATAGGCCTGGCGGAAGATGTCGTCCTGCACCTTCCCGTTGGGACTCCCGCCATTAGCCGTCGTATCGGCCCAACTGGCCGAGGTGAGATAGCCGTTCTTGATGGTGTAGTCTGTCAGCGCGTAGCCGTCAGTACCGGGCGTCGAGTTGTTGCTCAGCAGGCTTGACACCCACATCATCGAGTTGCGGTTGACGTTGTTGGCGTCCATCCGCGTGTAGAGCCCGTTGAGGTCGAGTTCGAAGCGGTCGCTCGGCTTGATCTGAATAGCCAGCGTGCCGCCCTTGCGGATGCGTTGTTGGGTAAAATAGGCCGAGCCGATGAGGTTGGGCGCCGAGACCGTCTGGCCGGTTCCGTCGAAGTCAGCATAGTCGCCATAGCCCAGGAATTCCTGCCCGTCGCGGCGGAAGCTGCGCTTCTGGTAGAAGCCGGTGGCGAGCACGCCGAAGGTCTCGGCCTTGTTCTTCCAGCTTACCAGACCGCTGACCTGCGGCGTCCACTTGCCGGCGAGGTCATTGTAGTTTTCCTGGGCAGTGAGCGAAATCGCGCCCGCCTTGAGATCGAGCGGCTTGCGGGTCTGCACGTTGACCGTACCGCCGATGCCACCTTCGGGAATGTCCGCTTCGGAGCTTTTGAAGACTTCAAGGCTGCCGACGATCTCGGAGGGCAGCAGGCCGAAGTCGATGCTGCGCCCGCCTGTCGTCTGGTCCAGCACGAACCAGTCGCCGGTGGCGATTCCGTGACCGTCGATAAGCGTGAGGTTGAGCGCCGGGTCCGTGCCGCGGATCGAGATGTTCGAGTTCTCGCCGAATCCGCCCGCGGCCGAGCTGCCGGTGACGACATTGACGCCGGTCAGGCGGCCGAGCGAGTCGGCGACGTTCTTGTCGGGAAACTTGCCGATGTCCTGCGCGGTGACGATTTCGGAAACGAGGTCCGATTTGCGCTTGGCGTTGAGCGAGGCCTCGATCGAGGCACGCAGGCCGGTAACGACGATTTCATCCTGGTCGCCACTCGAGGCGGAGGGGGATGCGACGTCCTGCGCCTGTGCCACCGTGGCGAGGGCGAGAGCGGCGGTGCTCGCCGTGACGGAGAGTAGTGTGTAACGAATCGAACGGGATAGAGACATGAGGTACCCCCTGATGAAGCCTGATTCTAATTGGTATCTACCAATGCAAACCCATAAATCGGCAATCCCGCATGGTTGCTTTACGATTCGTGCAGATTCGCCAGCGGTCGGGAGTGGATACTCTCAATTTGTCACAAAAAGGCAATACCAAAAATGAGGCCAATCTAAAATTATCGCATTTTGGTATTGCAAAGGCATTATATTTGCGTTTAGACCGGTTGGCGAAAGGAGCGGATATGTTCGTCGAGCGCATTGGAGCACTGGAGCCTGAAAACGGGGTACCGCTCTACCTCCAGTTACAGCGCCGCCTGCGCGCCGCGATCGAGCAGAGCGTGCTAACGCCTGACGAGGCGCTGCCTCCCGAGCGCGACCTTGCGGAGGCCTTCAACGTCTCACGCGTTACCGTGCGCAAGGCGATCGACGGACTTGTCGATGCGCATCTTCTCAGCCGCCGCCAGGGCGCCGGTACTTTCGTGGCAGCGCGCGTGGAAAAGAACTTCGCGACAATCTCCTCCTTCAGCGAGGATATGCTTTCGCGCGGCCGCCGCCCGCATTCGCAGTGGCTGTCTCGCAGCGAAGGTTCGGTCAGCCCAGATGAATCCATGGCGCTGGGGCTCAGCCCGGGCAGCGCGGTCTACCGCTTCGCACGCATCCGCTTCGCCGACGAGCAGACGATGGCTCTAGAGTACACCACGATTCCCGCCGATTCGCTACCGTCGGTCAATGCCGTGAGCGATTCGCTCTATGACGCATTGGCCGATCGACGGCCCGCGCGGGTGCTCCAACGCTTGCGCGCCGTGCTGTTCACGCCCGAACAATGCGAACTGCTCAAGATCGAGGCCGGCGCGCCAGGCCTCGAAATCGAGCGGCGCGGCTATGATCGTGATGGTCGCACGGTTGAATTCACGCGCTCCTACTATCGCGGCGATGCCTATGATTTCGTCTCCGAACTGAGTGTACCCCCCCGATGATCCTCGACCCACCTTCCCGCATGTTCGTCGAAGCCGCCGAAAGCGGCGCCGTGGCAGCGCGCCAACGCAAGGCCAATGCCGCCGCGCTGGTCCGGCTTTGCGCGCAACTGCGCAAACAGCCGCCCCGCGCGGTCCTAACGCTTGGGCGCGGCAGTTCCGATAACGCCGCCACGTTCGGGCGCTATCTGGTCGAGCGGCAACTTGGCGTTTTGACCAGTTCCGTCGCGCCTTCGGTCGCTTCGGTCTATGAGGCGACGCCGACACTCGCCGACACCTTGCTGATCGCGATTTCCCAGTCCGGGCGAAGTCCCGACCTGTTGGCGACGGTCGATGCGGCGCGCGCGCAGGGTGCGCGGATTGTCGCCATGGTCAATGACGAAACCTCGCCGCTTGCCCATGAAGCCGATGCCTTGCTGGCCCTCTCGGCGGGATCGGAGCGCAGTGTCGCCGCCACAAAGTCTTTCATCGCCTCGCTGGTCGCGGCGCTTGACCTGATCGCGGCCTGGACCAGCGATGCCGAAATGGCGCGCCAGCTCGATGCCTTGCCCGATTTGCTTGACCGCGCCTGGGCGCTCGACTGGTCGGCGGCAATCGAGCCGCTGGCCGATGCCCGCAATCTCTTCGTCATCGCGCGCGGCCATGCCCTCGGCGTGGCACAGGAAATCGCGCTCAAGTTCAAGGAAACCTGCGGTCTCCATGCCGAGGCCATCAGCGCCGCCGAAGTCCGCCACGGCCCGATGACGCTGGTCGGCGAAGGGTTCCCCGTACTGATTCTGGGCCAGCCGGACGAAACCCGCGAAAGCGTCGCAACGCTGGCCCGCGAATTCGCCGGGCGCGGAGCCATGGTGTTCCACGCAGGGCTGGACATTGCCGAGGGCGTGTCTCTCCCCGTGCTGCCGGCCGATCCGCTGATCGCACCAGTGCTGCAGGTCCAATCCTTCTACCGCTTCTGCGAGGCCTTGGCGCGCTGCCGGGGGATCGATCCCGATCAGCCGCCGCATCTGGACAAGGTGACCGAAACGCTGTGAACCAGACTGCGCTCATCAACGGCAAGGTTCTTGCCCCGGCAGGCCTGCGCGAGGATCTCGTGGTGGTGCTCGAAGGCGACCGGATCATGGCCTTGTGCAACCGCGTTCCAGCTGGTGCCAAGATCAGCGATCTGGGCGGCGCGCTGCTGTTGCCTGGTTTCATCGATGTCCAGGTTAATGGCGGTGGCGGCCGACTGTTCAACGACGATCCCTCGGTGGAAACGATCGCCTGCATTGCCGCCGCTCACCGGCGCTTCGGCACGACCGGCCTGCTGCCGACCCTGATCAGCGACGATCTCTCCGTAGTCGAGCGCGGTATCCGTGCGGTCGATCATGCGATCGAGGTCGGTGTGCCCGGCGTGCTTGGCATCCACATCGAAGGACCGTTCCTCAGCCCCAAGCGCAACGGCATCCACCTGACGGAGAAGCTGCAGCCGCTTACCGACGAATTTCTGGCCCTGCTCGCGTCAGCAAGAAATGGCCGGACGATGGTGACGCTGGCACCCGAATGCGCCAGCCCGCAGCAGATTTCGTGGCTGAACCGGGCGGGCGTGCGAGTGTCGCTTGGCCATTCCGATGCCGAATATGCCGTTGCCCGCGCGGCGCTGGACGCAGGCGCGACCGGCTTCACGCACCTGTTTAATGCCATGTCGCAGCTCGCCAACCGTGCGCCGGGCATGGTTGGCGCCGCCCTCGAAAGCGAAACCGCCTATGCCGGCATCATCGTCGATGGCCAGCACCTCCATCCGGCGACGGTGCGGATCGCTCTGCGGGCAACTGGTCCTGACCGGCTGATGCTGGTCAGCGACGCCATGCCGACGGTTGGGTCCGACATCAAGAGCTTCGAACTGCAGGGCCGCAAGATCCTGCTCCAGGAAGATCGGTTGACCGACGAAGCCGGAACGCTCGCCGGCTCGGTCCTGACCATGGCCCGCGCGGTACGCACGCTGATGGAGCAGACAGGCGTCTCGTTGCAGCGCGCAGTTGCCATGGCAACGCGCGTGCCGGCCGCTTTCCTCGGGCTCGATCATGAATTGGGGACTATCGCTCCGGGGATGCGCGCGAACCTCATCGCACTCGACCGGGACTTCACCACTAATGCTTGCTGGATTTCGGGCGTCCCCACCGAACTCGGTGCGGTTCGAGAGACCACGACCAGATGACGAGCGCCTCTCCCGCGCGCATGATCTCGCTGGATATGCTGCGCGGACTGACTGTCGGGGGCATGATCCTCGTCAACACCGCAGGCGGCGTCGCGCTCGGCCTTGGGGCGCCGCCCATCGCGATACTCGAACATTCACCCTGGGCCGGACTGACCTTTGCGGATGTGGTGTTCCCCTCGTTTCTCATGATTATGGGGGTATCGACAGTCTTTTCACTCAGCCGGCAGCGGCAGGCCGGACTGACCATGTCTGCTGCGCGTCAGATCGCCGAGCGCAGTTTGCGGTTGTTCGTACTTGGCTTTGCCCTCACCAACCTTGTCTGGCTAGCAGATTTCACGGCAGCTCCCTGGCGGCTGTTCGGCGTGCTGCAGCGGATCGCCCTGGTCTATGGCATCTGCTCGGCGCTGTACCTCGCCGTACCGCAGCGTGGACGGCTCGTCCTGACCGTAGCGATCCTGCTCCTTTATTGGCCGCTGTGTCTGCAGCCCTCGCTCAACCATGTGCCGACGGACATCTGGCAGCGCGGCATGAACTTTGTGTCATCCACTGACCGCTGGATGCTGGGTGCAGCTGGGCACAACTACGTGAAAGGGCCATACGGCTATGACCCGGAAGGGCTGCTGAGTACGCTTCCGTGCATCGCCCATGGCCTGATCGGTATCGCGGTGGGCGAATACCTGCTGCAGGTGCGCGGAGCGGCGGCGGTGCGCGGCTTGCTCAAAGCCGCTGCGGGAATGATTGTCGCGGGACTCGCCTGGGGGATAGTCTTCCCGATTGTGAAAGACATTTGGACCAGTAGCTTCGTCTTGCTCACTTGCGGCCTTACCACGGCCGCTCTGGCATTGGCGCATTCCGCGCTTGACGGTCCCGGCGTGCGCGGCCGACTGGCTCGGACCCTGCTCGGTCTGACGCTGCCGTTCGGGATGAACGCGATTCTGATTTATGTGCTGCACGATGTCCTGACGCCGATCTTGTCCTGGCAGGCCATGCAGCTTCCGTACATGGTGCTGAGCCCGATACTCGGCGCACAAGTTGCCGCAACTATCCCCTCGCTGGTGTTCATCGCCATGCTGTGGCTGATTGCCAATTACATGGCCCACCAGCGCTGGCTCGTGAAGATTTGACGGGCCGGCGCGTCAAGCCGAAAAACTGGAGGTACCGGACTGCGCTGACAACCGACCGCAGTCAGTTCCAATAGCGGTGCCGTAACGGAGAGGCCCGATCTTCTAGAAATGCAGCGGAACATACGCCTTACCTGACAAAGCGCGATCCCCAGCAGATTGGTGAATCGCAGCATGGCTACATTATGAGGTACAAAGTAGGTGTTCTTGGCATTTTTTAATTAAAAGCACATCATAATAATAAGTTATATTATAATATCGAATCCCGGCGGCTCCATTAACGAGAACGCAAGCGCCGGAGCGGCTGCCACCGCGCGAGACGTCCCAACAGGATTTAGGTTTGTCCGCTTCTGACAAAACTGGTCGTTCCGGAGGGCCGCGCGAAGGACAACAGTGTCCCAAGCCAAGTCTTTCCGTTGTACCGCGACATGGTGAACGAACGACCGGTTTCGCGGCGCTGACAACGGGCTCTGAATGACCGCTATGTTGGCGGCATGCGCCCATGTTGCGCCACTGCGCTGGCAATGGCCGCTTAAAATGATACTGCAACTGCAGCAGCCCTTCCGGACACGACCAGTTGCCGTCTACGAAGCCGGTGAAGCCACCAAAAGCAGCCGTTCATTGAGCGGGTTTGCGTGATCGCCATATCTTGCTAATTTCGCCTGAATGAGAATAGCGGTCTTGATGGTTGTGGCTGCCGCGAGTGGTTGTACTGGTCCGGGCACGAGTGCTGGCCCTTACGCTAACTGTGCAACGCGGGTTTCCGGCTTTCATAGTTTCCGCTCACGATATTTTGCTGAACATTGGTCCGCTCCGATAGACGGATATTACGCTAACATCGTAAAGGTCGAAAAATCCGGTAGGATAACGTGGAATGGTGTGGGTCTTACCTCTCTGCACGACGACGGTGAGACCGCTCTTGAAAGTCATCTGGCGGCGCTGAAATCCTTTCCGATTCAGCCTGTCACCGCTTTAGATTTTGACGCTGGCGCGCCTTGCTCGAGAATCACTGCCGTTCGAAAGTTGATGATCGAGCACTTGCATTGCTTCGAGACAGATCAATGTTTTCAGGGCACGTTCGACTAATGCAACCAACAACCGCGGCGTTAACGGATGGCTTGCCCAAACCGGCAGGTGGCTGATCCGGTTCGGGATCCAATAGCCGCCCGACGGCACGCGACCAAAAATTGCCGCTTAAGGGCCATCTTCTGAATGCCACTTGCGGACATTCCTTCGGCCGGACAAAATATGCAAATGCGCTTATTTCAGTCCGTCTGGTTCACGCTGCTTCTCGCTGTGGCCGTTACACTCCCGGCGACATGGGGATTAAGTAACGGGACTCTCCCACGTGCCACAGGCTTGCCTCTTGCGCTTGGCGGCACTCTGCTCCTGTTTGATTGGGGTTTCGGCCTTCGGATGCTACCACGGTTGCTCTCCCCGGCGCAGATTGGGGACGAAAGTCGGCGCGCTGAATGTATCCTTTATTCATTTCCGTTGGCTCTGCCTCGTTTGGCGGCGGTCACGCTATTCATCGTCTTAGCCGCGCTGGGCGTTCGGATTTTCGGAGATGGTGATTGGCTGGGCTGGGCCTTCATCGCGGCGCTAATCGGATACGCCGTTGCAATGGTCATGCAATCATTCAAGGCAATCGATCTTGCGGTTCAAGAGGTTCTGAACCTGCACTAGCAAGGGTGCACCCGTTGCGCCTCACAGACCTATGATCCTATTGGAAATGCAATGACCCAGCCCGGTGCGGACAAGCTGCCGGGCAGCAAGCGACCAGTTTTTGCCGCACAGAGCATCGAACAACCCTCCTGCAAGCGGCCGCAGGTTGTCTATCCGCAAGTAGCAGATCGTGTAGCCGTCAAAACCGAACGGATGTGAGTTCCGCCTTCCCAATCAAGATCGATATCTACGATGCCCTTGAGGTGATCGCCTTCAATTACTCCTACAATGGTTTCTGTGCCATGGCCTGGAATGGCAAAGCCCCCGAAATAGCGGTTGGTAGCGGCAAAGCCTCCGAACTCATTGAACTGCAATGCAGGTTTCGCTCTGGAGTCCCACGGGTATGCGGATTGGAGCAAGTTCGATGGGTCGCCTGCTTTTACGCAGTTCCGCCAGCCATATTTATGGCCGATCCACATTCTGAGCGCCTTCAATTTGGTTGGGTCGGTAACGCTTGAATTGCTGACATCGACTATCTGGTATTCTGTTATCCACTGCCCTTCGATCTGCGGGATAGAGGCATTCGTAGCGAATCCGGGAAGTATAACGAGAGATAGCCAGAATATCGCCTTGCTAATTTTCATGATCGCCTCCCAATCCGGCCAGCTTAGGCGTCAACAGCTTGCCGCTTTGTAAATGGCAGCTTCCTCACGCCAGTTCATCCAAACCGGACAGGCAAGAATCCACCCCCGCCAGCCATAAGCGGCCCCGATTCGCGCAAGAGCCGCTCCATTGGCGACCGTCCGGTCCGGAACGGGCAAGCTGCCGGACGGCACGCGACCATTTTCGGTCGTTTGTGCGGACGCGTATTGATAAAAAACGACCGCTGGTTCATTTTGGCTTAGGCAGCAAGGACCAGGGTGATCGCTTGAAATACATGGGAATCGCTTCGATCTTATTGATCATCTCGGCGACCGCTTCCGCTCAACCGCATCTCTCGGACGCCAATACAGAAGCGGTTAACCTTGTTTCTAGGCGATGTTGACAAAAGAGGTTTTCATTTGGGCTGAGTTCTGATTCAAGGCTGCTTTTTTGGGGCAGCGATGTTTCGGGGCGATTTGTCGGATGAAGAGTGGGCGGTGATCGGCGGACTTCTGCCGCCCGAACGCGGCCGGTGGGCACGGCCAGCGGGTGACAATCGCCTCTTTCTCAACGGCATGCTGCATGTTTTGCGGATAGGCTGCCCTTGGCGGGACATGCATGAACGCTATGGAAAGTGGAACTCGGTCTATGTTCGGTTCCGGCGCTGGGCCGAACAAGGCGTCTTGGACGCGCTATTGCAAACGCTGGTCGATCTGGGACTGACTGACGACTGGCAGCACATGATCGACAGCACCACGGTTCGCGGCCATGTATCGGCAGCGGGCGCTAAAGGGGGACTCATAAGGAGGCTTTTGGTCGATCACGCGGCGGCTTTACGAGCAAGGTCCACGCCCGCTGTGACAATCGCGGCCGCCCTCTTGGTTTTGTCCTCACGGGTGGGGAAGTCTCGGACTACAAGGCCGTTGACGACCTGATGGCTATGCCTGCGCCCAAGCCAAAAGCGCTGCTGGCCGACAAGGGATATGACGGCGACGATCTGCGGGCAAAACTGCTCATGACCAATATCCTGCCCATCATCCCGCCCAAGGCAAACCGCCGCGATCCTGCCCCATGCGATTTCCGGCGATATCGAGACCGCAACCGCATCGAGCGCATGTTCGGGGTCATGAAAAACCAGCGACGCATCGCCACCCGCTATGACAAGACCGCGCTCTCCTTCGCCAGCTTCCTTAACCTCGCCGCCGTGCGCCTATGGCTGAAATCTTTTGTCAACATCGCCTAATTACATGATACTCGAAAGATCAACCCAAGCCGAAGATGCTTGCTTCCGAAGAAATTATCACCGTATATTCGACGAATACAATTTGAGATTTAATTCTGCACTCAATCGCTTACACCTGAGATTTCCAAATTCTCTTGCAGATGTAGACGGTATTCATTGGATTTGCTCTAAAAAAAGCACGGTGGACGCGCGTAAATTAAAGAAGGAAGCGGAAAGCGTTCTTGTGAAAATCGAGGCGTTTGCAGAGAGCTTAGGCTCAGGACTCACTGATCAAAGCCAGAAGATAACGGTGGCAGCGAGGGCGATGGCTGAGAAGAATGCGTTGGGGCACCGGTCGTAGCGCGTCGCGACCCGTCGCCAGTCCTTGAGGCGGCCGAACATGATCTCGATGCGGTTGCGCCGTTTGTAGCGGCGCTTGTCGTGTTTGACGGCCTTGTTCCGGGATTTGCGACCGGGGATGCAGGGGGTGATGCCCTTTTCCTGCAAAGCATCGCGGAACCAGTCGGCATCATAGCCACGATCAGCGAGCAACCATTGGGCTTTGGGAAGTTCGTCCAACAGGGCGGCGGCACCGATATAATCGCTGACCTGCCCTGCGGTCATGAAGAAACTGATTGGGCGGCCGTTCGCATCGGTAACGGCATGGAGCTTGGTGTTCATGCCGCCTTTCGTGCGTCCGATCAGGCGTCCCGCGCCCCCTTTTTTACCGCAAGGCTCGATGCCGTGCGGTGGGCCTTGAGATATGTCGCGTCGATCATCACCGTCCAGCGTTCGGAAGCCTGAGGCGCTGCCAGACCTTCCATCATCCGAAGGAAAACGCCCTTGTCACCCCACCGCTTCCAGCGGTTGTAAAGCGTCTTGTGTGGGCCATAATCCTTCGGCGCATCCCGCCAGCGCAACCCATTCCGGTTGACGAAAATGATCCCGCTCAACACCCGGCGATCGTCAACACGCGGTTTGCCATGGCTCTTGGGAAAGTAGGGCTCAAGCCGAGCCATCTGCTCGTCCGTCAGCCAATACAGGTCGCTCATCTTCAATCTCCTCGCGGAGCCTGAATCAGATCGAGCCGGGCATATCAATGGGTCCTGACCCTAAGCCTCTGCCTGCCCCGCGCGCTGGGGCGTGAGACAGTAGCACCCGCAACATAGCGGACGGTTGTAGCGCTTCGCCCGACCGTCGAAACCGGCCGTTCATTCACGCTGCAAATTATGGCTCCCCTGGCCGATTTCAGGATGGCGGGTTAATGGCAGCAAATCGGGAAAGCTGCCCTTACCTCGTAGAAGAAGCCGCCGCGCCGCAGTCGACCAGAGATTGCCCCTCATTGCCGGAGGCGTCTGGGCCTCGTTCATTGGAGATGTTTCCGGTACCTCGCTGCCGCATCGCCTCCCGGAATAAGATAACTTTTCGAGGCAGGCGTTAGTCAGCCTTCCGGCTGACGCCGCCTCTAAGCCGCCCATCTGCAAACCCGTCGCGGCACGGCCGACAATCAGGTTATCAACAGCTCAGGCTGCCATACCTCTTCACTGCGAAACCACCTTGGACCTGAGCACACGACAGATCCCGCCCTTTAGCCGAGCATCGGGCGACCGCGCGGCCATAGTGATCCGTATCGATCTGCCGACATTCCACGGCCTGGCCGCTGACCAGCGACTGGAGGTTAGCGGTGCTCGCATAAGGTCGCCGGGCGTGCATTCGCGCCCCGGCCGGCAATGGCCGGGTAGTTCCGGCGCATCGATCGAGGAAAGCCGAATGCGGGTCTCGCCGAGCGTATCGTGTCACAGTCTAGAACCCGAGGACTCACGCATCCGATGCCGAGGCCCGCGTCTGCCTTTGCGGCGGGCCAACAGGGTAGGTTGCCGTCGAAATGGGTCAACGCGATGCTCAGCGCGCCGCCGCCGAGGCGGAGCGTTCAGCATCCTTCGGAAGTCGAAATCATCCCCGATCGGTGCACTATCGACGGAAGGGCTCAGCCTGTCACCTCTCAACCGCAGAAGGGCCGCGGCCAGGCTACATGCTGGAGGCCAAAGCGGACAGACTGCACGCGCCGGAAGCCGAACGGAACATAACGCCTCTGCAAGGGTTCTGAACCGGACACTGCCCGCTGGAGGTTGCTATGTCTCCTCGATCCGTTCTTGCTCTATCAGCTGTGACATCCGCATCGTTGCTCGCGTCTGCCGTGCTGGCGCAGCCCGCCACCGGAGGACAGCGCGCCTTCACCGTTGCCCTGACTGGGTCAGCCGAAGTCCCGGGTCCCGGCGATACGGATGGAGCCGGAACTGCCAAGATTAGCGTCAATGTTCCGAAAAAGCAGGTTTGTTACGAGTTGAGCGTATCCGGCATCGCCACGGCGACCGCTGCCCATATTCACGCGGGGGCTACAGGGATCGCAGGTCCGCCAGTGGTCACGTTGGATGCTCCCGCCTCAGGTGCCAGTAAAGGCTGTGTGGATGTTACAGCCAAACTCGCGGCGCAAATCCTTGGCCAGTCGAGCAGATATTATGTGAACGTCCACACCGGCGATTTCCCCGCTGGGGCAATTCGTGGCCAGTTGAAGTAGGCAACCTGTCGGCCTCCTGAGCGATTGTGGATGTCTCCCCGCCATTGCCCTCCCGCTTGTAGAAGAGACTAACAGCAGGCTGCGAACGGTCCCGTTACGGTCGAGGATAGCCTCGACCATCATGCTCGGCCTCTCGAGCAAGCAGTACATGGCGCGCGCACTGCAGATTTGCACTGAACGGCGACAGTGATAAGGCTGGCGGCATACCGTGATCACGCGGGCTTGATCGATTACGTTGAGCCACCTGTCATTCTCCGACTGGATCGAACATGCCTTCAGCCATGAAGTGGGCGTACACGGCAATGCGTGGTTCTTCGATATGGACGCGCCTTGGTGGGATCCGGCGCCCGGCGTGGCGGTCGACTACCTCACCCGTCTATTCGCTGAGCCGCTTCCCGCATTGCAATGGTTCAACGACGCGCAGATCGCGCAGGGCCTGACCTATCTCATGAATACATCCGCGTCAGGTGATAGCGGCTGGCTCTACTGCCGTGACGTCCCCGCGGCCGAGCGACAGCGCTGCGTCGAGGCGATCGCCGATCTGTTCGAGCAGATATTCGCGTTGCGCGCGGCGCCGGTTCTGAGCCACATTGATGAGCCGGGCGGTAATGCGCTCAACATACCCTGCTATATGTGGTTCGACGTCATGCCCTCTGTCGCGCTGGCCGATGACCCGGACAGGGATCGACTGCACCGCGCAATGCTGGTCACGATGGAGCGCATATTGGCGCTAGAGAATATCGCCTGTCAGGAAGCGGCGCTGCATGGCCTCGGGCATTGGGCAGCGGCGTATCCAGGCAAAGTGACAGAGACGATCGAAGTCTATTTGCACGCAGACACCGGCAGGCGAGCCGACCTCTCGGCCTATGCGCGCGCCGCCCGCTGTGGCTGCGTTCAATAGTTGGGAGCGGCAGCGCCGTGATGAGCGGAGCCCGTGTAGGCGGGAACGTTAGCCAGGCATTTCAACTGTCTGGCGCAAACGCAGCAACGTCGCCCGGCCGTCGCAGCATCTTGTCAACCTCGCTGGCGTGGACCTCCTCGGCATAGATCATCTGCCGCGCATACTCCTCCAGGGCGACCGAACGCCCTTCTACGAGGACCATCAGTTCGCGATAGAGCGCCAGTCCGCGCCTTTCAGCCTCCAGCGACTCCCGCAGGATTGTGGCGATGTCCGTCGTATGGCTGTCAAGCAGCGGGCCGATTCCCAGCGACGGATAGTCGCCCAGCATCGTGATCATTTCACCGGCTTGCTGCGCATGAAGCAACGACTCGTCGGCCTGTGTGCGTAGCCAGGAGATGATCGGGATTCGGCCGAAGCCGAACACCAAAAAGGAGTAATGGGTGTAGCGGACGACGCCCGCCAGCTCTTGCTCAAGGATGCGGTTGAGGACAGCTACGGTGGCGGACCTGTCGATGTTCTGCATCGCCAATTCCTTCCAGTTTGACCTGCGCCAGCATACGCCCTTTCTGCCGCCACTCCAATCGCTGGGGTTAAGGGTCTTTTGGGAGAGAGGCAGCCGGATCGGGTTGGCCTCGGCTTTGGGAAACAAGGCTCGGTCTTTTCTCCGCTGCCTCGTTTCGCTTCCGGCCTAAGTCTCTGCGCGCGCAAACAACTTCGTCACTACAAAACGCGCGAGCTGCTCGGGTGGCGGAACCCGACTCGATCGGAAGGAGTCGTCGGAAGCGTCGGACTTTCCGACTTCGCAATAGTCGTCCCGATAGCTGCCGTTTGTTCATCGAGCTTTGCCGGGCCGATGCGCTCATGCCGATCGGGCAGTCGGCGCTATCGCCGACTGCCCGCTCCTGCTGCACTCGGTCTATTACCGCAGCGCCGCGATCACCACCTCTGCCAAAGGCGTCGAGGATTGCAGGTTCTGACCAGTGAGCAGGTTGCCGTCCTTGACGACATAGGCGTGCCAGTTGGCGCCCTGCTCGAACAAAGCGCCCTGCTTGCGCAGCGTGTCGGCCAGCAGCCAGGGTGCGTTCGCCGCCGTTCCGAACTCGATCTCCTCCTCGTCGCTGAGCGAGGTCATCTTGCGACCGGCGAATGGCCAACCGCCATTCTCGTCCCGCGCCGCCAGCAGCGCCGCCGGGCCGTGGCAGACCGCCGCGATCACCTTGTCGGCCTTATCCGCCTCGATCAGTACCCGGCCCATATCGGGGTCCTTGTAGAGATCCTCGACCGGGCCATGACCGCCGGGGACGACGATGGCGTCATATTTGCTGGTGTCGATCTCGGCGAGCACCAGCGGCTTTTTGATCCGCGTCGCATTCTCGTCGAGATAGGCGCGCATGCGTTCAGCAATCTGCTCGCCGACGGTGTTTGGATCGAGGCTGCGCTTGTCCATCGTCGGCACGATGCCGCCGGGGCTGGCGAGATCGACCTTGAAATCGGCGCGCAGGAAGGCTTCGTCGAGATCGACGAATTCCTGCGTCCAGACACCGGATTCATAGATGGAGCCATCGGCGCGGGTCCATTTGTCGGCGGCTGAAAGGACGATGAGGATATTGGTCATCGATAGTCTCCTTCTTGTTGTCGGAGGACGACGGGGTTGATGGGACAGTGAGAGGATGTGGTCAGATGTTCTGGCCGCCCGACACCTCGATCCGCTGGGCCGTGATCCAGCGATTGTCGGACCCGAGCAGGCTGGCGACGGCCGGCCCGATATCGTCGGGCACGCCAACCCGCCCAAGCGCGATCATGTTGGCGAACGCATCATTATATTCCGGCGTGTCGCGGACCGCACCCCCGAGGAAGTCGGTCTCGATAGCGCCGGGCGCGATTGCATTCGCGGTGATACCGCGGCTGCCGAGCTCCTTGGCCATGTACAGCGTCAGGATCTCGATCGCGCCCTTGGCGGCCGAATAGGCCGAGAAGCCAGGATAGGAGACCCGGGTCAGGCCGGACGAGAAGTTCACGATGCGGCCGCCATCGGCGATCAGTGGCAGCAGTGCCTGCGTGAGAAAGAACACGCCCTTCACATGCACGTTGAAGAGCTGATCGAACTGCGCCTCGCTGGTCTCGGCGAAGCTCGCCATCTCGCCATGGCCGGCATTGTTGACCAGATGGTCGAAGCTCTCTCGGTCCCAGGACTGGAGCGTAGTGCGAACCCGGTCGGCGAATGGCTTCAGGGCAGCGATGTCACCGACATCGAGTTGGAGCGCAATGGCCCTGCGGCCGAGCGCCTCGATCTCCGCGACGACGGCCTGAGCCTGGCTCTCGCCGCTGCGATAGGTGAAGATCACGTCGCCGCCGTGGCGGGCGATGCTGATCGCGGTATTGCGGCCGAGGCCACGGCTGCCGCCGGTAACGAGGGTGATGGTGGTCATTGGTCGTTCCTTTCGTGGTGCTGATGTGTCGGCAGCCCGCCGACGGGGTGGTGGCTACGCCTCAGGCCATTCGGCCCTTGGCGGTTTGCGAAAGCGGGGTGTGGCGCCGTGCGGACGAGGTGCTCAGGCGATGGTGCAGCCGCACCATGTCCCGGCCGCACGCCCCCTCGATGAACAGAGCACTGATCGCCGCGAGCATGACTGCGAGCGCAGCGCTACCGGCGACCGCGAAGGACGCTTGAAACTCGCGCCACTGCGTGACGGCGAGATTGTAGCGTGTGGTCGCACCGTTCTGGAGGATCGCGCAGGCTTTGGTGAGGATCGCCGGCCCAGTGATCAAGGTCAGCGCGGAGAATGGATCGTAGGACATTGTGGCTGCTCCTTTCTGCACAAGCGTGCTCACAGGGGCCGGCATAGTGCCGTGGCCCAGCGAATGGCTTTCATTTTTTCGGCGATGCCTGGTCAGCATATCCGCTGGCCAGAGCTCTTTAAGCTGGTGCCGTAATGCCTTATAGAATGGCGCGGCGGAAAGACTTTGTAGCTTTGCTGACCATACCTGCTAGGCATGACCTATGGAGCTTCGCCATCTGCGCTATTTCGTTGCGGTCGCCGAGGAAGGCAGCCTGACTGTCGCGGCTGAGAAGCGCCTGCACACAGCCCAACCGTCGCTCAGCCGCCAGCTTCGCGATCTGGAGTTGGAGGTCGGCACGCCGCTGCTAATCCGGACCTCACGTGGGGTGACGCTGACGCCTGCCGGGCAGATCTTTCTCGATCATGCACGGCTCGCCCTGGCCCAGGCTGCCGAGGCCGTCGCCGCTGCGAGGCGCGTATCCCGCCCGGCCAAGGCCAGCTTCTCGGTCGGTTTCCTGACCGGGCAGGAAGTGGAATGGCTGCCCCACGTGACGCAGATACTGCGCGACCAGCTCAAGGAGATTGATTTCCGCGTCTCAAGCGACTTTTCGCCTGCCGTTGCCGAAGCCGTGCAGCGTGGCGAGATCGACCTCGGCTTCTCCCGCGTCGAGCCCCAGCCCGATGTGACCTATGAAGTGATCGCGTCCGAACCGATCGTGGCCATTCTCGCGGGTGACCATCCGCTCGCTAGCCGATCCGAGATCGAGCCGGTCAAACTCGGGGAATTTCCTTTCATCGGCTATACCGATACGCCGCACGTCCTGCGCGGGATCGTCGAGCGCTATCTGCGGGAGCGCGGCGTGAGCGTCTCATCCAGCCACTTTCTCGACAGCTTCGCGACTGGAATTTCCTTGGTGGCGTCGACCGGCGGACTGACGCTCTTGCCAGCCTATGTCGAAAAGCTGCTGCCTCGGTCCGTCGTGAGCAGGTCGCTTGCCGGACCTGCTCCCCTCATCGAAATCGCCGTTGGGTACCGGAAAGACAATCCTTCGCCGGTGTTGAATGATTTCCTACGAAGTATTGATTGGCTTATCGCTGCTCATGCTGCCGCCGCCCGGCAAGGTTCGCCGACCTAGCTCTTCGGGCGAAATCGCCAACATTTCTGCCGTTCCGGGTGCCGGTCGCGGAGGACGAAACCTTCCGTTCGTTCAGAATGCCTACCTTCCTCGAGGTATCATCACACATTCACGCCTTTCATACCCTCGGCGGTATAACGCTCGCCAATGAAGGTGCCGGACGCATAGGCGCTGTCGAGCGTTGCGATGTCATCGGCGGACAAATTCAGGCTTGCGGCAGCGATGTTCTGCTCCAGATAGCTGAGCCGCTTGGTGCCGGGGATGGCAAAAACCCCCTTGGCCAGTACCCAGGCTAGCGCCACTTGCGATGGCGTTGCCTCGCGCTGGTCCGCAATGGCGCGCAGGGTATCGAGACGGGCGTTGTTGGCCTCCAGCGACCCGGCGCCAAAGCGCGGGGCGTTGCGGCGAAAGTCGTTGTCGGCCAGGCTGTCGCGATCAAGCGCGCCTGACAGAAGGCCGCGCCCCAGCGGGCTGTAGGCGACGAAGGCAATGCCCAGTTCCCGGCAGGTGGGCAGCACGTCTGCCTCCATATCGCGCGTGGTCAGGGAATACTCGCTTTGCAGTGCTGCCACGGGATGCACATGATGCGCGCGACGCAGCGTATCGGCAGAGACTTCGCTGAGGCCGATCCGGGCGATCTTGCCCGCCTGCACCAGTTCGGCCAGCACGCCCATCGTTTCTTCAATCGGACGACCGGCTTCGGCGCGGTGGACGTAATAGAGGCCGATCTGTTCGATCCCTAGGCGTTTCAATGAGGCGTCGCAGGCCTGCCGGATATAATCCGGGCTGTTGTCGATGCTGCGCGCATATTCGCCCGCAGCCTTGCGAATGCCGAACTTGGTAGCGATGAAAGCATCCGGGCGGGCTGTTTCCAGGAATCGCGCCAGCAATTCCTCATTGAGGCCGTTGCCATACATGTCGGCGGTATCGAACAACCGCACGCCCAGATCATAGGCGCGGGCCAGCACGTCGAGCGACTGCGTATCGTTGGTTTCGCCGTAGAATTCGGACATACCCATGCAGCCAAGGCCAAGGGCTGGCAGGTTTGGGCCACTGGCCCCGAGCGGAAGGGTGCGGATCATGACATATGCTCCTGTTATCAGATCACACTGTGTCGCAGCAGATCATGCCGATGAAAACTGCATGATCCTGCACGTCATCTGTGCAATATTGATCAGATGAACTGGGATGATCTGCATGTGCTGGCGGTGCTGGAGCGCGAAGGCTCGCTGGCAGGCGCAGCCCGCGCCCTGGGCGTCAACCATGCAACGGTGTCGCGCCGGATTGGTGCACTGGAGAAAGCTCTGGGGCACGCCCTTGTGCACCGTCTGGCCCGGTCCACACCGCTGACCGAGAAGGGCATCGAAATTGCCGCCATCGCCCGCGAGATGGAGAGCGGCGCGCAGCGGATTGAGCGCATCTCCCATGCCGCGCAAGGAACGCTGACCGGGCGCGTGCGTTTGACCGCGCCGCCGGTGCTGGTGAGTGAAATCATCATCCCGGCTTTGCGCGTTCTGCGATCCGAGCATCCCGGCCTGCAGATCGTGCTGTCCGCCAATTCGCATATTGCCTCGCTGGATAGCGGGCAGGCCGATCTGGCGGTGCGGATGGTCGAGCCGCAGGGCAGGCAGAATATCATCCGGCGCATCGGCTCGGTCGAGTTCGCCCTTTATGCAACGCCGGAAATTGCCAGACTGCCACCGCAGCAATGGCGCTTTATCGCCTTTGACGAAACGCTGGCTCACGTGCCGCAGCAGCGCTGGCTGGAAGAGTTTGCCGGAGACCGTCCGCTCGACCTGTTGACCGGAGATTTTCACAGCCAGTTTGCGGCAGCCAAGGCTGGCCTCGGCGTTGCACTGCTACCCTCAATAATGGCAACACCTTGCAAGGAACTCGTGCGCGTAATTGCCAAGCAACCCGAAGCGCGACCCGTGTGGATGGTGATCCATGCTGATCTGAAACACGCCCCCGCCGTGCGCGCAGTCGCCGATATGTTAGCGACTGCGTTTGAATGAGGCAGTTGCCTGAAACTCCGACAGAGCTGCCGTTCGCAAGCCTCAATCAAATCATTGAAGCTGCCATACATTCAGGTCTCGAAATGTCCCTGGCCCGTTCAATTCGCCATGGGTTTCCGCCTGGCGGGCAAGTCCAAGCGCTCGAACCCAAGGTCAGGGTCGACGAAGCAGTTCAAACCGATGAAGGCTTTAGCAAGCTAGTGAGCAAGACGATGAGCCGCGGCACCAGTCAAGGCTGGGGGGACCGGGTATCGATGCCCCACAACACATTCAATCGATCAACGATCAGCATCATACGATGCCGGTCGAAGGGAAGCATCCATCGCATCAGTTCAATCAGATTCGTCCGCCCTTTGGGGTCGCCCGGCATCCAAGCGGGTCCAGCCCATCGCTGAGCCGCACGGCGAGAATAGATTTGCCGCAATGAGAAACAAGAATAGTCCGCGCCATTTGCCTAATGCTCGGACTGATAAATCGCTGCTCGCGCACATCCTCCGGCCGTCCACAGAAGCAGCGAAGTAGGGGAGAATGAAATGCCAAAGCGCTTCAGGGCTATTTTCTGGGTTTCCGCTGCACCGCTTGCGCTGATCGCTTCTGGTCAGGCATTCGCGCAGGAGGCGGCACAGCAGTCGGCGTCATCGACGGCGTCGCCGCAGGAAGGATCCAGCCAGCTGGCCGACATCGTGGTGACTGCCGAGCGCCGGTCGAGCAGCTTGCAGCGCACGCCGATCGCCATTCAGGCAGTGGACGGTGGCGCCCTTCAGGAAGCCAATGTGTCCAAGCCCGTAGACCTCGTGAAGCTGGTGCCGGGTTTGTCGGTTAGTCGCGGCTTTGGTGGGCTGAACAATATTTACGTTCGCGGCATCGGTGCGCAGATCATAAACGCATTCGGTGACATGGCTGTGGCGCAGAGCATCGACGGCGCCTATGTCGCGCGCGGCACTGCGCTTTCCGGCGCTTTCCTCGACGTTGCGCGGATCGAAGTCTTGAAGGGGCCGCAAGGCACGCTGTACGGCCGCAACGCGACGGGCGGCGCAATCAACTACATCACCAATCATCCGGACTTTGAAACCAGCGCGCATTTCGATGCGCAGTACGGAAATTACGACGCCGTTGATCTGAAGGGCGTCGTCAACCTTCCCTTCAACGACAAAATTGCGATGCGCGCCGCGGTCGGTTTCATCAAGCATGACGGCTACATCGAGCGCACCGGAATGGATGACCAGAACACCGTCGCGAGCCGCGTTTCGCTGCGCTTTGAACCGAGCAGCGACTTCAGCATCTACATCGCGGGCGATTATTCGCGCGACCATGGCAATGGCGTCGGTCAGGTAGTGATGAACACCACGGCAACCCATGCCACGGCGATCACCGCTGATCCGTGGCAGGGGCCGCCGCTCGGCTTCTACGCGCCGGCGAACTATGATGGAACACTTCAGAATCCAGGTGTAGGATGTACCCTGCTGCCCGGCGCGAACCAGTGCGTTCCGCCCAACACCGTCACCTACAATCCCAATCTTTATGGCGCAGGCGTCGGCGGCTATGCGCTCAATCCCGACACTGTGGGCCGCTGGGCACCGGGAAGTTTCCTGAACAACAGCACCTGGGGGGTGTCGGGGCAGTTCGACTGGCGTGGTCCGGGCTTCACCTTTACGTTCCTCCCGGCATATCGGCACACCCTGGCCAATTGGGTCAATCCGGCCGGCGGCTACCAGACCATCATCCGCACGCCCGCTGACCAGCAGAGCTACGAGGCGCGCCTCGCCTCCGATGGTAACGGCCCACTCAAGTGGCTTGTCGGTCTCTACTATTTCCGCGAGACCCAGGATCCGTTCGAGCGGTACTGGAACTTCAATCAGGTGCCCGGCGGCCTTATCACCAACCAGGGTTATATCCGTCGCGACTATCACCTCGCCGACACCAGCTATGCAGCGTTCGGCCAGGTGACCTATTCGATCACGCCAGAGTTGCGCCTGACCGGCGGCCTGCGCCATACCTACGAGAAGAAGTCGATCTCCGGTCTCTTCCGCATCGGCCAGCCGGCCTACACCGATATCGGGGGGACACCGTTCTGCCCGGTTGGTGTCGCGGGCACGACCTATAATCTGCCGACGTCGGAGTGCATCGTTCCCAGCAACGACAGCCGCTCGTGGAAGGCGACGAACTGGAAGATCGGGGTGGACTACGACATCGGGCCGCGCTCGATGGTCTACGCCAACGTCTCGACCGGCTTCCATGCCGGCGGTTTCAACGATGGCGTGAATGCACCGGCCGGTACGTTCAATTACAAGAACAGCTACGAGCCGGAAAGTATCACCGCCTATGCGCTGGGTACCAAGAACCGGTTCCTCGACAATCGGCTGCAGTTGAACGTCGAGCTGTTCTACTGGAGCTTCAAGAAAAAGCAGAACGGCGCGCTGAGCGTGCTCTATCCGCCGGTGGTCGGCTTCCCGATCCTCAATGTCGGCAATCTGAAGGAATATGGCGCCGACGTGGAAGCGACCTTCCTTGCCACGCCGGACGATCTGTTGACCGCCAATCTGTCCTACCTGCATTCGCGGTTCGACAATTATGTGTTCACGCCCACTTCGCAGGTCACCTGCCCCGCAATCGGCATGAACCCGATCCTGCACATCCCGATCGTCGACTGCGCCGGCAAGCCGGTACCGAATGCCCCGATGTGGAACGCCTCGCTGTCCTGGCAACATACATTCCATCTGCCGGGCGACAGCACGATCGTGGCGGGGGTGCGCAGCAACATCCAGTCCGACACGGATCTGACGATCGGCGCACCGGCGTTCGCGCATCAGAAGGCCTATCAGATCACCGACCTGACGCTGACCTACAAGGCGGCCGAGGATCGCTGGAGTTTGTCCGCCTACGTCAACAATGTCACCAACAGCCAGGTGTTCAACAACGCCCAGCAGAGCTTCAACAGCGGCGACAGGACGTGGTGGGGCAATATCCTGCCACCGCGGACTTATGGCGTTCGGGCGTCGGTCAACTTCTAGCCCGCCTGCCTTGCCGGCCGTCGCGATACAGGGACGGCCGGCATTTCTCACACAGAAATGTACAGGGCCTCGTTTCCGACATGGGTGATTTCGCTTCTCATATGGCCCTGACCGGCGAAAGCATCATTGCCAGGCTGGAGGACGCGCCTCTCACCAGTTGGCAGATCAAACTCAGGCTCGTCGTCGGTACTGCCACCTTCTTCAATGCCTTCGAAGTTCTGGCGATCGCTTATGCCTTGCCTGAATTGAAGGCCCAATGGCATCTGACACAAGCTCAGTCCGGTTTCCTGCTGTCGGCCTTGTTCGTCGGGGAAATCATCGGCGCGCTCCTGTTCGGCATGATCGCGGAGACGCGCGGCAGGCGGGCGGCGTTGATTGGTTGCACCGCGCTATATTCCGCGATGAGCTTGGCAGCTTCACTGGCCCCAAATTATCATTGGCTGGTCGCGGCCCGCCTCCTCACCGGCATTGGCCTCGGCGCGGAAGTTCCGATCGCGGTCACCTACATTTCGGAAATCGCCAAGGCCCAAGGGCGCGGGCGTTTCGTGCTGTTGTACGAACTGGTCTTTCCGCTCGGCCTGCTCGCGGGCGCGTTGCTGGGCTGGTGGTTTATCCTGCATTTCGGCTGGCGGCCGTTTCTGGCGATTGGCGCCCTGCCAGCGGTTTTGGTGCTGCCGATGATGATCCGTTTCGTGCCGGAATCGCCCCGATGGCTCGTGCACCGGGGCCGTCTGTCGGAAGCCGACGCCATAGTGCGGCGCATTGAAGCGGCGAGCGCGGCGTCCACGGCACCGGGTTCTGCCTTGTGGAACGCAACCGAAGCCCGCGTCACGGATTTACCAGGCAAGTCGAACGACAAGCCAATCTTTTCGTTCAGCTTCGCCATCTTCAGCGGCTTGTTTTCTCAGGGCTATGGCCGACGCACAGCCATGCTGTGGACGATGTACTTCTGCTGCTTCTTCATGAACTACGGCTTGGTTACTTGGCTGCCCACGCTCTACCACGGGCTGTTTCACCTGTCTCTCAGCGACAGCCTGCGCAATGCGATGATCACGCAAGCGGCGGGTTTCTCGGGGACGCTGACCACGGCGCTGGCGATCGACCTTGTCGGGCGACGGATTTGGTTCAGCACTGCGTTTCTGCTGGCCGCTGCCGCGTTTTTCAACCTGGGAGTCAACGGGCTGGAGAGCGCGAACCACATGCTCGTGGGCGGATGCATCAGCTTCTATTTCGTCTCGGCAATCTCGATCGGAATGATCCTGTACGCCCCCGAGCTCTACCCGACCCGTATGCGCGTGATCGGCGTGTCGCTTGGATATGCGGTGTCGATCCTGGCCGGCATCGTTGCGCCGATGGCCGTCGGTCTGATCGTCGATACGGCGGGGCTGGGGATGATCTTCGCGATCTTCGCCTGTCTCGGCGCGCTGGCAGGGGCAATCTGTCTGATCTTCGCCGTCGAGACGCGCAATCGCTCTCTTGAACTGATTTCACCTTGAGCCGCAAAGCGGAGAAACCCCGATGCCGAATGCCGATACCGTTCATGAACGCCCCAGGACGCTCGAAGAAGCCAAAGCCTGGATGCTGGATCGCACCCGAAAGCGCATCCACCCGATGAACAACCTGAGCTACGAGGACACAGAAGGCGTCGTCGCCCAGTTGCAGGGCCTTGATCCGGTCAACTGGGCTGCGGCCTGGACCGCCGCCGGCGAGGCTGCCTTTGCCGCCGGCGTCGCTGCGCGCGAGGCCGGCAAGCTCGAGGACGCCAAGGCGCAGTTCCTGCGGGCGGACGGCTTCTTCTTCCTGGGTCGGTTTCCTTGCCCCAATCATCCCGACAAGCTGGCAAGCGCAGCACGCGAGCGCGACGCTTATCTCGCTGCAGGCGCCTTGTTCGATCCGCCGATCGAGCGGGTCAGCGTTCCGTTTCAGGGCGAAGAAGGCGACGGCGATGAGGTTGTGTTCCTGCTGCGGCGCCCGAAGGGCATAGAGCGACCGCCGGTCATCGTCATGTGGGGTGGTGTCGACGCCTGGAAGGAGCAGATGACTGCGGCGAGCGACCTTGCGCTCAAGCAGGGGGTGGCAACGGTCGCGATAGATGGGCCAGGCACCGGGGAATCGCCGGTCAAGGGTCGGCCTGGCGCCGAACAGCAGTTTCTGCCGGTCTTCGACTGGCTGGCCGCGCGCGACGATCTGTCGGGCCGGTTGCCCGGATGCCTCGGCCGTTCGTTCGGCGGCTACTGGGCAACGCGGCTGGCCCACCTCTATCCCGATCGGATCGCCTGCGGCGTCAACTGGGGCGGTGGCGCCCACTTCATGTTCCAGCGCGATTGGATCGAAAGCTCGCGTTATCCCGACAGCTACCTGATGGAGCTCGTCGAGACGCGGATGCGGATGCTCGGCGCTCGCACAGAAGGCGAATATGTAGATTTCTTCGAACGCCTGTCACTGCTCGATGCCGGCATGCTGGACGGCCCTTGCGCCCCAATGCTGCTGGTGAACGGGCGAGAGGACAAACAATGCCCGGTCGCCGACATCGACCTGCTCGTCGGCCACGGAGAACCCAAGTCGGTGCGGATGTTCCCCGGCGGGCACATGGGGATCACTCCACAAACCCTGCCGCTGATCATCGACTGGACATGCCGCATGGTGAAGGAGCGCGCCCAATGATCAACAATTGGCTACAGGCCATTCCGACGGGCGAGGCCTATCAGATCAACCGGGTTCTTTACCGGATCCAGCATGACCGGGATGAGGAGAAGCGCTATTTCGCCAATCCTGACGTCTATATCGCAAGCTATCCGGGACTGACCCCGGCGGCAACCGCGGCACTCGAGCACACCGACGTCACGCAGCTCTATCTGCTGGGTGCCAATCCCTATCTGCTGCGCGCTTACTGCCTGCAACTCCGGATCCCGGAACAGGAATATCTCGCCGCGCTGAGGCAGGCTGGCAAGGAGCTGGAAAATGGCTGAAATTGCAGGGATCTTCGCCGTCAGCCACACCCCGGTGATGACCAATTTGCCGCACGCGCCGGCAGAGGAGGTGGCGCGTCAGGTGTTCGACGAGTTTCGCCGGACAGGCGAAGAAATCGCCCGACTGGACCCGGACGCGATCGTGCTCGTGTCCAACGATCATCTTCACAACTTCTTTCTTGGCAACATGCCGGCGTTCTGCATCGGCATCGCCGACACCTATGACGGCCCGATCGAGGGCTGGCTCAAGGTCGACCGCAAGACTATTCCGGGCGCGCGCAGCCTTTCCGCGCACATATTGCAACATTGCCTGGACAGCGGCTTCGACCCGGCGTTTTCGCTCGAACTCGTGCTCGATCACGGCATGGTCACGCCGCTCACGCTGGCCGGCATTTGCGGCGACTTTCCGGTGGTGCCGATCCTGGTGAATTGCGTCCAGCCACCCCTGCCGAGGATGATGCGCTGCATCGAGCTTGGCCGGGCAATGGCCGAGGCAATTCGTTCCTACGATGGCGCCGAACGGGTCGTGGTGCTCGCTACCGGCGGCATCGCTCACGACGTCGGCACGCCGCGCATGGGCTATGTCAACGAACAATTCGACCGGCGCTTCCTCGAACTGCTCGGCGGAACCGACGTCGATGCGCTGACCTCATTTTCCGAGGCGGAAGTCAATAGCGCCGGCAACGGCGCCGAGGAAATCCGCAACTGGCTCGTCGCGCATGGCATTGCCGGTTGCCGCAACTTCGAACTGAACCACTACGAGCCGGTCAGCGAATGGTACACCGGCATCGCTCTGGGCCGATGGAGGGGTGAATGAGTGCGGTGCTTTCGGGCCGCACCGCCGGAGCCAATACGCGGCCAGCGGTCGTGCTGTTGCATGCGATCGCTACATCCTCAGCGTTGTGGGATCCGCAGATCGAGGTCTTGGCGGAGCGCTTCCACGTTATAGCCCTTGACCTGCCCGGCCATGGGAGAAGCGCGGCGCCGCCGTTTGCCGGATCCATCGAGGATTATGCTGTCGCAGTCCTGGCAACGCTGGATGCCATGGGCGTGGAGCGCTTCGGTGTGGTTGGCCTCTCGTTCGGCAGCTCTATCGCGCAGGCCATGGCGGTGATGGCGCGCGAACGGGTGACCTCGGCGGTGCTGGCCGGGGGTACGGCATATCCGCCTCCGCCTGTCCAGGAAATGTGGCGTAGTCGCGCCGCTGGAGCGCGCCGCGATGGTATGGGCGGCCAGGTAGACGACATACTGGCGCGATGGTTTACGCCGGCGTTCCTCGTATCTGCAAAGGCGCGTGTCGATACGATCCGCCAGCTGGTCCTCGCGACACCGGCCGAGGGTTATGCGCTTGCGGCCGAGGCGATCGCCGGGCTGGACAACCGGGCCATACTCTCGCGGATCACCTGCCCGACGGTGGTTGTTGCCGGTGAGCACGACGTGGCGGTGCCGATCGAGGCGCTGGAGACGATCGCACGGGCAGTCCCGAACAGCCGTCTGGAGCGTGTGAACGCGGCCCATCTTATGAACGTGGAGGCAGCACGGCAATTCACCGACCTTGTCGGTGGGCACCTGTCCTCCACCATTGAGAGTTGATGCCATGAACAAGCTGAATGATCTGAAGGCTCTGATCGTTGGTGGCGGGGTCGGCGGCATGGCGACGGCCCTGTGCCTGCGTCAGTTGGGTGTTGCCGTCGATCTGATCGACAAGGATCCCGAATGGCGGGTCACGGGCGCCGGTATCACCGTGACTCGGCCGACCCTGCGCGCGATCAAGGCACTCAACCTGCTCGAGGAATTTCTTGAAGTCGGGTTTGCCGGAAACGGAATCCAGGTCTGCAACGTCAACGGGCAGCCGGTCACGCACCTGCCGGACCCTGAGCTGGGGGAGGATCTGCCCGGCAGCGGTGGCGTGATGCGGCCCGACCTTCACCGGATCATGTCGAGCCGGGTGCGCGATGTCGGCACCGATGTTCGCCTGGGTTGCACGGTCGACGGCTTTGACCAGGGCGACCATGCCGTCGAGGCGCGGTTCAGCGACGGCCAGACGCGCACCTACGACTTCGTGGTCGGCGCGGACGGTGTCTTCTCCGCGACACGCGCGGCGATCTTTCCGGATGCCGACCAGGCCGAATATACCGGGCAGACCGTGTGGCGCCTGTACACGACGCGGCCCGCGGGCATCGACCGGCGGCACTTTTTCCTTGGGGGCCCGCACAAGATCGGGCTGTCGCCGGTATCCCAGACCCACATGTACATGTTCCTGCTTCAGGTTGGCCCGCGGCCGCCAATCTACCCTGTCGACGAACTGCACGTCCGCTTGCAGGAGCTGATGGCAAGCTATGGGGGGATTCTGGCCGGGATCCGCGATAGCTTGACGGTGGATTCGGTCATCAATGTGCGCCCTCTTGAGGCATTCCTGTTGCCTGCGCCCTGGTACAGCGGGCGCATCATCCTGGTCGGCGATGCGGCTCATCCGACAACCCCGCAGCTGGCTTCGGGGGCCGGCATGGCGATCGAGGACGGCCTCGTGCTGGCCGACGAATTGCGACGTTCCGGGGGAGACGTGGCGCGCATGTTCGCGGCGTTCATGGCCCGTCGCTATGACCGCTGTCGGCTGGTCACCGAAAATTCGATTGAGATCGGCCGGCGCGAGCAGGATGGGCGGCCTCCCGAGGAGCAGACCATCCTTGTCGAGCAGTCGCTGGCCAAGCTGGCGGAACCGATCTGATGGCACCGCCCAGGATTGCGCTGATCTCAGCCCTGCGGCTGTCGCTCGATCCCATCACGGAGAGCTTCCGGCGATTGTGGCCAGAGGCGGAACGCGTCCATATTCTCGATGACAGCCTGTCGGTCGACCGCGCGGCCGATGGAATCCTGACGGAGTCCATGATCGGGCGCTTTGTCGAATTGTCGCGCTATGCGATCAGGTTCGCGCGCGCCGACGCTATCCTGTTTACCTGCTCGGCCTTTGGCGAGGCGATCGAGACGGTGGCGGGGATGATGGACATTCCCGTGCTGAAGCCGAACGAGGCGATGATCGACGAGGCTGTCGCGCTGGGGCGGCCAGTCGGCCTCCTCGCCACGTTCGCGCCGACTCTCGGTTCCATGCTTGGTGAATTTCCAGGATCGCTTGATGTCGAACCCCGTCTTGCCGTCGGGGCGTTGGAGGCAGCGGAGGCCGGGGATTTTGCCGAGCATGACCGCCTGTCTGCGGTCGCGGCACAGGGTTTCAGTTCCGAACGCATAGTCGCGCTGGCCCAATTCAGCCTGGCCAGGGCAGCACCGGAGATTGCGCGGGTCACGGGCGCGACCGTGCTTACCACCCCTGACTGTGCGGTCAGAGCCTTGCGGCGCAAATTTGGACAGGACACAGATTTTTCTGGATAGATGTACTATTTTCCGGTAATTCTCCTTGCGAAAATAGAATTGCTTGCGGGGAGAGGGGCAATAATGGCCGAGGCTGCGCTCCGGGCGGAAACCTTCACTACAGCTGGTGTGCCCAGCGGTCGGCGATCATCCAAGTTTCGCAAGGACATGGCCTCGCTGTTCTCGATCGGACTGAATATTCGGCCCGTGGGCTCGCAGGCGCTGGAGTGCGCGGTCGATGGATTTGCGCGGCCCGGCCTGCGTTTCGCCAAGTTGCGCTTTTCTCCGCATATCACCGAACCCGCCAGTTCGCAGCCAAGCCCGGTTCCCAGCTATCTGGTGAGCGTTCACCGCGAGGGTACCGCATTTGTCAGCCAGGGAGGGCGAGAAAGCATGATCCGCCCCGGCGACATGTTTCTCGTCGATCCTGCTCGACCGTTCATGATAGAAACCGGCGAAATTTGCACCACGTCCATCTACGTTCCCTGCGCGGCGCTGCGTTGCTATTTTCCCAATGTCGACAGCTGCACGGCGATTGCGATGCAGACGAATACAGGTCCGGCCGCGTTATTCAGAGCGTATAGCGACGAACTCTTTCGTGTCGGCATGCAACTCAACGCCGATGCAGCCGAAAAGGTGGCTGACACGATACCGTTGATCCTCTCGACCGTGCTTTGCGGCATGGCTGAGGATTTTTCTCCGGTGTCGGCGGGCGGCCAGGCCGCCCATCGCCAACGGGTTTTGACGTTCATCCGGCAGAATCTGGCGGACGCCGACCTTTCCCCTTCTCTGATCGCCCGCAACGTCGGACTGTCGCTGCGCTATCTCTACGAATTGTTTGAGGGTGAGGCTGAGCCCTTGATGCGGCGCATATGGCGCGAGCGACTGGAGCGCTGCAAGGGAGAAATCGTGCATCCGCAAATGACGGATATATCGATCGGCGAAATCGCCTTTCGTTGGGGTTTCAACGATGCGTCGCATTTCAGCCGAGCGTTCCGGCGTCAGTTCGGGGTTGCTCCGCGCCAGGCGCGCCTGGCCGCGCTCAGGCGTGATCTGTCGGTGAACTAGCGCGATTTCCAAGCGATCGGAACCGATCGCTGATTAAGAAATCGCGGCAAACAAGGAATCCAGAGCGGAGAGCGGATTCAATCAGATCGAAACCCGCTCTGGATTTCAAGATCGCGACAGACGACTGTCGCCTCGAGGAAATCGTCCGGTTCAATTTGATGGGGCATTTTCAGACGGAAGTCCGATGTCCGCCTTTCCTGAAAATGCCTTGGCATCGGGCATCGAGGGCGATTGCGCAGCGAGAGCGCGCATGCCGCCGGCAAGGAACGCGATCGCCTGATCATAATTTTCCGAGAGACGATCGCTCGACATCTTTCCGTTGGACAGGCGATCCAGTAGCTTGGTCGATGCGAACAATCCCACCATGACGGAAATCAGGTGGACATAGCCCTGCGTCGCCGTGTCAAGGGTAAGTCGCGGTTCCACCTCGCGCATGAGCGAGATGAACTTTCGACCCGTTTCGCCAAACAGGCGGTCCACCAATGGTGCCCACCGCGCATCCTGAGCGATGTGCGCCAATATCTGCGCATATCTGCGCCAACCTTCAGATCCTCCTTCGACCTTTTCGCGAAAGGGATCGAGGAATGCATCAAGCAATGCTTCGATCGTCGGATCGACAAGATTGTTCAAGCGCTCTTTCCGCTGCTGGCTGAGTTCCTCTGCGCGGCGCGCCACGACTGCTTCAAACAGCAACTCTTTGTTGGGGTAATGATAAGTAACGACCCCGAGGTGCTGGGCTGCTGCGTCCGCCACCTGACGGATCGAGACGGCTTCGTAGCCCGACAGGGCGAATTGGGCTTCGGCCGCGTTCAGGATCGCCTGCCTGGTGCGCTCGCCCTTGCGCATCGCCTTTTCATTTTCTCGTACGGTCATACAAAAATCTCTTGCCTCTTTCGTACATTGCCTTAAATTCAATATCGCACCGCCGTCAAGCCGTGGGGATGTCCGCACCAATGATCGACCAAGGCGGTAATGGACGGGGAGGAAATGTGTCCGGTTTTGGCATTGGCCAGGCGGTCCGGCGTCGCGAGGATCATCGCTTTCTGACGGGCGCTGGCAGCTACGTCGGTGACGTCAAGCGGGCTCGCATGGCGCATATGTGCGTGATCTATTCGGACCAGGCGCATGCGGACATTGTCCGCATCGACGTCAAGGCCGCAATGGAGTCGCCGGGCGTGCTTCTGGTCCTCACCGGGCAGGATGCCGAGAATGAAGGTCTTGGCGGCCTGCCGCCCTATTTCATGCCGGAGGACGCCGGCGGCCCACCGGGCTTTCGCACCATCCGCCCCATTCTGGTGTCCGATCGGGTCCGCTGTGTCGGTGACAGGGTGGTCGCCGTCATAGCGGAGACCGCCGACCAGGCCCGCGACGCGGCCGAGGCCGTCGAGATAGAATATTCCCCCCGTCCTTGCGTCACGACGCCGGACGGCGCTGCGGCGTCCGATGCGCCGGAAATCTGGCCTGGTTGCGAAGGGAACCGCAGTTTTACACTGGCATTTGGCGACCCCGAACGCACGGACGAGGCGTTCGCCCGCAGCGCTTTCGTCGTGCGGCTTGACTTGCGCAACAACCGCCTCTCGGCCAACTCGATCGAGCCGCGATGTGCGCTGGGCGAGTTCGTCATGAATGATGGCGATGGTCAGTACATCCTGCACACCAGCTCGCAAAACCCGCACGGCGTCCGCAAGATGCTGGCGAATTCGGTCCTCGCCATTCCCGAAACGTGCCTGCGCGTCATCTCTCCCGATGTCGGTGGCGGGTTCGGAATGAAAGCCGACCCCTATCCCGAGGATGCGCTGGTTCTATGGGCCGCGCGCAAGCTGGGGCGGCCGGTAAGGTGGATTGCCAGTCGTTCGGAATCACTGGCGGGCGATAATCATGGTCGCGACCAGGTTGCTTCGGCGCAGATGGCCTTCGACGAAAATGGCCGGGCCATAGGCCTGCGCGTACGCGCCTATCACGCGCTGGGCGCCTATGTCGCTTCGGCCACGGTTGCGCCGATCACCTTTTCGATGCGCATGTTGCCCGGGGTCTACGACATCCCCGCCATTGATGTGCGGACGTCGGCCATGTTCACCAATTGCTCGCCCACGGGTCCGTATCGCGGCGCAGGCCGGCCCGAGGCATGCTTCATGCTTGAGCGGCTGATGGATGAAGCGGGCCGCGTTTCGGGATTGGGGCAGGTGGAGATCCGGCGCCGGAACCTGATCGCCGAGCAGGCCTTGCCATATGCGACCCCCACCGGCTTCACCTATGATAGTGGCGATTTCGCCGGAATGATGGATAAATGCCTCGAACTGGCCGACTGGGAAGGCTTCGCGGCGCGCAGGCAGGCGTCGGAAGGCCGAGGGCTCGTTCGCGGACGCGCTGTCACCTGCTATATCGAGAGCGCAGGCGTGTTCAACGAGCGGATGGAACTGCGCTTCGACCCGTCTGGCGGAGTATCGATCCTCGCCGGCACTCATTCGCACGGCCAGGGGCATGCGACCGCTTTCGCGCAGCTGATACACGACTGGCTCGGTATCCCCTCTGAACAGATCCGACATGTTCAGGGCGATACGGATGCAGTGACATTCGGTCGCGGGACCTATGCCGCCCGTAGCTCCATGCTGGCAAGTACGGCGCTTCGGGCCGCAGCCGACGAGGCGATCGCGCGCTGTTCGCCTATGGCCGCGAGCATCCTTGAGACAGACGTCGATGCTGTCCTATTCAGCGAGGGCCTTTTCCGGGCCGCGGGCACTAACCGTACTGTCTCGCTGCAGCAGGTGGTCAGGGGCTTCTTCGCGCCGATGGGCGTGCCGGGCGGCCAGTCCCTGGGTTTATCGACCGTAGGCACGGCCGGCGGTGAAGCGCCGAACTTCCCGAACGGCGCGCACGTCTGCGAGGTCGAGGTCGACCCCGAAACCGGTGCCATCCGGATAGACCGCTACACCGTCGTCGACGACGTGGGCAAGGCGATCAACCCGATGATTTGCGAAGGCCAGATCATTGGCGGCATCGCCCAGGGTGTCGGGCAGGCTCTGGTCGAGGAGGTCGTCTACGACCCGGCCACCGGCCAACTGCTGAGCGGCAGTTTTTCAGACTATGGAATGTTGAGGACAGACACGATGCCAACCATAGCCGCGAGGCTTGAGGAAATTCCATGCAAGACCAACCCCGTCGGGGTCAAGGGCGTGGGGGAATCCGGTACGATCGCCGCGCCGCCCACGGTGGTCAACGCGGTGCTTGATGCGCTGCGCCCGCTTGGCGTCACCGACCTGCAAATGCCGCTGACTTCGGCGCGCATATGGTCCGCGATCGATGCCGCCGCCTCGCGCAAGGCAGAACCGGCGTGAAGCTCGTCGGTGAAGCGCTGATCCGCGCCGAGCGCGAGCTGGTCTGGCAGGCGATCAACGATCCCGATATCCTGCGCCAATGCATACCGGGGTGCGAGGAGATCACGCGCGAGACACCGGTCGACTGGGTGGCGACGGTGGTGACCCGCGTCGGGCCGGTAAAGGCCAGGTTCAATGGTCGAATCCGGCTTGAGGATCTCCAGGCGCCGGAAAGCTGCCGCATCGTCGGCGAAGGATCGGGCGGTGCGGCCGGTTTCGCCAAGGGGGCCGCGCTGGTCCGCCTTGCACAGGAGGCGGAGGGCACGCGGCTTACCTATGACGCCAGCAGCGAGATCGGCGGCAAGCTGGCCCAGATCGGCTCGCGCCTGATCGAGGCTTTCGCCAAAAAATATGCGGCTGAGTTCTTCGACAAGTTCGGAGCGATCGTCGAAGCCGGAACGGCCCCGGATATATCCGCAATTCCGGGCGAAGCGCCGGCTGCACCGATCCCCGCCGGAGATGGGCGGGTGCCCTTGCCTGTTGCAGGCGCGCAGCCCCGTCCCGCACCGGCTGTCGCGGAATCCGCCCGGCGGTGGTTCGATGCCCAGTCCTTCACGATCCTGGTGCTGGCAGCGCTGTTGGTCTTCATGACCGTCATGTACACACTCAAGCCCTGACCATGGAAAAGCTCTACCCACTTTCGCTTGCTGTGAACGGCCGGGAAGTCAGCGAGATGGTCAGCGCGCGGCTGCTGCTGGTCGATTTCCTGCGCGATGTTCTGGGTCTGACGGGCACGCACGTCGGCTGTGATACCACCCAATGCGGTGCCTGCACCGTTCATTGCGACGGGCAGGCCGTGAAGAGTTGCACGATGCTGGCGCTCCAGGCGCAAGGGCAGGCGGTCACCACGATCGAGGGGCTCGGTCCACGGGGCGATCACCCGCTGCAGCAGGCGTTTCGCGAGGAGCACGGCCTTCAGTGCGGTTATTGCACGCCCGGCATGATCATGGCTGCCGCCGCGCTTCTGGACACGAACCCCTCACCGGACGAGGCTGCGGTCCGCCATGCGCTGGAAGGCAATCTGTGCCGCTGCACCGGATACCAGCCGATCATCGCAGCCGTGATTTCCGCCAGCCGGAAGACCGGCCAATGAGAGAATTCGTCTATTCTCGCCCTGAAACTCTTTCGGACATTCTCGATATCCTTGCGGGCGATCCCGATGCCAGGCCGCTGGCCGGAGGCATGACCTTGCTGCCGACCATGAAGCAGCGGCTTGCCGGTCCTTCGGAGCTGGTGGACCTGGCCGGGATTCCACTGCTGAGCGAGATCGAGGAAGACGAAGGCGAACTGCAGATCGGCGCCATGGCAACGCACGCTGCCGTCGCAGGCAACGCGCTCGTGCAGTCCCGGCTTCCTGGGCTTTCGCTGCTGGCCGACGGCATCGGTGACGTCCAGGTCCGTAACCGGGGTACGATCGGCGGCTCGATCGCCAACAACGATCCGGCGGCCGATTACCCGGCGGCGATCCTCGCGCTCGATGCGGTGGTCGTCACAGACCGCCGTGAGTTGCCTGCCGACGCCTTCCTGACAGGATTGTTCGAGACCGCGCTGGAACCGGGCGAGCTTGTCCTGCAGGTGCGCATCCGCACTGACCAGGCATTTTCCTATGCCAAGTTCCGGCACCCGGTTTCGGGTTACGCCATGACCGGCGTGGCCGTCGCCCATGGCCCCCGTGGCTGGCGGGTCGCAGTCACCGGAGCGGGAGCGGGGGCATTCCGGATGCCGGACGTCGAGCAACAATTGTTGCGCGACGGCAGCCCTGAAGGCATCGATCGACTGACCTTCGATCTGCCGGAACTCATCAGCGATTTTCACGCGGGCGCGGACTACCGGGCCAATCTTGTGCGCGTGATGACACGGCGGGCGGTACATGCTCTGCTTGGAGGACAAAATGCCGACTGAGCTTCCCCGGTCGGGCCGTCTTGCCGCCAAGGTCGTCGCGATGACTGGCGCCACGGGGGGACTTGGCCTGGCGACCGCGCGATTGATGGCGCGCGAAGGCGCGAAACTGGCTCTGACCGACATTGACGAGCAGGCGCTGGATATTCTGAAAACGGATTTGATTGCCGAAGGAACCGAGGTCGTTGCGGTTCCGGGTGACGCGACGCAGCCGGAAACCCACGCCGCGCTGGTCAACCTGGCCATGGAACGGTTTGGCGCCCTGCACGCCTGGTGCAATATCGCCGGCATTCTGGGGCCCGGCGATCTGGCCGACGTCACGCTGGCCCAGTTCGACCGTGTGATGCACGTCAACTGCTTCTCGCAACTCATCGCCATGCAGAAGGCCGCGCCGGCCATCCGCGCTTCGGGCGGCGGGGCGATCGTCAACGTCTCGTCGGTCGGGGGGCTGGTATCGCTGCCCCACATGAGCGTCTATTGTGCTTCCAAGGCGGCGATCATCGGCATGACGCGGGCATTGGCGGCCGAACTGGCGCCCGACATCCGATGCAATGTCATCTGTCCGGGCGGAATCGACACCGGCATGGCGCAAGGGCTTCTGGCCGGGTTACCGCCGGAGGACCGAGCGGATCTGCTGGCCAAGTTGACCGGTCGCCAGCACCTCAAGCGCTTTGCCCACCCCGCCGAGATCGCGAAAACCATCCTGCACCTCGCGTCGGACGAATCTTCGTTCATGACGGGATCGGTCATCGCCGCGGACGGCGGCCACACGAGTTGGTAGACAAGGCCAAGGCGCTCGCAACGTTGATGCGGTTTTCGGTGGCGGCTCGTCTGGTCGGCGGATGACGAACGGGCCGCACTGCATCGACATGGTCAGCCACCCACGGGACGTCGCCCGATTTGTCGTCGAATGCGCCGAGGCCCGGATCGGCGTGGCGCTGGTTTTCGTCACTGCGGTCGATGGGGGCAGCATGCGCGAGCCCGGCCTGCGAATGGCGGCCAGCATTACGGGCACCACAGCAGGCTATGTGTCGAACGGCTGCGTCGAGGCGGACCTGGTGGCGCAAGCGCGCAAGGCAATCGTCGAAAATCGGCCGGCGGCCGTACAATATGGGCGGGGCAGCGGCAGGATCGACGTCGTGTTGCCGTGCGGAGGCCGAATCGAACTGTTGATATATCCCGTCGCGGATCATCATCTGCCGGCCCTGCGGGCCATGATTGAGGCGGAACGGGAGGCCGGGGCGATCGCACTGGCAACGGACGGCTCGCTCCCGTGGTACCCCGGAATGGAACCTGCCTCGCCCGGCACAGCGGCCTATGTGGTTCGACCGAAGATCCGGCTATTGATCGTGGGATCCGGCGTGGAGGCGCTGGTCCTGGCGCGTCTGGCTGCGGCAGCCGATATGCAGGTCGAGCTGGCCTCGCCGGATGACATCACCTTGACCAGGGCACGCCACGCCGGAATTTCCGTCCGGGTACTGCGGGGGCTTTCGTCGCCCGTTGATTTGCATATCGACGGGGGCACTGCGATAGCCCTGATGTTCCACGATCATGAATGGGAGCAAATGGTGCTGCGCCAGGCGTTGGGCAGCGACGCCTTCTATGTAGGTGCGCTCGGCAGCCGGCGAGCTCATGCCCGCCGCGCTGAAGGCCTGGTCGCTTCCGAGTGCAGCAATGAAGGCATCGCAAGGATCAAGGCGCCGATTGGTCTGGTTCACCAGCTGCGCGATCCGCATTTAATCGCCGCATCGGTGATCGCGGAAATTGCAGCCGCTTTTCAGGAGCGGTTCACGGCGTTCTAAGTACCAACGTGCGCTAAGGCTGAACAAACGACAGCTTCAACGGGCTGCCGCTCGGAAGCGGACTAACTGGAACGTCCGACAAAGCAGACATGATGGCCGGCTCGAGCGCGGCAATGAGATGTCCGCTGCCGGCTAGCGAAATTTGGCCGCTAAGCGGCGAGGAAGGGTCGTCTCCGCCCGCCCTCATGCGAGCACCGGATTGGTTGCTTCAATTGCCTCGCACTCGGTTTGGACGCCCAACAATACCGGTTCGGCCATAATTTCGCTTTTGCAGAAGGTCCGGCAGCTCGTCTAAAGGCGGGCCGTCAGGATTTTGAACCACGATGAATTATCGCCATTCCTTCCATGCCGGCAATAGCGCCGATGTCGTAAAGCACAGCCTGCTGATCGCCCTGGTGCGGGCTTTGCAGCACAAGCCGGGCCCGCTGACCCTGATCGACACCCATGCCGGCTGCGGGCTGTACGACCTTGGCGGCGACGAAGCCCAACGCACCGGCGAAGCCACGCAGGGCGTGCTGCGGGTCTTTGCCGATCCGAACCCCTTGCTGGATGACTACCGCGCCGCCGTACGGGCGGTGAATGTGGGTGACGAACCGCACCTTTACCCCGGCTCACCGCGATTTCTGGCCCAGCTTTTGCGCCCGCAGGATTTCCTGATCCTGAACGAAAAGCACCCGGAAGACGCTTACGCCCTGCGCGGCGTGATGCGGGGCACGAGCGCGGCCGTGCATGAACGCGACGCCTACGAACTTTGGCTGGCTATGCTGCCGCCCAGCACCGCGCGCGGCGTGGTGGTGGTCGACCCGCCCTACGAGCAGCTGGACGAACGCGCGCGCATCACCGCCACCCTCGCCGCCGCTCACCGCAAATGGGCGCATGGCGTGACGGTGATCTGGTATCCGCTGAAGGACAGCGCCACGCATTGGCGGTGGAAACAGCAGTTACGCAAGCTCGGCATCCCGAAATTGCTACTGGTGGAGCATTGGCTATACGATAGCGAGCAACCTGGCATCTATAACGGCGCGGGCCTCTTTATCGTCAATCCGCCCTACGCTTTCACGCAGGCACTGCCGCCACTGTTGGAGGCTTTGCGCGCCGCGTTAGCGCCCGAAGAGCATAAGGGCGAGATTATATCCGGTTGGCTGGGCGATTAAAATAGAGCCTCGCCCCACCCATCATGCAAAGGGGCACGCTCGTTGGCCGTGCTCCAGACATTGTGCCTCTGCGCCCGCTGGTAATGGACTCGATCATGTGATCCTGTTCGCTCGGAATGGCGACTGAGGGCGTCGAAAAAGCCTCCCGATGCCAGGGGTGGTGTACTGCTGCCGACATGCTAAGGGTCTGACATGTTTCAAGCACCCGGCCGCAGCGGCACTGTCGAGATCGATGGTTTCAAATTTGATTGGGAACTCCTGAGCGAGCCTCAATTGTCCTCTTCCGATGGCTGGAAGGGAATGACTGTCTCCCTGCGCCAGAGAAACATGCCGCGCGAAGCCGTGCTGGAATTTCCAGCACCCAAGCGCCTGATGAGAGGATTGCCGAAAGGCCGTTTGCACATCAACGATGCGATTGCTTCGCGAGGGGTTCGGGCAGCATTATCGGCAGGATGGGATCCTGCTTCGCGAGGCAAGCCCACGGTTTTCATGGTTGATGCCAACGGTGACTAAGGGGGGCATAGATCGTGCACTCCCGCCATCGCTGAAGCCGAACCACCATCTCGTTCGGTACCGACACGAAGCTGACTGATCCGCCTTGTCGGATCCATCCGTCCCTGCCGAACGCCCGTTCGCCCAAGACCTCCCCGATGACGCGTGTGACTGGTTGCGCCGTCGGTCCATGCCTGCAATAGCCGCCAGCCCGCCTCCACAATCCGCACATAACAGGACGGAATCATGACTTCGCTGGCTCGCTCGATCGGCATCGACTTCGGCACCACCAATTCGGTTGTCGCGCTGGGCGGCGTGGATGGCGAGGCGAGGATGGTGGATTATCCGGGGCCCGACAACACCGGGTCGATCTTCCGCTCCGCTCTTTGCTTCTGGGAGGATCATGGCGTTTCCGGCGGTGTCGCGCATGAAGCGGGGCCTTGGGCCATCGCCGAGTTCCTTGAGTTCCCCCAAGGCAGCCGCTTCCTGCAATCTTTCAAATCCGTGGCAGCAAGTAGGGCGTTCGAACATGCAACAATCTTCGACAAGCGGCTTCGCTTCGAGGAGCTGGGCCATGTTTTCCTGGAGCGGTTGCGGGCGCATGCTGCCGACGCGCTAAAGGACCTCCCTTCCCGCATCATCGTGGGACGCCCAGTCCGCTATGCGGGGCAGCGCCCGGACAGCGCACTTGCCTGCCGGCGGTACGAACTCATGTTTGCGGCCCTCGAACGGGAAATCCATTATGTCTACGAGCCGCTGGGCGCTGCGTTCAGTTTTGCTTCCCGCCTGGCCGAACCTGCCACTCTGCTGGTCGCGGATTTCGGCGGCGGCACCAGCGACTTTTCTGTCGTACGGATAGAGGCGCCGGGGACCCTGCGGCGCTGTACGCCGCTCGGGTCCGCCGGCATCGGTATAGCGGGCGATCGCTTCGACTATCGCATCATGGATAAGCTGGTCCTGCCGATGCTGGGCAAGGGCGGCACCTATGCGTCCATGGGCAAGACGCTGGAAATACCGCCCGGCCATTTCGCCGATTTCGGCGACTGGGCCCGCCTCGCGCTGATGCATAACCGGCGTACGCTGGCCGAGCTGGAGAAGCTGAAGCGGGCAGCGAATGATCCCGCCGCGATCGGCCGTATGATCGCCGTGGTGGAAAATGAGCTTGGCTATCCGCTCTATGACGCGGTTGGGCGGTTGAAGCGGACGCTTTCCACCGAGGAGCGCGCGCACTTCCATTTCGACAGTTCGGGCGTGTGCGTGGAAGCGGACGTCAGCCGTGCCGATTTCGAAAGCTGGATTGCACCCGACCTCGCCCGCATCGGCGCGACGGTGGATGTAGCGCTCGACCGGGCTGGGATCAGCGCGGGTGCGATAGACCATGTCTTCCTGACCGGCGGCTCCTCATTGATCCCCGCCGTCCGCCGCTTGTTTGAGGAACGCTTCGCCGCGAGCCACATTGCGAGTGGCAATGAGTTGACCTCCATCGCCCACGGCCTCGCGCTGATCGGTCAGGAGGCCAGCATCGCTGAATGGACGGCAAGCAGCGAAGATGAAATCGAGCAGGGTTGAATAGCGGTCGGGTACCAAAAATTGGCGCCGAATGACATCCGGTCGGCCCGCTCTGCGAAGCCCGCCTCCCCCTGAACGCGGGTTGGGAGAACATCGATCACGGTCAGGTGGTTTTTTTTGGCGGCCCCATGCCTCACATCTTCGATCGGGGGAAATAAGTGCATCCATGGACCAGATGCCGCCGCCGCGGGCGACAAGCGGAAGCAGGATCGCGGCCCAGCTGAGATGCGTCGGCCAAGCATCAGGATAGACGAATGTCTGGATGACTAGGGTCATGCCGAGCAGGGCGAATGCCGAAAGCCGCGTGAACAGGCCGAACAGCAGCAATATCGGGAAAAGATGCTCCGCCCAGGTCGCCATCGTTGCCGCAAGATCCGGCGGGACGAGCGGCAGGGCATATTCGGTGCGGAACAGTTCAAATGTGCTGTCGGTAATGGTAAGGATACCATCCACCTTGGTCCGTCCCGACAGGAAGAATATGGCTGCAATGCCTAGACGGGCGACCAGCAGCAACAGCGCATCGGGCAGCAGCGTTTCGATCCGCCGGACGATGGCGCCGTGGATTGGCGAGGGCAGATTCATCGTTCGTCTCCAGGAGGCATGGCCGGGACGGAATGGCGCCCCGGCCGCCATGGTCAGGCCTTGGGGGAAAGCGCGCCGTTGCCCTTGGGCGTCTTGATCGACGTGCAGGTGCCTGCCTTCACCAGCTTCCAGGCATTGCCCTGATAGTCGACCTTCGACGTGCCCGCGCAGCTCGTGCCGGGACCGGCCGCGCAGTCATTCTTGCCGGCGAGTGAGACGCCATAGCATTTCTCCATCTTCGGCTTCGTCTCGGCATGGGCGGACGCGGCGAGCGCGGTTGCCGAAGCGATAGCGATGCTGGCGGCGAGCGCGGCATGAGTGGTACGCATGATAATGTCCTCTTCGATCCGTCGCCTCTGCGCGCGACCCGGACAGGGGCCGGGCCGCGCGGTGACCGGGGAGGAGGCGTGAAGCCCGTGTCACATCGGTGGGTTCGGGGAAGGGCAAGGTGCGGTTACAATCGAACAGCGCAAAAAATTTCCGTCGATGATGTAACCGATGGCCGGTCCGGTCCGAACATGCGGGCGAGGAGATGGAATGAAGACCACAGAGGAGCATCTGCGCGCATTGATGTTGGATGGGCTGGAAGGCGACGCCGCCGCCCATGCGGCATTGCTGCGCCTGCTTGTTCCGCTGCTGCGGGGTTTCTATCGACGTCGCGTTCGCGGCGCCGACGACGATGTCGAGGATATGGTGCAGGACACCCTTATTGCCGTTCATACCCGCCGCGCGACCTATGATCGCGAGCGCGCCTTCACCACCTGGCTCTATGCGGTCGCCCGCTACAAGATGATCGACCATTTCCGCCGCGTCGGCCGGCTGCGGCCGATCGACGATCTGGAAGACTATCTGGTCGCCGACGAATTTGAGGCAAGCAGCATCGCTAAACTCGACATAGACGATCTGCTGGAGCAATTGCCGCCCAAGCAGGCGCGGATGATCCGCGCGACCCGGCTGGAGGGGTTGAGCGTCGCCGAAGCGGCGAGCGCCGAAGGCATAGGCGAATCCGACGTTAAGGTCTCGGTGCATCGCGGGCTGATGGCACTGATGACGCGGGTGCAGGGAGCGATGCGATGAACACGGACGATCTGATCCGGCAGCTTGCCAGCGATACCCGCCCGGTGAGCAGAAACAGCGTCGCGCGGCGGCTGGCCATCGGGATCGTCGCCGGCGGTATCGCATCGGCGCTGCTGATCCTGGCTTCGATCGGTGTCCGACCGGATCTGGGCACGGCCATGCAGGGCGCATCCTTCTGGGTGAAATGGGGATACACCTTTTCCCTGTCGATCGCCGCGCTGATGATGACGGCCCAGCTCGCCCGGCCCGACAGCGGTCGATTGCGCGGCTTGTGGGCTCTTGGGATACCCGTCCTGCTTCTCGCGGCGGTCGGCCTGCTCGAACTGGCGCGCACGCCATCATCGCAATGGCTGGTGATGTGGCTCGGCCATAGCTGGAAGAGTTGCCCCTGGCTGGTGCTGTCGCTGTCGGCGCCGATCTTTGCCGGCTTGCTATGGTCCTTCCGCAGACTCGCCCCTACTCGGCTCCGCGCGGCCGGTGCGGCCGCCGGTCTGTCGGCAGGAGCCTTCGCGGCGACCGTCTACTGCATCCATTGTCCCGAAGTGTCGGCGATCTTCGTCCTGACCTGGTATTCTTTGGGAATATTGCTCGCTACCTTGATCGGCATGCTGGTCGGGCCGCGGCTGCTGCGCTGGTAAGCCGCAAACCGCGCGGTTACGGAGCCTATTCCCGGTCCCTAAAAATTCCAACCGCCCCTGTAACCGCACGCCGCTCCAAACCGAATGACAGGGGCCATAGTGGCTCATCATATTTTCGGAGAGATCATCATGCTCACCCATAATAGCGGAATCGGCATGGCCGCTTCCGCCGCCGCCATCGCGATCGTGTCAGCAGCAGCGGCCCCGGCCGTGGCGCAGGACGGCGCGGATACGAAGGTCGTCCATTGCTACGGTGTCAACAGCTGCAAGGGCACGTCCGACTGCAAGACCGCCAGCAACGAGTGCAAGGGGCAGAATGTCTGCAAGGGCCATGGTTTCAAGGCCATGACCGTCAAGGCGTGCAAGGCGGCCGGAGGCAGCCTGACCGAGCCGAAATGACGTTCCCATGCCCGGCGCTACCATTCGCGCCGGGCAGCCCTCATGAGCAGGGAGTATGCCCATGATCCCGTCCTTTCCCGGTTTCGGACTTGGCCTGCGCAAAGAACATTATGCCGACTTTCTGGACCATCGCGTCGCGGTCGATTTTCTTGAGGTGATATCTGAGAATTTCATGGTCGACGGCGGTCGGCCGCGGCGCATTCTGCGCGATATTCGCGCTCGCTACCCCGTCGCCCTGCATGGCGTGTCCATGTCCATCGGCTCCGCCGATGGCCTTGATCGAGCCTATCTCACCCGACTTCGCGCGCTGGTGGACGACATCGAACCACTGTTCGTATCGGATCATCTCAGCTGGTCGCGGATCGAAGGATTCAACTCCCACGATCTTCTGCCATTGCCCTACACACAGGAGGCATTCGACATCGTCTGCGCGAACATCGACCGCGCCCAGAATGCGCTGGGCCGTGCGATGCTGATCGAAAACCCGTCGACCTATATCGATTTCGCGCCGGCGGACATGACCGAATGGCAGTTCATCGACGCCCTGTGCGCGCGGACGGGCTGCGGCCTGCTGCTCGATGTCAATAATGTGTTCGTGAGCGCCAGCAACCACGGCTTCGACCCCATCGCCTATCTCGATGCAGTGCCGCATGAACGCGTGCGCCAGATTCACCTCGCCGGGCACAGCCAGGGCGACCATTTGCTGATCGACACGCACGACCAGGCAGTGCCTTCGTCGGTGTGGCGGCTCTATGCGCATGTCCTGCCGAAGCTTGGGCCGGTCGCGACGATGATCGAGCGCGACGACGCCATCCCGCCGCTGGCCGACCTGCTGGCCGAACTTTCCACCGCGCATCGGATCGCTGCTGGGAAGCTGGAGGAAGCGGCATGAGCCTGCTGGCGTTTCAGCGCGAAATGCGGGACTGGCTGCTACGGGAAGATAGGGCTGCTGCCGACCGCATCGGTGCAAAGGCAGAGCCGGGCCTTGCCGTCTATCAGAATAATTACCGCACCCAGCTTGTCGCCTGTCTGGAAATCAGCTTTCCGCGAACCCGGGCGTGGATCGGCGAGGACATGTTTATCCGCGCCGCCGTGCATCACATCGACGGCGTCCCGCCGAGCAGTTGGACGCTTGACGCCTATGGACGCGATTTTCCGACGACGCTCGCGCAGCTTCATCCGGACGATCCCGAGATCGCGGAAATCGCCGGCATCGAGCTTGCACTCGAAGACCTGTTCATCGCAGCCGACAGCTCTGCCGTTGGGCTGGACGGTTTGGGCGATCTCGATTGGGATCGCGCGGTCTTGACGTTCGCGCCGTCGATCAACCTTCTGCATCTTAACACCAATGGCTTTGTCATATGGTCGGCCCTGGTTGATCAGAAGGAGCCGCCCGCGCCGCAATATCTGGACAGGCCCGATGTCGCCCTCTTGTGGCGTCAGGGCGAACAGTGCCGTATCAGGACTATCGACGATGCCGAATTGCAGGCGCTGCTCAAACTGCGTTGCGGCATGACATTCGGCGCATTGTGCCGCGACGTCGCTCTGTTGCTCGGAGAAGAGGCAGGCATGACGCTTGTTGGACGGTGGCTGGGCTCATGGCTTTCCGACCATATGGTCGTCGCCATAGACGATCGCGTGCAAGCTGCAGCACGGTGCTCATCGCATCTTCAGCTTTGAAGACCGCTTTTTGAAAGATGCCGTCGTTGCGGCTTCCTTTGAGGAACTGCAAAAATTGGTCGACACCTGAAGGAATAGCGGACCGTCTGCACCTGGGAAGCAAGAATGGGAGGCTGGGCGTCTCATAAGGGTCGAAATAGGTAGGCGGCACTTGGGACATTAGACGCATTCGTATTTCAGGGACCGCCAGAGCCGCTCGATGAAGACATTGTCCATCCAGCGTCCCCGGCCATCCATGCTGATCTTGATCTCGGCCGCCCGCAGAACGCCGGTGAAGGCGTTGCTGGTGAACTGACTGCCCTGATCCGAAGATCTCTGGCTTGCCAAAGCGGGCGAGCGCCTCCTCCAGTGCCTCGACGCAAAATCCCGCATCCATCGTGTTCGACAGCCGCCAGGCCAGCACCTTGCGGCTCGCCCAGTCCATGATGGCGACCAGATAGAGGAAGCCCTGGCGCATCGGAATGTAGGTCACGTCCGCGCACCACACATGATTGGGGCGCTCGATTGCCAGCTTGCGCAGCAGATAGGGATAGACCCGGTGCTGTGGGTGCGGATCGCTCGTTCGGGGCCGTTGGTAGATCGGCGTCAGACCCATCTTCGCCATCAACCGCCGAGTCCGACGGCGACCCACCGCACGGCCGAGGCGCTGCAGATGCCGCGCCATCTGGGGGCTGCCATACCAGGGGCAGTCCATGAACACGGTGTCGATCACCGCCATCAGCGCCAGCGTCTCGTCCGTTTCCGGAACCGGGGCGTAATAATAGGACGAACAACTGATCTGCAGCAGGCGGCATTGCGTCGAGATCGACAGGCAGTGGTGAGCAGGTTCGACCATCGCCCGCCTCCGATCCACGCTCATCGACCAAAGGCGTTCGCTAAAAAATCCCGCTCCACCATCAGTTGCCCGATCTTGGCGTGCAGCTTTTCCACCTCGCCCTCGCTGACTGCCTTGGCCGCATCGCTCGCCCCGGAGAACGTGCCCGCCATCCCGTCGATGGCCTGCCGCTTCCAGGCCGCGATCATCGTGTGATGGACCCCATGCTTGGCAGCCAGTTCTGTCAGCGTCAGGTCCCCACGGATCGCTTCCAGCGTCACCTTGGCTTTGAAATCGGCGCTGCAGCGCTTTCGTCTTCATTCCCGTACCAATCCATCAGGTCGGGATTAGGACGGATCGACATTCAGATGATGACGAGCCGAAAATGGTGATTGTTCGTGACCCGGCGCGCAGCGTACTTTCAGTATGTGAGCACCGGAAGCACGGAAAACCGCGATTTGCAGGCCGTCGGGGCTGGATGTCGATCCGTCCTAGCCGGCATGACCCAAGGCCTGGGTCAAATCTGCAAGGATGTCGTCGATATGCTCCAGCCCGATCGAGAGGCGCACATAGCCTTCCGATACACCGGCGGTGGCGCGCTCTTTCTCTGAAAGCTGGGAATGGGTGGTTGACGCGGGATGTATCGCCAGACTGCGCGCATCCCCGATATTGGCGACATGGTAAAACAACTGGAGCGCGTCGATGAACCGGCGACCCGCTTCGCGACCGCCGGCAAGCTCAAAGCCGAGCAATCCACCATAACCTCCGGTCAGAATCCGGGCGGCTCTCTCGGCCTGCTGTCCGGTCTGCAGCGAGGGATGAATGACGTTCAGTACATCCGCCCGCGCGTTCAGGAAGGCTGCAACCTTGACGGCATTCTCACAATGCCGGGGCATGCGCAGGGGGAGGGTTTCCAGGCCCTGCAGTATCTGGAATGCGTTGAAAGGGGACAATGCCGACCCAAGGTCACGCAGCAATACCGTCCTTACGCGCAAGGCATAGGCGATCGGGCCCAGGGGCCTGGCCGCTTCGCTCCACACCGCTCCATGATAGCTTGGATCAGGTGTGTTGAGCAGGGGCTGTCGATCGGGAAATGCGCTCCAGTCGAAGTTGCCGCTATCCACGATCATGCCACCCACGGAAGTGCCATGCCCGCCGATATATTTGGTGGTCGAATAGACGATGATTGCCGCACCATGGTCGAACGGACGGGCAATCAGCGGGGCGGCCGTGTTATCCATGATGAGCGGAATGCCCATCGGCCTACCGAGTGCGGCGATCTCCGCAATCGGACATACAACGAGCTTGGGATTAGGCAGAGTTTCGGCGTACCAGGCCCGCGTGCGATCGTCGCTGGCGCGAACGAAGGCGTCTGGATCGGCGGGATCCACAAAGCGAACCTCGATGCCCATGTTCTTCAGCGTATTTGCAAACAGGTTCCAGGTGCCGCCATACAGGTCCGTCCCGCTGACAATATTGTCGCCTGACTTCGCAAGATTCTGGATCGCAAAGGCCGAAGCGGATTGTCCCGACGCCACCGCGACCGCAGCGGCACCCCCTTCGAGCGCGGCAATGCGCTGTTCGAGGATGTCGGTCGTGGGATTGCCGAGGCGTGTGTAGATGTTGCCCAGTTCCTTCAGGGCGAACAAGTCAGCGGCATGATCGGCATCGCGAAACTGATAGGAGGTGGTTTGATAGATTGGCGGCGCGACCGATCCGGTCGCGGGATCTGCCCGCCACCCAACGTGAAGGACCATTGTTTCAGGGTGCAGGCTGTGGTCCGTCATCATGATCCTCTCTTCGTTGATGCCTTTGATAGGAAGATTGCTGAAATCATTCCCCGAAATTGGCACATCGCGATGCTAATTCTTAACGTTGCGCATTATGCATGTGAAGGAGGAATGGCTTTGCTGCCGCTCGTCCACCTAGCGCTGTCAAAGCAAATGCACGTGATGTCAGGAGGGGGGTTCCGCCTGCCCTTCCCACCCGAAATGCATCCGGTGGAGACGAGTTCGCATTGGACTGACAGCACCGTTCCCAGTCTATTTTCAGCCACATCAGCCGCCGGGTTCACTCGCTCCCTATGCGTGCCAGATAATAGGGGATCATTGCCCGCACCGCCCGTTCCGCATCGTGCCGGCGATAGCCGAGGCGCCGGACGCTCTCAGGTTCGGGTTCATAGGCGACAATTGTGTTACGCCCGGAATAAAGGGTGGCGTCGGGCATCGAAGGATGTTCGGCGTCGCGCACCGGCAGGGGCTGCGGTCGGCCCAAGGCGTCGAGGATCAGTTCATAATAATGAGCGAACAGCCAATTCTCGTCGCCTACGAGATAGGCTTTCCCGTTCTCGCCCCGTTCGAGCGCGCCGGAGACAGCTTCGGCAAAGGACTGGATCGACATGAAATTGCCGCCACCTGGAATCATCCAGAGCGGTTGGCTGTCCATCTGGCCGAGCAGGTAACGGATCGACCATTCCAGTGAAATCGCACCCACGCCCTCCACATGACCCATGATAAAAGGGGCTTCCAGGCTACAGACGTGGAAGCTGTCGCTAGCCATGGCGCGCACAGCGTCGTCCGCCGCTTTGCGTGAAGCGACATAGCCGCTCGCTTCGATGCGGTAGCGCGGAAGAACGGCAGTATAATAGCTGCCTACATAGACAGCCCGGCCGATTCCGGCAGCGCGCGCCCGGGCGAAGAAGGCAGGCACGGCAATGCTGTTCGCCTGGTGGAAATAGGCTGCTTCGTTGGCGTTCGGCGGCAATTGCCGCACATCATTGGCTGCGGCGAAAACCAGGGCGTCGAAGCGCGACAGGAAGGCGACATCGAAATCGTCGGTCTGGTAGCTGCCCTGCGCGAAGGCGAGGCGATCGAGCGCACCGGGTGCAGGCGGATTGCGCCCTGCGATCGTCACGTCGTGACCCTGCTCGGCAAGGTGCAGCGCTGCGCCCGCGCCTATCAACCCGGTGCCGCCCACCACCAATATCCTGGCCATAGCCTCTCCTGCTGTAGCGCATGGCTCCGACCTCTGGGATCGGTTCAACGCGCGAGAAGAGTATCGAACCGGTAGCCGAGGCCAATTTTATTCTGCTGAATGGCGCATCCAGCACGGACGTGATCAGCTCCGCTACAGATTGTGGTCCAAATTGGCCGATGATAGCCTTCCGTACCGATAAAATTGGGAATGGAGAGCCGCTGTGGCAACGGTCCTGAAGGACGTCGAAGCACCTGCGCACGTGCCCGTCGATCTGATCTTTGATGTCGATATCTACAATTTGCCAGGGCTGGAACATGGGCAGACGCTCGACGTCCATGCGCTGTGGAAAGATGTTCAGGACCGGCATCCGCGTGTGTTCTGGACGCCGCGTTATGGCGGTCACTGGATAGTCAGTCGCTACGCTGACATAGAGAAGATACTGCTGGACCACGGCACATTTTCGAATGCGGAGCCCTTCATTCCCAAGGGCGTCATTCCGTTTCAGACGCCCGTGCAACTCGATCCACCCGAACATGGCCCATATCGCAAGCTGTTGATGCCAGCGTTCATGCCAGCGTCGCTAGCGCGCGCGACTGACCGCGCCCGCGCCGCAGCGGCATCGATCATCGAGGAGTTGCAGCCCCGCGGACGGTGCGAATTCGTCAAGGATTTCGCCGGCGTCATGCCGATTATGGCATTCCTGACCCTGATTGACCTTCCGGTCGAGGATTTCGCTTATCTGCGCAGCGTGGCGGTTGAAATGAGTGACCCAACCAATCCCAATGCGGCGCAAGCCTGGACGGACATGTCCAATTACGTGCTGCGCCAGATACAACTGCGCCGGGATGAACCGCGCGACGATTTCATCACGTCGATCCTGTCGGGACAGGTGGCAGGGAGGCCGCTGACCGATGATGAGATTTTCAGTATGTGCCTGCTGATTGTCGGGGGCGGACTGGACACGGTCGTGTCGATGACAAGCCTGGCCGCAAGTTACCTGGCGCAGCATCCTGAGCTCCGGCGCATGATCGCAGCACGGCCTGAGCTGTTGGATAATGCTGTGGAAGAGATTGCGCGGCGTTTCGGCACCAGCAACCTCGGTCGATTGGTGCGCCAGGACACCGAAATCGCGGGCGCGAAAATGAAGGCGGGCGACATCGTGCTATGCCTGTTCCCCCTTGCAGGATTGGACGAGACGGTAAACGACGATCCGATGACGCTGAATTTTGAGCGCAAGCGTCCGAAACACCTGGCGTTTGGCACCGGCCCCCATACCTGCATCGGCAATCGTCTGGCCAAGCGGGAAATTCGCATATTTCTCGAAGAATGGTTCAAGCGGATTCCCGATTTTCGCTTGGTCGAAGGGTGTATGCCCCGAGTGCGCACGGGCATAGTCAATTCGGTCGAACGGCTCGATCTGGAATGGGACGTATAACGCGGCAGGATAAATTTGCCGACCAATTCGCGTGCCGTCTGCTTTGCTGAGATCGCACATGGCGGTACTGTCAAAGCAAACGGCCCCGCAGTAACGGTTGGCATGAACAAGCCTGTTGCCAGTCCATTCCGGTGCTTCAACTCCTCCCCGAAAGTAATCCGCCTCGTGGTGCTGATGTATGTCCGCTATCCGCTGTCACTGCGGAACGTGGAGGACCTGCTCTTCGAGCGTGGCATCGACATCTGTCATGAGACGGTGCGCCTCTGGTGGAACAGGTTCAGTCCACCGTTTGCGGACGACATCCGCCGGCAGCGGATCAGCCGCATGAAGGACTTCCGCCACTGGCGATGGCACCTTGACGAGATGTACGTCAAGATCAACGGAGTTTCGCATTTTTGTACATGGACCACATGAAGGCCATCATTATGACTGCCATTGTGCCACCCATGACCATAGCCATCCATGTCCGGGTCTGGCTGAATTCCACATGGCCGAGCGCGTAGCTATTAACGTACATTAGACCAAACATGATGACAGTCGATGTCGCGATCATGGCTGCGAAGCGACCGTAACTCATCGACATATCCATCTTTTTATTCCGGTCATGTTGCTCATATTCCATTGCCAATCTCCTTTTGCGGTCCCCTCCTTTTCATTCCGAATAGCGTGTGGTTGATCGCAACGTTCCCGCGATCGCTACACTCTCTAGGATGATTTTCGCGGCAGTCGACATCTACGCTGGACTCAGAACCGGAAGCGCAGCCCAGTAACCGGCGGACTTACAAAGAGAGACGCTCGGCCGCCTTGCCCAGTAGCGGCTTCTCTTCAACGGAATCCTCGCGCTTTTTGACCGAAAACATCATGTGGAGAGTGGTTTGCCTTTGTCTGACAGCACCGGTCTTAGCAATCTGTTTACTATGACGGCATAGAAGCGACAGATGTGGGAGAGGCTGTCGCTTGCTCAAGGCATTACAGATCGGATACAAGCCTCGTGAGGCACGTCACCCGGTGTTGATACCGGCGCGGATGCACATAGGCGCATCCTGGATCGAAGTTGTCATTCACAATCTGTCCTCCGGTGGTGCGCTTGTCGCATCTGACGAAGCCCCAGATCGCGGCACATATGTGGAAATTCGGCGAGGGCGACAGACCATCATTGGGCGGGTCGTCTGGCGAAAGGATCGCTTTTTCGGAATCCAGGCGCAGGGCAGGCTCGACGTCGCTGCCATAATCGACGAACCGCGCCTGGCTTCCCGCCCCCGGTCGGCGAATGACCCCGGATCTACCTTTGAGCGCCGAGCACAGCCGAGAATGGATGCTGATGCCAGGATCGCACGCCAATTGGAGAACAGCCGGCGTTGGTCAGCGGTATTCCAATTTGGTGTGTTTATCGCCCTGGCTCTCATTGCTGCTGGCTTCGCCGCCAGTCAAATATACGATGTCCTCTCGCCATCGTTTTCCGAAATAGAAAGTCACCTTTAACTTTACGTCCTTTGGGCCCGCAAATTTCGCACTCGGGCCATCGCCGTTCAGCAAAAATATTTCATGGACAAACGTGCGATATTGGATGCCATCGTGGCAGGCGGTGCATTGCCAGATCGACCGGGCTATTTCATTGCTCCGACCACCGTGCGGGGCATAGAGGATGGAAAACGGGGCGGCTTGGGTCAACAAACATCTGGATATGGGACCAAGCATTCCCTTCACCGGCACCCAGGCTTCGGGCGTGGGCGTCGAGAATGGCGGCGACAGCCTGCACGAATTCGCACAATTGCATGTCATCAATATTGCGAAGTAGCAAGAGCACAGCGCGCACCTGCGCAAGAGAGGATCGTTCATGAAAGCGGCGGTACTGCGGGAAATCGGCAAACCATTGACCATTGAGGACGTTACGATCGGCGACGTGGGTCCGCGAGAGGTGAGAGTGGCTGTGAAGGCGGTCGGAGTGTGTCATTCGGACCTGCACTTCGCCGAAGGGCACGTGCCTTTTCCGCTGCCCACCATATTGGGCCATGAAGCGGCGGGAATCGTGATCGAGGTCGGCAGCGATGTACGCTCGGTCAAGCGTGGAGACCATGTCGTAGGCTGCCTCTCCGCCTTTTGCGGCCACTGCGCGTCGTGCGTTTCCGGCAGGCTGGTCCTGTGCAGCACGGGCGAGACGCGGCGGGACGCGGCAATGCCACCGCGGCTTTCCATCGGCGGCGAGGCCGTTCACCAGTTCGTCAACCTGTCGGCGTTTGCCGAGGAGGTGCTTGTCCATGAAAATGCCCTTGTGGCGATTTCGCGCGACATGCCCTCCGACAAGGCAGCCGTGCTGGGATGTGCGGTGCTGACGGGGGTTGGCGCCTCCATCCACACGGCAGGGATCCGGCCCGGCCAGACTGTTGCGGTCATCGGTTGTGGGGGCGTAGGATTGTCGGCGATCAATGGTGCTCTTCTGGCGGGTGCTGGCAGGATCATCGCGGTTGACCGCGCCCCCGCCAAGCTCGAACTGGCGCGGCGCTTCGGCGCTACCGATGTCATTGAGGCAGGCGAAGACTTGGTCCATCAAATATTGGAGATGACCAGAGGCGGCGTCGATCATGCCATAGAAGCGATCGGTCTCAAATCCACCGTCGAAGCGGCTTTCGCCATGCTCCGCCCTGGCGGAATCGCGACGGTCGCCGGCATGATGCCCGTGGGAGTCAAGATCGAACTTGAGGGCTTCGCCCTGCTCGGTGAACGCCGGCTTCAGGGTTCGAACATGGGCTCGAACCATTTTCCGGTCGACATACCGCGCCTGGTAGATTTCTACATGCAAGGTCGCCTGAATCTTGATGACCTCGTGGCCGCGCATATCCGCTTGGATGAGATCGGCTCGGCCTTCGACGCCCTGCGAAACGGCGAGACAGCAAGGTCTGTCATCATGTTCTGACCATAAGAAGGCGGTCTGCGTCGTTCGCTACGTGATTCCTGCTGATCTTAAAGCGGTTCCGAGATGCTGCAGGAGCTGCAAATGCATGATCGAGCGGATCGCACGCAGATGGCGCGAACAGCCCGATGTCAGCTATTCCGACTCATGCGCAATCGGGTTGCAAGTGCGCAAACTGCCGGAAAATAGGCTTACCGTACTGTTGATGACGTGCAACAGTTCGACGACGACCGAGAACGCCAGCGTCTTCCAGCTTTGACAGCATATCGTCCAGCCGAAGGCCGCGCCGGATTTGGCCGGGGTCTCCAAGTCCGCCATCAGGCCGTCGGCCTCCGGTGCTCGTCGGGCTCAACGCGAGCGCGAGAACAAATCTCCATGTCGCCAGTTACACTCATGACGGCATGGAGGTTGCAATGGATCTGAGCCACGAGATGCGTATGGGATGGGGTCGGTTCGCGGCGATGATCGCGGTATCCACCATCATCATGTTTTTTCTGATGTACCAACTGGTTTACAGTTGGGACCACGTCCTGTTCAGCCTGACGCGACTTGTCTCATCGTTCGTCATGGGCTGTGTAATGATAGCGGTAATGCTCGCCTTCATGTGGAAGATGTATCAGCCGCAAGCCGCAAAACTCCTGGTGCTCGCGGCGTCGGTCTTATGCGTCATCGCGCTTTTGGCGATCAACCGAAATCAGACGCTGGTTGGCGATACCGGCTTCATGAAAGCAATGATCCCGCATCATTCCATTGCAATCAACAACGCCCGGAAGGCGGACATTCGCGATCCACGCGTGCGCTACCTTGCGGATCGGATCACGCGCGATCAGGTCAAGGAGATCGCAGAGATGAAAATGCTGATACAGGATATCGAGCGACATGGCAGGCGGGCCGATCATCCGCTGCCCGCTGGTCCGACCAGGTTGGAACCCGATGGTCTGGCCGAGGCCCGCGACGTGCTGAGCGGCAAATTGCTGTCGGACAAGCCGCTTTAAGCTTGCATGTGCCCAAGTGACAGAAGGGAGATGGTAGACCTGACCGCCACGGCGCACCGGTCGCGGGTGCATGGGGTAGGATGATTGTAGGTGCCGGTCGGGGCCTTAAGCCTTTTCCAGCGTGCACTGGAGCGGGTGCTGGTTCTGGCGGGCGAAGTCCATGACCTGGTTCACCTTGGTCTCCGCCACTTCATAGCTGAAGATGCCGCAGATGCCGACGCCGCGCTGGTGGACGTGCAGCATCACCCGCGTCGCCTCCTCCATGTCCATGCGGAAGAATTGCTGGAGGACGTGCACGACGAATTCCATCGGCGTGTAATCGTCATTCAGCATCAGCACCTTGTATAGGGAGGGCTTTTTCGTCCGGGCGCGGGTGCGCGTCGCGATGCCGACATTGGGACCGCCCGAGCCTTCGCCCTGGTCGTCCTGATCTCTGTCCGTCATCATCACGGAATATGCCATGGTCGAGAAGCTGTTCATGATGGGCAAGGATATGGCGATTTGCGCTTGCATGGCAAGGGGGACGAGAGCGCGTAAACCATCCTTCCCGTCCGGAAGGGCCCTGGGGGAACGTGTGAGGGGCGGTTTACCGTCGGCGTGCGCCGCGGCCTGAAGGGACGGGCGCGCTCATCCTCCATGGGTCGATAGTCGATCGGCGCCCTGGCGGAAAAGGAAAACGGCCCCGATGTCGGGGCCGTTCCTTGTTCCAGAACCCGAAGGCAAGATCAGGCGGCGAGCGCCTTCACCTTGTCGGTCACCACGGTCACGCGGGCGGTGAGCGGCGAGGTCACCTCGCTGGCCAGCTTGATCAGCGCTTCGCTGCTCTTGGCCGCTTCCTTGGTGAATTCATCGAAGCTGCTGGAGAGCAGCTGGCTCTGCAGCTGGAAGAATTCGGTCGGCGTCTTCACGGTCGAGAAGCTCTTGAACGACGCGGTCGCCTTTTCGAAGCTCTTGCGGCTGTAATCCACGGCTTCCTGGCCGATGGTCTCAAAGCCCTTGGCCGCGATCTTGCCGGATTCGACCAGCGCTTCGACATTGCCCTTGGCGATGTCGCTGAACTCCTCAATCGCCTTGGTCGACTTCTCGACGCTCACCTTGGCCTTCTCGTTGAGGTCGGCGTAAACCGTCTCCAGCTTGGCCTTGGTTTCTTCAGCGAATTTCTTTCCGGTTTCGATCACATCGTTCATCATCTTCGTTCCTTCTGTGGCGGGCAGCAACATGGGCTCTAGCGGCCCGGCCTTGGACGACAGGCTCTTCGATAGGTCCGGTTGAGCCGGCTTGGGCTCCACGACCAGCTTTGACTGCGGCTTTTCCACCTCTGGCGCCGCAGCGATGGGGGCCGGTTGCGCCGCCGCTTCCTTCACCAGTTCCGGTTCGGGCGCGGCATCGACTGCCGTGGTCGCCGCGATCACCGCCACCGGATCAGCCTTCGCCACGGGTGCCGGCTTGGCGGCCGGTGCGGCAGGCTTGGCCAGTGCGGCAGGCTTGGGCGGTGCCGGCTTGCTGGCCGCAGGCTTTGCCGCCACCTTGGCCGGAACCTTGGCCGGAACCTTGGCCGGAACCTTGGCCGGAACCTTGGCCGGAACCTTGAGTGCCGCTTCGGCAGCCTTGAGCGCCTCGCTGGCGGACAGGGTCGACGACGCTTTTTTGGCGACGGGCTTTTTACGAACTGGCTTTGGGGTAACGGCCATGGACCAACCTCCATTTGTTGCACTGCACAATATAGGCATCGCATCGCCATTGCAAGCGTTTTTGTGCAGTGCAACAAATTTGCCATATACGGCCCGTCGCCCCGGCAAGGCGGGCTGCCGCAAAAACCGTTCAACAGGAAGGAACTAGCGGCTTTTCACATAGCGGCCGGGCGCGTCCTCGATCGCCTTGAGTCGGCCCTTGCCGGGGCGGCGGGCACCCTTCACCGGCACCGTGGCGGGGGTCTGTCCGCGAATCCATTCGATCCAGTCGGGCCACCAACTGCCCCTGGTCTCCCTCGCCTGCGCGAGAAACGCCTCCAGGGTCGGCTGCGATTCGTCGCAGCTCCAATATTGATATTTGCCGGCCGCGGGCGGGTTCACCACGCCCGCAATATGGCCCGAACCCGCGAGGAGGAAGCGGATCGGTCCGGAGAAATGCTCGGTCAGCTTCCACACGCTTTCCAGCGGGGCGATATGGTCTTCACGTCCGGCCTGGACATAAGCGGGCGTCCTGACCTGGCGCAGGTCGATGGGCGTGCCCGCGACGCTGATCGCGCCGGGCTGCACCAGCAGATTGTCGCGGTAGAGCTGCGTCAGATAATCCTTGTGCCAGCGCGCGGGCAGGTTGGTGGTGTCGCCATTCCAGTAGAGCAGGTCGAAGGGCGGATAATCCTGCCCCAGCAGGTAGTTGTTGACCACATAGTTCCAGATGAGGTCGCGCCCACGCAGCAGGTTGAAGGTCGCGGCCATGTAGCGTCCGTCGAGGAAGCCGCCGGAGGAAAGCTGCTCCACCATTTTCATCTGCTCGTCATCGACGAACAGGGCGAGGTCGCCGGCCTTGCTGAAATCGACCTGGGCGGTGAAGAAGGTGGCGCTCGCGACCTTGTCCGCCTCCCCCCGCGCCGCCAGCAGCGCCAGCGTGGCGGCGAGCGTGGTGCCCGCGACGCAATAGCCGATGGTGTGGACGCTGGGCACGTCCAGCAGGTCGCGCACCGTGTCGATCGCATCGAGCTGGCCGTTCAGGATATAATCGTCCCAGACCAGGTCCTTCATCGAGCCGTCAGCCGATTTCCACGACACCAGGAAGACGCTGAGCCCCTGATCCACGGCCCATTTGACGAAACTCTTTTCCGGCGACAGGTCGAGAATGTAGAAGCGGTTGATCCAGGGCGGGAAGATCAGCAGCGGCGTTTCCATCACCGTTCCCGTCGTCGGCGCATAATGGATAAGCTGGTAGAGCGGGGTTTCCTTGATCACCTTGCCCGGCGTGGAGGCGATGTTGCGTCCCACCTCGAACGCCGTGCCGTCGGTATGGCTGAGTTGGCCCTTTTCCAGATCGGCCAGCATGTGCTTGAGGCCCTTGACCAGATTTTCGCCGCCGCTCTGGATCGTCCTCTGCACGACCATGGGGTTGGTCAGCGGGAAATTGCTGGGCGCGATCGCGTCCAGCAGGCCGGTGGTCGCGAAGCGCAGCTTGGCCTTTTGCCGGGGATCGACGCCGTCCACCGCATCGGCCATGCGCATCAGATAGTCGGAAAGCAGCAGATAGCTCTGCCGGATGAGGTCGTAAAAGGGATGCTCCGTCCAGGCCGGGTCGGCAAAGCGCCGGTCGCGGGCCGCCGCGGGACTGCCCGAAGGCGGCGGCTCCGGCTGGTCACGCAGCAGCCCGCCCGACGTCAGGAAACGCTGCCACAGGGCAAGCCCCTCATCGGCGAAGCTGGTCTGGATGCGCGCCACCGCTTCCGGATCGAAGGGCAGCGTACGCCCGGTCGCGCCGGCCGCCTGCTCCAGTAGCAATTGCTGAGCGCGGCCCAGCACCTGGGTCCATTGCTGCATGTCCTGAAGCGTTGGGAGATGGGGTTCCATGACATCCTGTTCCTTCATGGCCACCTTCCTCCTCCTGGCATGGTCCGGTCTGCCGCTTTCTCTGGCGTGTCACGGGCTGGCGGGTTATAGCCGGATGGTGACGCGACGAATGCGCGTCACGCACTATTCCTCACAGCGAGCTTTCAGGAAAGCCCCAAATGTCCGAAGAATTCTACCGCATGAAGCGCCTGCCGCCCTATGTCATCGCTGAAGTGAACGCGATGCGGGCCGCCGCGCGCGCCGCGGGGGAGGACATTATCGACCTGGGCATGGGCAATCCCGACCTGCCGCCGCCCGACCATGTCATCGCCAAGCTGTGCGAGGTCGCGCAGAAACCGAGCGCACACGGCTATTCCCAGTCGATGGGGATTCCGGGGCTGCGGAAAGCGCAGGCCAATTATTACGGCCGCCGCTTCGGCGTCGATCTGGACCCGGAGACGGAAGTCGTCGTGACCATGGGGTCGAAGGAGGGGCTGGCCAGCCTGGCCACAGCGATCACCGCGCCGGGGGACGTCGTGCTGGCGCCCAATCCCAGCTACCCGATCCACATGTTCGGCTTCATCATCGCGGGGGCGACGATCCGGTCCGTGCCGACAACGCCGGACGAGCATTATTGGCAGTCGCTGGAGCGGGCCATGGCCTTCACCGTGCCGCGCCCGTCCATCCTGGTCGTCGGCTATCCCAGCAACCCGACGGCAGAGACGGTCGACCTTGCCTTTTACGAGCGGCTGGTCGCCTGGGCGAAGGAGAACAAGGTCTGGGTGCTGTCCGACCTTGCCTATTCCGAACTTTATTATGACGGCAATCCGACGCCCTCCATCCTGCAGGTGCCGGGCGCGAAGGACGTCGCGGTCGAGTTCACCTCGCTCAGCAAGACCTATTCCATGGCGGGCTGGCGCATCGGCTTTGCCGTGGGCAACCGGCAATTGATCGCGGCGCTGAAGCGGGTGAAATCCTATCTGGATTATGGCGCGTTCACGCCGATCCAGGCGGCCGCCTGCGCGGCATTGAACGGGCCGCAGGACATCGTGCAGAAGAATCGCGAGCTCTATCACAAGCGCCGTGACGTGATGGTGGAGGCCTTTGGCCGGGCAGGATGGGACATTCCCGCCCCCCGCGCATCGATGTTCGCCTGGGCGCCACTGCCGCCTGCATTGAAGGATATGGGCAGTCTGGAATTTTCCAAGCAGCTGCTGACCCATGCCAAGGTCGCGGTCGCGCCGGGCGTCGGCTATGGCGAGGATGGCGAGGGATATGTGCGCATCGCCATGGTCGAGAATGAGCAGCGGTTGCGCCAGGCGGCGCGCAATATCCGGCAATATCTGAAGTCGATGGGGGTCAACACCCCCGCCAAGGGCGCAGCCTGAGGGAGTATGGATGAGGCCGCACTCCTGCGAAGGCAGGAGTCCGGCTCCCTCCGTCCGGCTGCGCCTCCAGCGTTCGAACTGGATTCCTGCCGTCGCAGGCGCATGATTTCCTCATGCCTTGATGGCGTGCGCCCCATGCCATCATTTCGCCTCTTGCCATTTTCCTTGCTCTGCGCTGCTTTGACACGATGATCGCACTCCCCCAGGTTTCCCAGGTCGCCCAGACCATCCAGCTTGCCCTGGCCCCGGTCTTTCTGCTGACAGGCATCGGCGCGTTCCTGAACGTCTGCGTCGGGCGGCTTGCGCGCATCATCGACCGGGCGCGGGTGGTGGAGGAAAAGATCCTCGGCTCCCGCGGCAAGGAACATGACCGGATGGTCAGCGAAATCCGCGTGCTGGACCGGCGGATGAGCGTGGTGAACGGCGCGATCTTCCTGTCGGTGGCGTCGGCCTGCGCCGTCTGTCTGGTCGTCATCCTGCTGTTCGCCGCCAATCTGCTGGGTTCGCATCTGGGCACGCCGATCGCGATCCTGTTCAGCCTGGCAATGGTGTTGCAGGCGGCCGCGTTCGGCACCTTCATCCAGGAAATCCGGCTTGCCTCGCGGACCATCCACATCCGCAACGAAGTCCTCTATCACCAGGTCGAGGAAGAGGGCATGGAATGACGAAGTTCACCGTCAACGACCGGCCCGTCCAATATCGCATGGACCCGGCCACGCCGCTGCTCTGGGCGCTGCGCGACGCGTCCAACCTGACCGGCACGAAATATGGTTGCGGCACCGGCGATTGCGGCGCCTGCACGGTCGACATAGATGGCGAAGCCGTCCGGTCCTGCCAGGTGACGATCGCCGCGACCGAGGGGAAGTTCGTCACCACCATAGAGGGACTGTCACCTGATCGCGGCCATCCACTCCAACAGGTGTTCGCGGCGGACAATGTCTCGCAATGCGGATACTGCATTCCCGGGGTCATCATGGCAGCTTCGGTGCTGCTGCGGCGGTCGGGCGATCCGAGCGATGAGGAAATCGACGCGGCGATCACCAATATCTGCCGGTGCGGCATCTATCCCCGGTTGCGCGGCGCGATCCAGCGTGCCGGCAGGGTGATGCGCGGCGAGGAAGTGGTGGACGCCGTGCCGCCATCGGGCATCACGCCGGAGGAGGCGGCGAAAGCGGTTCCGGCGCTACAGAATCAGCCGAAGCGATAGCCTGAAACGGCCCAGCCCAGCACGGTGCTGGCATGGTCGCGCACGGCCGCATCCCTGCCCCCCGCGCCCAGGGCGACCATCAGCGGCAGGAGATGTTCCTCACGCGGATGGGCGAAGTGGGCATGGGGCAGGTCGGTCCAGGCGGCGATGCGTCGCGCCCGGCTGGCGGGATCGGGGTTCAGGACGGCGTCGGTCAGGGCGTCGTCCCAAAGCTTCGCCGCCCCGGTCGCCTGCGCGCCGCGCACCCGCAGATTGTGGAAGCTGAGGCCCGAACCGACGATCAGGACGCCCTCGTCGCGCAGGGGTTCCAGCGCCCGGCCGGCGGCGATATGCGCTTCGGGGTCAAGGCCGTGGTGAAGCGAAAGCTGGGCGACGGGAATGTCGGCCTGCGGCAACGCCACCTTCATCGGGATGAAGACGCCATGGTCCCAGCCGCGCGCTTCCTCCGTGCCGGTCTGGAAACCCGCCTGTTCCAGCAGATCGGCTGCGCGGCGGGCCAATGCGGGCGCGCCCGGCGCATCCCAGTGGAGCGTATAGGTGTGCGGCGGGAAGCCGTAATAGTCGAACAGCAGGCCGGGCCTTTCCCCGTCATGGACCGTGAAGCGGCTTTCCTCCCAATGGCCGGAGACCAGCAGGATCGCGCGAGGACGTTCCGGCAGGTTGGCGATGATGCCCGCCAGATAATCCTGCATCGGCTGCCACATCGGGTCGCAATGCGGCGTTTCAGGGTCGGCGGGATCCATGAAGAAGCAGGGGCCGCCGCCATGGGGAATGAAAAATGTCGGTTGTCTCATTCCCGATAGATCGGATGGACGCAGCCGCGACGCAAGCGGAACCGGGGAAACGCATTGTTTCGGGCGGATGCCAGGGCAGCCTCTGTACGAAACGGTTAAAGGACGGGGGCGATGGCCTGGGCCAGGGTCGCGCCGGAATAGGGCTTTTTGAGCAGCGTCACGTCGTCGAAGCGATCGGGCAGCTCCAGCCCATCGCCATAGCCGGTGGCGAAGAGGAAGGAGATGCCCTTTTCCGCCAGCAGTTCCGCCACGGGAAGGCTGGTTTCATTGCCCAGGTTGAAGTCCAGCACGGCCAGGTCGACCTCATGGTTCGCGATCGCCTCCCGCGCGCGGCTCACGCTGGCGGCGGTGATCACCTCGGCCCCCAGGTCGCGCAACGCATCCTCGCCGTCCATGGCGATGATCATATTGTCTTCGACGAGCAGCACATTGCGGCCCTTGAGCAGGGTCGGCGCGGGCGCGTGAACAATGCCGGCGCGTTCGGCGCCGATGACGTCGGGCAGGACCGAGGCGACATGGGCGGAGGGGATGCAGAAGTGCGCCTCCAGCCCGGAAAGGCGGTAATGCACCTCCACCCGGCCATCGAGATCATAGGGGATGGACCGTTCGATCACGGTCGATCCGAAACCCCGGCGCGTGGGCGCGAGCACGGCGGGCCCGCCGCTTTCCCGCCAATCGAGCAGCAGGCTGCCATCGGCATCGACGGTCCAGTCGATGGTGACGCTGCCATTGTCGGACAGCGCGCCATATTTGGCGGCGTTGGTCAGCAATTCGTGAATCACCAGCGCCAGCACCGTGAAGGCGGCAGGCGTCAGCAGGACGTTAGGGCCGGTCAGCGTCACCCGGTCGCGCCGCGCACCCAGATAGGCTGCCGATTCCACCTCGATAAGATCGTAGAGCCGGGCGGGCGCCCAGCGGTCCGCAGTGATCTGGTCGTGCGCCCGGGCCAGGGCATGGACGCGGCTTTCCAACGTGTCGATGAACTGGTCGATCGACTGGGCGCTGTCGCGGGTCTGGGACAAGAGGCCCCGAATCAGCGAGAGGATGTTGCGCACGCGATGGTTGAGTTCCGCGATCAGCAATTCCTGCTTTTCATGCGCCTTCCGCCGATCCTCATGCGCGGAATCGGACAGGCGCAATATGACCTCCAGCAGCGCGGTACGCAGAGCCTCCGCGACGCGCAGTTCGGCGGCGGTGAAGGGCGTCGCCGTGCCGCGCACCAGTTCCGACCACTCCTCGAAGCTCTTGCGCGGCGTCAGGCGCGGGCCGTTGGGGCCATATTCGACATGCTTTTCAGGACTGCCCGCCCAGCGTACCGAGCGAAGCTGTTCCGCCCGGAAAAGCACCACATAGTCGCGCGGGCGGCGCGAAAGCGGGATGGCGAGCAGGCCGGCCGCACGATCGGCATGGGCAGCCGCTTCAGGCAACAGGCGCGACAGATTTTCGGTGGCGAAGACCTGACCAGCCGCCGCCCGGTTCAGCATGGCGACGATGGCGGCGAAGCTCCGCTGGTCGGGGGCAAGGCCGGAAAAGGCCATCTGGCCGTCGATATATACGCCCACGCCGTCCGCCGGGATGGTGTCGAAGATCACGTCGCCCAACCAGCGGGCGTTGGAGAGCAGGTCATGGTCCTGCGCCACCGCCGACATCAGCCTGTCAGCGACCTGCCGCGCCTTGCCCTCATAGGCGGCGGTTTCGCTCCGTTCCCGATTTTCGAGCATCATCGAGAAAATCTGGCCGAACAATTCGGCCGCGCTGCGCTGCGCGAAACTAGGCAGGCGGGGACCATAATGGTGGCAGGCGAAAAGGCCCCAGAGCCGCCCTTCGACGACGATCGAGATGGAGAGCGAGGCCCCCACCCCCATATTGCCGAGATATTCGATATGAATCGGCGAAACCGCCCGCGTCAGGCAGAGCGACATGTCCAGCGCCGCGCCCGACGGATCGAGCTGCGGCACGATGGGAACCGGCTTTGCCCGGACGTCCGCGATCACCCGGAAGATGTTGCGCAGGTAGAGCGCCCGCGCCTGCGCCGGTATGTCGGACGCGGGATAATGCAGGCCGAAAAAGCTCTCGACGCCCGGACGCAGAGCTTCGGCGACCACTTCCCCATCGCCACCGTCCGCGAAGCGATAGACCATGACCCGGTCGAAGCCGGTTAGCGCCCGCACCTGGCGCGCGCCGTCCCGCAGGAAGGCCGCCATGCCCTGCGTCTGGCCAAGCCGCGACACCATGGAGCGGACCGTGCTGCTCGCCTCCATCTCGTCGCGGGACGCTGGTTCCGCCTCGATCACGACCAGCGAGCCGGAGAAATGGACGGCCACGTCGAAGGGCGCGATGCCGTCTATCAGCGTGAGCGAGAAGATGCGCTCGACCGCGTCGGGACCGCGCAACAGGGTGATTCGGTTGCGCAGGGAGTGGACCGCCTCCCCGCTGAAGATCGCGCTGATCGGCTGGCCCAGCATCTGCTCTGGCGAAAGGCCGATATGGTCGGCGCTGTTGGCGGATACGCGCGACACCAGCCAGTCGGCGGTCAGCGCGATCAGGAAACCGAAGGGCTGGACCTTACCGAGCACATGGATCGGTTCCCGGTCGCAATTGTCGAGGTCGACGGCGAAATCCTGAGCCAGAATATCGCCATCAGCCATGAAGCGGCGCCATTTCGAGGGCCGCCGCCGCGAACAGATCGAATGCCGCACTGGCACCGCGAATCGCCTCGTCGATCCATGTCCTGCCGCCCTTGGCAGCGGCGGCGTCCAGCCGGCGCTGGAAGGCCGCCCAGCCGCCCTTTTCATGCGCCGCGCTCAGATAGGCGCGGGGCAGGCCGGAACCGACGCGGCGGGCGAGCATGGCCCCGCCCAGCCGTGATCCTTCCAGCGTATAGCGGACGCCCCAGCGATAGGCATCGGTAGGGGGTGTCGGCGCAGCAAGCGGCGCGGGCAGCGTTTCGTTCAGAGTCGCAAGATCCTGCGCCAGTTGCGGCAGGCGCGGCGCGTCCGGCCGGATCATGGCCTCCAGCGGGGCCAGCGCGCGGGCATGCGCCCTCAAAAAAGCGGCATAGCCGGGCCGGTCGTCCAGCGAAAAGCGCGAGAACAGATCATCGACTCGCTGATGGCTTTCCATCGTCGCTTGACGCAGGGCCTGTCGAGCGCTGCCGGCAGTGGGCGTTATCGTCACCCCGCATCCCTAAGGGGGTTTATCGAGCACCGCACTGATCTGGATCAGCTTTCCTTATAACATTGGTTATATTTCCCGGCAGTTCGGCGCAGAGTGCGTCCCGCCGCAGGCTGCGGATTCTTTCAGATCGCTGACAGTCAAGTTCAGCATCACGACATCGCCCCCCGTTTAAAAGCGGATTATGAGGGGCGAATGGCCCCGCAAGATGAAGGCGAACGGCATGTTGAGGAAAATGATGCTGGCGGGCTTGATGACCGCGACGGTTCTGGGCGGGATCGCCCCGGCCTATGCCCAACGGGGCGATGATGGCGGCTGGCGCGGCCGCGGCGGCGAACGGGCGGGACGCCCGGAAGGCGGCCGTGGCGGATCCGGCAATGGACAGGCGCAGCGCCAGTGGCAAGGTGGCGGCGAGATGCGGCAGCAGCGCTGGCAGCAACAGCAGGCGCCGGCCGCCCCGTCGCCGGCACCGGCCGCGCAGCCGCAATGGCGTGGCAACAATGCGCGGCCGAACGCGCAAGGGCCGGCCACGGTCACCCGCTGGAACCGCGACCAGCAGCGGTTCGAGACATCCCCGCGCGGCGACGACAGGAACGGCCGCGACTGGAACGACCGCGATCGGCGCAACGGGCAGGACGGTCGGCGGGATTGGGACCGGAATGATCGGGACCGGAATGATCGGGACCGGCGCGACGACCGGCGCTGGAACAATGGCGACCGGCGTTGGAACGGCGGCAACCCGGGCTGGAACAGCGGGGCGCGCTTTGACGACCGTACACGGTGGCAGGGGCAGAGGCGCTGGGACAATGGCTGGCGCAACAACCGCCGCTATGACTGGTACAGCTATCGCTCCCGCTATGGCGACCGTTACCGGATCGGCCGCTATTATGCGCCAAGCGGCTGGGGCTATGGCTATTCGCGCTTTTCGATCGGGATCTACCTGAACAGCCTGCTCTATTCGAACAGCTACTGGATCGACGATCCCTATTATTACCGCCTGCCGCCTGCCTACGGCTCGCTGCGCTGGGTCCGCTATTATGACGATGCGCTGCTGGTCGACATACGCGACGGCTATGTGGTCGACGTGATCCACGATTTCTTCTGGTAACGCCGGAAGACAGGCGCTCCTGAACTGGCCTTCAGGAAACACTGGGTCCGGAGCCGGGAGGTTCCGGGCCCTTTTCATTTGCGCCGAACGCCCGCACGGTGGCAGGAGAGCGGCATGAGCGAGATTGTTGACGATGGCGGGGTCGCCTCCGCAGCACGGGCGCGGATCGGAGAGATGGTGCGGGCGCGGCTGGACCGTAATCCGATGGTCAGCCGGATCGATACGCCAAGACTCGAAATCTATGGACGGCAGGAATTTCTGAGCGCGGAGGAATGCGACGGCCTGCGGGAACTGATCGATGCGGGCGCGCAGCCCTCCACCCTGTTTTCAGGCAGCGCCAATGCCGATTACCGCACCAGCGCAAGCTGCCATCTCAGCCCCTGGAGCCCGCTGGTCAGCGGGATCAGCGACCGGATCTGCGCGCTGATGGGCCTGGCCGGAGAGCATGGCGAAACCCTGCAGGGGCAGCGCTATCAGCCCGGACAGGAATATAAGGCGCATTGCGACTATTTCCCGGTGACCGCCAGTTACTGGCCGGCCATGATGAAATCCGGCGGGCAGCGCAGCTGGACGGCGATGATCTACCTGTCGCCGGTGGAGGCGGGCGGGGAAACGCATTTCCCCCATTGCGAATTCATGGTCCCGCCTGTCGAGGGCATGCTGCTGATGTGGAACAATATGGAGCGGGATGGATCGCCCAACCTCCTCAGCCTGCACGCCGCGCGTCCGGTGGAGCGGGGCGTCAAATATGTCGCCACCAAATGGTTTCGCGAGCGTCCCTGGAAGCCCTGAGTGCCACGGATGCTGATACAAAGTGCGACATAAATGACTGATTCCTGACCGTTTCATTCCCGACATGTTCAGGTGACCGGGTGCATATCTGTCTTCGTGGTCGGCGGAACCGGCGGGGCGCGGGAAAGTTACCCTCTCCCCACCGGACTTCAGCCACCAGGCAATGGGAGAAGACCTATGCGTAAATTCATTATCTTGGGCCTGATGGCCGTAACAGTGATGCCGGGCGCCGCCATGGCCCAGTCTCGCGCCGAGGTGCGCGACAGCGCCCGTGATCTGCGCCACGAACAGCGCGACCTGCGCGATGCCGAGCGCTATGGCAGCCGGCACGACGTGCGGGAAGAGCGGCGCGACGTGCGCGAGGCGCGGCAGGAATTGCGGGAGGATTGGCGCGATTACCGCCGTTCGCACCGTGACGTCTATCGCGGCGGCAACTGGCGCGCCCCGTTCCGCTACAACCGCTGGGAGGTCGGCGCGCGGCTTCGGCCGACCTATTACAGCTCGCGCTACTATATCGCCGATCCCTATCGCTATCGCCTGCCGCGCCCCGGCGTGAACCTGCGGTGGGTGAGGCATTATAACGACGTGCTGCTGGTCAATGTGCGGACCGGCCGGGTGATGGAAGTGCATCGCGGCTTCTTCTGGTAAGCAGCAGAGCGGTTTCCAGGCACGCGCAACTGGTCGCTGATCAGAAACCGCGGAAAGCAGGGAAGCTGGAGCGGCGATCTGGATCGATCAGATCGCCGCTCCAAAGCTCAATCCGAGCCTGCCCAATCCAAGCCTCAATGACGAAACGGCCCCCGACGAATGTCGAGAGGCCGTTTCCTTTGGCGCCAAGGCGCCGATGGTCCAGCCTGCACCCCTTGGCCGCGCCGCTCGTTTCCGGGCGGGCGCGGCCGATGGCACGCGCCAGGCGCGCCATCAGTCCGAAAGGGGGTGGACCATATGCCGAAACGCCCGGCGCCCCGTTATGTTCCGCCGTCCCCCGTTCAGGCGGCCAGTGCTTCCCCGATCAGCCGGCGGCTGTTTTCCACGCCGTAAAGCGCGATGAAGCTGCCCATGCGCGGCCCCTGGTCGGCACCCAGCAGTGTCTGGTATAGCGCCTTGAACCAGTCGCGCAGCTCGGCAAAGCCATAGGCTTCGTCCTTGCCGATAGCATAGACGATATTCTGGATATCCTCCGCCGTGGCGCCTTCGGGCAGGGCGGCGAGTTCCGCGTCCAGCTTGCGCAGGGCGGCGGCTTCGCTCTGGGTGGGCGCGCGGCGCTTGAGCGTCGGGGCGACGAAATCCCGGTGATAGGCCAGCGCGTGGCCGATCAGCGCGTCCAGCTCCGGATAGCTTTCGGCATTGGCATCCGCGACATAATTCTGGAGATAGCCCCAGACCTGTTCGCGGCTGGCGTCGCCCATCACGCCGACCAGGTTCAGCAGCAGGCCGAAGGTCACCGGCAGGCGTCCCTGCGGCAGCTTGCCATCATGGATATGGTGGACCGGATTGCCGAGCTGCTGCTCCACCGGCTGGCCCGGATAATTGCCGCGGAACTGCCAATATTCGTCGACCGCGCGGGGAATGACGCCCATGTGGAGCTGCTTCGCCTTCTTCGGCTCGCGATAGGCGTAGAAGGCCAGGCTCTCCTGCGGGCCATAGGTCAGCCATTGCTCGAGGCTGAGGCCGTTGCCCTTGGACTTGGAGATTTTCTCGCCCTTTTCGTCGAGGAACATCTCGTAATTGAAGCCTTCGGGCGGGCGGGCACCCAGGGCGCGGCAGATCTTCGAGCTTTGCGTGACGGAATCGATCAGATCCTTGCCCGCCATCTCATAATCGACGCCCAGTGCGACCCAGCGCATCGCCCAGTCGACCTTCCATTGCAGCTTGGCGGCGCCGGACAGGATCGACTGCTCGATCACCTCGCCCCCCGGAACAGAGTTGTCCTCGAAGCGGACCAAGCCCTTGTCGGCATCGATCACCTCGACCGGCACCTGAAGCACGATGCCGCTGCTGGGCGAGATCGGCAGGACCGGCGAATAGGTCGCCTGCCGTTCCTTGCGCAGCGTCGGCAGCATGATGTCCATGATATCCTGATAATGGCGCAGGACATTCTTCAGTGCGTCGTCAAAAACCCCGGACCTGTAGCGCTCCGTCGCGGAGACGAATTCATAGTCGAAGCCGAAGCGGTCGAGAAATTCCCGCAACATCGCATTGTTGTGATGCGCGAAGCTTTCATATTTCCCGAACGGATCGGGCACCTGCGTCAGCGGCTTGCCCAGATGCTGCGCCAGCATCGCCTGGTTGGGCACATTGTCCGGAACCTTGCGCAGGCCGTCCATATCGTCGCTGAACGCAATCAGGCGGGTCGGCACGTCCGACAGCGCATGAAAGGCGTTGCGCACCATGGTGGTGCGCAGCACTTCGTTGAACGTGCCGATATGCGGCAGGCCCGAGGGGCCATACCCCGTTTCGAACAGCACATGGCCTTTTTCAGGCGCGCCGTTCTGATAGCGCTTCAGGAGCTTGCGGGCTTCCTCATAGGGCCAGGCCTTGGACGCCTGCGCGGCGGTGCGGATGTTTTCGGACACGGTCATGATGCGTCCCCCTAAGCATTTTCGCGGCCGTTGGAAACATCTGACGAATCGGAAAACAACATGATGGAAAGCGGATCGGCAAAGCCGGCGTTAACGTCGATCAATGTCCAGACCGGATGCAAGGCAGCGGTTCCAGGTGCCGAAATGGAGATGAACGGCGCTTTTCGAGACCCGATGTTTAACTTTGATTAACCCTGATGACCTATATTTATCGGGAGCTTAGAGCTGGTGTGACCATGACGCGGTTGCGGAACGGCAAGGCTTGTCGGGTACTGGCCAGGTCGCGACAGACCGCCCGACCGATCCGCCTCATGGTCAGGCCAGCCCTTCACACAGCTCAGGAGGGACCATGCAGCCGCGCAGCCGTCAAAGAATAGCCGTCGATATACCCGTCGTCGTGACGACCGTGCTCGACAGCCTTGAAGGAACCATCGTCGACCTGAGCGAAGGCGGCGCCCAGATTGCGGGCTGCGGCTTGCCGGTGCGCAGCCAGTGCCAGATCGACTATGACGGCCATATCGTTTTCGCCACGGTGCAGTGGTCCGAAGAGGATCGCATGGGCATCCGCTTTCCCTATGAGCTGACGGACGGACCGCTATTCGACCGGCTGGAGATTGCACGGGCGGCGCAGCTTGCCCCGACGGCCTTTGCGCCGCGGTCGCCGGCACCGCGACCGGCGGGCGGTTTTGGCCGTCGCTTCAGCTGAATTCCGCGCTTTTCAGGTTTCCCTTTTGTTCCCGTTGTCCTAAGCGGGACGGGTGATCGATCCCGCCGCCCTGCCCGCCCTGCATGCCAGCCATGGCGGCATCTGGATCAGGGAGGGGGATCGGACCGCGGCCGTTCCCAAGGGCACGGCCATTGCGCGGACGGCCGAGACGCCGACGCTGCTGCTGAACGCGCCGCTGACCGGACAACGGCTGGGTTATCCCGATCTCAATGGCCTGGACCTGCTGGAACTATGGGCCTTCATCCATCCCGCGCGCTTTCTTGTGCCGACGCCCAAGGGGCTGGCGGAAGCGTTGAACCTGCCTCGTCCGGCCAGTGAATCGGATATTCCCGCATTGTTGCAGGCGGCGACCGGCGCGCTGCTGGCGATGCTGGAATCCCCTGCATGGATCGAGCGCGAGGGCGGCTGGACGGCGGCGCAATCGCTGCACCGGCTGCGCTGGCCCTGGGCGCCGCTGGTGGCGCCGCGCATTGCCCGGCCGAAGGAAGCGGAGCGCTGGCTCTTTTCCAAGCTGCCCGAATGGGAGGAAAACCCGCCCCGCCCCGCCCCGCGCACCATATCGCTGCAATCCGATGCAGTGGTGGCGCGGTTGCAGCAATTGACCGGCACTGGCGCCGAAGCGCGGCCGGGGCAACAGGCCTATGCCGCCGCAGCGGCGGAGGTGTTCCACCCCAGGGCGCATCGCGACCAGCCCAACATGCTGCTGGCGGAAGCCGGAACGGGGATCGGCAAGACGCTGGGCTATCTCGCCCCTGCATCGCTCTGGGCCGGGGAAGCACAGGGCACGGTGTGGATTTCGACCTATACCAAGGCTTTGCAGCGGCAACTGGACCGGGAAAGCCTGCGCCTGTTCCCCGATCCCGCCGTGGCGGCGAAGCGGGTGGTGGTGCGCAAGGGGCGGGAAAATTATCTTTGCCTGCTGAACCTGGAGGATGCGCTGCAGGGCGGCTTTGCGGGGCGAGCGGCGATATTGGCGCATCTGGTCGCGCGCTGGGCGGCGTTCACCAAGGATGGCGACATGATCGGCGGCGACCTGCCGGGATGGTTGCCGACGCTGTTCCGGCGCAACGGATCGACGGCGCTGACCGACCGGCGCGGCGAGTGCATCTATGCGGGCTGCCCCCATTATCGGAAATGCTTCATCGAGCGATCGACGCGGGCATCGGCGGATGCCGACATCGTGATCGCCAATCATGCGCTGGTGATGATCAATGCGGCGCGAGGGCGCGAGACCGGACAGGCGCCGCAGCGCATCGTGTTCGACGAGGGCCATCATCTGTTCGATGCGGCTGATTCGACCTTCTCCGTCGCGCTTTCCGGGCAGGAGGCGATCGAACTGCGCCGCTGGGTCATGGGGCCGGAGGGTAATTCGCGCGGGCGGCGGCGCGGACTGGCGGCGCGCCTGTCCGACCTTGCCAGCTATGACGAACAGGGCGGCGAGGCGATCAGGGCGGCGGCGGACGCGGCACGGGCGCTCCCGGCCGATGAATGGCTGAAGCGGGTCGTCGCCGGGGAACCCTTCGGGCCGGTCGAGGCGCTGCTCGCTGCGGTGCGCGGCACTGTCTATGCGCGGGCGGCCGACGGCGGCGAGGCGGATGCCGGCTATGGGCTGGAGACGGAACTGGCCGAACCGGACGGGACGCTGGTCGAGGCAGCACAGGAGGCGGCTCAGGCGCTCGACAGTCTGCTGCGCCCCCTGACCCATCTGGGCAAGCGGATGGAGGCGGTGATCGAGGAAGCGCCCGACTGGCTGGACGGCGCGGCGCGGGCGCGGGTCGAGGGGGCGATCGCCTCGCTTGGCTGGCGGCGCGATCTGGTGACGGCCTGGCTGGCGCTGCTGGCGCGGATCGGTGGACCGGCGGACGCGGATTATGTCGACTGGCTGGCCGTGGAGCGGATCGAGGGGCGAGAATATGACATCGGCATCCATCGCCACTGGCTGGACCCGACCCGCCCGCTGGCGCAGGCGGTGCTGAAGCCGGCGCAAGGCGTGCTGATCACCTCCGCCACGCTGAAGGGCGGCGGCGACTGGGACAATGCGATGAGCCGGAGCGGCGCCAACCACCTGCCGCGGGGGGCCGGGCGGTTCGAGGCGAACAGCCCCTTCGATTATCCGGGCCGGTCGGAAGTGCTGATCGTCACCGATATCAAGCGCGGCGACATTGCGGCGCTGTCCGGCGCCTATGCCCGGCTGATCGAGGCGGCGGGCGGCGGAACGCTTGGCCTGTTCACCGCGATCCGGCGGCTGCGCGCCGTGCATGCGCGGATCGCAGACCGGCTGGCGCGGGCGGGGTTGCCGCTTTACGCGCAGCATGTGGACCCGATGGATACGGGCACGCTGATCGACATTTTCCGCGACGATCCCCGCGCCTCCCTGCTTGGTACCGACGCGCTGCGCGACGGCGTGGATGTGCCCGGCCATTCGCTGCGGCTGGTGGTGATGGAGGGGGTGCCCTGGTCCAAGCCGACCGTCCTGCATGCCGCGCGCAAGCTGGCGGCCAGCAATCAGGGCGGCGGCGGCAGCGCCTATGACGATCGGCTGATCCGGGCGCGAATGGCGCAGGCCTTCGGCCGGCTGATCCGGCGGGCGGAGGACCGGGGAAGCTTCGTCATCCTGTCCGCGGCCATGCCCAGCCGATTGTTGAGCGCCTTCCCCCCCGGCACGCCGATCCGCCGCCTGACGCTGGACGAGGCCATCATATCCGTCAGCGGCCAATCCCGCGCTGGTCTTAACGGGAATGCAACGCTAGGGCTTCAGGGACTCGACGCCGGCACCCACGACCTGGAGCAAAAATGAAGCGGTTGATCCTGTTCCGTCACGCCAAGTCCGATTGGGACGATCCGGTTGCGCGGGATTTCGACCGTCCGCTGAACAGCCGGGGGGAAAAGGCGGCCCTGGTGATGGGCGAATTCGCCAGGGCGCAGAATATCCGTTTCGACATGGTGGTCGCTTCCCCGGCGGTGCGGGTGGTGGAAACGCTCAATGTCTTCTTCACCGGCTATGGCGAGGTGATCGATCCGCATTGGGACCGGCGCATCTATCTTGCCTCCACCCCCACCCTGTTCGACGTGATCCGCGACCTGCCGGACGATGTCGACAGCGTGCTGATGTCGGGGCATAATCCGGGGCTGGAGGAACTGGTCCTCGACCTTGTCCCCGATGATGGTGCCAGCCCGCTGCGCGAGGATGTGGAGGTGAAGTTCCCGACCGCCTCCATCGCCGTCATGGACCTGCCCATCACGCATTGGAGCGAGGCAAAGCCCAACATCGCCACCCTGGCCCGCTTCACGCGGCCGCGCGACCTGGACCCGGCACTGGGGCCGGGGTCGCGCTGAGTAGCGCCGATGACGCCGATCCACTGGCGACGGGCGGAGCCGCGCGATGCCGCGGCACTGTCGCTGCTGGGCGGCGCAACCTTCCTCGCCAGCTTTGCCTATGATCATCCGGGCGACGCCCTGATTGCCCATGTCCGGACCGCCCATGGGGAGGATTTCTATGCCGCGGCGCTGGCCGATGTGGACCAGGTGGTGCTGATTGGGGAAACCCCGCTGGGCGCGCCGGTGGGCTATGCGCTGCTGGCGCCGCCCAGGCTGCCGGTCGAAACGCGGCAGGACGATCTCGAACTCAAGCGCATCTATCTCCTCTCCGGCTGGCAGGGCGGCGGCAATGGCGATGCTCTTCTGGCACGGGTGATGGAGGAAGCGCGGCAACGCGGCGCAAGGCGCATGTTGCTCGCGGTCTATACCGACAATGCGCGGGCGCAGCGCTTCTATGCCCGGCATGGATTCGTGGAGATAGGCGAGACCGTCTTCATGGTCGGCAACGTGCCGTTTCGCGACCTGATCTACGCAGCGCCGGTGGTCTGATCGCCACCGGCATAGAGCTATTCGCCTATCGCCCTGGCCAGCGTTGCGCGGATGGCCTCCAGCCGGGGAAGCAGATCGGCGCCCCGGGTCGATTCGGCATGGCCTGCCCGGGGCGGCGCGGATGATGTCCGCACCGGATCGCCGCCGCCTTCGCCCAGCGCCTTTTGCGCGCCCTTCACGGTGAAGCCCTCGACATTCAGCAGATGGTTGATGCGCCGCACCAAGGCCACGTCGGCGGGCCGGTAATAGCGGCGATTGCCCGATCGCTGGAGCGGGCGCAACTGAGTGAAGCGGGTTTCCCAATAGCGCAATATATGCTGCGGCAGATCAAGTTCGCTTGCCAGCTCGCTGATCGTCAGAAATGCGCCCTCTGCCTTTTCCATGGTCATGATGTTGCACCCTTAGCGGCGCAAAGGTCAACCTTCGGGAAAATAGCCGTTTTGGCGGGCCGTTTTCAGGCCGAGGCGACGCGGTCCCGCATCGTCTGGCTGGCGCGGAAGGTCAGCACCCGGCGCGGTTCGATCGGCACTTCGACACCCGTCTTCGGGTTGCGGCCCATGCGTTGCGTCTTGTCGCGCAGGACAAAGGTGCCGAAGCTGGAAATCTTCACATTTTCCCCGCGTTCCAGCGCGGCGGACATATGCTCCAAAATGGATTCGATCAGGGTTGCCGCTTCTGCCCGCGAAAGGCCAATATGACGGTTCACGCTCTCCGCGAGATCCGCGCGCGTCAGAGTTCCGTTACCGCTCATCCTATGTCCCCACCATGACACCCGTCGAGCCTAAACGCGGGTGATCACTCGATAATGTGCGCGATTCCTAATGATTCGGCAAGATGATCGATCGCCGAAATCCTTAAAAAACCGTGAAAAATCGACATGGTAACGGTCCCAAAAGGGAGCTTGGCGGAATGGGGGACGCAGATGCGGTCCATCGGGGGCAGAATCAGGCATGTGGCGGTCGTTGCGGGAGTGATCGGCAGGTGGATCGGGACAAAGGAACGAAGCTTTTCCACCCCCTTATCCGCGACATGGCAACGCGGTGCCCGGCGGCCCTTTACACCCGCAGGACGCAGGCGCCCCAGGTGAAGCCGCCGCCCATCGCCTCCAGCACCAGCAGCTGGCCGGGCTGGATGCGGCCATCGCGCATGGCAAGGTCCAGCGCCAGGGGTACCGACGCGGCGGAGGTGTTCGCATGGCGGTCGACCGTCATCACCACCCTTTCCGGCGAGAGCTTCAGCTTGCGCGCAGTCGCGTCAAGGATGCGGGCATTGGCCTGATGCGGCACCAGCCAGTCGATCTCCGACGTTGCAAGGCCAGCGGCCTCCATCACTTCGGTCAGGACAGAGGCGAGATTGGTGACGGCGTGGCGGAACACCTCCTGCCCCTTCATCCGCAGCTTGCCGACGGTCTGCGTCGTCGAGGGGCCGCCATCGACATAGAGAAGCTGGTTGTGCCGGCCGTCGGCATGGAGTTTCGAGGCTAGGATGCCGCGCTTGCCTTCGGCGCTTTCCTCCGCGCCCAGCACCACCGCCCCCGCTCCGTCGCCGAAGAGCACGCAAGTTGTGCGATCTTCCCAGTCCAGGATGCGACTGAAGGTTTCCGAGCCGATGACGATCGCGTTCCGGGCCGCGCCCGACCGGATCATGCTGTCCGCGACGGTGATGGCATAGAGGAAGCCGGAGCAGACCGCCGCCACGTCGAAGGCGACGCAGTCATCGATGCCGAGCGCCGCCTGCACGATGGTGGCCGTAGCCGGGAAGGTCTGATCGGGCGTGGCCGTCGCCAGGATGATGAGATCGATGTCCTGCGCCGACAGGCGGGCAGCCTCCAGCGCCGCCTTCGCCGCATCGGTGGCAAGGCTGGCGGTGGTTTCGCCCTCTCCCGCGATGTAGCGCGTGCGGATGCCGGTGCGCTCCACGATCCATTCGTCGCTCGTGTCCACGGTCCTGGCCAGTTCGGTATTGCTGACGGAGCGGACCGGCAGGGCGGAACCCGTGCCCAGGAGAACGGATCGGCGGATCACTTTGCGGGCAGCTCCATCCTGGATGCGGGGGCAGTCAACCCCTCGATCCCGTGCATGTCGGCGGCGATGCGCCGGGTGATGTCTTCCTCCAGCAGTCGGGCGGCGACATGGACGGCATTGGCGACGCCCTTGTCATTGGCGCTGCCATGGCTTTTCACGACCACGCCATTGAGACCGAGGAAAACCGCGCCATTATGGTTGTTCGGGTCGAGATGATGGCGCAGCAGGTGCATTGCGGGCTTGGATATCAGGAAGCCGAGCTTCGAGCGAATCGAACTGGTGAAGGCCGTGCGCAGCAGGTCGGTGACGAAACGGGCGGTGCCCTCCGCCGTCTTGAGCGCCACATTGCCGGAAAAGCCGTCCGACACGATGACGTCGACATCGCCCCGGCCGATCTTGTCGCCTTCGGTGAAGCCCTCGAATGACAGCGGCAGGCTGGTCGCGGCGCGCAGGATCGCGGCGGCGTCGCGGATCTCCTCCGTGCCCTTCATCTCTTCCGTGCCGATGTTCATCAGGCGAACGCGAGGACGCTCAAGGTCGAGGGCTATGCGGGCGTAGGCGGCGCCCATCACCGCGAACTGGACGAGATTGCGGGCGTCGCATTCGGTGTTGGCGCCCAGGTCCAGCATGACCACGTCATTGTCGCCCAGCGTCGGCAGCATGGCGGCCAGCGCAGGCCGGTCCACGCCCTTCATGGTACGGAGCGCCAGCTTCGCCATCGCCATCAGCGCGCCGGTATTGCCCGAAGAGACGGCCGCGCCGCAGGTTCCCGCCTTCACCGCCGCGATCGCCATGCTCATGGAGCTGGTCTTCTTGCGGATGGCGACGCTGGGCTTGTCCCCTGCATCCACGACATCAGGCGCGTGGACGATTTCCGACGCGGCGCGCAGATTGGGATGACTGTCAAGCGCGGACTTGATCCGCACCTCGTCTCCGAAAAGGGTGAAGCGCAGCCCTTCGTGACGGCGACGGGCGAGCGCCACGCCCGCCATCATCACGCGCACGCCTTCATCCCCGCCCATCGCGTCTATTGCGATTCGCGGTTGGCTGGACAAGTTAACGCACCCTTTTCAGGAGAAATGCTTGAGCGTCAGGCCCCGACCGCGACAACTTCACGGCCGTTATAATGGCCGCAGGCGTCGCAGAGATTGTGCGGGCGCTTGAGTTCGCCGCAGTTCGAGCATTCCTGATAGGCCTCGACGCGCAGCGAGTCATGGCTGCGGCGCATGCCGCGGCGGGACGGGGACGTTTTCCTCTTGGGGACAGCCATGTCGGCACCTTATTCCATAAATTGATCTGTTAGTGCGACTGGCCGTATCCGATGGATGTCGACGCCAACGGCGCCGCAGACCCATGCGGCCCGGATGATCGCGAAGCCCTGCGCCTATAGCGTTTTTTGGCCCATGCGCAAGTCCTTCTTGCCCCGGCGGGCCGCCGCCCTATTCTTGCGGGCGTCTCGACAAAAGGGGGTAAATCCGATGTTGCTGCCGATAACGCTGACGCTGGCCGCGGCCTGCGCGCTGCTCAACATGTGGCTGGGCGTGCGCTGCGCGCGAATCCGGATTTCCGACCGGGTGATGCATGGCGACGGCGGCAGTGCGCTGCTGGCCAAGCGGATGCGGGCGCATGCCAATTTCATCGAATATGTGCCGGTGACACTGATCCTCTTCGGCCTGGTGGAACTGGCGGTCGGGGCGTCGATCTGGCTTTGGATCGCGGCGCTGGTGCTGGTGCTGGCGCGAATCGCCCATGGATTTGGGATGGATGCGGACAAGCCCACCGTCTGGCGTGCGGGCGGGGCGCTGCTGACCTGGGCGGTGATGGTCGGCATGGCGGTGACGGCACTCTATGTCGCCTATGGCGCGACCCGCGCAATGCCGGCGCCGCCCGCCATGGCGATGATCCGGTAGGGATCAGGCCAGCACGGCATCCCCGACAAAGGGGTTGGTGCGCCGTTCATGGGCGAAGTTGCTCATCGGCCCATGTCCGGGGACGAAAGCCGTGTCGTTGCCCAGCGGCCATAGCTTGCCCGTGATCGCGTCGATCAGATCCTGATGATTGCCCATCGGAAAGTCCGTGCGGCCGATAGAACCCTGGAACAGCACGTCGCCGACGATGGCGAGCTTACTGGGGGCGTGGTGGAAGACGACGTGCCCCGGCGTATGGCCGGGACAGTGATAGACGTCGAGCGTGAGATTGCCGACCGTGACGCGGTCGCCATCCTTCAGCCAGCGATCAGGTTCGAAACTCTCGCCATTGATGCCATATTTGCGACCGTCCTCATCGAGCCGGTCGATCCAGAAACGGTCGGCCTCATGCGGACCTTCGATCGGCACGCCCAGGTCGCGAGCCAGCATGCCCGCCTGACCGCAATGGTCGATATGGCCATGGGTGACGAGGATCTTCTCTATGGTGACACCTTGCTGCTCGGCCGCCCTCTTGAGCACCGGCAGGTCGCCGCCAGGATCGACGAAGGCGCCGCGATTGGTCGCCGTGCACCAAAACAGCGTGCAATTCTGCTGGAGCGGAGTGACCGGGATCAGGGTGGCTTTGAGGGGTGGAGTCGTCATGGCGTTGATGTGGCGAAGCTGCGCGTCCGGCGCAAGGCTTTGGGCAGGAGCCCGGCATTCGCATCCGGCGGGAGGAACGGAAATGGCTCGGATCGAGCCTCTTACCCCATTTCCTCCGTCGCGAAGGGTTCGGCCAGGCTGATGCTGTCCAGCACCTTGGCGGTCTCGTCGCGTACGCGAAGCATCACGCGGTGCAGGGGGCATTCCGATTCGGGCAGGCAGTTGGTGCAGGTTTCATGCGCGAAGCGGCTGGCGCAGGGCGTGAGCGCGAGCGACCCGCGCGTCAGCCGGACGATGTCGCCATAGCTGATGTCGACCGGGGCCAGCGCCAGCCAGTAGCCGCCATCGCGCCCCCGCTGCGTGGCGACCAACCCTTCGCGCGACAGTTCCGACAGGATCACGGTCAGGAATTTGGAGGGGATATTCTGGCGTGTGGCAATCTCACCCAAGGGCACCGGACCCTGGCGATAGCGGTCTGCGAGATGTTGGAGAGCGCGGATAGCGTAACGGGTCTTCTGCGAAAGCATAAGGCTGTTATTCGCTTCCGCCGCAGGTTTGACAAGTCATCAGCGAGAATGAACCATCAGAGCGCGGGCTTCAGCGCCTCGCGCGCCTGCCTGGGAAAATCGCTGAACATGCCGTCGACGCCCGTGCCGGCGACTGCCCTTGCATAGCCGGCAAAATCGCCCCGGCCCTGCGGATCGTCGGGACGCTGGAAGGCCGTGGGCAGGAAGCTGTTTTCCATGCGCAGCGTCCACACATGGACCTGCAGCCCGACCTGATGGGCGCGATCGACAAGGCCGGTCGGCCCCTCCGGCGCCAGCACCATGGCTGTCGGCGGGCCGATGCCGTCGGCATAGTCGGCGATCTGCTCCAGCCCCCTGGTCGTCATCATGTCGGCATAGGTCGTGCCCGGCGCATCGGCCGGACCGCCCTCCCCATCCACGAGCTGGATCAGGCGCAGGCGGGTCACTGCGCGCAGGGCCTTGAGGTTCCCGACCTCGAAGGACTGGATGAAGACCGGATCGGCCTCCGTCTGATAGCCATATTGGCTGAGCAGAGCGAGCAAGGGCGCCTGATGGGGCAGGCCGATGCCGGCGAAATAGCTCGGATGCTTGGTTTCGGGATAGACGCCGATGCGGCGGCCGGTCTCCGCCTCCTTGGCTCGCACCAGCTTCAATATCTCCTCGAAGGTCGGTATCGGATAGAGGTCATTGAAGCGGCTGTTGGCGGGACGGAGCGCGGCCAGGCGCTCGCGAGCGCGCAGCGTGCGCAATTCCGCCAGCGTGAAATCCTCGGTGAACCAGCCGGTCACCTGTTGCCCGTCGATCGTCCTGGTGGCCTTGCGGGCGGCGAATTCCGGATGGTCCGCGACGTCGGTCGTGCCGCCTATCTCATTTTCATGCCGGGCGACGAGGACGCCATCCCGCGTCAGCACCAGGTCCGGCTCGATATAGTCGGCGCCCTGATCGATCGCGCGCTCATAGGCGGCGAGCGTATGTTCGGGCCGCTCGCCGCTGGCGCCGCGATGGGCGATGATGAGGGGTTCTGCCCCGGTCTCTGCCATCACAGGCGCCGCCATCAACAGGGTGAGGAGGAGGATGGCGGTCCGATGGATGACCGGCCGCAGCATCCTCCCCAGGATCATGCCTTCACGCCCTCCAGCGCATCCTCATAGGTGGTCGCCTTGAAGCCGACGATGGTGCGGTCGCCCAGGTCCAGGATCGGTCGCTTGATCATCGAGGGGTTGCTCATCATCAGCAGCACCGCCTTTTCCGCGTCGATATGCGCCTTGTCACCCGCATCCAGCGCCTTGAAGGTGGTGCCGGAACGGTTGAGGATGGTTTCCCATCCATGCTCCATCACCCATTCCTCCAGCTTTGTCTTGTCGACGCCCGACACCTTGTAGTCGTGGAAGCCGTAGGCCTTGCCGCTATTGTCGAGGAAATTGCGCGCCTTCTTGATCGTGTCGCAATTCTTGATGCCGTACATGGTCAGCATGGCCATTATCCCCCAAATTACCCGCGATATGCGGTGACTTCGATCTCGATCTTCATCTCCGGCTTGATGAGGCCGGTGACGATGCAGCTCGCGGCGGGGCGGAGGTCGCCGAAGACCGGCGCGGTCGCCTCCCCCAGCACGTCCCAATAGGCCGGGTCCGTGATGTAATAGGTGACGCGTACCACGTCCGCGAAGGAAAAGCCCGCTTCCTCCAGCGCCCGGCCGATGACCTTCAGCGCGTTCCGGCCCTGGTCGACGACGGATTCGGGCATGGCCCTGGTTTCGGGATCGGTGCCGGTAGTGCCGGCGACGAAGCACCAGTCGCCCTGTACGACGGCGCGCGAATAGCCGACCTGCGCCTCGAAAGGCGAGCCGGAGGAAATGAGCTGGCGGGGCATGGAAGTTCCTTGTGCAGAACGAGGCGAAAAGGATCGTGGCGGCTCTTGCCCCGTTCGCAGGATGCTGTCCAGCGCCTTTTGCCGGGCGGGAACGGGGCGGGCCGCCGGCCGTTGGAGCGGGGAAGGAGACAGAGCATGAACCGATCCGACAACAGCCCCTTCCCCGATACGGGCGAGGAGAATGGCGAACAGGACGAAGCGGGTTCGCAGGCGCAGGACGTGGCCGATGAGGCGCGGGCGCGATCGACGGATCTGGCCGAGGACAGCGAGCGCGGCGGCCGGCCCAATCCGGCCCAGATCCTGCCCGACGACACGCCCGATCTGGTCGAGAGGATGGAGGAGATGAACCAATCCGGCCGGATCGACAATGACGCCTTCGCCGGCGAACCGCAGATGGACGATGAGGAGGATATATTGGGGCCAACCGAAGACGAGGATTAGGGTTCGGTTCGGGATGCGGCATAGGCGGGGTCAGCAAGGGTCCTGCTGATCAGGCCAACGGTTTGCGCGAATGATCTTTGATCCCGGTCGGATCGGACGATTTTCGCACGAGACGGGAAGCGCGCTCCCCGTTATGGGCGCGTCATGGGTAAAAGGTCGGGGAAGGCGAGCGGGGAGCGAATCTGGCTGGCGGAGGCTGGCCGCGCTGGTCGAGGGCGCCTGCGACCCAGGAAGCGGGGATATCCGTCCATTGCCGTCCTGGTCGTCGGCGGGGTGCTGGTCGGCGCGGCGCTGGGCTGGTTCGGGCCGGATCTGCTGCAACGCGTCCAGCAGCATTGGCATGAACCCGCCTCGCCTGCCTCAAGGGACAGCCTGTCGGCGCAATTCGGTTTCTGCCATGTCGGCGGCGGCGTCAATTGCGTTGTCGATGGGGACACCTTCTGGTTCCATGGCGAAAAGGTGCGGGTCATGGACATCGATGCGCCGGAAACGCACGGGCCGCGCTGTGCCGAGGAAGCCGCGCTAGGTGTGCGGGCAACGCAGAGACTGCAACAGTTGATGAATGCCGGCCCTTTTTCTCTGGAGAGTGGAGACCGGGAGACCGACCGCTATGGGCGCGCATTGCGGGTAGTGACGCGGGGCGGTCAATCGATCGGCGAGGTGCTGGTGGCCGAAGGGCTGGCGCGCGAATGGGACGGTGCGCGGCATCCATGGTGTTGAGGGCCTGATGTTGACGGCCTGATTTCGGGCGGTTCGTTGAGGGAGGGCCTTCGCCCTCCCCCGCGGTTTAGCGGCAGTTCAGATTGCCGCGATCGACTTCCCGACCCAGCAGCGCGCCAGCGCCTGCACCGATCAGGATGCCTGCCGTGTTCGAACGGCCGCGGTCGAGCTGACCACCAAGCAGGCCGCCCAGCGCCGCGCCGACGATCAGGCCGGTGGTGCCGTCCGAACGGCGGCAATAATAGCGGTCGTCATAGCCGCGATAGATGCGGGTGGAACGGGTCACGCGGATCGGCTCATAGCCGTCGCGATAATAGCGATCGGGCCGATAATAGCGGCCATAGCGCGGGTCCGGCCGGTTCCAGTCATAGCTGTAGATCACGCCGCCAGGACGGCGCCAGCCTTCGTGACGGCCATTGTCGTGACGCCCTCCATGCTTCCAGTCGTCGCGGCCATGACCGCGCTCCCCACCGCGACCATGCCCCGCCCATGGCGGCGGATCAGCGGCTGCCGGAGCAGCGCTCAAGGTTACCGCGCCAAGCGACAGGGCGGCGAAAGCGGCTTTCAGGTTGAATCTCATCTCTGGTTCCCACGGTCCAATTATCGATGGGAGCACAACAAACCAAGGCGGATAAATGTTTCATGAACGGAACAAAACGCAGCGTTCATATAGGGGTCAGTTTGCCGGCCGGCGGCTGTCAGGAAAGCATTTCCCTTGGTCGAAGGGCGACACCGCTGTCGCGGCGCCGCCTTTCCCGTTTCGCGATTACTCCGCCGCGATCCCCGCCGCCTTGAACATGTCCGGATCGCCCGCCTCGTCAGCATTGGCGGCGGTGCCGCCCTTGAGCTTGGTGCGGCGGTCGAAGGCATCCCATACGTCGTTCCACTGGCCGCGGGTCGCCGCCTTCGAATATTCCGTCGCGCGGGTTTCGAAGAAATTGGCATGCTCCACGCCGTTAAGCAGCGGAGTCAGCCAGGGGAGCGGGTGCTCGTCGATCATGTAGATGGGCTTGAGGCCCAGCTGCCCCAGCCGCCAATCCGCGATGTAGCGGACATATTTCTTGATGTCCTTGGGCGTCATGCCGGGGACCGGGCCCATTTCGAAGACCAGGTCGACGAAGGCGTCCTCGATGCGGACGGTCTTCTGGCACATGTCCATGATGTCGTCCTTGACCGACGCGGTCAGGCAGTCGCGTTCCTTCACGAAGGCATGGAAGAGGCGGACAATGCCCTCGCAATGCAGAGTCTCGTCCCGGACGGACCAGCTTACGATCTGGCCCATGCCCTTCATCTTGTTGAAGCGCGGGAAGTTCATCAGCATCGCGAAGGAGGCGAAGAGCTGGAGCCCCTCTGTAAAGCCGCCGAACATGGCCAGCGTCTTGGCGATATCCTCGTCCGTGTCGACGCCGAACTGCTGGAGATAGTCGTGTTTGTCCTTCATCTCCTTATACTGCATGAAGGCGCTATATTCGCTTTCGGGCATGCCGATGGTGTCGAGCAGGTGCGAATAGGCGGCGATGTGGACCGTTTCCATGTTGCTGAAGGCGGTCAGCATCATCTTGACTTCGGTCGGCTTGAAAACGCGGCCATATTTTTCGTGGTAACAGTCCTGCACCTCCACGTCGGCCTGGGTGAAGAAGCGGAAGATCTGCGTCAGCAGATTGCGCTCATGGTCGGAAAGCTTCTGCGCCCAATCACGGCAATCCTCGCCCAGCGGCACTTCCTCCGGCAGCCAGTGAAGCTGCTGCTGGCGCTTCCAGAACTCATAGGCCCAGGGATATTCGAAGGGCTTGTAGACCTTGCTGGCTTGAAGAAGAGGCATGGTGGTTACTCCGGGCGATCAGGTGAGCGCAGCGGCAAGGCCAATCAGCGCAATAATAAATCCAATTACGGTCAGAAGCCACGCATGAACGCGGTTCATGATCCGACCAAACGCGGTCAATGGAAGCGGCTCGGTTCCGGCCGCTTTGAGGATCGCAGCTTCAGCCAATGAAACGCTTTCATCAGGCTTCCGTCGCAAACTGGAAATGCCCAGGAGAAGCATTCCCATCCCTATGGCAGCCATGACGGCCAACTGCGTCACCACGATCCTCCTGCTCGGTCAAAGTACCACTTTGACCGAAAATCATCACTGGCAGGCGAGGCACTCGTCATAGTCGGTGGTCTCGCCAATTTCGAATTTCGGGGCGTCGATGGTGTTGTCGGCCTCCACGCCGCCTGCGAAGCCAGCGCGTTGGACCGACTTGGAGCGCAGATAATAAAGCGACTTGATGCCCAGTTCCCACGCCCGGTAGTGGAGCATGAGGAGGTCCCATTTTTCCACGTCCGCCGGGATGAACAGGTTCAGCGACTGGGCCTGGTCGATATAGGGCGTGCGGTCGGCAGCCAGTTCGAGCAGCCAGCGCTGGTCGATCTCGAAGCTGGTCTTGAACGTGTCCTTTTCTTCCTGGCTAAGGAAGTCGAGATGCTGGACGCTGCCGCCCTTTTCCAGGATCGAATTCCAGACGGCGGTCGAATCCTTCGCCTTTTCGACCAGCAGTTTTTCCAGATAGGGATTCTTGACCGAGAAGCTGCCGGACAGCGTCTTGTGCGTGTAGATGTTCGCCGGAATAGGCTCGATACAGGCGGACACGCCGCCGCAGATGATGCTGATCGACGCCGTGGGCGCGATCGCCATCTTGCAGCTGAACCGCTCCATCACGCCCATGTCGGCGGCGTCCGGGCACGGGCCGCGCTCGACCGCGAGCTGCATCGAGGCCTCGTTCACCTTCTCGTTGATATGCTTGAAGATGCGCAGGTTCCAGCTTTTCGCCATGGCGCCTTCAAAGGGAAGCCCCCGGGCCTGGAGGAAGGAGTGGAACCCCATCACCCCCAGGCCCACTGACCGTTCACGGCTCGCACTATATTTCGCCCGCGCCATTTCCGGCGGCGCGCGGTCAATATAGTCCTGCAGCACATTGTCGAGGAAGCGCATGACATCCTCGACAAAGCGCCCGTCGTCCTTCCACTCATCCCATGTTTCGAGATTGAGCGAGGAGAGACAGCAGACAGCCGTGCGGTCATTGCCGATATGGTCGCGACCCGTCGGCAAAGTGATTTCGGAACACAGGTTCGATGTCGACACCTTGAGGCCCAGATCGCGATGATGCTTGGGCATCGTGCGATTCACGGTGTCGTTGAAGACGATATAGGGTTCGCCGGTGGCGAGGCGGACCTCCACCAGTTTCTGGAACAGCGCGCGGGCGTTGACGCTGCCACGCACCGACTGGTCCTTCGGGCTGCGCAGGGCGAAATCCTTGCCGTCGCGCACCGCTTCCATGAACTCGTCGGTCAGGAGGACGCCGTGGTGCAGGTTCAGCGCCTTGCGGTTGAAGTCGCCGCTGGTCTTGCGGATTTCCAGGAACTCCTCGATCTCCGGATGGGAGATGTCGAGGTAGCAGGCGGCCGAACCGCGGCGCAGGCTGCCCTGGCTGATGGCGAGGGTGAGCGAGTCCATCACCCGGACGAAGGGAATGATGCCGCTGGTCTTGCCGTTGAGGCCGACCGGCTCGCCAATGCCGCGCACATTGCCCCAATAGGTACCGATGCCGCCGCCGCGCGAGGCGAGCCAGACATTTTCGTTCCAGGTGTTGACGATACCTTCCAGGCTGTCGTCGACGCTGTTCAGATAGCAACTGATGGGCAGGCCGCGGCCGGTGCCGCCGTTGGAGAGGACAGGCGTGGCGGGCATGAACCAGAGGCGCGAGATATAGTCGTAGACGCGCTGGGCATGGTCGGCATCGTCGGCATAGGCGGCCGCGACGCGGGCGAACAGATCCTGATAGGACTCGCCGGGCAGCAGATAGCGGTCCTGCAGCGTATCCTTGCCGAATTCAGTCAGCAGAGCGTCGCGGCCAGCATCGGTCACGACATGGAAACGCCGCTCCAGCACGGTGGACGAGCCGGGCGTGGGATCGGCCTTGGGCGCCGGCGCCTGATCCACCGGTGCCTGTTCCGAAGGAACTGGGGCCTTCTTCTTGTCCGCCACGGTTTCGACCACTTCGTCAATCACGGTTGCCACGTCGCCTGCACTCACCTGTTCGCTGTCTCGAAAATCCATGACCAACTCCCCCGAATGTTCCTGTTTCGTTCGATTCGGTCAAACCGGTGCCGGCCGGGCCGAACGAATGTAGCATTATCGACCCGGTCAGGCACGGAGATGGGGCCAGCAGAGCGGATCGCAAGGCAAAAACAGCCTCCCTCCGGGAAGGAGCCCGGCCGGTGCAATCACAATCTGTTGGGTAACCCCCGTTAACCCGATACAAGGGATAGTGCCACAGCTTCATTTCCTTTCAAGGGGGTAAATGACAGTTCGGGGACTCAGCTCATCGACGCCGGGAGTCATCTCGTCGACGGTTCGGCACGTCGCAGCGCAGCGACGCGCCGACTTTCCTCGGCTTTGCAAAAGACAAGAGGGACAATTGGGGGACGAAAATAAATTTGGCTTGCCACGCAATTGCGCGGGCCGGCCGATTCTGCCCATGGCGCTTCATGACGGACGCATGACAGGTTATGGCGGAGGGGGCGGCAAAAGCATTGCGACATGAGAGGAGCCGACATGATTCTCTACTATCACCCCCTCTCCTCCTGCAGCTGGAAGGTGCTGATAGCGCTTTACGAAAACGGCACGGCCTTCGAACCGCGCGCACTCGACGATGCGGCGGCGGCGCAGTCCTGGCTGGCGCTGTGGCCGCTTGGCAAGTTCCCCGTGCTGCGCGACGAGGCGCGGGACAGGACGATCGCCGAAACCAGCATCATCGTCGAATATCTGGGGCAGCATCATCCAGGGCCGTTCCACCCGATCCCGCAGGAAGGCGATGCGGCGCTGGAGGTGCGGCTGATGGACCGGCTGTTCGACATCTATGTCATGACGCCGATGCAGGCGATCGTCGCGGACAAGATCCGGCCGGAGGGCGTCGCCCATGACACCCACGGCGTCGGGGAAGCGCGGCGGATGCTGGGCAAGGCCTATGCCCTGCTGGAGGACAGGATGGCGGGGCGGCGATGGGCGGCGGGGGACGACTTCACCCTCGCCGACTGCGCGGCGGCGCCTGCGCTCTTCTATGCGGACAGGATCGAGCCCATGCGGGGCGGCTTTCCCCGACTGCGCGCCTATCTGGAACGGCTGGAGGCGCGGGAGAGCTTTGCGCGGGTGCTGCGCGAAAAGGAACCATGGTGGCATATGTTCCCCTTTGCCGATTAGGGATTGCCAGGCGACCGGAACCGATCGCTGGTCAGGAAGTCGCGGAAAGCAGGGAATCCAGCGCATCGGCGCCGTCAGTCCTCGCCTGCCCAGGCCTTGAGCGGCCGCTCATAGCGCCTGGCGGCCGGCAGTCAGCGCCGGATCGGTCACGACCTCCACTGCGCCGCAGGCGAAGAAACCGGCATCGGCGCCCCACGCCTTCAGGGCGGCCGCCCGTTCCCTGCCGCTACTGGACTCGGGCGCGATTCCCTACTAGCCGCTCCCCTGCATGGACCCGCCGTGCAGGGTGGGCCTTAGACTAGGGACCAGGGTAGATGACCGTCATCAAGACCGCCGATCTGATCGAGAGCGTTGCCGACGCGCTTCAGTTCATCAGTTACTATCATCCGATGGATTATATCCGCGCGCTGGGCAAAGCCTATGAAGCGGAGGCCAATCCGGCGGCCAAGGACGCCATCGCCCAGATCCTTACCAACAGCCGCATGTGCGCCGAAGGCCATCGCCCGATCTGCCAAGACACCGGCATCGTCAATGTCTTCATCAAATGGGGCATGGACTGCCGACTGGACGACAATAGCCGATCCATGCAGGACGTGGTCGATGAAGGCGTGCGCCGCGCCTATCTCAATCCTGAAAACCGCCTGCGCGCCTCGATCCTGAAGGATCCCGCCTTCAGCCGCGTCAACACGAAGGACAATACGCCCTGCGTGCTGAACGTCGAGATGGTGCCCGGCGACAAGGTGATCGTCGATGTCGCGGCCAAGGGCGGCGGGTCGGAGAACAAGACCAAGTTCAAGATGATGAACCCCAGCGATTCGATCGTCGACTGGGTACTGGAAATGGTGCCGCAGATGGGCGCGGGCTGGTGCCCGCCCGGCATGCTGGGCATCGGCATCGGCGGCACCGCGGAAAAGGCGGTGGCGTTGGCCAAGGAATCGCTGATGGACCCCATCGACATGGGCGAATTGAAGGCGCGCGGACCACAGAACGAGATCGAGAAGCTGCGCATCGAGATTTTCGACAAGGTCAATGCACTGGGCATCGGCGCGCAGGGCCTGGGCGGCTTGGCGACCGTGCTGGACGTCAAGATCTACGACTATCCCTGCCATGCGGCGGGCAAGCCGGTGGCGATGATCCCGAACTGCGCGGCCACCCGGCATGCGCATTTCACGCTGGACGGTTCAGGCCCGGCCTATCTGGAAGCGCCGAAGATCAGCGAATGGCCGCAGGTCGACTGGAAACCGAGCAAGGAAGCGATCCGCGTCGATCTGGATAGGCTGACGCCGGAAGTGGTGCAGAGCTGGAAGCATGGCGACCGCCTGCTGCTCAACGGCAAGATGCTGACCGGACGCGACGCGGCGCACAAGCGCATCCAGGACATGTTGAGCCGTGGCGAGGAGCTGCCGGTCGATTTCAAGGGCCGCGTCATCTATTATGTCGGTCCGGTCGATCCGGTGCGCGACGAGGTGGTTGGCCCCGCTGGCCCTACGACCGCGACCCGCATGGACAAATTCATGGACATGATGCTGGAACAGGGCCTCGCCGCCTGCGTCGGCAAGGCCGAGCGTGGTCCCGCCGCGACGGACTCGATCGCCAGGCACAAGAGCGCCTATCTGATGGCGGTCGGCGGCGCCGCCTATCTGGTCGCCCGCGCGATCAAGGCGGCCAAGGTGGTCGGCTTTGAGGATCTGGGCATGGAGGCGATCTACGAGTTCGAGGTGCAGGACATGCCCGTCACGGTCGCCGTCGACAGCGAAGGCCAGAATGTCCACCGCCTCGCTCCGCTGGTGTGGCAGGAGAAGATCAGGAAGGAAGGCCTTCTCGAAGGGGCATGAGCTTCGCCTTGTCCTCCCCGTCGCAGGACGGGAACGGGGGGAAGGATAGATGATCTGGCTTCCGGCGACATTGCTGGCGGGCGCGATCCAGGCGTGGCGGACCGCGGTGCAGCGCCGCGTGAGCAGGGAGATGTCCGTCAACGCGGCGGGACTGGTGCGCTATCTCTATGGCCTGCCGTTCACGATGCTGCTGCTGGCGGGTCATCGGCTGATCTTTTCCGGTCCCCTCCCCTCGCCCGATCCGTCCTTCCTGCTGTTCTGCCTGGGCGGCGGGCTGGCGCAGATCATCGCGACCAATCTGCTGATCATGGCCTTTGCCCATCGCAATTTCGTCGTCGGCACCGCTTATTCCAAAACGGAGGCGGTGCAGGGGGCCATCCTGTCCTTCCTGCTGATGGGGGAGCGCCTGCCTCCCCTGGCCTGGGTGGGGATAGGCTGCGGCGTGGCGGGCATCATGCTGTTGTCGATCGGAGGTGAAAGACCCGGCTTCATCAGCGCCCTGGGACAGCCGGCGGCCCTGTGCGGGATCGCATCCGGCTTCTTCTTCGCCCTGACCGCGATCGCCATCCGGCGGGCGACGCAGGAGGTGGGGGGCGGCGCGGACGCGGACCCGATCCTGGCCGCGCTGATCGTGCTGGTCGTCACCGTGGCGATGCAGACGATGATGCAGGGCGGCTTCCTGCTGCTGCGCGAACCTGGCGAAATGCGCAAGGTGCTGCGCGGCTGGCGCATTTCCGGACAGGTGGGGCTGTTGTCCGCGCTGGGTTCGGCCTGCTGGTTCACCGGCTTCGCCACGGCGCCGGTCGCGCTGGTGCGGATCGTCGGGCAGGTGGAGGTCGCCTTCACGCTGGGCTTCGGCCATTTCTATCTGGGCGAGCGGATGAAGCGCAGCGAGGCGATGGGACTGATCCTGGTGGCCACCGGCGTCGTGCTGGCGCTGGCGGGCGCACTGTAACGGCCCGCCGCATCGCTAACGGATATTTTACCAACGTCCGATAGCTCGGCCGGCGTGGAAAACCAGGCAAGAAACCGGAATATCGAGCAGGCGGTGATGAAGGTGGCCAGGCTGTCGGGCGACCTGGGCATCCGTACGCTCGACCTGCAGGCAGACATCAGCGAACTGGCGGAGCGCGTCACCAACCAGGCGCGCACCATAGAGGCGATCAGCGGCGCGGCGGCGCAGCTTTCCCGCGACGGCGAAAGCGTGTCGTTGGCAGGGCAGGATGCGCGCGAAAAGGCCGTGGCCGCGCGCAGCATCATCCAGGATTCCGGACGCCAATTGTCGGACGCCAACGGCAATTTCGTCGACCTGATCGAGCGGGTGAGCAGCGTTCATGCCCAGCTGGACGGTTTTCGCGAGGCGCTGAAGACCGTCGCCCATGTCACCAGCGTGATCAGCGGCATTGCCAGCCAGACCAATTTGCTGGCGCTGAACGCCACCATAGAAGCGGCGCGCGCGGGCGACGCCGGGCGCGGCTTTGCCGTGGTGGCGGCGGAGGTCAAGAAACTGGCGCAGGAAACCGCGACCGCCACCCAGACGATCGATCGGTCGATCGGCGCGTTGACCGGCGAGGCGGGCAAGATGCTGGAAGGCATTGTCCACAGCGCGGAAACGGCGCGTACCGCTCTCAACGACACCAAGAATATCGAACTGCTGGTCGAACGGCTCGGCGCGTTGATGCAGGATCTTTCCAGCAACAGCGAGACCGTGGCCGAACGCATCACCTCCATCGTCGCGTCGGCAGGCGAGATTCGCGGCGGGCTGGCGGCGCTGGCAAGCACATCGACCGACAATGCGGGCGGCCTGCAGAGGCTGTCCTCCCGTATCTCGATCGCCAGCGAGGACACCAACCAACTGCTGCAACTAATGGCGGAAAGCGGGGTCGAGATTGCCGACACGCCCTATATCGACTTCTGCCTGGGCGCGGCGCAGGCGGTAAGCGACGCGCTGGAACTGGCCATTGTGGAAGGCCACCTGACGGAAGGCGAACTGTTCAGCGAAACCTATATGCCCATCCCCGAAACGCAGCCGGTGCAATATAGCCATCCGGTGCAGCCGGTGCTGATCCCTGCGGCACGGGCGCAGCAGGAACGGGCGCGCGCCTTTCCGAGGCTGTTCGGCATGACCTTCACCGACCGCAACAGCTTCGGCGCGGTCGCCATGCCGGAACGATCGCATCCGCAGCGGTCGGGCGACGACAATTGGAATTTCGAATATTCGCGCCAGGGGCTGATCTTCGACTTTCCCGACACGCGCGAACAGTGCCGGATCACACAACCCTTCTGCATCAAGGCCTATCGGCGGCTGAACGCGGCGGGCGAGGTCATCTTGCTGAAGCAGGTCATCGCTTCCATCCACGTGCGCGGACGGCATTGGGGGATTTTGCAGATGGCCTACCAGGACCAGGACAGGTGAGATTCCCCGGCTGAGGCATGGGCATGCCCGACTGGAAAACGCTTCAGGACATCAGCCGCTGTTCCTCAGCGCCGTCGCAATCGCGTTGATCGACAATTCTATGCCCTCCTTGATGCGCGGGTCGTCCTCACCGCTGCGGTGGCGCTTCATCAGTTCGACCTGCAGCAGGTTCAGCGGCTCGATATAGGGCAGGCGCAGGCGGATCGACGTGTCCAGCTTGGCATTCTTCTCCAGCAGGCGGGTCTGGCCAGTGGCGGCGAGCAGGCCGTCATGCGCCTTGTCCCAGCCGTCGCGGATGCGGCCGAAAATCTCCACGCCTCGCACCTGATCCTCCACCAGCGGCAGATAATGGGCGGCGATGCCGAGATCGGACTTGGCAAGCACCATTTCCAGATTGGCGAGCGCCGATTGCAGGAACGACCAGTGCTGCGCCATGTCCGCCAGCAACGCCTTGTCCTCGAAGGCGGCAAGCGCGTGGCCGACACCGTACCAGCCCGGCAACATCACCCGCGCCTGGGCCCAGCTGAACACCCAGGGAATGGCTCGCAGATCCTCGATCCGCGTACTCTTTGTACGACTGGCGGGCCGGGAACCGATCTTGAGGCCGGAGATTTCCTGGATAGGGGTCAACTGCCGGAAGAATTCCTTGAAGCCGTCGGTGCCATAGACAAGGTCGCGATAGGCGGCGAAGGCGGTCTTCGACAGTTCGTCCATGGCCGCGGCAAAGCGGGCCGCGTCACGATCCGACAGGATTTCGGGTTCCAGGCTGGCGAGCAGGGTCGCGCTGGTCATCGCCTCCAAATTGGTCATGGCGACGTCGCGGGTGCCGAATTTGGCGGCGATCACCTCACCCTGTTCAGTGATGCGGATGCGGCCCTGGACCGTGCCCTTGGGCTGCGCCTGGATCGCCGCGAAGGAGGAACCGCCGCCGCGGCCGACCGCGCCGCCGCGGCCGTGGAAAAGCTGCATCGCCGTGCCCGCCTCGGCAAAGACGGGGGCCAATGCCTTGCTCGCCTGGAACAACCCCCAGGTGGAGGTGATGTAGCCGCCATCCTTGTTGCTGTCGGAATAGCCGATCATCACTTCCTGATGACCCCGCGCCCGGACCACGCCGCCTATTTCGGGCAGGCCGAAATAGGCGCCCATGATCTTGGGCGCGGCCTCCAGGTCAGCGATGGTTTCGAACAGGGGAACGGCCATGATCGCCGCCTGCGGCGGGGCACCATCGGTCCCCGCGCGCCAGAGGCCCGCTTCCTTGAGGATGATGTTGACTTCGAGCAGGTCGGAAACGCTCTCCGCCTTGGAGATGATATAGTGGGTGATGCATTGCGGGCCGTAGATGCGGTGCGCCTCCGCCGCGGCCTGCACGATGGCGAGTTCGGACGCGGTCCTTTCCGAATATTCGAAAAAAGGCGTGCCGAGCGGCCGGTTGTTCGCCAGTTCCCGCCGGAGCAGCGCGATGCGGGCATATTCGTCGAGGCTGGCGTAATCCGCCTCGACGCCCGCGACCTTCAGCAGTTCGGCCACCACGCCTTCATGAACATCGCTGTTCTGCCGCATGTCGAGCGTGGCAAGGTGGAAGCCGAAGGTTTCCAGCGCCCGGATCAGGCGACCGAGCGCGCCGCCGGTCGCCAGCGCGCCATTGCCCTCGCTCGCCAGGCCCTGCGCCACCGTCACCAGATCGCGGCGCAGGTCCGAAGGGCTGGCATAGGGTTCGCCCTTGAGTGCCGAGGGGCGCGCTGGCGCCTTGCCCACCAGCGACCGGTGCGTTGCGGCCAGGCGGGCATAGATGCCGGAAAGCGCCCGGCGATAGGGTTCGTCTTGACGGCTGGGGGACATGTCGCCGCTGGCGTCGGCCAGGTCGAGCACCGCCTGAGACACATGGGCCAGTTCGGTGGACAGCGACAGTTCCGCGCCCAGCGCGTGGAGCGCGTCCATATAGAAGCCCAGCGCAGCCTCACAGCCCTTGACCAGCGCCAGTCGGAGCTGGGGCGCCTGGACGAACGGATTGCCGTCGCGATCACCGCCGATCCAGTTGCCCACGCGCAGGAAACTCTGGGGACGCGCGCCCAGCACCCGTTCCCACCGGGCATAGAGCGCGGGCAAGACAGGGAGGAACACGTCGCGGAAATAAGCGAGGACATTTTCGATCTCGTCCGCGACGAACAGCTTTTCGCGGCGCAGCGGCCGCGTCTGCCACAATAGCGCGATCTGGCGGAAGATCGCCTCGTCCAGATTCTCGCCCTCATCGGTTTCCGTCCGCCCCGCATCCTTGAGCGCCATCAGGTCGGCGATGCGGTTCTTGTGGTCGATCATGCTCTTGCGCCGCACCTCGGTCGGGTGGGCAGTCAGCACCGGCACGATCAGGGCGTGGGACAGAAGGTCGAGCACGGCTTCGCGTTCTATGCCGTGCGACTCCAGCTTCGCGACCACCGATGCGACGTCGGCCCCCGGTTCGGCGGCAACGCCCTGGCGATCTTCGGCGAGGTTGGCGAGCATCGAGAACAGCATGAAGCCACGCACGAAGCTGAGCGTATCGTCGAGGCTCAGCGCGTCGAGGCCGGTATCGACCACGTCGGCGCCATGCAGGCCGCGCGCCCGGTCGACCGAGGCAGAGCGGATATATTCGGTCTGTTTGTAGATCTTCTCCCCGCCATAGGCGCGGATCACATCGCCCAGCAGACGGCCGAGATAGCGGATGTCGGGATTCTGCGTGATCGCAGGAGCGGAGGAGGATGCAGGAGTCGCCATGGAGGAACGATGCTGCATCGCAACAATGCAATGGTCAAGCGCTTCCCCCGATCCGCAGTGCCCGATCGCGCAACCAGAAGCATGCCGGAGGTCGTCGTGCGGGGTTGCGCAAGGGCCACCGGCTGGGCCAAAGGACATGCGTGACCGCCAGCATCAGCATAGGAACCGACAGCAACGGCAACGCCGTTCTGGTCGATGTCGAGGAATTGCTTGCCACCCGGCTGCTCGTCCAGGGCAATTCGGGATCGGGCAAGTCGCATCTGCTGCGCCGGTTGCTGGAGGAAAGCGCCGCGCTGGTTCAGCAGGTGGTGATCGATCCGGAAGGCGATTTCGTCACGCTGGCGGATGAATATGGCCATGTGGTGATCGACGCGGGCGACTATAATGAGCGCGAGATCGTCAAGATGGCGATGCGCATCCGCGAACACCGCGCATCCGTGGTGCTGAGCCTCGAATCGCTGGAACTGGAGGCGCAGATGAAATGCGCCGCATCCTTCCTGTCGACGCTGTTCGATGCGCCCCGCGACCATTGGTATCCGGCGCTGGTCGTGGTGGACGAGGCGCAGATGTTCGCGCCCGTCGCGGCAGGGGACGTGTCGGATGAGGCGCGCCGCCTCAGCCTGGCGGCGATGACGAACCTGATGTGCCGGGGACGCAAGCGCGGCCTTGCCGGGGTGATCGCGACGCAGCGCCTGGCGAAGCTCGCCAAGAATGTCGCGGCCGAGGCGTCGAATTTCCTGATGGGGCGCACATTCCTGGACATCGATATGGCGCGGGCGGCGGATCTGTTGGGCATGGAGCGGCGGCAGGCGGAGCAGATCCGCGATCTGGAGCGCGGGCGCTTCCTGGCTTTGGGGCCGGCCATCTGCCGACGGCCGGTGGCGGTGAAGATCGGATCGGTCAAGACCAGCACCCGTGGCGGCACGCACAAGCTGATGCCGCCGCCGGTCGCGGCGACGGAGGATTTGCAGGAATTGCTGTTCGCGGGCGCGGGCGAGGAAGAGGTCATGCCCCCGCCGCCGCCGCGTGCCGAACCACCGCCCCTGCCCGCCGAGGAACTGATGCGCGCCCTCGCCGCCGCGCCGTCGGCCAAGCCGGCCGCGCCCGAGCTGGATTTCGGACAGAATGAGCCGATCGTGATCGCCGTGCTGGAGGAGATCGTCGCCGATCTGGGGGAAGCGCAGCCGAGCGTATCGACGCTCTACCAGGATTTCGGCGTCCGGTGCCGGATGAAGGGATTGCGCCAGCCGCCGCTCGACCTGCCGGCCTTTCGCAAACGCTTCGCCATGGCGCAGGCCGGGATGTTCGACGCCGGTGATCCGCGCTGGACCGATGCGATGAAGGCGGCGGAAGCCTTGCCGGAGGACATGCTCGCGCCCTTCCTCCTCATCGCGCGCGCGGCGATGCAGGGACTGCCCTGCCCCGACGATGTGGCGTTGGCGCGCGCCTATGGCACCAGTTCGCCGGGGCGCGTGCGGCGGCTGATCGACTATATGGAGAAGCTGGGCGTGATCGTGGCGCGCACCGATTTCGGCGGACGGCGGTCGATCGGCGTGCCACATCTCGGGCTCAGCACGGCAGCGGCGGAAGGATGAGCGCTTCGGTCCTGTTCGTGTGCCTGGGGAATATCTGCCGCTCGCCGCTGGCGGAGGCGGCGCTTCGGGCGGAGGCGCAGCGGGCCGGCCTTCCGCTGACGGTGGATTCGGCCGGGACCGGCGACTGGCATGTCGGATCGCCGCCCGACCGGCGGGCGCAGGCCGTGGCGCTGCAACATGGGATCGACATTTCCGGCTATCGCGGGCGGCAGGTGACGGCGGCGGATTTCCGGCGGTTCGATCATGTCTTCGCGCTGGACGCGGAGAACCTTCGCAACCTCAGGCGGATTCGGCCGTCAGACGGGACGGCGGAACTGCGGCTGCTGATGGACATGGTGCCAGGACGCGAGGGGAGCGGCGTGACCGATCCCTATTTCGGCGACGATGCGGGCTTCGACGTGACCTGGGATGATGTCACGCGGGCCGCGCGGGCGATTGTGGAGCGGTTGCGACCCTGAACTGTTGCACCTCAGCTTGCGAAGCGGAAACCGATCCACAGGGTCCGCGGCGTGCCGAGGTCGATGGATCCCGCAGCATTGCGGGTGACCACCTCCTCATCGAAGAGATTCTCGCCCCGCGCGACCAGGGTCACGCCATGGCCCAGCGGGAGGCGCGCCACCGCGTCGACGGTCAGCGCATGGGGCAACACGTCCTTCTGGAGGTCATCCTCATATTGCTTGCTGACATAACGGAGCGTGGCGGAGAGCGCCGGTCCCTCCTTCGGCTCCCACGCCAGCGTGGCGCTCGCCGCATGGCGGGGGCTTTGCGCCGGTGTCAGGCCGTCAAAGCCCATGCCCGGCGCATGCACCATGCTGTGGCTGTAGGCGTAGGATGCCGAAAGCAGGAAATCGCTCACGCGGCCGATGGCGGTCAGTTCGACGCCCTTGGCGGTGATATGGTCGACATTCTGCCGCTCCCGCGTGTTGGCGACATTGGTGAGGGTGACATTGGCGATGGCGTCGTCCAGCCGGTTGATGAATCCGGTGACGGAAAGGGTGAGGCCCTGAACGGGGGTGACGTCGACACCCGCCTCTGCGCCCTTCAGCTTTTCAGGCGTCAGCGCGGCATTGGCACGGGTCGTGATCGGGAAGACCACGAACGGCCGGTAGAGTTCGTTGAGTGTCGGCAGGCGGAAACCGCTATAGGCCGCGCCACGCAGGGCGACCGCATCGCTGATCCGGTAGAGCGCGCCAGCCCTTCCGGAAAACTGCCAATCGGAGCGGTCGGCAAAGCTGTTGTTCGCCGCGCCGGCGCCAGTGGCGCGATAGAAACCGTTGCTGATCGTCCAGCGATCGGCACGCACGCCGCCCGTCAGGACCAGCCGGCCCAGCGTCCAGTCATCCTCGGCGAAGAGCCCGGTCGTCATCTGCTCGCCACCCGCATGACGCCGGGAGGTCACGGGGTTGGCCGCGATATTGGCGTTATAGGCGTCCTCGAACATATCGCCGGTGGCGAAGCGGGTATCCGCGCCGACGCGCAGCACATGGTCGGGGCCGACCGGCGGGCGCAGCTCGATCTTGCCGCCGATGCCGGTGGAGGGCGTGTTCCGCTGGTCCAGCGACTTGCGGAAGGTGGACGCCGAAATCACGATGTTGGAGAAGTTGCGCGCCTGGATATAGGCGAGCGCATCAACCTGCCACGCGCCGCGGGAGATGAAGCGGATGCTGGCGTCCTGCCCTTCGCTCATGCTGTCGGCGCCCTTGAAGCGCAACGTCCGTTCGTCGTGGAAGATGGTGCCGCGAAACTGGATTTCCGACGTCGCGGAAAGCGGCGCGACGGCGCGCAAATTGGTCGACCAGCCGTCATAGGCGGCGGGCGCGGTAGCGGCGACGCGCTGGTCCTTCGGCGTGGTCTGGAAGCCGTCGCCCCGGTCCCAGCGACCCGACAGCGAGACATAGCCGCCGCCCAGGTCGGGCGTCAGGCTGGCGGTCAGTTCGGTCGCGTCCTTGCTGCCGTAGAAGGCGCTCGCGGCCAAGGTCGGCAGCTGGTCACGGGTGGCGCTGGCGAGTTCGATGGTCCCGGCGACCGCGCCCGCGCCGAAGGCCCCTATACCACCGCCGCGCGTGACCCGCACCACCGACAGGCGGTCCGGCACCAGCGCGCTGAACGGAATATAGCCGAAAAAGGGATCCGCCATCGGCACGCCATCGAGCAGCACCAATGTCCGGCTGGAGGCATTGCCGCCCAGGGCGCGCAGCGTCGCCCCCTGCGCCGAGGGATTGGCCGAGCGGCTGTCGGAGCGGCGGAATTGCTGGAACCCCGCCACGTCGCCCAGCACGCTTTCGATCCGCCCGGAGGCGCTGTTGGTCAGGCGGTCCCGGTCGATGATCACCGATCCATAAGCGGGCGTGCCCGGCGGCAGGGACAGCCCCTCTCCCGTCACGACGATACGGTCGGGATCAGGAGCCTCCCCCGCCGTCGCGATCGTCGGAATTGCGGCCAGAACCAGCGACAGCGTAAGATATTTCATGGGCGCCCCTTTCCTCTCTTTGGGACAGGGACTAGGGGCGCCGCGTAGGAAGTTCAAGCGACCCTATTTCCGGTTGACGCCGCGAGAATCCTGTCAATCGTCAGTGGATAGTCGCGCAGGCGAACCCCCGTGGCATTGTAGATCGCATTGGCGACCGCGGCCCCTGCCCCGCAAATGCCCAGCTCTCCGACACCCTTGGCCTTCATCGGGGAACTCTTGTCGTCCAGTTCCTCGACGAACAGCACATCCTGATGCGGGATGTCTGCATGCACGGGCACCAGATATTCGGCCATGTCATGGTTGACGAAAAAGCCGAACCGCGTGTCGACGCTGAGCTCCTCCATGAGGGCGGCACCCACGCCCATGGTCATCGCGCCGATCACCTGGCTGCGCGCCGATTTGGGGTTGAGGATACGCCCGGCGGCAAAGGCCCCGCCCATGCGGCGGATGCGCACCTCGGCCGTGTCGATGTCGACGCCCACTTCGCAGAAATGCGCCCCGAACGTCGCCTGCGCATAGCGCTTTGTAAGGTCGCCATAATCCATGCTGTCCTCGGCCCAGAGGCCCTGGCCTCCCGCCAGCGTTCCGAGCGGCTGGGACTGGTTGCCCAGCCGCACCAGACCATCCTCGAACAGCGCCTTTTCCGCGGGAAAGCCCGCCTTTTCCGCCAGCATGGCGCGCAGAGCCATGGCGGCGGCATAGACCCCCGCCGTGGCGCTGTTGGCGCCCCATTGCCCGCCCGACCCGGCCGAGGCGGGAAAGCGGCTGTCGCCCAGCCGCACCGTCACGGACTCCAGCGGCACGCCCAGCATTTCCGCCGCCGTCTGGCCGATGATGGTGTAGCTGCCGGTGCCGATGTCGGTCATGTCGGTTTCGACCGTCACATGCCCCTTGGCATCGACGCCGATACGCGCGCCCGACTTGACCACCAGATTGTTGCGGAAAGCGGAGGCGACACCCATGCCGACCAGCCAGCGGCCGTCGCGCACCTGCGCCGGCTTGGGTTTGCGGCGGTTCCAGCCGAAACGGGCAGCCCCCTCACGCAGGCATTCGACCAGTTTCCGGCTGGAAAAGGGACGCTGCGGCCCAGCTTCGGGATCATATTGCACATCGTTTCGGATGCGCAGTTCCACCGGATCGACACCGCAGGCTTCCGCCAGTTCGTCCATCGCGACCTCCAGCGCCAGAAGGCCGACGGCCTCGCCCGGCGCCCGCATGGCATTGCCCTCCGGCAGGTCGAGGGTGGCCAGGTGATGCGCCGTCATCCGGTTGGCGCCGCGATAGAGCAGGCGCGTCTGCTGCGCAGCCATTTCCGGCTCGCCGCCCGGCAGGTCGCCCGACCACACCTCATGGGCGATGGCGTCGATCACCCCCTGCCGGTCGGCGCCGATGCGGATGCGCTGGATGGTGGCGGGCCGATGGGTGGTGTTGTTGGGGATTTGCGGCCGCGCGATCGCCACCTTGACCGGCCGCCCGACCAGGCGCGCGCCCAGCGACGCCAGCAATGCATCGGCGCGCAGAAACAGCTTCGCACCGAAGCCGCCACCGATATAGGGCGAGACAAGGCGGATATTCTCCTTGGGAATCTTCAGCGTCTTTGCCAGATCTCCCACGCTCCACGCGATCATCTGGTTCGATGTCCAGAGCGTCAGCCGGTCGCCGTTCCAGGCGGCGATCGTCGCATGCGGTTCCATCATCGCGTGACTCTGGTCGGGCGTGGTGTAGTGCTGGTCGATCTTCACCGCAGCCTTGGCAAAGCCGGCCTCGAAATCGCCCGTCCTGGTATCGGAAGTTCCGTCGCCGTCCTGCGGGGCTGAGCCCTTGTCCCGTTCCACCGCCAGATCGAAACGCCCCTGTTCCGGCGCATAGTCGATGCGGACGAGCCGCGCGGCGTCGCGCGCATTTTCCAGCGTGTCGGCGATCACCAGCGCCACCGCCTGTTCATAATGTTCGATCTGCGGACCGCCGAGCAGATGGGCCGTGTTATGATTGCCCTTGCCAAGCGGTCCGGCATTCTGGTGCGTGACGATGCCCAGCACCCCGGGCGCGGCTTCGGCGGCGCGCAGGTCCATGGCGCTGATCCGCCCCTTGGCGATGGCCGATCCGACCATCCAGCCATAGGCGGCATTGGGCGCGGCATCATGCCGCTCATAGGCATAGGGTGCGGTTCCGGTGACCTTGGCGGCGCCATCAATGCGGTCATGGGGAATGCCGATGACGCGGCCCCGGTCGATCGGGTTGGTGGTGGCGGGCGTGTCGAACTTCATGGCTCAGGCCCCCTTCTGACGGTAGATCGAAGCAAGCGTGCGGGCGGTCAGTTGCTGCTTGAACGCATTATGCGCCGTGGGACGCGCGCCGGTGAGCGCAGCCTCCGCCACGGCCGCCGCGCCGGATGGAGCCGCCGCATCGGCGGCATCGGTGCGCCAGGGCCTGGCCCCTATGCCGCCGAAGGCGAAGCGCGCCTGCCCGTCCTTCGCGAACACCGCCGCGACGGAGACCAGCGCGAAGGCATAGGAGGCCCGGTCGCGCACCTTGCGATAGACATGGGTGCCGCCCAGGGGCGTGGGCAGCGTGACGGACGTGATGAGTTCGCCGGGTTTCAACGCATTTTCGATATGCGGCGTTTCGCCGGGCAGCAGGTGGAAATCGGCGATCGGGATGGACCGGCGGCTGCCGTCGGCCCCCACGGCGTCGACCTGCGCGTCAAGCAGGCGAAGCGCCACCGCCATGTCGGAAGGGTGCTGGGCGATGCAGGCATCGCTGGTCCCCAATATGGCGAGGCTGCGGCTCATCCCCTTGAGCGCGCCGCAGCCGCTGCCCGGAACACGCTTGTTGCAGGGCATGCGCGTGTCATAGAAATAGGGGCAGCGGGTGCGCTGGAGCAGATTTCCGCCCGTCGTCGCCTTGTTGCGCAGCTGCCCCGAAGCGCCCGCCAGCAGGGCCCGGCTCAATACCGCATAATCGCGGCGGACGACCTTGTCGGCGGCCAGATCGGTATTGCGGACCATCGCCCCGATCCTGATGCCGCCTTCCGCCGTCGGCTCGATACGATCAAGGCCGAGGTGGTTGACGTCGATCAGATGGGTGGGCGTCTCGATCTGAAGCTTCATCAGGTCGAGCAGATTGGTGCCGCCCGCGATGAAGCGCGCGCCCTGGGTGGCGGCAGCGGTGCTTGCCGCCTCCTCGACGCTGGCGGCGCGGCTGTAGGTGAAGGGCCTCATGCCTTGTCCTTCCCCGTTCCTTGGCCGGCGACTTCGCTGATCGCCGCGACGATATTGGGATAGGCGGCGCAGCGGCAGATATTGCCGCTCATCCGCTCGCGCACTTCGCTCTCGGAAAAGGCCACCCGGTCCAACTCCTCGGTAACATGGCTGGGTATGCCAGCCTCAATCTCCGCCAGCACAGCCACCGCGGAACAGATCTGGCCGGGCGTGCAATAGCCGCATTGATAGCCGTCATGGGTGATGAAGGCGCGCTGCATGGGGTGAAGCTTCTCCGGCGTGCCGAGACCCTCGATAGTGGTCACATGGTCGCCCTCATGCATCACGGCCAAGGTGAGGCAGCTGTTGATCCGCCGCCCCTCCACGATCACGGTGCAGGCGCCGCACTGCCCGTGGTCGCAGCCCTTTTTCGTGCCGGTCAGGTGCAGATGTTCGCGCAGCGCGTCGAGCAGGGTCGTGCGGGGATCGAGTTGCAGATGCACCTCGCGGCCGTTCACGGTCAGTCCTACTGCGCTCATGCGGGCTTGCTCCTTCTGGCTTTGCGGGCGGCCGGACGCTGCGGCCTGCGCCTCGCCCAGCACGGGAACGGCAGCGGCCGCCGCCGCGCTGCCCTGAAGCAGGCCACGGCGGGTCAATGGTTCTGGCATGCGTGCTCCTCCTCCGGCGCTCCGCCTCCAGGGCGAAGAGCGATCATATCCGTCGTTGCTCAATGATTTAACGGGCAAAATGGTAGCATAGGTTGGATCACCGCCAGGCCGCAAGCCGGATAAAGTCGTGAGGGCGTGGGGGCAAATCGGGCCTGAGCGGAAAAAAATGACTTTATGCAGATTCTCCCTTGCCGAGGTGGGAAGCCGCTGCTAGTTGCCCCCCACCCGCCGAGAGGGACACTTCCTCCGGCCGCCAGAGCGGGCGTAGCTCAGGGGTAGAGCACAACCTTGCCAAGGTTGGGGTCGAGGGTTCGAATCCCTTCGCCCGCTCCAGTTTTTCCACGGAAAAGCAAGCAGTTAAGCGATCCTACGGGTCGCTTTTTCTGCTTACGCGCCCTGCAAAACCACAAAAGTAAGCGCCGCGTAAGCAACGAAACCCGCAGAAATGGCGGTATTTGGGTGCCTCCCGGCGGAGTTCATCATCCAGCCGGCTATTTTGAGCGGTTTTCTGCGGCTCACGCTGGTCGATTGCGGGCGGCACGCGCCCAGACGCGTAGCATCGACGCTGCTTACGCAAGCCAAAATATCCGCTTACGCGAGACCGGATTCTGCTTACGCGACGATATGAGCCGGCTCTCGTCAGGAAGGCGTTGCAAACGTCGAGAGCCTGCCTCGCCAAAATTCTCAACTGCCCCGTAGATTGAGGTCGCGGACAGGCACAAACGCCCGATTCGTCTCAGCGGCTCTGCGAGCCTTTTCCTCTAGCACATCGATCAGGGACACCGTGCCGGACAGAGCCTGATGGAGATCGAGCGCATCCATGCAAATGAGGTTGGTCTGCCGTCCACGAGCAAAGGCCTCAAGCCCTTCATCGGTAAATCCGGAATAGCTGACAAACAGCCCACGTGACCAAGCGGCCTTGCCAGAGACCTTTCCCGAAAAGGTCATCAGATCAGCAAAGCCGATCTTGGGGCCGTGCCACTTTGCTTCGACCAGATAGGTATGGCCTTGCAGCTTGAAGCTGCCGTCGATCTGCTCGCCAACGACGCGAAACGATTCGCGTGATGCGAGGCCGAAGCCCGCAAACAGGTCTTTGATGAAGCCCTCAAAGCGCAGCCCGCGAATTTGAGGGGCCAACCCAGAAATCTCGATGAGCAATGCCCCGAGTTCTTGTCGTTTGGCAGCGCCGAGGTCTTGCGACGGTGGCTCACTTGCTGCGCCATTAGGTTCTGGAAACGTGCTCAGGAAGGCGGGATCGAGCAGATCAGGGATTTTGAATTGAACACCCGGTAAGAGGGTGTTCAGGCGATCGATCTCGCTGCGGCTCAGGGGATTCCCTTTGCCGCGCCGGTAGGTCATCGATTGTCGAACGATGGCCAAAATCAGCTTGGTGAAATGCGACCGTCGTTGCTCAAGAGTCGTGGTCAGGAGCTGGACGACTGCGGGTCGCTTGCTCCCTCCCGTCCAAAATTCTCCTACCCCAGCTTGGTCCGCCGCGATCGGAAATGCCGTTCGCGAATTCCCACTGCCGGGGAGGAAATCATAGAGCAAGTCCGCCAGGTTTTCGATGGCCTGGGCTTCGCCGAGCGTCAGCATAAGCTATTCGATCGACCTCTCAACGAAACCCAAGGTGTTGGCGTTCTCAACCAGCGTCCTGACCTTTGCTCGATCGAGACCAGATGGGACATCGGCCTCGATTTCGAGCCTGAGCTTCACAGCGCTACCGGGCAGGGTCGTGAGTTGCTCGACAATGGCTTCCACGATCTGGTGGATGTCTCTCGCAGGCCGATCGGCTGAGATCATGACGGCACCAGTAAAGCGGGTCGGCACCTTTTCCGTTGGCGGCGTCTCAGGCGGACCTCCCGGCGGGGTCTCTCCGGGACCTGGCGCCGGTTCTCCGCCGCCACCGTCGCCGGTCTCTCCACTGCCTGATGTCGGCTGCGTCGGTGCCGGACGGTGCGCCTCCGCGGCATCGGGCTTGATGATCACGCTGTCCCCGTCGATCACGACAGTCGCATTCGTCGCTCGCTCGATCGCCAGGCCAAGATACGTGCCTGACTTCTCATCCCAGCGCTCGGCGTAAGCAAACGGGCCAGGCAGCATGCCGGTCACCGCCGCTTGAACGGCCTTGATCAACACCTCCTGATTTTTCAGGCGGGGCAAGTAAATGTAGCGGTTGAGATATTCCCGCAGGTCTTTCAGGCTGAGGTGCGGTTTGCCGTTCCAGATGTATTTCTGGAGATCTCGATCCAGGCGCGTCGGCCCGAGTTCGGTGAGCAATCCTTCATCGGCGACCAGCTTCTTGCTCGCCCGTGCCAGCAATCCATCCTGGGCAGGAATCTTTCCGGAAACCCACTCTACGTCAGCCTGCGCGCGCTCCTGAGAAGGGTAGTGCAGATAGCACCACGCTTCTTTCAGGCGCGTCTTCATCGTTTCCTTCGCTTCGGTCAACTTCGCCTCAGCAAGCTTTTGGTCGCTGGGGCGAAGTTCCAGACGCTCCTTGTCCCGAACAATCTCTCCCCACGCCAGAACCGACCGCACCGCGTCCTTCAAATGGTCGAGCTGGCGGGCATCCGCAGCGATGAAGACGAGCATGTTGCGGTAGACACGAGGCGTGCTGCCCCGCTGCAACAGGATGTCCTTTGCCTCTTTAAGGGCATCAGAGCCGTCCCGGCCATGATGGGGGTGAGCAACCCCCAGGACTACGGCACGCACACCGCCCGCTTCGTCAGGCACCTCCGCCGAGGTGGTGGGCGCGACCTGGACCGCATCGAAATGACCACGATCGGCCAAGCCATTCACGTATTTGCCCAGCTCGGCATCGATGTTCATATCGACAAGCGCGGCTTCGATCTGTCCGGCTTTGTCGGCCGCAATGCGATTGAGGCTCGCTGACATCGAATACCAATACCGACCAAGGTCGGCATGCATGAACTTCGCCTGGTTGGTCAGACGGCGTAGCGCATCGCTGAAGATCGCGGGGCGCTCACCGGGCTGGACGACGCCCAAGTTGATCTGCTTGTCATCAAGGCCCGTATTCTGCTGCTGATGGGTCGGTGCAGTCCCCATGAAGATGGCGCGGGCCACACGCCTCGTCGCTGAATAGCGATTGAGGTTGGGAGCCGACTGATCGATCTTGTAGGGCGTTGAGGCCGTTCCATCGACATCGCCAGCAATGATCGACTGCCAGCTAACGTCAAGGTAATGCAGCAGCTCCGGTTCGACGCGGGGCGAACTAACTGCAACGCTGCCCGGCATGATCATGACCGAAGGGTCGCCGTTCATCCAAAGTTCGTGAATGGCCTGTGCCATTAATCGCAGCACGCCGCGCGTTCGCTGGAATTTTTCGAGCGAGCCCCAACTGGTATAGAGCTGGTCGAACAGTTCGGGGTGGATCGGGTAGGCCTTTTCCAGTTTGCGCCGGTAATCTTCGTCTGCGCAGCCTTGCGGGAAATCATCGGCATTTTCGCGATACAGCTTCGCAAACTGCTTCAGCGTGTTGTCGCGATGATGGAACTTGTCGCCCGGGATTTCCTTGAAAAGCCGTCGGCGAACGATCTCGTAGCTCTCTTCCTGGCTCGCAGGGCGCCATGACGATTCCACGCGGCTGAACGTCTGCTTGAGGCGGGCGAGAGCTTCCTGCCCACCTTCGCCGCCGACTTCGATCTGCGATGCCGGCAACGACGCAACCAGCAAGGTGCCGGGGCTGGCTTTAACGGCCTCCGTCAGAGACTGAACGAACGAAAGGTTCGCGTCGAACGACCCGGAGGGTAGCCCCTCGACCTTGTAGACTTGGCGGAGGTAAGCGACCCATTCGTCGATCAGAATGAGGCACGGCGCAAACTTCTTGAAAATCGCTTCAAGCAGATGAGAACCGGGCGCGATACCGTTGGCGTCATTCTCGGCAATCATGTCGAAGGCTTCGACACCACCGAGCTGCCATGCCAGTTCGCCCCAGGTGGTGCGGATCTTGCGGCCACCTTCGGCGTTCAAGACGTCCTGCGGTCCGCGCGATGTGCCGACGAGAACGGCACGGTTGATGCTGTTCGGGACGCTCAGGCCATGCTGTTCAAGCAATTGGTCGAGACCCGAGAGGTCCTGCGTCGGCGTAGGGCCGGCCATATGGTAGAGGGCCAGCATCGAGTGGGTTTTGCCGCCGCCGAAGTTGGTCTGGAGTTCGACGACGGGATCGCCGCTGCTGCCAGACAGCCGTTTGGCTGCGCCGACCAGCAGCGCACTAAGACCCTCCGTCAGGTAGGTGCGGCTGAAGAACTGGCGTGGATCGCGATATTCCGGCGGCGCGCTGCCTGAATGAACCTTGGCGAGGTCGGCCGCGAATTCCGCTTGCTGAAACTCACCGGTGGCAACGTCCTGATGGGGCTCGACCACGTCACGCCATGGCAGCAGGCCCGCCACAGTCTCGACCGAGATTTCCAGACGCTGCGTCTTGCGGCGTTCCTCGTTGCGCTGAAGCTCGGAAAACTTCGTCCGCAGGATGGTATCGCGCATCTTGGACAGCTGCTCTGCCGTCTCACCCGCGCTGATTGCTTCCATGAGGCGTCGCATCGTATCGAGGGCACGCTCGGCATCGTCGTATGTGAAGTTCTCGTTGTGGGAGAGCTTGTTCCGCACATCACCAAGTTCGTTCACCAACGACCGCTCGGCACGGCCGAGAACGGTCTTGAATGCCTCGCCCCAGAAGCGGTCCATCGCGTTGAACAAGGCGGCCTGATCCCACCCGACCTCACCGCTGCTGTTGGGCCGCAGGCTTGGCAGCTTCTCAAGGACCTGGACCTGCCAATGGCCCTTGAGGGAGTTTTCCAGCCGCTTTTCTACGAACGGGATGAGCGCCGCCGGCAGCAGCTCCATGCCTTCGAAAACATACTGACGGGTGCTTTTTGCCACGCCCTATACCCCTCAAATATCCATGCGGATCTGGCGATTTCCGCTCGTGTCGTGGATCGCCGCTGCTTGTCGCGTCATTTCCGTCCAGTCTGCAATCAGCCCGTTGTAAGCCATGGCTTCTTTCGCATCTTTCCGTTTGTTCGCGCTGATGTCGAAAAGGCAGTAGGCGAGATCCTTCACTGCCTCAGCTTGGGTGCCGAGCTTCTTCAGCAAGACCACTGAATCATGAGAGATTCCGCCCTTTTCGTGGCGCTTGACCAAGTGTTGCAGGCATTCCCAAACCGTCAGGTGATTGTCACTCTCAGGCTCCCAGTCATTTGAGAGCTCGTCACGAGACAGAATGCGAACCTTGCCGGCCGCACTTTCGACGATTCCGGCATGTTTAACACTCTCGACAGAAATACCGCGTGCCGTGGCAATGCTATTGGCCGTTCCGTAATCGCCTTTGCCCATGCCGTTCTGCTCGAACCACGTGATAGTGAAGCGCGTGTCGGCATCAAATTCACCTTGGATGCCGCCCAGATATTCGTCCAATTCACGGTTGATCAGCTGAAGCGCAGTCTTCACTGCCATGGGGCTGTCGTCGGATTCGAGGACTGCCTTGTATCGGGAAAAAACGCCCATTCCTGGGCCGATAGCCGACTGCGGCATGTCTGCCGGGGTGATATTAGCCGCCTGAAGTTCAGCAATGGCCGGTGGCAATTCACGCTTCAATGCCCTGATGAACTCTGCACGAGTAATAGATTCTGCATCGACCTCTTTCTTCCGGCAAACCAGAACGACCGAGCTCGCAAGAACATTCATGCCGACTTTTAGACCGGTATCGCGTTCCGTCCGGACCGGCCAAGTCCCGACTATGGCGTACCCGGCGTTCATCACTGCTGAAAGAAAAGTTGCCCAACCCGTGGAGCTTATTCCTTCGGCGGCCACCTCACTCTGCTTGAATGCGTAAAATATTGCAGCAGGGTACTCCCCAGAAGATTGGCTTGCCATTTTCGCAATGGCGGCAGTCATGCCGCTAAGGAAGAAGTTCTCGGCAGCCTCCTTGCCACCGTGACGGTAAGGGGCAGCGACTAGTTCATCCGCTTTCGGCGTTGCCAAAACGCTAAAAATCTCGGGATAAACAGATTTGAGTGCGGAACTCATCCACACGTAAAAGAAGTCAGATAGATCTGCATAACCTATATTGTCATAGTATGGCGGGTCTGTAGATATGGCCGCATCACTAGTATATTTATTTGATTGAGCGTCTGATTGAGTTTCGTATCCAAGGGCGGCAGGTGAAAATCTCAGTAAAACTTTAATTATGCTATTGAGTGATGTTCTATAGTCTCCGGCCATATCAGAGAACAGTCCGGTCTCGGCGAAGCTCCAGACCATAGGAATGGATTGTCGACCAAAAAGATGGACCGCCTGATTGGCGGAGCTAGACCAAACGCAAAGTGAGTTACAAATGTCTGCAAGTCTACTAATGCCGAATGTTAAATATACACTCACGGCTTCAGCATAGGCCTTCGCGCCAGTTCCGCCCTCGCGCAAAGGCTTTCCGTCAGATGAGAGGCCCGCCGCCAAGGCGTCTGCCTCGATTTGGGTTCGCGCTTCGTGCACCAACTCACTGTAGGTGTTCAGCGCAACCAACTGGCGATCAGTGAAGAGGTCGCCAAAGGTTGTCAGGCCATAATCCACAGTCCAGAAATTGCGCGGATCATTCGGCAGGCTGGTTGCGGGCTCCCAGTGCGGCTTCGCAGAGAACGCCAGCGCTTCGTGCTCTGCGGTTGGCGAAACAAAGGCCCGGCTCCGATTGCCTTCAGCGACGATGGCAATCAGAGTTTGTCCCATGCTTCCAGCTTTACCGTGCCGTTTCACGTATTCTGGAGTGATTGCTGTATCTGAGATGAGGCAGCTGAAATTGGCGCCGCGACCCGCCTTGGTACCTTCCTTTGCCGCCGCGATCTGTTCCTTTGTTCCCCCGTTCCTAACTCGGTAGGAGATGGTCTTTGCCTGCTTGTCGATGATTGGTTCCACCCACGACTCTTTGCCGCTCTTGGAACTCAAAAGGAAACTCGACGCGATAGGCACGTGAACACCCGAAAATGCTGGGTCCGGGCTGGGCACTGTCCTTGCCCAGATCCAGGCGATCACTGTCGCGTCTCCGCCGCCAAGTTCTTTCGGCAGGGTCACGGGCGGATAAAGATGGCCTATGCGGTCCAAAGCCCTATCGCGCATCCATTCGCCGTAGTGACGTACATCCTCAGCTAGACCTTCGGAATTTCGGTAAAACTGTCGCTCTCTAATGTCGGGATGAATTGGCCCACCGTCTTTGAATTTCGGGGGAATCTCGATCATCGCTTTGCCGATCATTACCGCGACAGGATTTAGATCAGATCCAAAGGCAGGAAGACCGAGCCTTTGCGCTTCTAACGGAATGGAGCAGCCACCGGAAAATGGATCGTAGACTGGCGGCAGTTCACCACCGCAACTCCGTCGGATCTCTGCCCGCGCCTCTTCTAGCACTTCCTCATTCGTGGAATTCTCCCACTGCACCAACTTCTCAATGATAGCGAACAGCCGCTTACGTTCCGCCTCCTGAGCGTCATGCGTGGGGAACTTGTCGGGGTGGCTCGACGGATCGTCTACGAGCTGAGTGAAAAGCACTGCACGGCAGGCAGCAAGCGGCCGTCGCGCCCACCACAAATGCATAGTCGATGGATGCCCGTGCCGGATCGACTTCTCTCTGGCTGAAGCTTCATTGATCGCCTCGAGTGGAATGGCAACTTCGATGAGCTTTTTCTTCACTATCTATTCTCCACGAGGCGGCGCTCGAAATTGGCACTTAAATTTGAGAAGCTTTGAGGAGGGTTGAAGCTGAACTCATTTCTCAAAGATTCGAGATCCATCGGATTTTCAAAAATGATCGCCTCTTTTAAGTGGATGGCGAATACATATCCGTCGGGCCCAATGTATCTTTCCAGTTCAGCTTCCGTAATGCAGCCTTCGTCTTTACATTTTATGGCTTCATCGAGCCCGACTTTCTCAATAAAATTGAGATCTGAGAATCCAATTATCTTTTTAACCGGAACGCCAACATAGAAAAATACGCGGTCGGGGGGCAGTACTGGCCTCCTTTTTCGGAAAAACACCTTCACCTTTTTGCGAACAAGAGATTTTTCCCATCGTCCATTAAATGAATAGACGACGGAATATTTCTCTGTTTTCCGTTTCATGCTGGCTCCCCCCCACGTTCCAATAACCGTGGCAAATGGAACTGAACGGCCGTCTCCAAAAAGGATGGCTCACGATCCAGCAGAGGGCCACGCACATAGCGCGGCGCATGCGCAAAACCGCCGTTGACCGACACGACCGCCAGAATGAACTTCTCTGGCTCGTGGAGCGAAGTGATGATCTCCTGCCGTGTGATCATCACTGAATTCGCACCGTCGATCCGCCCCTTCACTTCAATGAAGCGCAGATGGCCGGTGTCCGGATCATGCGAGGCGATGTCGTAGCCGATTTTCTGGGCTGACACATCGACTGGGCTGTTCCCCAACGCGCGCTCCGCCGCCATTACCGCTTCCATCGCGGCAAGCTCGATGGCCCGGCGCGCCGCCGGATCTTCGGCAAAGCGGTTCGGCATGACTGGAGCCCGGCGCTCTTCCAGCAGGCCGCGCGGTATGACCACCATGCCACCACGGACCCGCGGCGGCTGCGATGAAATGAACCGCTCCTTCTCGAGCTGATCCATCCGGCGCTTCTGACGCTCCGCCAGATCCTCGGCACGGCGTTGGGCATTCTGCCAGCTGAGCCGAGTCTTCTTGCCCGCCTTCTCCTCCTCCTTCAGTTCGAAAGCACGCGAATCCCAGTAATTGATTTCCTTCTTGAGGCGAGCGCGAACCTCGCTCTCGACCTTGTCAATCTCGGGGATACGCCGCGCCTTGACCTCCGCGACATGGCCCTGCGCCAACTCGACTGTGGCGAACCGAATGGCGACCTTCTCCAGCTCGGTCGTCAGCCAATCCTCGTCGAGAAGGTCGCGCACGGCATCGACCTCCTCCGGTTTAGCCGGGCGGAGATTGAGGTGGGGAGCAATACCCGCGTTGACGGCGTGTCCGGTCTTGTCGATCGCCGCGAACTGAAGCCGCTGCGAAATCACATGCGGCTTGCCAAGGCTCGTCATGCGACCGTCCTGGATGCTGTGTTCCAGCAGGAAGATAGCGGACAGCGTATCGCCGGCATCGGTATCGTCGAGGAGGATCGCACCTTGCCGCATGATCTGGTCATATTGCTCGCGGATTAGGCTGATCACCGCCTCCAGCAGCGGATGCCCGGGGCAGACGAATGCGGCCACAGGCTGCTGGTTGATCTTGCTCTTCTCGAAACAGATGCGCTCATACTGCTTCTGAACCGGCGCGGCCGTGCCGATCTGGCGATCCCGCTCGCGGATGCGTACCGGGACATGGGTGATCTCCCAGCGCCCTTCTTCGCGGCGCTTGATGCGCCCGCCGAGGTGCTGGAAAGCTTCAACGAAGAAGCTCTGGATGTGGTGCGGCTGAAGGCGCAGCACTTCTGCCCGCTCCATGTCGAGGCGCAGTTCCTCGACCTTGGCCTCGGGCATTGTGTCGTTGGTAAGCGCCCGGCGGCGAAGCAGTTCGAGCAAGTGTCCTTGATCGACAGCACCATCGACTTGACGGAACAGGCGTGCCTTCACTTCCTCCTGTTCGCCGTACTGGATGGCTTCAAACAGCAGATCCTTGAGCGCCGTACCCTCAAACAGTTCGCCAAGCACATCATAGACCCGGCCGCCGAGAGCTTCGCGCGCAGCCTCCAGCTTCTCAAGCAGGCGGGCATAGACCTCGCCCTCGCGCGTGTCAGCGGCAACAAGGTTCCACAGGTGGCACACCTCGGTCTGGCCGATGCGGTGGATGCGGCCGAAGCGCTGTTCGATCTTGTTGGGGTTCCAGGGCAGATCGTAATTCACCATCAGATGGCCGCGCTGGAGGTTCACGCCTTCACCGGCGGCGTCATTGGCGATCAGGACCAGCATGTCCTTGTCCTGCATGAAGCGTTCGACAACCTTGCGGCGCTCCTCACGCGACACACCGCCATGGATGACGTCCACGGCCTCGGGATTGCCGAGACGGGCGCGCACCTTGTCCAGCAGGTAGTGAAGCGTGTCCTTTGGCTCGGTGAAGATGATGAGTTTGCGGCGATTGCCCGACCCATCAATCATCAAATCGTCGTCGAGAATCTGGTTCAGCTGGGACCACTTGGTATCGACGCCTGAGCGCAGCACGCCGAGCGCCATTGTCTCGAGCCCCTTGAGCGTCTCGACCTCGAGCGCCAACTGCTCGACCGTCTCTGCAGTCGTCGCGCCGGTCGAGATCAGATCTTCAAGCTCGTCGATTTCCTCCTGCCCATATTCCTCGATATTGCGGAGCATGTCCGCGCTGAACTTCGGCTCCTCGATCCCGACGCGCCGCCCCTTCGAGGCAAGCCGGGCTTCGGCCAGCTCGTTTTCCAGTCGTTCGCGGCGGCGTTTCAGGGACTGGTAGATCGCAGCCGGCGACGAAGCGAGGCGGCGCTGGAGGATCTGCAAGGCGAAGCCGACATTGTTCCGCTTCTTGCCATCCCCTTCGGCGAAGCGCTGCACCCGGTTCATCTCGGTGCGCACATATTCGGTCACAGCGGTATAAAGGGCGGCCTCGCCCTCCGACAGCTGGTACTTCACCGTCCGCGCCCGCCGCTCAGGGAAAAGCGGTCGCCCATCGAACTTGAGCAGCTCTTCCTTGGTCAGGCGCCGCATCATGTCGGCGGTGTCGGCATAGTGGACGCCGTCGCGGAACCGGCCCTCGAACCGGTCGCCGTCGAGTAGGGCCATGAACAGCTGGAAGTCCTCTTCCTTACCGTTATGCGGCGTTGCCGACATGAGCAGCAGGTGACGGCAGGCCTGCCCGAGCTTCTGTCCGACCTGGTAGCGCCGGGTATATTTGACCTCGCCGCCAAAATAGGTGGCCGACATGCGATGGGCTTCGTCGCAGATGATGAGGTCCCATTCGCGGGCGCTCATGAGCTTGTCTTGAAGGTCTTCGTTGCGCGCCAGGACGTCCAGGCGAACGATCAGTCGATCACGGTCGCTGAACGGATTTCCCGACCGGGAATTCTCGATCATGTCGCGGCTGAGGATGTCGAACTCGAGATTGAACTTCTGGCCAAGCTCATCCTGCCACTGTTCGACCAGGCTGCCCGGGGCAACCACGAGGCAGCGCTCAAGATCGCTGCGCGCGATCAGTTCCTTGATCAGCAGACCGGCCATGATGGTCTTGCCGGCGCCGGGATCGTCCGCCAGCAGGAAGCGCAGAGGCTGGCGGGGCAACATCTCGCCGTAAACCGCCGAAATCTGATGCGGCAACGGATCGACCAAGCTGGTGTGGATGGCGAGATAGGGATCGAAGTAGTGGGCCAGCTTGATGCGGTTGGCCTCGGTCACAAGTCGCAACAGTTCGCCGTCGGCATCGAACGACCAAGGCCGCCCGTTCTGCTCTACTTCCAGGCGATGTTCATCGTCGCGATAGAGAACCGACTCGGCCACCGTGCCGTTGTGATCGCGGTAGACGACATTGATCGCCTGATCGCCAATCCAATCCACGGATAGAACCTGCGCCGACTGCGTCGAGGCAATACCTCGCACAGATGCGCCGTTCTTGATGTCCTCAAGCCTCGCCCCCATTACTTGTCACATCCCCATACCGTCACAAACGCAACTCCGCTTTCTCAAGCGCAGCCTCTGTTTCTTTGCGGTTTATCGTAACAATATGCTGAGTGCGAGCGCTCTGCTTGGCAGCATCCCCTAGCAGCCCCAGCCGCTTGAGCACATAGAACAGCATCGCATAGCGAACGCTGAGCACGCCGTTGCCGTGGTCCAGCCCATAATCCTTCGCCACAACCTTTTTCTGGCTGTCGGTCAGATCAGGGTGCGGTCCGATCTGGACATCGAAATAGTTGTTCCAGAGCCAGTCCTCTTCGCCAGTGGCGCCCGGCTTGTCCTTCCCGCGAACCTCGAGAATGCGCGGCAAGAGGAAGTCCTTGAACTTATGCTCGAGGTGGCAAAACCCCCGAACGTGCCAGCGAAAGCCGTCATGGCCGAACGCATGCGGGGTAATGCGCCGCCACGTGGACTCCGGCCGCGCAGCGTTCATGGACTGGTAGAAAACTTCGATCGAGGCGCCCTCCCGCACCGCGTCGAGCACCTTGCGCAGGACCTCCATGTCGATGTCGCGCTTGGGCGTCAGAGCCACATCCGCGCTCGGCAAATTGGCAATCCACGATTCGTGTGACGGAACCGCGCCTTCGGCCACCGAGCGCAGCTGCGAGAGGTAGACGTAAGGGTCAGGGTTCAGGAACCGCAGCATGAACTTGTCGGCGGCAACGTACCGCTTGCCGCGCTTGTCGTACTCCATGTTTCCGGGCGCACGCTCTTGGTAGAGGGCGAGGTCTTTCGACGCCTGCGGAACCGACACAGCGAAGTAATCCACGATATCAGCGCGGTTGATCGTCCCCTCCCAGAACAAGCGGAACTCAATAAATTCAAGCCTTTGCTCGATTCCCCAGCGCACCCAATCGCCCTTAATGAGAGTAGAAACTATACGTACTTGACAAAAGTCACGTATAGTTTCTACTCTCATGGTGTTAGTGAGTCAACGCCGAAAGGGGGCCGCCATGGCCGATCGATACGTTACCAAGCATCCGCGGGGCTGGGCCGTTCAGGCTCCCGGCGGCGAACGCGCAAGCAGCGTTCATACCACCCAGAAGGCTGCCGAACAGGCCGCCAAGCAGACGGTGCGCAACCTCGGCGGCGGCGAGGTCCGCATTCAGGGGCGCGATGGCCGCTGGCGCGACTCGGACACCGTGGCCCCGGGCAACGATCCGTGCCCGCCCAAGGACAAGAAGTACTGAGCATGGCCAGCCAGCCGATCATGCCCGTGCCCGAGGATAGGCCCGTGAAGCGGATACTGACCATCGATGGTGGCGGTATCCGTGGCACGTTCCCGGCCGCGTTCCTCGCGAACCTCGAACAGGACCTTGGCGAGCCCATTGGCCGCTATTTCGACCTGATCTCCGGCACCTCGACCGGCGGCATCATCGCGATTGGCCTCGCGCTCGGCATGCGCGCTTCCGACATCCTCAAGCTCTACGAAGAGCAAGGGCCGGCGATCTTCGCGCAGACCCGCACCGGCATTGCTGGCTGGATCGATCGCCGTGTCCGGACCGGGCGCTGGCTGTTCTGGGGTCCAAAATACAGCACGCAGCCCTTGCGCGATGCGCTTCATGGCGTGCTGGGGGATCGCAAGCTTGGCGAAGCCCAGACCCGGCTCGTCATCCCGGCGTGGCATCCCCAGACCCAGGGCGTCTACATCTTTAAGACCGCGCACCATCCGCGCCTGCGGACCGACTTCAAGGAACTGGCCATCGATGCGGCCTTGGCCACGGCGGCGGCTCCCACGTATTTCGCCCAGCATGTGACGGCCAATGACGTCGGGCTCGCCGATGGCGGAATGTGGGCGAACAATCCGACCGGCATCGCGGTGGTGGAGGCGGTGGCGACGCTGGGTTGGTCAGCTGACGAAATCCGCGTCCTGAGCATCGGCTGCCTCGACGACATCAAGCTTGTTCGCGAGGCCTATGGTGCCGCGCGCCTTGCTCCGCAGATGGCCAGTCTGTTCATGGCCGGCCAATCTCACGGATCGCTTGGTATTGCACAGATTCTGACCGGCGACCCCCATGATCGCAAGGCGATCTACCGGGTCTCCCAGCCAGTGCCCGACGGCTTCTATTCGCTCGACGACACCAGCCGCATCCGCAGCCTGAAGGACCGGGCCTTTGCCGAGGCCCGCATTCAGAAGCCCATTCTCCATCCGCAATTCTTCGGCGCGCCGGCCGAAGAATTCGTGCCGCACTACAGGTGACATCATGACCATCTACGATAAGAATCTCGCCAAGTCGCACGACGACATCCTCGAACGGATGGCCGAAGCGCTCGATATTCCGCCCTCCAAGTTTGAGGAGGCCAGCAACCGCTACCATGCCATCGGCAACTGGCTCGATCGTCCCGAATCCGAGATCGCGCAGTTCAAGCCCGCAATCTCGCCGCAAGGCTCGTTCCTGCTTGGCACCGTGACGCGCCCGTTTACGGATGCCGAGGAATACGACGTCGATCTCGTCTGTCGGCTTGAGGCCACCAAGGCCGACTTCACCCAGAAGACCCTGAAGGAGGCGGTGGGCCGCGAGGTCGCGCTTTACGCGGAGGCACATGGCATGGCCGACCCGGACGAGGGCCGGCGCTGTTGGACGCTCAACTATGCCGCAGGGGCGCAGTTCCACATGGACATCCTGCCCGCCCTGCCGGATGCCCAGCACTATCAGGGTGTTCTGCTCGAAAAGGGGTTCCGGGCCTTGGCAAGCGATGCCGATCTCACCGGGCGCGCCATTGCCATCACCGACAATACCCTGCCCAACTATGAAATCGCGTCGGCCAACTGGCCTCTCGGCAACCCCTCCGGGTATGCGGTCTGGTTCCGCAACCGGATGAAGGTGCGGCTCGATGAAGCCAAGCTCGCCTTCGCCAAGCGGGCGCACATCTCCGCCAGCGTCGATCAGATCCCCGACCACAAGGTGAAGACGCCGCTCCAGCGCGCGATCCAGCTACTCAAACGTCACCGCGACTGCATGTTTGCCGGTGATTGCGAATTTCGGCCTATCTCCATCATCATCACGACACTGGCCGCCCATGCCTACAACGAAGAGACGACCATTGCCGGTGCCTTGCAGAGCATCCTGACCAACATGGACCGCTATATCGAGGATCATGACGGGGTGGCATGGGTGGCAAACCCGGTGAACCCGAGCGAGAACTTCGCCGACAAGTGGGTGGGCGAGCCCAAGAAGCGCGCGAATTTCTACACATGGCTCGACCAGGCTCGCCGCGATTTTGGTCTCTACCTGCGCGCCAGCAAGTACGACGAAATGCCGACCGAGCTGCGCAAGAACCTGGGTGAAGACTTCGTCGATCGCATGATGAAGGCGGCAGTCCCGGCTTCGGCCCTTGGCATGCCTGCGATCGCAGCGACCGCCGCCAGCGCAGACGACATGCGGCGCGCCGAGCACGCGATCCATCAGATCAAGCAGTCCGGTTCGCAGTCGAAGCCCTGGGCTAAGGCCTAGGGTCACCGCCCACTTGCTGACGCTCGAAACGGTTCAGGCGGCGATCGCGTTCGATCAACCCAAGCTGCACGCTCGGCTTGTCGAAGAGCAAATCCTGATCGAGGGCGGGTTTCTGGTGACCGAAAGCGGCATGGCTGCCGTGCCCGGTGGGCCGATCACGGAATTTGCCATCCGCATGGAGGTAAGCTGCCGCTATCCCTCCGTTGAGCCCAAGGTCTTCGAGACGGGTAACTGGATTCCTCGCAACCCCGATCGCCATATCAATCTCGATGGCGATTGCTGCGTCACGGTGTGGGAACATTGGCTCGCCACCGCTCCCAACCACTCCATCGGCAGCTTCATCAACGGCCCGCTCAATGAGTATTTTCTCAGCCAGTTCTGGTTCGAAAAGACCGGGAAATGGCCTTTCGGCGAGCGGCCCCATGGCGATGCCGGGATGGAAGAAGCATTTGCTGATGCACTGGGAATCGCCAACCGGCGAGAAGCGTTGCTCTGCCATCTGAGGCTGTTGTCCCAGGCCTGGCCCAAGGGTCATTGGGCTTGCCCCTGTGGCAGCGGCAAGATTGTCCGGAACTGTCACCGCGAGGATCTGATGGCACTGCACGAACGGATCGCGCCATACATCGCTAAGCGGATGCTTCGCCGTCTTCACGAAAGCCAGAACGTGAGAGCGCGTAGGTCGATTGGTCGCCGTTAACAGAACGGGGGTTGTTCGGGGAACGTCTTCCCCTGCGGCCGAGCCAGCGTCTCTGTCTACCCCTTCTGCGGGGACACCCCGCAACGCCCCGGAAAGAGTGAGAGAGGGGCAAGAATTTCCGTGACGGAGAAATGCGGGGAGAGAGGCTTCTGGCGCCCGTCATGGAGGTTTTCCCATGAACATGCAGGTTCTCGATGCCCGCCGCGATGTGAGCGGCGGCTACAAGGTCGATGTCTCGCGCGGAGAGCGCGTGGGTCGCGTATCGTCGGAGTGGTTCTCGCGGCCCGACGATGAGCGGTATCTCTCGCTGGGTGATCTGGCCCGCTCGGTGCGCGGCCGTTCCGAGCGCAGTCGGACCCGTGTTGTGGAAACGGCCCGCATCCATGTCGAGGCGAACCGCAACGATCCCGAACGCCTGTCGCTCATCCTCCCCGGCGCCGACGCGCCCGTCGCCCCGACGCATTGGAGCTTCGGCCAGCTGGCAAGTCAGGTCGGAGCACCTGCGGCCTACCTGCGCCAACTTCCGGCGCCACTCGCGGCGATCAATCTGCAATACGGGCTGACGTCGCACCGGGCCGAACAGATCAAGACGCTGGAGACCGATGATGGTCGTTCCGGGGGCAGGCTGGAACTGCGCGCGGTAACGGGGCCTGATTACGGCCGGATCTACGATCATGAACTCGTCGAGGCGGTGCAGAAGATCGCGGGCAATGGCACCGGCGACACGCGCTGGAAGGTGCCGGGCGTGCTCGACTGGTCGACGGGCATCTACAATCCGCGCGTGGATATCACCCGCGACACAACCACCCTCTATGCTTCGGACCGGGACGTGTTCCTGTTCCTGGTCGATGACCTCAATCCGATCGAGGCAGGACGGCTGCCCGACGGATCGCCCGATCTCTACTTCCGGGGTTTCTACTGCTGGAACTCCGAGGTCGGGGCAAAGACGCTGGGTATGGCGAGCTTCTACCTGCGTGCCGTCTGCCAGAACCGCAATCTGTGGGGCGTGGAGGATTTCGAGGAAATCACCATCCGCCACAGCAAATATGCCGCCAACCGCTTCGCCCATGAGGCAGCCCCGGCCCTGGAAGGCTTTGCCAACTCCTCCCCGCAGCCCTTCGTGAACGGCATCCAGGCCGCCCGCGAGCGCATCGTTGCCCGCACCGATGAGGACCGCAGTGACTTCCTGCGTAAGCGCGGATTTTCCAAGGCCGAGACGGGCAAGATCATTGAGACCGTGCTCGCCGAGGAAGGTCGCCCGCCCGAATCGATCTTCGATTTCGTCCAGGGCATCACCGCGCTGGCTCGCGACAAGTCCCACCAGGACGCCCGCCTCGATATGGAGGGCAAGGCCAAGAAACTGCTCGACCAGGTTCACTGACCTCTGCGGAAAAGCCTTAGTTTCCCCAGCGTTGCGCTGCCCCTCCGAAAGGAAGAGGGCGGCGCTTCGCTTCGTGACGGGTTGAGGTCCGAGAGAGAGGCTTTCGGGCAGCCCGTCGCGAAAGGTAAACCCATGGCAACTGCTGCCCAGAAGATCAGCCTGTCGTCATCGCGCGACATCCCCTTTAACAAACTGGTACTCAGCCAGTCCAACGTCCGGCGCGTGAAGGCCGGTGTGTCGGTCGAGGAACTGGCCGAATCCATTGCTCGGCGCGGCCTCATCCAGTCGCTGCATGTCCGGCCAGTGCTGGATGCTGACGGCGTCCAAACCGGCATGTTCGAAGTGCCGGCAGGCGGACGCCGTTATCGCGCGCTCGAACTCCTCGCCAAGCAGAAGCGCCTAGCCCGCACCACGCCTGTGCCCTGCGTCGTCGGGGACGCCGCCAGCGACATCCTCATCGATGAAGTCTCGCTGGTCGAAAACATCGAACGCGTACCGCTCCATCCGCTCGACCAGTTCCGCTCCTTCCAGGGACTGCGGGACAAGGGCATGACCGAAGAAGCCATCGCTGCGGCCTTTTTCGTCGGCGTCAATGTCGTGAAGCAGCGTCTGCGCCTTGCGGCCGCCGCGCCCACCTTGCTCGAGGTCTACGCCGACGACGGCATGACCCTCGAACAGTTGATGGCCTTCGCCGTCTCGGAGGACCACGCGCGCCAGGAGCAGGTCTGGGAAGCGATCCGCGACAGCTGGCAAAAGGAACCCTGGCAGATCCGGCGGATGCTCACCGAGACCACCGTCCGGGCGTCGGATAAACGGGCGCTTTTCGTCGGCATCGACGCCTATGAAGCGGCCGGCGGCATCGTGCTGCGCGATCTGTTCCAGTCCGACGACGGCGGTTGGCTTCAGGATGTGGGCCTGCTCGACCGGCTTGTCGCCGAAAAGCTCCGCGTCGAGGCCGACCGGATCGCCATGGAGGGATGGAAGTGGGTCGAGGCGAGCCTCAGCATCCCCTACGGCGTCACCCACGGGATGCGTGAAATCGTCGGCACGCCGCTCGAAATGATCGACGAGGAGCAGGCCACGCGCGCCGGATTGCAGGCCGAACTCAATCGCCTGACCGACCAGTATGAGGACGCCGACGAGCTGCCGGACGAAATCGATCAGCGGCTCGGTGAGATCGAGGCGGCCCTGGAGGCGCTCGACAACCGGCCCATGCGCTATGAGCCCGCCGAGATCGCGACCGCCGGCGTGTTCGTCACCATCGACTCTGACGGATCGCTGATCGCCGACCGCGGTTATGTCCGCCCCGAAGACGAGGCACCCATCCCATCCGACCATGATGATGACGGAACCGCCGAGACAGGGTACAGCGAACCGTCACTGGCTCACGCCGTCAGGCCTGTCGTCGTCACCATGGTTGGTCAGTCCGTGCCGGTCGAGGACGAAGAGGAAGACGGCATCAAGCCGCTGCCCGAACGTCTGGTGACCGAGCTGACTGCCCACCGCACGCTGGCATTGCGCGATGCTGTTGCCCAGAATCCGCAGATCGCGATGACGGCGCTGCTCCACAAGCTCGTCTCGGATGCCTTCCACCACCGCTCGATGAGCGGCGTTCTCGAGGCACAGGTCCGGCACATCTTCTTCCCGGCCCAGGCTGAGGAGCTGGGTGACAGCATGTCGGTCAAGTCGGTCGATGAACGCAACGAGCATTGGAAAAACCGCATCCCTGCCGATGACACGGCGCTGTGGGATTGGCTGACCGGGCTCGACGAGGAGAACCGTCTGGCGCTCCTCGCCCACTGCGTGAGCTACGGCGTCAACGCGCTTTATGAGCGGCCCAATCCCTACAGCGGTTCGGGCGTCAGTGAGTACGGTCTGCAATTGCGCTTCGACCAGGCCGACCGCCTTGCGCGGGAAACCGGCCTGGACATGGTGCAGGTTGGCTGGCGGCCGACTGTCGGCAACTACCTCGGCCGCGTAACCAAGTCCCGCATTCTCGAGGCCGTGCGCGAGGGCGCTGGCGAGCGCGCCGCCCAGCTCATCGACCATATGAAGAAGGGCGACATGGCGAAGGAGGCCGAACGCCTGCTCGCGGATTCTGGCTGGTTGCCCGAGCCGCTGCGGCTTGCCGACCCCGATGGCATCTCCGGCGCCGACCTTATCGATCAGGATGAGGGCGAAGCGGCGCTTCCGGCATTCCTCACCGACGACGGTGACGATGAGGAGCACGAGGAAAGCGAGAACGAAGAAATCGCCTCAATCGCTGCCGAATGATCACCATGCGCGGAGGGTGGGACGTCTGGTCTCCGCGCGCCTTTCGAAGGGAACGTGCCATGGCCGATTTGCCGATGTCAACAGGCCGCGTGGTCTTCCAGTTCCTCGTGGCCTGATGGCTCAAATGAATGCAAGCGACCTTGCTCATCGTCTCGGCCGCCAAGCCGAGGCGGTGTGCCGCCGATACCTCAATGCTGGCCGCAAACAGGGCAATTACTGGCTGGTTGGCGACGCAAACAACACACCGGGACGCTCCCTCTTCGTCCGGCTCAATGACTCCCCAAAAGGCCCCGCGGGGAAGTGGCAGGATGCCGCTACCGGCGACCACGGCGATTTGCTCGACCTGATCCGACTGGCACGGGGACTGGTAGATTTTGCCGATGTTGCCGAGGAAGCACGCGCTTTTCTGAGTCTGCCACATCCAGAGCCCGCACCGTTGCAGCACAAGTTTCCGCGCGCTGTATCTGGCTCGGTTCAAGCCGCGAAGCGGCTCTTTGCCATGTCGCAGCCAATCGGCAGTTCATTGGCCGGCACCTACTTGCGTCGGCGCGGCATTGCAGATCTCCCAGGACCAGCAAGCCTGCGTTTCCATCCCCGCTGCTACTATCGGCCCGAAACCGGTGAGGTCACCCAGACTTGGCCAGCGATGGTCGCCGCCGTCACAGACCTCAATGGCCAGACCACCGGGGTTCATCGCACCTGGCTTGCACCCGATGGCAAGGACAAGGCGCCCATCGAAACGCCGCGCAAGGCGATGGGAGACCTGCTCGGCCATGCGGTTCGCTTTGGCCTGCCCGGCGAAGTCATGGCCGCCGGTGAAGGCATCGAAAGCGTGTTGTCCGTTCGCGAAGGCGCACCTGGTATGGCCATGGCGGCAGCCCTTTCGGCAGCGCACCTTGCTGCGATCGCATTCCCTGATGCGTTGCGCCGCCTCTACATCATCCGCGACAATGACCCGGCAGGGGACTGGACGCGTGATAGCCTGGTCGAAAGAGCCAATGCGGCCGGGATCGAGGCGATCGTGCTGTCGCCGGCACTCGGGGACTTCAACGAGGAGCTGTGCGAACACGGTCTCGACGCGCTGCGGGCAAGTATCCGGGGCCAATTTGCCCCGCAGGATGTTGCTCGTTTCCTGGATTTCGCGGCTTAACCCGCGGCCTGGGTGGTTCGTGCGGTCCTGTGCCGTCGTAGCCATCACGAGTTCTTACCATCGACAGAGGCCGCGCCCGGCCTTCGAGAGGGCGATAGGCCCACAAGCGTTCTGGCCCGGCAATGGCGGCGGCCAGCTATTTTCCGGCGGCGCGCGTTGCACGCCTTTCCATCGCGAAACAAAATAGCAGGCCTCTGCCATCCTCCGCGTTCGCTCCGGCCCTCCGGGTGCAGGGCCAGCCCGTTCGTGGGCTTCATCGCCATGAAGGCCGCGAGGGCGCGGTCCAATCGATGGAGCATCCGATGGACGAGCACGACGACTTTGAACCGCATCACAACTCTTCCCCCACCGACCATGTTTTGCAGGAACTTCAGCTCTACGGCTACCGCCCCTTCGAGGATGAACCTGATCCCCGCCCGCTGCCCGAAGGCAATCGTGTCGCCGGTGCCATCGCAGACATTTTCGACGCCCTGATTTCCAGCCTGGAAGACACACGCCTCGAACCCGACCTCGACGATCTTCTGTGGTCGACCGTCAACCTCTTCCATCGCGCCTGCCAGAGGATCGAACGCGAACTCGACGACAATGAGGTGGGCCAACGCCGCCTCCAGAACGAGCAGGATGGCAGCGAGGTGAAGTCGGTCGAGCTGGAACGCCTGACCGCCCAAGGGCAGAGCCTCCTCGAACGGCGCGATGCCTTCGAACTGATGCGTGACCAGGCCGCTGAGCATTTCGAGCGGCAGACCCGGTCAAGCTGGAAACCGCACTCAGGCTCCATGGTCAATCATCGGCACCTGACGTCCGCCATGATCGATAGCCGAGATTTCCTCAGTGCCAAGCGGCGCGCCGAAACGGAAGTGCTCCTCCCCGCAGGGCCTAAGATCGCATTTTCCGGCGGTGAGAGTACGGACCATCAGCTGATCTGGGCCAAACTCGACCAGATCCGGACCAAGTATCCTGACATGGTGCTGATGCACGGCGGCTCACCCAAAGGCGCCGAGAAAATCGCTTCGCGTTGGGCTGATACCCACAAGGTGCCGCAAATCGCGTTCAAGCCCGACTGGACCAAGCATGCGAAGGCCGCGCCGTTCAAGCGCAATGATCAAATGCTTGCCGTCATGCCGATCGGTGTGATCATCTTCCCCGGCACGGGCATTCAGGACAATCTTGCCGACAAGGCCCGCAAGCTCGGAATTCCGGTCTATCGATTTCACTCCGGAAACTCGTGAGGTCAATCAAATTGGCCCTGAAAGCGCTGCCGAGAATACGAGGCCCGTGCAAGTTCGATCATGTCGAGACGGATTATTGCCAAAGCTTGAGGCCCCCTGAGTTTGTCACTCGAAGCAATGGCTTCTGGCAATTCTTGAGGATCGCGGCAGGCTCGTACACAAGGCTGCCCGCTCCTGCCCAATCGTTTTGACAACCCATGGAATATGCCTTTCCTGGACTCGCATCCGAGCCCGCGTCAACGCGTTGAAGACTGATTCCGCTAATTCAACCGCGCCAAGTTCAGCCAGAACCAGTTCGTGCACGAGAAGGTCGGTCGTGGTTGCCATCGGGAGAGAGAAGCGATCTTGACCGATGGCCAAACCCTTCTTTTCATCGATTACCGGAATGCCACCATTTGCCACTGCCCACGCTATTGTGGCGGCCTCACCATCGTCGAGAGTTGCCGCGCCTGAACCCGACACCATCGCCAGAAAGTTACCTTCACAATCTGCTGAGAGCGATTCTAGCTGGGCACGCCCTGAAACCACGAGTGCTGCAACCATATCAGCGTCGGTACGGCCTTTTAGCCGCCCCGCTTCTAACTCTCGCGCAACTACATCGACGATCACGATCGCGTTAGGGATAGCTCCGAGAATTCTGGACGCATTCCCTGTCGCGTTAAGATTGATTGCAACGCTTGCATCGAGGACGAGGGGAACGGACGAATTAGACCAGCAGCTTGGGAGCCCCATCGGCCTCGCTCCCTTCATTTCCCAACCCATCCAAGAGGTCGCGCAACTCCAAACGGTCGAGCCGTAACAGGCGAGCCAACTGCCCTTCGCTTAGGAGCTCACGTCGCCAAACTTCGTCTGCCATCATGCTCATACGCAGCGAAATCGGGCGATCTGCATCATCCTTGTGCTCATCCTTGGGCAAAGCACCCAAGACCTGGATCACTTGCTCGTCAGTTATACCCCCGTTTTCAACGAACCAATCCCAACTGTCTCGCTTAATTAATCCCAGATCCTCGAGTCGCCGAACCAATGCTTCGCGCGATACCCCGAAGTAATTTGCAAGCACGATGATATGGCGACGGCTGAGCGAAGAAGCCCCCACCGTTATGTCTTGGAATTTCTGCTTCACCGCTCGTGCGGGCATCAGGAATGCTCGGCCAAAGGCATTAGCATAGCGCTCCTCACGAACGGTCTCCGACGTCCCATCATCTAAGATATCGGCAAATCTCCTAGTAGACATGAAGTGGCCGGTCTCATGAGCTGCGGTATTTGCGCGCAGGTCACGACGGTGATTTGCATTGAGCAAAATGCATGGCCCCACAGCATCATCAAAAGCGAAAAGGCCAGAGATGCTAGACGGCAAACGCCGGACATATACTCGGGCGCCAAGTTGCAATTCTAACAAGCTAATAATGTCGCTGATAGGATTGAGACCAATTCCTAACCATTGCCGGAGATCGAAAGCATCTTGTTCGGCTTGCAAGCGAACATTGCCTGGCAAGATGGGCGTCTCGGGAGGATAAGCAATAGATCGAGAAATTCCGAGCAATTGCTCCAGTTCGACTTCTGCGCGCACAAGGTCATTGAGCAACCTCACGGCGTGCTCAACGCTCGCATCTTCCGATGCAGATATTTTCCGAAATTGCGCCAGGAGATTGATCTGGACCGGCTCCCGTCGAAGCACTTCGTTGATCGTCGTCCCGTAAACACTCGTCAGAGTTTGAAGCTCATCGAGACGCAGGCGGCGCTGGCCCTTTTCAATTGCCACAAGCGTCGTTCGCGCCATGCCTGCGGCGGTCGCAGCGGCCGCTTGCGTGAGCTTTGCGCTATCACGCGCTAGGCGTAGTCGTTCGCCGATGTCTTCGAGAGGAAGGGATTCCAGTGGCGAGATCATGACACGCTAGCCGTCCACTGACGGATGAATGAGTCCGAACCAAGCGAATTGACAAAGGCGTGCCATTCGTCGCGGTGGCGACGAAGAAGTGAGATAAGTTTCATTTCGGTGTCTTCATTGGTGAGGTTCAGAGATTTTGCGATCTGCGCCGCGTGGCGTTTAATGAGTGACTGATGGCGCGGCGAGTCCACCAACCCGGCAAGGTGGTCCATGTGCATAGTGCCGGCGATCGCGTATTCCCGCAGCGCCGGTGTGATTTTAGAAAATCCGACTGCGGCGCCGTCTTCAAATTTTGTCGCGCTAAGGTTCTCCCAGACATAACGATCAGAAGGTTCGGTTAGGCCGGCGGCATGGACACTCAGCCGCCGGAGCATACAAGCTGCACAAATGCCACATTGTCGTTTGCGACCTTCGACGGCCACGTGACGATTTTGCTGCCAGCACGAAATCGTGTCGTTCCAGTCGTCCGGCTGGGCAGTCTCGGTCACAAAGGCTTTGAGAGTTTCGCCTTTCGTGAACCAAAGTCTTGGAAACACGTATGAAACATTGTGCCCAAGAAGGGCGGCGAAGAACTTCTCCATCCGTTCCGTAAACCTCGGATGATTCCGATAATCTGGATAGGCTTGCACTACAGGAATCAAGGGCGGCCCCAATGCTCCTTGCCCGCTCTCGGGCAGGATTATCGTGCCCACATCAGCAAGATACGCAGCAATGCCAGCGATCATGGAGAATTTGAAACCGCGCGATCGGTTGCTGCTCTCGACGAAACGCTTTTCGCTTGGCTTCACCTTGTAAGGGATATTCGTGAACGGCTCACGTCGACCATCATTTTTGGGCTGGTCGTGCGTCTTACTCCCAAGCCGAACGCGGATGATGGATGATCCAAGCTTTGCTGCGGTCAGGGCAGCAACAGCCCGCGAATCCATTCCATCACTAAAGGGTACAATGGCTTTAGCGCCGCTTGGTAATGCCAAGGTCGCCTGCGTTCGTGACGCTTCTGCTGCCTTGCGGCCAATAAATGAAATGCGCCACCGGTCTCCAGTCAGAAAGCTAAGTGCGGAGACGAGCGATTCATTGACGCTGTCGCTTTCCCATAAGTCTTTATCGTGAACGGGAATCTCCAGATGAATATCTCGACTCCAACCAATTGTTGGACGTTTTTGGAAGCGATCACAAAATTCCACGGCAGCAGCGACAACCAGCATGTCAAAGACAATCGGCTTCCATTCCGCGAAGCAATATGAAAGCAATTTGCTCTCGTTGAATTGAATGTGCTCTCCGATTACGCACGAAACACGTCCTCCTCGGCGCTTACGCTTCTCTGAGATGACGACTTCGAGTTGTGGTATGTCTTTCGGAGTGACGTTGTTCATTAGAAGTGCACTCCATCATCCAGGCCCGTGTGTCGGGTGGGCGCACGGATTACCATCGCGCGGCCGCCTTGAACGAGGCGCGAAGTCAAATCCGACATTTGTCGGCCGTCTAGAATGGCTCCAACGCGTGACGCGAAATGCGACGCGCGCTTTGCGCCGGTTTCGCGCTGATAATGCTCCTCCATACCGCGCGCGTGGCGGTCTAAGATTTCATTCGCAGCTTCGCTGCAAGCAGATGCGAGTGCCGCTTCGCCGGTTTTTCCAGAATCGACGGCATCGATAGCGCAGTCGATCAACAAGGAGCCGATAGGAGATCCATTCGCCTGCATACGGAGATTCTCAATTTCCTCTCCAGACGGGGCGAAAAGTGACCCCTGGTCAGATTCGCAAAGGATGTGCCGTAGGCTGGTCATCAGTGCGTCGGGAATTTCTCGAGAAAATTCGCCAAGGACGGCGGCATCGCGCCGCTCCAGCACTTCCTCGTCAGAGAACAGCGCGTTGTCTATGCATTCCGCCAGCTTCTTCCAACGTCTGCCCATAGGCAAACTCCGATGGGGTCCATCGCTCATACATGCCTCCAATGCGACCAACGTGCCTCGGGAATTCCAAAATGTCAAATCATGATAAAAATATGGCGACAATGTCAGATTGGGGTGAATGGACTCATTCTGCAGCGATCATGTTCGCGAACCCTGAGATCCATTTCGTTGGCGTTGGACCATCCCGCTTCAAACGCGCTGATCCTTGGCCCGGCCAAGGGCCTGACGCCATCAACCCGTAAAGGGTCGGACTACGCAAAGCGTGCCGCCGCACTGGCTTTACCAGCGCGGTGATTGCAGCCCTTGGCCGGTCACTTCGGGCGCCTGTCAGCGGGGGATGAGCCTCCGCTTCGCACAGGAGCAGGTCCGATGTCCTTCAATGACGCACAAGCCTTTGCCTTCAGCCTCGCAGCCACTTTGATGGTCGCCATAGTCATTTTCCGCGCCGGTGACGGCAGCCTGTCGGTCGTGCCGGTCACCGAGTTCGATCACGATGCCGAAGTTATCGCGGAAATCGATCCGTTCGCGTTCTGACCACACCCAACCGCTCGAGCGGAGCGGGACCGGTAACGGTTTCCGCTCCCGCTGGCCCCCGACTTCCGCTATAACGCAATTCGCGCCGTGGTGGTGGGGGAGGCGCGACCGTCAGACCATTTCTCACGGGAGACCACCACCATGCTTATTCTTGGTATTTTGCTGTCCATTGCGGCAATCGGCTTCTTCTGCTGGTTGCTGTTCACTCTTGCGGTGTTCGCGTTGCCCCTTTTTGTCGGCATGAGCATCGGCGCATGGGCCTATCAATCCGGAGCCGGCTTGCTAGGCGCGATATTCGCCGGACTGCTTGCGGCAGGCCTGACGCTTGGCTTGGGGCAGATCGGCCTGATGCTGGCGCGAACGACCTGGGCAAGGCTGCTGATCGCACTCGTCTTCGTCGCACCTGCGGTCATGGCCGGCTATCATGCCACCCACGGCATCGTGAAACACGCCATGCCCTCCGAAGCCTGGCAGCAGTTGTTCTCGGTGATCGGCGCGATTGCAGTCGGCTGTGCGGCATTCGTTCGGGTAGCAGGCATGGCGGGCACCCTGCCGTCGTCGGGTAATCTGGCGAGTACCTGAAGCAACCCGGCAGATTTATTGGACGAACAATGAGGCGAAACACTTGCTGTCCTGCACGAAATGAGTGGCAAAGCGGGGCCACATAGTCGGATCAAGCTGGCCCGGGCTGTCCCCGGAATACCACCGTCCGAACGACCAACGGTTGCCCGATTTACGCGGAATATGACCAACACGTGGTCCGGGGCGTTTGGTGAAGCGTGCTGCGTTTGATGGCGCACCAGCTTGTCTGGCGCCGGTGAGATCGTGGTGTTGGCGGGCCGCGCCGGTCTGAAGGACGATACCGTATCGCCACGAGTCCCGTAACAGATCGCTCGCGCCCGCTCCAAACGGCCTCAGTCATGGGCTGATCTGGCCGAAGACCGGCTGCGCCTCGACCGCCTATGCCGCAACAGCGTCTCGCCAACTTTCTTCCCCTGCCGGCCAGGGCCGTCATTCCTCGCGAGGCAAGAAAGCTGGCTTCACGCGGTCCTACGCTTCGCTGCGGCAGCAAGCTGTGCGCCGTCGGTCGTCTCCGGCCTCTCGATCGCCATCGAGACCGCAACGGTGCGGGTTCGAAAACGAACGAACGGAGATTTCTCATGGCTACCATCGGCACCTTCAAGAAGACCGGCTCGAACGAGTTCACCGGCGACATCATCACCCTCAGCGTACAGGCCAAGGGCGTGCGCATCATCCCCGACCTGCGCGCCACCGGCGAAAACGCCCCCAGCCACCGGGTTGTGGTCGGCCGCGCGGAAATCGGCGCAGCCTGGTCCAAGCGTTCGGGCGAGGGCCGCGACTACCTGGGCCTCAAGCTCGATGATCCCAGCTTCAACGCCCCGATCTACGCCAACCTCTTCGACGACGAAGACGCCGAAGGCTACTCGCTGATCTGGTCTCGCCCCAATGGTCGCCGGGGCGACTGAGGTCCCTGCCAGGCCCCGGCCAGAACGGCCGGGGCCTTTTGGCATTCGGGCGACCGAATCAGTTCCGCCAACTGCACAAATAGTTCGCGGTTCAAGAGGTCGATCGGCGCAGGATAGAGGTGGTATTTACGGCAAGGGCGACTAATATAGTCGTAGTTCTGGCGCGTTCATCCGCGGCGGTGGGAGGCGATCATGCATGATCACCGCTCGCCAATCGCGGGCCGCACGCGCGTTGCTGGGATGGACACAGGAGACGCTCGCTGACAAGGCCCAGGTCTCACTGACCGCGCTCAAACGCCTCGAATCCGAAAGCGGGCTCGAAGTGTATGAAACCACACGCGATCAGGTGCGCAGGGCTCTTGAATCTGCCGGTGTCGTTCTTCTGTCCACGGAGAAGGGCGAAGGTGTTCTGCGGCTCCATCATCCAGGGGATCGATCGACCCGGCCGTGAGGCTGGCTGTCCTACTCGTCAGCGACCGGAAAAATTCTGCGAGCCGCTGTCCTGGATCAATGCTAGGGCCGATGAAAAGTCGCAAATACACCTAGAACAACGTGGTGGCCGGTGATGGACGAGTCTACACCGCAGTTTCTTGATGAACCGCCGCAAGGCCAGCAACTCACCTCTTACGATCGTGAGCACATGGTGCTGTATCTGCGGCTCCTGGATGCCCACCGAGACGGCGCCGACTGGCGTGAAGCCGCGCAAATTCTATTCGGCCTGGACCCCGCGATTGATCCGGCGAGATCCCGCAAAGTGCATGATGCCCATCTGGCACGCGCGCAATGGATGACTGAGCATGGCTACCGCGAACTGCTGCGCAAGGGCGAGCCGGATTAGCAGGTGATGCCGCTCCGGCATCACCTGTTGCCGAGATGGGGGCTTCCGACGTTTGTCGCAGCGAGGAATCTTCGCCCTCCCGTAATCGATTGAGGCCGTGGGAGAATCGTGATGATGCCGGATGCATCTCAATGGCGTTCTACTGCACGCTACGAGCCCGTCGAACACATGAGCGCCTCGAGCCTTGCCTGGGAATGGCTTCGTCGAAACGAAGCCTATAGCCGCGATTTTGATGCCCTGTCGGCGCATGACGCCGACATACCCATGCTGACGGACGCGATCCGTCAGCGCTGGAGGTTGCGATTTCGCAGTAGATCCCGCACTCGATCACGCTGCCGCTACCGTTTTCTGGATGCCTCAGGACGACACGAGCATCGTCGTTCTGGCCGAAGCTCCCTCTGAGCTGGCCTTTGAATCTGGCGATGGCCCGATGTCCGCCGCGATCACCGGAAGTGACGGCGAGGCCATGGTCCGGCTTGCCAACGGCGAACGTATTCAGATTCAATTTTTGGCATCAGCGTCCAGTCCAGCGGTGGCCGTCATTCCTTTGGACCTCAATGGATTCGGCAGGCTTGAGGCCGCGCATCGCCTTCTGGCGGCGCTTCACGGACGGGCCGTTCCGCCCGACACCAGATTGACACGGCAGCAACGAATGCGGGCGCGTCGGATGCTGCAAGCGTTCGATGGGGCGCGTGATGGTGCCACCCAACAAGACATCGCTCGCGCCTTGTTTCGAATTGGCCCGGTTAGCCGCGACGAGTGGCAAGCCTCCTCCACGCGCCATGCTGTCATGGGGCTGCTGCGGGATGCCCGCGCGATGATTGCGGGGGGATACCGGAACCTCCTGAGGCACCGGCGACGGTCCTGAATCATCTCCCGACTACCGGTGTGCGAATTTAGCCGGGACCAAAATCCCGCTGCAACTCGCCGATTTCGCTTCGCCATTGTGGCCTTCGCCCGCCGTCGATCTCCGACGGCACCAACGAAGCTCACGAAAGGCCGACTTATGCGACCTGATCTCGCCGTTCTGCCGCCACGCTACCTGCGCACCAAGGAAGCTGCCGCGTTTCTCAGCCTTTCGCCGCGAACGCTTGAGAAGCACCGGACCTACGGCACCGGCCCCGCCTACAAGAAGCTCGGTGGCCGAGTGGTCTACTCCGTCGACGATTTGCAGCATTGGGCCGAGCGCGGTGCCGTCACCTCGACGTCCGACCCACGTGGCACCGTGCTGCCAGCGAAGTGGCATCCGGACGATGTCGTTCCCATGGCCGGCCGCCTGGCGCGCTGACCTGCCGGGATTTGCACATGGCGCCTCGCCTTCAATCCCCCCCTGAGCGCGGACAGCTCGATCTGTTCCGCACGATCCCAGGCGATGTCGCACCACGAGACGCGCAGGACCTCATGGCCTATCCATTCTTCTCCCTGTCCAAGACCCACCGCGTCACCCCGATCGACTTTGCCGCTGGCAATGTTTCGATCCGGGTCGAGGCCGTGCCGGATCATGGCATGGCGACCATCTGGGACGCGGACATCCTGATATGGGCCGCCAGCCAGATCGTCGAGGCGCGCGATGCGGGATTCCGAACGTCGCGGCTGATCGTCGCAACGCCTTACGAGGTGCTGAAGTTCATCGGACGCGGTACGTCTTTGCGTGACTACCAGCGCCTGAAAGCTGCGTTGGATCGGCTGCAATCAACCACCGTGGCCACCTCGATCCGCCAGCACGCTGAAGGACGGCGGCACCGATTTTCATGGATCAACGAATGGAAGGAGCGTCGGGACAGCAATGGCCGACCCGACGGCATCGAACTGATCCTGCCCGACTGGTTCTATCAAGCCGTACTCGACGACGCCCTCGTGCTGACCATCGATCGGGCCTATTTCGATCTCACCGGCGGACTTGATCGCTGGCTCTATCGCCTGGTCCGCAAGCACGGTGGCAAGCAGCGCCATGGCTGGCGCTTCGACTTTCGCCATCTGCATCAGAAGTCCGGCAGCCTGTCGCCCTTCAAGCGGTTCGCGTTCGAACTTCGGGACATCGTTCGGCGCCAGCCGCTCCCGGGCTACCTCCTGTTCCTCGAAGTCGAGGCCCGCGGCCGTACACTGCTCGCATTCAAGCCATCGGTACCCGGTGGAAAGCCTGTGGACGGCGTCGTGCTATCGGGAACCGGAAGGCGCGTGCCATCAGGAACCCCAGACTCGTGCCAACGGGAACCCGATCCGGGGTTAAGCCTCGACAGCGCAAGCCGAATTCGCGCCCGTAACTTAGAATCTAACCAAGAATCTAACTTTGAAGAGCGCGCGCGCGATGTGCGCAGCCTCATCGATACGGTCCGCAACAGCCTCACGGTCAATGCCCGGCAGCGGCGATCTCCCTCCCACGGCGAGCAGGACTTAAGCGCTGCGGCCGAACTTCCCTTCGATGCACCGCCTCATGAGCAGCCATGCTGATGCAACGCCTCTTCTCCGCAACAGCGCAGCACAGTCGCCGCCCGGCAATCTCCCGCTGGCGCGCCGTGAACCGATCATTTCCTAACTTGCCTGGAGACCCATCATGACCAGCGCCACGGGCTCCGGCCCGCAGCACGGCCCTGCGCCACTCGCCCGTTATGCCGACACCCTGACCCATGTTGAGCTGACGCATATCGAAAAGCGGATCGAGAACTGGATCAGGTTCGGACGTCATGTCAGCGATCACATCCTCAATCGACGGCGGCGCGTGCTTTCCTATCGACCGGGCAGTGTTTTCGGCTTTATTCGCTGGGCTGCAAACGACTTCGGCACCGTCGCCTCGCGGATCGACATCGTTCGTGCCGTGGCACCTGGTGAAGCCTATCAGACGCTGCCCTACATTCGACCCGGCGGCGAAATCCTGCTGACTGTCGATGGCTGGCCCAAGGTTTGCCAAATGCTTCGGCTGATTGATGACGTGGAAGCCGTCGGACTCGATGCCTGCGACGTAGCCCCCGATCACTGGCGCCATGTCGCGAACCGGATGAGCGTCGGTCAGGCACCGCGTGCATACACACCAGAACGTCATCAGGCATGGCTTAAGCGCCGGGAGATCGAGGGATGACTCGCTTCGGCTACGTCATGACGACGTATTTCTGCGTGCTGGCCATCGGCATCGCTTCGTTCGTGCCCGTGCCGCTCCGGTTGGTCTGGAATGCATCGGCCAGTGTTCCGATCGGTCTCTATGGGCTTGAACCGCCGCGCGATCTTCGCGTCGGCGATCTGGTCGCCGTGGCACCGTCCCGGCATCTGGCCGACTTCATGGTTGAGCGCGGATACCTTGGCAGAGGCGTGCCGCTGATGAAGCATGTTGCGGCGCTGCCGGGACAGATTGTCTGTCGGCTGAGGAGCACGATCACCGTGGATGGCGCGGCCCTTGGCGAGGCGCTCGACCGCGACAGCAAAGGGCGCAGGCTGCCGGTTTGGCAGGGTTGTCGCCGCGTCGCAGTGGGCACCGTCTTTCTGATGAATTCCGCTGTGCGGGACAGTCTCGACGGTCGCTATTTCGGCCCCATCCCGGCGCGCACGATCATTGGACGAGCAACGCCGATCTACACCGATGAAGCGGCGAACGGCCAATTCGTCTGGCGCCCAAACGCCCGTCAGACGGCGCGCTGACCGCCACCGTTCAGCCTCGCCATTGCTCATTAGTCAGCATCTCAACCGGCAACGCAAGGAGACTTCCCATGCCACAGATCGGCACCTTCACCCAGCATGCGGACGGCTTCGTCGGACGCATCCATACGTTCGCGCATTGCCGTGAGATCGGCATCCTGCCCGCCGAACCGTCCGATGCCGAGAATGCGCCGGACTTTCGTATTCACCTCCGTCATGACGACAGCATCGAGGTCGGACCGGAGATCGGTGCGGGCTGGAAACGTACCGGCGAGCGCGCTGGCACCTTCATCGCGCTGATCATCGACGATCCCGCTCTGCCGCAGCCCATTCGCGCCAATCTGTTCCGCGACGCCGCCGATGGCACGTCCTGGTCGCTGCACTGGAATCGCATTTCCAAGCGCGATGCACGGGATTGATGCCATGCGCCGCTCCACACTCCTCTTCCTTTCCGGCCTGACTTGCGCATGCCTCTTGCCGAGCGCCGCGCTCGCGCAATCGGCTGCGATCGAACGCGCAATGCCCGGCATTCCGTTCGGCGAATTTATTGCCGAGGCAGCGTCGCGTTTCGCCCTTCCTTCCGCCTGGCTGCACGCCATCATGCACGCGGAAAGTCGCGGAAAGCTCCGCGCAGTTTCGCCCAAAGGGGCGATGGGCCTGATGCAAATCATGCCTGCGACCTGGGACTATTTGCGCGCCCGGCACCGATTGGGGCCGGATGCTTTCGACCCGCATGACAACATCATCGCAGGCGCTGGCTATATCCGCGAACTGTTCGATCGCTACGGTTCGCCGGGCTGGATTGCCGCCTACAATGCTGGCCCCGGACGCTATGAAGCAGCGCTTCGGGGGCGCCCCTTGCCTGCCGAAACGCGCGCCTATGTCGCGATGGTCGCACCGGCGATCGCTCCGACTGGCACGGCCAATGCCACGGCAGTTGCCATGGTCGATCACTTCGCGTGGTCACGTTCGCCGATCTTCGTTGCGCGCGCGGCACCATTCATCTCGTCATCGGCTGAGTCCGCCGACCAGCAACTCGCCAAGCCAGCACAGTTCGGTGAACCTTCGGCTGCACCGCAACCGCATGGGCTGTTTGCTGCGCGAGCGACGGGGGATGGCCTTCGATGATCGGCACATCCGCCCATCGCATTGCCTCGCAGGATAGCGGGAGATCGGGGGAGACTGTCCCCACGACCGAAGGAGGGCAGGATAAAAGGGCGCACGTTGCGCTTGTGTCGGTTGGTTGCTTTTCCGAGGTTTTTGCGGCCTTCGCGCACCTTGCGCCGGGTATCGGCAAGGTGCCGAACCCACCTAACATTCTGTTTCTCCATCACCATTGGCACATTGTTCGGTGCGCCGATGGCCGATGATCGCGAGTTTCGCATCCGTCCCGGCCGCGTTCGCTCATCGGGTTCGCAGCGCGCGAGACCGTTCATTGCCCAAGCATTGGCGGCAGCCCAGCGGGCTGGCGGCGGCATCTCCCGGGCCGGACGCATCAAGACGGGCCACACCTCGCGCTTCGGCCGAGGACAACGCGCCAGCATTCAGGCCAATAGGCTCATCACCGCGCGCGCACGCGGTGCCGTCGTCAAAGCACGCATCGTTCGGCACAATGCGCGCAGCGCGCCTCTTGCCACCCATCTCGACTACCTGCGCCGCGAAGGCGTCACCCGCGATGGCGAGAAGGCTCGCCTGTTCGGCCCGGAGCCAAGCAACGTAGAGGCCGCGGAGTTTGCAGAGCGCTTCAAGGACGATCGCCATCATTTCCGGTTCATCGTCTCACCTGACGACGCACTGGAGATGGCGGATCTCAAAAGCTTCACCCGTGATTTGGTCGCTCAGATGGAGAAGGATCTCGGTTCCCGGCTCGATTGGGCTGCCGTCGACCATTGGAACACCGAGCATCCCCATGTGCACCTGATCGTTCGCGGCGTGCGCGATGATGGGCAGGATCTCATCATCGCCCGGGACTACGTCAAGGCAGGCATGCGGGATCGGGCGCGCGACCTCATCACCCAGGAACTGGGGCCGCGTACCGATCTCGATATACGCCGGTCCCTTGAACATCAGATCGGCGCCGAACGCTGGACCCAGCTCGATCGGCAACTGGTGCGTGATGGTGACAGGGGCGGTGTCATCGATGTGGCTCCGCTGCCGGGTGGCGACCCTGATCCGTTCCAGACGCTCAAGGTCGGGCGGCTCCGCAAGCTGGAAACGCTCGGCCTCGCGACGCAGATCGGTCCCGGCCAATGGACCATTGACGACAAGGCCGAGGCGACCTTGCGCGAAATCGGCGAACGCGGCGACATCATCAAGCGCATGCACCGGGCGTTGACCGATCGCGGCATCGAGCGCGCATTGGCCAATTACGTGCTGGCAGCAGAACATCTCGACCTGCCGGTTGTGGGCCGCCTGGTGGCGCGCGGTCTCGACGATGAACTGACAGGCAGTGCCTTTGCAGTGGTCGATGGCCTTGATGGTCGCACCCATCACATCAGGCTTTCCGACCTCGAAGCGGCAGGCGACAGTGCGCCCGGCTCGATTGTCGAACTGCGCAGCTTCGACGATGCCCACGGCATCCGGCGCGTGGCGCTGGCCGTCCGGTCGGACCTCGACATCGACCGCCAGATCACGGCCTCAGGTGCGACTTGGCTGGACCGGCAAGCTATCGCCCGCGCGCCTGCCTCGATGTCGGATAGCGGGTTCGGAGGCGAAGTGCGCGAGGCTCTGGAACGCAGGGCCGAACATCTCATGAAGCAGGGCCTTGCCGAACAGCGCGGCTCTCAGGTCAGCTTTACCCGCAATCTCATCGAGACACTGCGGCGCCAGGAGATCGCGTCGGTAGGCGACCAGCTTTCCGCCGAGACCGGCAAGCCCTTCAACCAGGCAGGAGGCGGCGAATATGTCGCCGGGACCTACCGGCAGCGCCTGACGCTGGCTTCAGGCCGCTTCGCAATGTTGGACGATGGTCTCGGCTTTCAACTCGTGCCCTGGACGCCCGCCCTCGAAAAGCACCTCGGTCGCCACGTCTCAGGCGTGGCCCGCACCGACAGCGGCATCGACTGGAGCTTTGCCCGCAAACGCGGCCTCGGCCTCTGACCCACCATCTCGAAAGGACTTTCCATGGCCGCCACCAAAATCCTCTGGGGTCAGATCATCACCGTCTTCCTGATCGTGCTCACGACCACCTGGACCGCGACCGAATGGGTAGCCTGGCGCCTCGCTTTCCAACCGGAACTGGGCGGCCCATGGTTTCACCTCTTCGGCTTCCCCTTCTATCCGCCACCCTCATTCTTCTGGTGGTGGTATGGCTTCGATGCCTACGCCCCGGCCATTTTCATAGAAGGCGCCTATATCGCGGCGTCTGGCGGCATCATCTCGGTTGGCGTTGCCATCGCCATGTCGGTCTGGCGCGCACGCGAGGCGAAGAAGGTCGAGACTTACGGTTCGGCGCGCTGGGCTGAGCCAAATGAGGTTCGTGCGGCCGGTCTGCTCGGTCCGGACGGCGTGGTGCTCGGGCGTTTCCACCACGACTATCTGCGGCACGATGGCCCGGAGCATGTGCTGTGCTTTGCCCCGACTCGGTCAGGCAAGGGCGTCGGCCTGGTCGTACCATCGCTGCTCGCATGGCCGGGTTCCGCCATCGTCCACGACATCAAGGGCGAGAACTGGCAACTCACCGCAAGCTTTCGCGCACGGCATGGCCGGGTGCTACTGTTCGATCCGACCAACGTGAAATCGGCCGCTTACAACCCTCTGCTCGAAGTTCGGCGCGGCGAGTGGGAGGTGCGCGACGTCCAGAACATCGCCGACATCCTCGTCGATCCTGAAGGCAGTCTCGAAAAGCGCAATCATTGGGAGAAGACTAGCCACGCGCTGCTGGTAGGCGCGATCCTCCACGTGCTTTACGCCGAAACCGATAAGACGCTCGCCGGCGTCGCCGCTTTCCTTTCCGATCCCAAACGGCCCATCGAATCAACTCTCGCCGCGATGATGACGACGGCGCATCTGGGGAAGGACGGCCCGCATCCGGTCATCGCCAGCGCAGCCCGCGAGCTGCTCAACAAATCGGACAATGAACGGTCGGGCGTGCTGTCCACGGCCATGTCCTTCCTTGGCCTGTATCGTGATCCGGTGGTCGCGGCAGTGACCCGGCGCTGCGACTGGCGCATCACCGATATTGTCGGCAGTCAGCATCCAACGACGCTCTACCTCGTCATCCCTCCATCCGACATCAACCGGACCAAACCGCTCATTCGGCTCCTGCTCAACCAGATCGGACGTCGCCTCACCGAGGATTTGCAGGCAAAGCGCGACCGGCATCGGCTGCTCTTGATGCTCGACGAGTTTCCCGCCTTGGGCCGCCTCGACTTTTTCGAAAGCGCACTCGCTTTCATGGCAGGCTACGGGCTGAAGAGTTTCCTGATCGCGCAGTCCTTGAACCAGATCGAAAAGGCCTACGGCCCCAACAATTCGATCCTCGACAACTGCCACGTTCGCGTGAGTTTCGCCACCAACGATGAGCGCACCGCCAAGCGCGTGTCGGATGCGCTTGGCACCGCCACCGAAATGAAGGCGATGCGCAACTATGCCGGGCACCGTCTTTCGCCCTGGCTTGGGCACCTGATGGTTTCGCGCTCGGAGACTGCACGTCCCTTGCTGACGCCGGGCGAGATCATGCAACTTCCGCCCGCCGATGAAATCGTCATGGTGGCCGGAATCCCGCCGATCAGAGCCCGCAAGGCCCGCTACTTCGAGGACGCGCGCTTCAAAGAGCGGATCTTGCCGCCGCCTGCCTTGGTTGTCCCGAAACAAATACAGGCAGATGACTGGACCGGCTTGGCGGTGCCGCCGCAGATTACTTCCGCCCCGGCATCGCAGGTCGCGAGTGGTGACGACGACGATACGACTGATTCCGAACGGCGGCAGCAGCCCGAGCTGAGCCTGACCCAACCCATCGCAAACCAGCAACCCATACTCAATGAGTTCGAGATCGACAGCGATCACAACGATGAGGGCGATGATCTGGCTGCACGAAACCGCGCGTTGACCGGGATCATGCAGGGCGTGGCGCGGCAGGCATCGCTCGATTTCGGCGATGGAATGGAGATCTGATGACCATGTCCCTCCGCAAGAAGAAGGCGCAGATTTCCGTCTATCTCGATCCCGATGTCATGACGATGCTGGCCGATTATGCCGCGCGCCGAAATCAGTCGCAGTCGTTGGTGGCTGAAGCGGCTATCGCTTCGTTCCTTTCGCCCGATGGGGCCGATCGCCGCGAAGCCGCTTTCGCGAAACGGCTCGATCAGATCGATCGGCGCATGGCGCGGACGGAACGCGATGTGGGTATCGGAATCGAGACCTTGGCGGTTTTCATCCGATTCTGGCTGGCGACCACACCCGCCTTGCCAGAACCGGCGGCCCAGGCTGCCCGGGCCAAGGCCGGCGAACGCTACGACGCCTTTGTCACGGCACTCGGCCGACGGTTGGCCAAAGGCCCGAGGCTGCGTCAGGAAATCCCGGAGGACAGCATGGGTGAAGGCGGCAGTGCTTTGCCTTCTCAACCGCTCAAAACGGAATGACTCCATTGCGGAATGCGGCAACGACATCCGACCGATCCACAAAATCCCGCTTATTTTCGGCGTTCCAGTCAGGGAAGGAGAGGAACAACGGATCAGCGAGAACGCCGATCTTGGGCTTGTGTCTGGCGAACTGGTGGGCGGTCAGATCATAGCTCCAGTCACCCACCATGACCCAGAAATGGTGCTCATATCCGCAAGCCTTGGAACCCTTGATGATGCGGACATTGTCGAGCCGATATTTCTCTTCGAGGAGATAGGTCAGGATGAGCGACACGCTCTCGCAGCAATTCTTCGGGTAGGAATATCCGAAGGGGTAGTCGAAGATCCTCTCGAGCCTGTTTCTCTCCAGGAACCCCAGCAACCTGGTCGCTGAACCATCGATGTCGGTTTTGCGGATCTTGGCATTCCCATTGCTGCCGCGAACTGCTCCCGTCAAAGCTGCGGTGCTCCATCGACATAGCCTTCGAAAGCGTAGTCGTTGAAGAACTGGCGGCGCCACAGATATCCGCGATCGACCTCGCTCAGCTTGGCTTCGTCGCAGATGTCACCCCACAATCGGGCGATCTTCACGATCTGGTCGTTAATCAGATCACGGGCATCGCGGTCGCCCAGCAGGAAGTTCGACGCCGACAGCCGGCAGCTTTCCAGAAGGCTGCGCTTGTCCTCGACATCGCCTTGGCGAAAGACCAGCATCGCCTGATTGGCCTCCCGGCCGTTACGCGGCTGCGGGCATATGTCGTAGCCCGGTGTGAGCGTGAGATTGGCGCCATTCCAGAAGGCGGCATGATTGCGGGCATGGTCATCGGTATTGCCCGTCAGCACGTTGAAGACCATCCGTCCGAACAGTTCGCGCAGTGTCGCTTGCGGATCGGTGAAGCGCGCGCGCACAATCTCGGCGAGATCGACATAGCTCGCATAGCGCGCCTGCATTTCTCCCAGCCCGAACATCGTCAGGGCGGAGACCATTGCCCGGCGAGTCCAGCCAGTGCCGTTCCATTCGCGGTCGAAACGGCGCACCAGGAGGACATCCTTGCCGCTCGCCTGCGTCAGTTGAACGGGTGCGACGTCGAGGCCCACTTCTGCCGCGAGGCGCATCGCAACGAACTCGGCCTTCACCACGGCCATGGTGTCGCTGGTGCCTGAGAATTTTGCGATGAACTTGTCCGCGCCATCCTGGATCAATGCCTTGGGACGTGCGCCGCCGATGGAACTCCCGTGGAACAGCGCCTTGTCGAGAGCCTGGGGAATGGGTTCGCCTCGCTCGACCCGTTCGGCCGCCTCGAGCAGTTCCTCAAGCGTCGCGTTGTCCTGCTCACGAGCCTGATACCGATCGGCTGACGTCTGGAAGTCGAGCGCGCCAATGCGGTCGGAACCCGAATTGAGCATGAAGGTCAGTTCATCGAACTCGACATTGTGCGCTGCCTCGCCGCGAAGGCCCGTCAGACGATTGATGATGACCCGGCGCCCCCATGCGTCCGGCGCGCCGTCGCGCAAGCACCCAGCCATATCGAGCGGGGCTTCGGGCAAGATCCTGCCGCGTTGGAGTGGCAGCTCCGGCGCATAGATCGGCATGGCGTCGGCACGTTCGAGATAGGAACGGCCATAGTTGAAGGCATAGAGACCACCGTCCAACTCGATCCGCCCGGCAATGACGGGCTCAAGCGCACCTGGCAGCCACATCCACACGAAAGCTTCCGTAGCCGGCGGGATAGGACCTTGAGCAGCAGCCGCAGCAGCGGACTGAAGGCGATCAGAAGTCATCTTTCACCTCCGAGCGCGGATGCCGCACCGACTGCGGAAGGAGCGCCAGCTTGTCGTTGACCCTCGAAATCTCGGGAGCAAGCCGGGAAGGTTCGTCAACGAAGAGCGGTACACCCACCAGCGTCGCGGCCTCGAAGACCAGCCCAATTTCTACCTTGGGGTGCCCCTTTTCGATCAGTTGCAGCGTGCTGCGCGCGATACCCACCCGGGCTGACAGGTCAGCCTCCGACATCCTGCGCTGCTTGCGCGCGAGACGAATGAGCCCACCCATCATGGTCAGGGCTTCGCGCGTCATGCGGGAATATGTGCGGGGATGCTCCGTCATATGAACCTCAATGTCGGTTATAGCGGTCATAAAACAGTTTCCCGACCGCGATAACGGTCAATACCATCAACAATGCTAAAAAACAATGGAATGACCGCGAAGGCAGTCAGAAAGCCCATTCGTGACGGTTATGGCGGTCATTTTCAGCTTTGTCGGCAAAAGTTCAAGGTACTGGACATGCCGAACGCCGGCCATTGCTCTGTTGCTGGCGACTGAGGCGCCGTGCGTGGTTCCATTGCCTTCCCAGATCCCCGGCACTCCGCCGTTTCCCTGTATTTGCACGCCACGCTTCTACTACGACCGAAACCTGTTGAACCGGACAAATTTCCGGCTCTCTTAATCATCCCCAAGCCGGGGAGCGCCTGTTCTCCCCGATGAAACGGGGACCAGATGGCGGCTTCACATCATAATTCGCAAAGGTCGGCCCGAGGCGCACGCATGCTGCGCACCGCGCTCGGTCCCGCCATTGCCCGCCTGCTTGAAGACCCGTCGGTCGTCGAAGTCATGCTCAATCCAGACGGACGGCTCTGGATCGACCGCCTGTCCGAGGGTCTCTCCGATTCCGGCGAACGGCTCTCGGCTGCCGATGGCGAGCGCATCGTTCGCCTGGTCGCACACCATGTCGGCGTCGAAGTCCACACTGGCGCACCGCGCGTATCCGCCGAGCTTCCCGAAACGGGGGAGCGGTTCGAGGGGCTGCTTCCGCCTGTCGTCGCCGCGCCGACCTTCGCCATCCGGAAACCCGCCGTCGCGGTCTTTACGCTGGGCGACTATGTGGCTTCCGGGATCATGACGAGCGACCAGGCCGAGGCCTTGCGCTCAGGCGTTGTCGCCCGCGCGAACATCCTGGTCGCAGGTGGCACCTCGACCGGCAAGACCACGCTCACCAATGCACTCCTGGCCGAAGTCGCGAAGACCGACGATCGCGTCGTCATCATCGAAGACACGCGCGAGCTGCAATGCACCGCGCCGAACCTCGTCGCTATGCGCACCAAGGACGGTGTCGCATCGCTGTCCGAGCTGGTGCGCTCGTCGCTCCGCCTTCGTCCTGACCGCATTCCGATCGGCGAAGTGCGCGGGAGCGAAGCTCTCGACCTCCTGAAAGCCTGGGGCACCGGCCATCCCGGCGGGATCGGGACGATCCACGCTGGTAGCGCCATCGGCGCCCTCCGTCGGATGGAGCAACTCATCCAGGAAGCCGTCGTGACCGTGCCCCGCGCGCTGATCGCGGAAACCATCGATCTCATCGCCGTCCTCGCCGGTCGCGGCGCCTCTCGCCGCCTGGTCGAACTCGCCCGCGTCGAGGGTCTGGGTCCGGACGGCGACTACCATGTCACTCCCATCATCCCTCAACCCGCAGAAGGAGCCTGCCAATGAATGCGTCTGTCCGTCGTCCCTATCACCGCCTGACAACGGCCCTGTCCGCGCTCGTCCTCACCACGGTCATGGCGCCCGCCGCCCACGCTTCGGGCTCCTCCATGCCCTGGGAAGCCCCGCTGCAATCCATCCTCCAGTCGATCGAAGGACCGGTCGCCAAGATCATCGCGGTGATCATCATCATCACCACGGGCCTGACGCTGGCGTTCGGCGACACGTCAGGCGGTTTCCGCCGTCTGATCCAGATCGTCTTCGGCCTCTCAATCGCATTTGCCGCATCGAGCTTCTTCCTGTCGTTCTTCTCGTTCGGCGGCGGGGCGCTCGTCTGATGATGGGCGGTGTCGAACAGGGCGGCGAGATCGCCGGCTATACGGTCCCGGTTCACAGGGCGCTCACCGAGCCGATCCTGCTTGGCGGCGCACCGCGCGGTCTCGCCATCCTGAATGGCACGCTCGCAGGCGCTGTCGGCCTCGGCCTGCGCCTCTGGCTCATCGGCATTGGCATCTGGGCAATCGGCCATGTCGTCGCCGTCTGGGCCGCCAAACGCGATCCGCTCTTCGTCGATGTGGTGCGCCGCCATTTGCGCATCCCCGGCCATCTTTCCGTCTGAGGGGGCACACGTGTTCAACCTGGCCGAATACCGCAACCGCAACAGCCGGCTCGCCGACTTCCTGCCCTGGGCGGCTCTGGTCGGCCAAGGCATCGTTCTCAACAAGGACGGCAGCTTCCAAAGGACCACGCAGTTCCGAGGGCCGGATCTCGACTCTGCGGTGCCTGCCGAACTGGTCGCTGTGGCAGGAAGACTCAACAATGCCTTCCGCCGCCTCGGATCGGGCTGGGCGATCTTCGTTGAGGCTGATCGTCACGCCGCGGCCCACTATCCTGGCTGCCGGTTTCCCGATGCTGCGTCGGCGCTGGTTGATGCCGAGCGCAAGGCCGATTTCGAGGAAGCCGGCGCGCACTTCGAGTCCGCCTACTTCCTCACCATCTGCTATCTGCCACCAGCGGAAGATGCTTCCCGCGCGGAAAGCTGGCTTTACGAGGGCCGGGAACATTCCGGCATCGAGCCATTCGAAGTCCTGAGCGGGTTTGCTGACCGCACCGATCGCATCCTGCGGCTGATCGAAACCTTCATGCCCGAATGCCGCTGGCTCGATGACGCCGAAACGCTGACCTACCTCCACGGCTGCGTATCGACCAAGCGGCATCGAGTCCGCGTGCCCGAAACGCCGATGTATCTCGACGCGCTGCTCGCCGATCAGCCGCTTACCGGCGGCCTCGAGCCGCGCCTCGGTGCGTCGCATCTGCGGGTTCTCACCATCACCGGATTCCCGACGGCCACCACGCCGGGTCTGCTCGACGAGTTGAACCGCCTGGCCTTCCCCTACCGATGGGCGACACGCGCGATCCTGCTCGACAAGACCGATGCAACCAAGCTGCTGACCAAGATCAGGCGGCAATGGTTCGCCAAGCGCAAGAGCGTTGCCGCGATCCTGAAAGAGGTGATGACCAACGAAGCATCGGTCCTCGTCGATACCGACGCGGCGAACAAGGCCGCTGATGCCGACCTCGCGCTTCAGGAACTCGGCGCGGACTATGCCGGCATGGCCTATGTCACTGCTACCGTGACGGTCTGGGATACAGATCCGCGCACCGCGGATGAAAAGCTGCGCCTTGTCGAGAAGATCATCCAGGGCCGAGATTTCACCGCCAGCCCGGAGACCATCAACGCGGTCGATGCCTGGCTCGGCTCCCTGCCGGGGCACGTCTACGCCAATGTCCGGCAGCCGCCCATCAGCACTTTGAACCTCGCCCACATGATACCCTTGTCAGCGGTGTGGGCGGGGCCGGAACGGGACGAGCATTTTGCAGCGCCCCCACTGCTCTTCGGCAAGACCGAAGGCTCAACCCCGTTCCGGTTTTCCCTTCACGTCGGCGATGTCGGGCACACGCTCGTCGTCGGCCCGACCGGCGCGGGCAAGTCCGTTCTCCTGGCCCTCATGGCGCTCCAGTTCCGGCGCTACCCCGGTGCCCAGGTCTTTGCCTTCGATTTCGGTGGTTCGATCCGGGCGGCGGCGCTCGCCATGGGCGGAGACTGGCACGATCTCGGCGGCGGGCTCACCGATGCCGCGCAGACATCCGTCAACCTGCAACCGCTCGCGCGAGTGCATGATCTGGCCGAAAGGGGGTGGGCTACTGACTGGATCGGCGCGATCCTGACACGCGAAGGCGTGGCAATGACGCCTGACGTGAAAGAGCACGTCTGGTCCGCGCTGACCTCACTGGCCTCGGCGCCCGTCGACGAGCGGACGATCACTGGACTTGCTGTCCTGCTCCAGTCCAATGACCTTAAGCAGGCCCTCCGGCCCTATTGCGTCGGCGGTGCCTATGGCCGCCTGCTCGATGCCGAAGTCGAATATCTCGGCAGCGCCACGGTGCAGGCTTTCGAGACCGAGGGACTCATCGGCACCGGAGCGGCATCCGCGGTCCTGGCCTACCTCTTCCACCGGATCGAAGACCGGCTCGACGGATCGCCAACGCTCATCATCATCGACGAAGGCTGGCTCGCGCTCGACGATGAGGGATTTGCCGGCCAGCTGCGCGAATGGCTGAAAACACTGCGCAAGAAGAACGCCAGCGTCGTCTTCGCCACGCAGTCGCTGTCCGACATCGACGGGTCGCCCATCGCACCCGCCATCATCGAGAGCTGCCAAACCCGGCTTCTTCTGCCCAATGAGCGCGCGATCGAGCCCCAGATCACGGCCATCTATCGCCGCTTCGGGCTCAACGATCGCCAGATCGAGATCATCGCGAGGGCAGCTCCCAAGCGCGACTATTACTGCCAGTCCCGGCGCGGCAACCGGCTCTTCGAGCTGGGTCTGTCCGACGTCGCACTGGCGCTCTGCGCCGCCTCATCGAAGACCGTTCAGGCCGCCATCGCCAAGATCCTCAGCGAGCACGGACGCGAAGCCTTCCTCATTCAATGGCTTCGACACCGAGGGCTCGGTTGGGCCGCTGACCTCGTCCCCAACCTCACCAATCAGGACAAAGCACCATGAAACTGCGTAACCCCCGCAGCGTTCGGCTCATTGCCGCGCTGCTTGTCGCCCCGGTCGCTCTCACGCCGATGCTGGCCGCGCCGGCATACGCCCAGTTCGGGTTCGGCGGGATCGTCTATGACCCCTCGAACTACGCGCAAAACGTGCTGACGGCGGCGCGATCGCTTCAGCAGATCACCAACCAGATCACGTCACTGCAAAATCAGGCGCAATCGCTGATCAATCAGGCCCGCAATCTGGCGAGCCTGCCGTATTCCGCGCTCCAGCAGCTCCAGCAGTCGGTGCAGCGCACCCAGTCGCTCCTGAGCCAGGCCCAGAACATCGCCTACGACGTGCAGTCGATCGATCGCGCGTTCCAGCTCAAATACGGCAGCACGGCGATGTCGGCGAGCGATACCCAGCTCATCGCCGATGCCCGCGCGCGCTGGCAGAATACCGTCGGTGGCTTGCAGGACGCCATGCGCGTGCAGGCAGGCGTCGTCGGCAATATCGACACCAATCGCACCCAGATGTCGGCGCTGATCGGCCAGAGCCAGGGCGCTACCGGTGCATTGCAGGCGGCGCAGGCCGGCAATCAGCTTCTCGCCCTCCAGGCTCAGCAACTGGCCGACCTCACGGCGCTCATTGCTGCGAATGGCCGGGCGCAGGCGCTTCAGTCGGCAGAACAGACGGCTGCGGCTGCACAGGGCCAGGAGCAGCGCCGCCGGTTCCTGACGCCGGGCACCGGCTACCAGCCCGGCAACGCCAAAATGTTCCAGTCGGGCAACTGAGGTCAGACGATGGACGGCAAGACCCTCGCACGCATCGGCGCTGTCGCCTTCGTGGCCTTCGCGGTCACGGCGACTGCGATCGATATGAACCGCAGCGATGCAGGTCCGGAAGCGGCCACAGAGAAGCCGCCGTCCATCGTCCGGCACGACCCGCTGGATGACCAGCTTGCCCGCTGTTCGCAGGCAGGCGAAGCAGGCGCCCATGATCCGCAATGCCTCAAGGCATGGGCTGACAATCGGCGCCGTTTCCTCGGGGCTACGCCTGCGCCGGACCAATTCTCATCCGACCGGCCGGAGGTCCGCTGATCGTGGGCGGCACCGGCGTCATCGACCATTTCCTCGAGGTCTTTACCCGCTACATCGATGGAGGCTTCGGGCTCCTGCATGGCGAAGTCGCATTCATTGCAACGACGCTGGTGGTTATCGACGTCACGCTTGCCGCGCTGTTTTGGTCGTGGGGCGCCGACGACGACATCATGGCGCGCCTCATCAAGAAGACGCTGTTCGTGGGCATGTTCGCCTACATTATCGGCAACTGGAACAACCTTGCCCGCATCGTCTTCGAAAGCTTCGCAGGCCTCGGCCTGAAAGCGAGCGGAACGGGGTTCAGCACCGCAGATCTCCTTCGCCCTGGCAAGGTCGCGCAGACTGGGCTGGACGCCGGGCGGCCGTTGCTCGACTCAATTTCCGACCTGATGGGCTACTGGTCGTTCTTCGAGAACTTCATCCAGATCGCCTGCATGTTGTTCGCCTGGGCGCTCGTGCTGCTCGCCTTCTTCGTCCTCGCCATCCAGCTTTTCGTGACCCTGATCGAGTTCAAGCTCACGACGCTGGCGGGGTTCGTGCTCATCCCTTTCGGCCTCTTCGGCAAAAGCGCCTTCATGGCCGAACGTGTGCTCGGCAACGTCATCTCGTCGGGGATCAAAGTCCTCGTTCTCGCCGTCATCATCGGCATCGGCTCGACGCTCTTTTCCGAATTCACCGCAGGCTTTGGCGGGGCAACGCCATCGATCGACGACGCCATGGCCATCGTCCTTGCCGCCCTGTCGCTTCTCGGCCTTGGAATCTTCGGGCCAGGCATCGCCAATGGCATCGTATCGGGCGGACCGCAGCTCGGCGCAGGCGCCGCCATCGGAACTGGCCTTGCCGCCGGCGGCGTCGCCGTCGCCGGGGCCGCCGCAGCCGGTGCTGTCGCATCGGGCGGAGCTGCTCTTGCCAGCGGTGCGGCCGCCGCCGCTCGTGGCGGCGCTACGCTCGCAGGCGGTGCAACGACCGCGTACAGCCTCGGGGCCGCCGGGCAATCCGGCGTTGCAGCCGTGGCATCCGGTCTCGGCAATGTCGCCAGTACCGGCGCACAGGCCGCTGCCTCACCATTCAAGCACGCAGCATCGAAGGCCGCCGATAGCCTGAAATCGAACTACCAATCCGGAGCCAATGCCGCGGCCGAAATCGCGGGCGCCACATCCGATGCTGAACCGGCCGCCGCCGCTGCACCGAGCGGGGCTACCGTGAACCAGCCCGATTGGGCCAAGCGCATGAAGCGCAATCAACAGCTTTCCCAAGGCGTTCAGGTCGCCGCGCACGCCGTCAAATCGGGCGACAGCCACGGCGGCGGTGCTTCCATCAACCTCTCAGAAAGCGACTGAGCCATGAGCATCTTCAAACGACCATCGACCCACTACGGCAAATCGCCCGAACCCGAGACACCTTACCAACGTGCAGGCCAGGTCTGGGATGACCGCATCGGCTCGGCCCGCGTCCAGGCCCGCAATTGGCGGATCATGGCCTTCGGTTCACTAACCTTGTCGGCAGGTCTGTCCGCAGCGCTCGTCTGGCAGACCGCCAGCGGTTCGATCGTTCCCTGGGTGGTGCAGGTCGACCATCTGGGGCAGGCTCAGGCCGTCGCTCCCGCGACAGCCGACTATCAGCCAACCGATCCGCAGATTGCGTTCTATCTCGCGCGCTTCATCGAGCAGGTCCGCAGCATTCCGGCAGATCCCATTATCGTGCGCCAGAACTGGCTACGCGCCTACGACTTCACGACACAGGCCGGGGCTCTCGCGCTGGGGGACTATGCCCGTGCCAACGACCCCTTCGCCAAAGTCGGCAAGACGCAGGTCGCGATCGACGTTTCCAGCGTCATCCGGGCTTCGCCCAGTTCGTTCCGCGTCGCCTGGGTCCAGCGAACCTATCAGGACGGCGCGCTCGCTGCGACCGAGCGCTGGACCGCCATTCTCACCATCGCCGTGCAGCCGCCCCGCGATCCCGAGAAACTCCGGGCCAATCCGCTCGGCATCTACATCAACGCCATCAACTGGTCGAAGGAGCTTGGACAATGACACCCACCTTACGCAAAGCCTGGAGCCCGAGCGTATGGTTCCCGGCTTTCCTGTCCGCAGCCATCCCCGCCGTGCGCAGATCTGCGCTGCCGTTCCTGTTAGCCACGTCCACGCTGGGCGGCTGCGCCACGGTGCAAAAGCCGCCTGCCATCAATTTCGACGATGCGCCCGCAGCCGTGCAAGCGGTCGAACCACCGGCGCCCGTCAGCGTCGTCGAAATGCCGCAGGTACTCCCGCTGCCGGGACAGCTAAAGCCAGTCGGCGGGGAGGGGCCGTCTACGTCCGACTTGGCCGATCCAGCCTCGCGCGTGAACGCCGCCAACGCCGCAGCGCGCATGCAGCCGGTCAAAAACGGCTTCATCAACGCCATCCAGGTCTACCCGTTCGTCGATGGGGCGCTTTATCAGGTCTATACCGCGCCGGGGCAGATCACCGACATCAGCCTGCAACCGGGCGAACAGCTCGTCGGCGCCGGCCCCGTTGCAGCCGGCGACACGGTTCGCTGGATCATCGGCGACACAGAAAGCGGCGTCGGCGCATCGCGGCAGGTCCACATCCTCGTCAAGCCGACGCGCGCATCGCTAATGACGAACCTCGTCATAAACACCACGTCGCGCACCTACCACATCGAGCTGCGCTCCACCGGGAAGACCTACATGGCGTCGGTTTCGTGGCAGTATCCGCAGGACCAGCTCATCGCGCTCCGCCGGCAGAATGCCGAGGCAAGGGCCGCCGAGCCCGTCGCATCGGGTATCGATCTCACCCGCGTCAATTTCCGCTACGAGATCGCGGGCGATCGTGCGCCGTGGAAGCCTCTGCGGGCATTTGACGACGGTCGCCAGGTCTTCATCGAATTCCCACGGGGCGTCGCCCAGGGCGAGATGCCGCCGATCTTCGTCGTCGGCCCCGAAGGCAATACCTCAGAGCTGGTGAACTACCGGGTCCGGGCCAACTACATGATCGTCGACCGGCTCTTTGCCGCTGCGGAACTGCGCTTCGGGTCTGGCAAGCGCCAGCAGCGGGTCCGGATCTCCCGCTCGGACGGGAGGCCGGGATCGTGACCGAACAAGATGAACCCGGAAGGGAGGATGGTGCGGTGGCGCAGGGTACTGCCCCGCCGGATGCGGAAGACGGCGACGGCGCGCTGCCGCTCGTCGGCGAACCAGTTGCCCGCATGCGACTGCGGTCCGAACCGCCCCGCGTGACCCGCCTATCACGCAAGGTGCTGGCCGGGGTCGGCATTGTGACCGGCCTCGGCATCGGTGGCGCGCTGATCTATGCGCTCCAGGCCCAGCACGGCGGCAAGGCGACCGAGGAACTGTACACGACGGACGGTCGCAGCGCGCCTGATGGCCTCGCGGGACTGCCCAAGGATTACAGCGCTGTCCCACGGCTTGGGCCGCCGCTGCCCGGCGATCTCGGGCGCCCGATACTCAATGCCCAGAATGGCGGCCAGCCCGTTCCTGCACCGGGTATGGCGCCACTGACTGCCGCGCCTGCTGCTCCCGATCCGGAAGTCCAGCGCCGCCAACAGGAATTGGAGGCGGCACGGACGGCTCGCCTGTTCTCTGCTTCCCAGGCTGTTTCCGGCAACCTGTCGTCTTCGTCCCCGCCGGTAGCAGCTCCAAGCGCGACGGATTCGGCCGGGCTGGGTCTCGCACCGCAGTCGGCCACACCAACAGCGCAGGACCGGCAATTGGCTTTCCTTGGGCAAAGCCCCGAAAAGCGCACGGTTGCACCAGACCGGGTCATGGCGCCAGCTTCCGCCAACGTGCTTCAGGCGGGCGCAGTCATTCCCGCTGCCCTGATCACCGGCATCCGCTCCGACGTGCCCGGCCAGATCACGGCGCAGGTCACGCAGAACGTCTACGATAGCCCTACCGGTCGTATCCTCTTGGTGCCTCAAGGGACCCGGATCATCGGCCAGTATGACAGCGGCGTCGGCTTCGGCCAGCGCCGGGTTTTGCTGGTCTGGAACCGTCTCATCATGCCCGACGGCCGCTCCATCGTCCTTGAACGGCAGCCCGGTGCCAATGCGGAGGGCTATGCGGGCCTGGAAGATGGCATCGATTTCCACTGGGGCGAGATGTTCAAGGCCGCGGCGCTTTCGACGTTGCTTTCGGTGGGCGCCGAGGCAGGAACCAGCCAGAACGAGAGCAGCCTGTTGCAGGCGCTGCGCTCAGGAGCCTCGAACAGCATCAGCCAGACGGGCCAGCAGATCGTCAGTCGGCAGCTCGGCATCGCGCCGACTCTAACCGTCAGACCCGGATTTCCGGTCCGGGTGATGGTGACGCGCGACCTTGTGCTCGAACCCTATGGAGGCTGAGATGGCAAAGCTGAAACTTGGTCCGATCGCAGACGACAAGCCGGTCAAGGTCACACTGGAGCTGCCGGCAAACCTCCACCGCGATCTCGTCGCCTATGCTGCGATACTCGGCCGCGAGGCGGGACATGTGACCACAGATCCGATCCGTTTGATCGTGCCGATGCTTGAGCGCTTCATCGCCTCGGATCGGGGCTTTGCCAAAGTCCGGCGCGGTGCCCAACACCGAACCGGTGATTGATAGCCTGGGACTGCGGTCCGAAATTTGCATACATGTTTCGGACACGGGCAATCGACCTGCTCCGCGTTCACCTCATCGGAACCAAAGGTTCTACGGATCGGTGTCCCCCTTGCCGGGGAATCGGAAATTGAACGCGGATTGTTCAACCGCACTGGTCATTGAGCGGGCCAGGTCGAGAAGACCTGCCAGCGCGGGGTTGCCGTTGCTCGCCGACCAAACCCCGCAGAAGGGCAGAACTTCATCTTCGATGGGCCGGAATACGACGCCGGGGAACAGTGCTCCCGTGGTGGCTTCGCTCGTGACCGTAAGCCCGCGCCCCAACGCAACCAATTGCATCAGATTATCGCGTCCAACCAGGTGCTGATGGATGTCTGGATGCCTTCCGAGACTGGCGATCCGCTGCACCAGGTAGTCGTGGATTTCCTCTCCCGGCGCAGCCTCGCTCACCATGAATGGCTCATGGGCCAGATCCTCGAAGTTGACCTTCAGGTCACCTGCGCGGGGATGATGGGTGGGCAGAACTGCGAATACCCGTTCGGACCAGAGATGCTGGCTGGCACAGCCCGGCCACGAGCCCGCGCCGGTAATGAAGGCGACGTCCAACTGGTGCTGGCGGATCGCCGCCAGATGCTCGGCCGGATTTCCATCGATGAAGGTGAGTTGCACTGCCGCATGTCGCTCGCCAAAAGCTTGGACGAGCTCGGAAAGGAATCCCGAGGCCAATGACGAGAATATGCCGATCTTCAGGTGGCCGTCATCTCCGCGGCCAATGGCCGAGACTTCGGCCTTCGCTATGCCGATCTCCGACAGCGCTTTGCGTCCGCGCTGGACGAACTGCTTGCCTGCATGTGTGAGTTTTACGCCACCAGGAGAGCGGATGAAGAAGGTTGTGCCCAGTCGCCCTTCAAGGTCACGAATGCGACGGCTGACGGCCGACTCCTGAATGCCAAGAGCGGCTGCAGCCCGGCGGAAGCTGCCATGGTCAGCGGCAGCGACCACATAGCGGATGTGCCGCAATTCAATACGTGATCCCGGCAGAACCGCGTCCTTCCGGCACTTGAGCTGAACCTCGCAATTGGCGAAAGCAGGGCGACGCAATGCTCATAAGGACCATTTGAGCGAGAGTGAGTTGCCCGATTACGGCGGCTGGATTCCTTGGTCGCGATTTCAAATGGGTGCCAGATTTATACTTGCACCCGTGGGCAAGCCCAGAGCATGCCCACCGCCGAACTCAAGGCCCGCGTCATCAATACCCTTGGGAACGTCGCAGTCACCGCTCACGTCTTGGCCCCATAGAGATTGTCTTGAGTGGGGAATGCCCCGTTGCGCACCGCAGACGAAAACGCAGCGATCCCTGCGTCCATGGTTGATCTGAGATTGGCGAACCGTTCAACGAAGCGAGCCGTTCGCTCGGTCATGCCCAGCATGTCCTCCAGAACCAGAATTTGCCCGTCACAGGCGGCGCTTGCGCCGATGCCGATCGTCGGAATGGTGATTCTGGCTGAAATGTGCCGGGCCAGCGGTTCAACTACCGCTTCGATCACGACGGAAAAAGCTCCGGCAGCCGCGACGGCTTCCGCATCAGCCTCAATCGAGCCCGGCGCGTTGGACCGCGCCAAACTGGCCGCTTCCTCACGCCCTCGCGCCCTGAAAGAGCCCAGAGTGTGAATGGACTGCGGCGTCAGGCCGATGTGGGCCATGACGGGGATCCCGCGCGCTGTCAGAAAAGCGATCGTTTCGGCAAAGTGAACGCCGCCCTCGATCTTGACGGCCCCACAACCGGTTTCCTTCATTACCCGTGCTGCCGATGCGAAGGCCTGCTCCTTCGATTGCTCATAGGACTCAAACGGCATATCGACGACCACAAGTGCGTAGCTGGTTGCGGCCACAACAGCGCGCCCATGGGCGATCATCATCTCCAGCGTCACCGGCAGCGTCGATTCAAAACCATACAACACGTTGCCCAGTGAATCGCCGACAAGCAGGATATCGCAATGTGGGTCGGCCAATGATGCACTGAGGGCATGGTAGGCTGTTAGGGCGACCAGTTTCTCGCCCCCCTTGGCCGCCAGCACATCCCCTGCTGTGCGGCGCTTGATCGAAGTTTGTGCGCTCACCACGCGGTTCCATCCTTGCGGGTAAAGCGCCAGCCGCCTTCGGACCATGCGGCGGCCAGGTCATCCTCGGGATATTCGCCTTGGTCGGTAACACTCCGGTCGCCCACTTCTAGATAGTGGACGTCCTCCCCGGTAAGGTTGACCAGATGATGGGCCATGCCGCCCGCCGGGAACCCTATGCACATCCCCGGTGCCAGCGGAACCTCGCCTGCGTCGGTGCGCAGAGTGGGACGACCGGAGAGGATGTAGATAAACTCTTCCTGCTCTGTATGCCGATGCAGCAGGGCGGATTGCGCGCCCGGCGGCAGCACGGTGAGGTTCACCCCAAAGCGCGACAGGCCAAAGGCATCGCCAAGCTGGCGCTTGACCCGACCGGATACGCGCGCGGCAAACTGCGGCGGGTAGTTGGAGGGCTTCGCACGTGGCGCGATGTCCATGGCGCGGCGTGGCACCGGCGGAGAAGTGGTCATGCGATATGCCTCCGCGTGATCGTCAAGAATTGTCGGCCTGATGACAGACAATGCATATCTTGTTGCCGTCGAGATCCCGGAAATAGGCACCGTAGTAATGGGCGTGATACTGTGGTCGTAAACCCGGGGCGCCCTCGCTCGTTGCGCCGGCTGCTATTGCGATCGCGTAGGTGCGGTCGACCGTGGCGCGATCAGGCGCCAGCAGGGCCACCATGCCGCCGTTGCCCGGATCGGCCGCTTGCCCGTCGAAAGGCGGACCAAGTACGAAAAGCGGGCGGGTCGACTCCGCCGGGTTCCAGATCACCAGATGCGAGGGGGCTTCGGAATGCCGACGGCGCCACCCCAGTTCACCCATGATCGGGGTATAGAAGTCGCTCGCCCGATCAAGGTCATTCGCGCCGACAAAGACATGGGAAATCATCGCTGCACTCCTTGAAGAGAGTTTGACGCGTTCACGTGCGTCAGAGGATTTTTGCTTCGATTTCGTTGAGATAGAGGAATTCCGGCGCGCAAACGCCCGCGACACGCCGGATCTCGACCAACCTCGGGGATTCGAAGAAAGCGCGCGCCGCGTCCAGCGAGGTCCAGCGAGAAAAGTGGACGACGCGCCTTGCATCCGTGTCATAGGCCAGAAGCTGATAGGCTATCTCGCCCGCCTCCCGCCGGATCGTCGCGGCATCATCGAAGATCGCCTTCCACCTCTCGTAGTCCTCGACCTCATGGATGATGAGGACATGGAATCCATCTACGCCTTCCAAAGGGGTGGTCACATCCGGACTCCAGTGTGGGCTAGGATATCCACGACGAAGCCCAGCCACATAGCGAACAACGCGACGCTCGAGGCAATATAGACGCGAGCACGGGTCCTGATCGTATTGGGGCCGATATGGATGATGCTATGCACCAGCCGAAGGGCGACAAAGACCCAGGCCAGCGCAACCTGTATGCCCGAAGCGCTGCCCGTCACGATCAGCAGGGGCACCAGAGCAAAATAGAGCACGGGCATTTCGAACAGGTTGGCCAGGTTCTGCGCGGGCCGTTCGACGGGGCGAAAATAGTGCCCAACGGCTTCCGCGCTAGCGAAGTCGGCAGCCGTCGGCCGGTTGGCGGCAATATGGGCGAAGCGCTGCCGCAGAAGCACCGACCAGACCGAGAATATCACCGCAGCCATCGCCACTGTTGGCCAGATAACGGCCAGATTCGTGTCCCTCATCGCTGCGCGCCTCCTCGCTTATCAACCTATTCTGAGTCCAATTTACATACTTAGACATAGACGCTGGATTTGCTTTTGCAACCCAGATATTCTCCAACGCATGGCCACACCCCCGTTTCGACGTCAGTCCCCGATCCACATCAGCCGCTGCACGCTCGCAGCAAGCTTCGATTTCCTAGGGGATCGCTGGTCATTGCTCATCCTGCGCAGCGCCCTCTTTGGTGTGCGTCGCTATGATGATTTCCACACCGAGATCGGCATACCGCGGACCGTTCTTGCCGATCGCCTCAAGCGCCTCGTCGCCTCGGGGCTGATGGTCCAGCAGGACTACAAGGCGGACGGGAGCCGACCGCGAAAGGAATATCTCCTCACCGAAATGGGCGAGGCGCTGAGGCTACCTTTTCTGGCGATGCGCCAATGGTCGGACCGGTGGGTCGGCCAAGGACGAACGCCGCCGATGAGGCTGATGCGCAAATCGGACGGTTCTGAGATAAGCGTCGCGTTCGTCGATCAAGCAGGTCGCATTGTGCCCCCGGACGACCTGATGGCAGGGTTCGAAGACTGGGCGTCCGTCCCAGCTACCGAGAGTTGATCGCTGGCCCGAAGGCTAGCGTCGCCGTCTCGGACGGGGCTTTGCGTCCGCTCTGGACGAACTGCGCACCTGGGCGCGCCGACGACCTCTTGTCCCTAGACCGGCGCGCCCTTCCTATGATGAACATACCGAAATTGCGGCATGCAGTCAGTCCTATGACGACTGACCTAGCGGGCTTCCTGCGGGTTCGCCGCCACTCCCGCCACCGCCCTTGATCCGCCCCTTGCGGCGGCTTCTCCGACGGTCCCGGCGCTTGAAGGGTCCCGGTCCCCGAAACGCTATTGCCCTTCAAACCGTGGATGCATGATCGAGCGAAGTCGCCTGCACGATGGCTCGAAAATTCTCGGAAAACTCCGGGTGCCGGGTCTCCAGAAATCTCTCGATCTCGGGCTTCGACATCAAACGCTCAAGGAAGCCTGACGCGACGACAAGCACCAGCATGTCATCGCCGTAGGAGACCTCCAGTTCCTTGTAGTCATCGTTCAACGAAGCCATTTCCCGCTCGAGCCGGGCCATCTGCTCGGTCGAAAGACCTGTCGATTTCTTGAGGTCGTCCGGCTTATGAAGGTCGGCGGGCTTTGAGGTCGCAAGCAGCGCCTTGGCGTAGGACGATGTGTAGTTGTTGGCCGACACCATGAGTTCGGCGACTTCCAATTGGCGGATCGGCTTCATTTTGCGCAGCTTCTGGAAGGCATTGTGGCCGACCGGCTTGTCCTTCAGCAGTTCAGCTACATCCTGGCTGATCCCCGAGAGGAGATGGCGCCGTTGCCGGATGACCTTCACATCGACATTCAGTGCGCGGGCGAGTTTTTCCTCGGACACGCCGCGCTCGAGCGCCCGCACGATCATATAGTGTTCCTGGACCGTGGCGAGGCGGTTCACCCGCTTATTGTAGGTGAAGGACTCGTCGTCACTGGCCACGACGCAGGCGGTCTCCGTCGCCCCAAGTGCGCGCAGCGCATCCAGGCGGACATGGCCATCAAGGATGAGAAACGTCCCGTCCTTCTGACGAGCGACCGAGATCGGTTCGATAAGCCCGACTTCCGCCACGGAGGCGGCGATCCGGCGGTATTTTGCGCTTTCATGCATGCCCTTGGGCAGAACCCGCGTTGCCAGCAATTTGCTGATCGGGATCTGGAGTACTTGCTGCTCGAAAGCGATTTTGACGGGGCTGTTCATGGTCGCTCCACCGGTCCGATCCGCTCGGCCAGTGCCTGCGGGATGCTGTTAAGCCCTTCGGCGCGCAGCAGCGTGACGAAATGTTCGTCCGTCAGCAGGCGGCGCATGGCATTGGTCACGAACAGGAGTCGGCTGCGGGCAAGGGACGCCCGCTTGATCAGCAGCTTCTGGCGCTCCGTCTCGCGCTGGTAGGAGCGGATGAGGCTTTCCGATGTCACCGGTCGTGACCGCCATGGGCCTTGACCGCGCTTGTGCATCTGCTTGCCGCTGCTGTTGCGCTGCTCGATGATCTGCCGGATCGCGAGCACCTGATTGCCCGGGATAGCCTTTTCCTCATAGGCCTGAGCCAGAGCTTGCTGGACCTCGCCATCCTTAGCCCGGGCAATCTCCATGGCGATGGTATGCGGGATGACGCCGCGTTCCACCGCAGAAATCAGCTTTTCTTCCCCGTTGTCGAGAAGCACGCAAATGGCGGAAACATACTCGGGCGAGAAATCGACCTTGGCTGCGATCTCATTGTGGGAATAGCCGCGAGCCGCCAGCGCGCCAATGGCATGGACGAGTTCCAGCGGACTGTGCTGCCGCCGGGCAAGGTTCTCGACCAGGCTCATGACATAGCAGTCCTCTTCCGAGGCATCGACGATGATGGCCGGGATTTCGGCCTGCCCAAGCGCAATGAACGCTTCGAGCCGCCCCTGTCCGCAGACGAGGTCGTAGCGGGTCTTGCCCGGACGCTGGCTAACCGTGATCGGCTTCTTCAAGCCGAGATGGGCAATGCTGTCGACCAGCTCCTGGAAGATGCGCTTGTTCCGGACGCGCGGATTGAGAATCGTGATGAGGTCTACGGGCACCATGCGGATTTCGGGGTTGGCGTTGCTCATGCCGCCGCTCTCAGCGCCGCACGACGTGTCAAATCCATGAACGCATCGAGTGTCTCGTACCGATAGGCATCGAGCAGAATGCCGTTTTCGGGCGCCAGCCTGAGGTCAGGGGTCTTGCCGAGGTCAAGCCAAGGGAGAAGGTAGTAGTCCCGGATCGCGCGATTATCATCTTCCATCCGCACCGCGATCGTAATTCCCGGCCGAAGGCCCTGATCGAACCGGATCTTCCAGCGTAGGCTTCCTGCGGGACTAACCTGGCAACGGGCGATGACCAGCGCCGCCGTGAATTCCTCGTTGATGTGCAGCAGATCGGAAACCGGGTCTCGGCGAACTGAGCCGCCAGCACTCTCGATCCCGGCAATCACCTCCTGGACCACGTCAGGATGGAGCGCCCGCAAGGCACGGTTGGTTTCGATGTATCGATAGTCCCGCGCAGGCGAATAGCCGACCAACTCATAGGCCCGCACAAGGCTCCCGAACCGGTGGCGGAATGTCATGCTCGACGGCATGTCCTCGACTTCGTCGATGACCAGCCCTGAAAGCCAACCCTTCTCGGCCAGCAGGGCCGCAAGTCGGTCGAGCAGTTCCTGATCGGTATAGCGTTTGCTGCGGGCATCTATGATGCGCTGCGCCGCCTCATAGAAGTCCCGCTCGACGATGGGCTCGAAGGCGCCGTCATGGCGGACCCACATGTCGGGCGGGTTGAGGACCCGTTTGGCCTTCAGCTTGAATGACACCCGGTTGTAGACGTTGTTACCGATGTATTTTTCGTTGGTCAGGATCTGGTGGACCGTGCCTCGGGTCCATGGACGGCCGAGATCGGTCAGGAACCCTTCGACATTCAGTATTCCGGCGATTTCGCTTTCGGTTCGCTGCTGAACAACGAACATCCGGTATAGGCGCCGGACGATCTCGACCTCCTCGGGCGGGCCGGGCTGGAGAATAACGCGATCTGTTTGCAGGCTCTTCTGCTCGCCGCGTTCGAGCGTGGTCTTTGGGTTGCAATGTTCATCGACCAGCACCCGCCGCAGCCCGAAACCTGCTGGTCCGCCCTGTCTGAAGCCAAGCCGTATAAGCCGACACTGTCCCGTGAAGACCTTGGCGGACAATTCCCGGCTGTATTCGCCGGCCATCGCCCGCTTCATGCTTTTGATGATCGTGGCGCTCAGGCTGCCGTCATTCTCGAACTGCTCTGCACAGTAGTGGACCTTGATCCCGCCTTCCCGGCAGATGAACTCGTAATAGGCGCTTTCGTCGGCATCCTGGAAGCGGCCCCACCGGCTGACATCATAGACGAGGACCACTTCGAAATCGGTGTTCCCCGAGCGGACATCGGCGATCAACTTCTGAAGTGAGAGGCGCCCATCCAGCTTGAGGCCGCTCTTCCCCGAATCCTCATAGGTCCGAACGATCTCGAAGCCACGGCACGCGGCATAATCTGCAATGATCTCTGCCTGGTTCTCGGTCGAGTATTTCTGATGCTCGGTCGACATGCGCACATATTGTGCCGCCCGGATCAGGCGTTCAGGCTTGTCATCGCTATTGCCTGAAGTGTTCGTCACGGCCGATGCTTCCAGTTCGCTCCCAGGAGACACGCTAAACTCCTCAAAAACTTATCGAGAGGAGGGGCGAATGTCGTTCACCAAGAAGGACCGAAAGATTCAGTCGGAAAACGGAAAAGCTTTTCCGGCGATCACGCCGGAGTCTCTGGCGCAAGTGATCGCGGCAGCACTGCGGGCGGAATTTGGCGCAACGCCGTCAGCGGTCAAGACAGTCGCCCGCCTGACGCATTCAAACGAGCGCGCGGTGCGCAACTGGTTCGACGGCAAGAACGGCCCCAGCGCTGATAATCTGGTGGTTCTGATGCGACATTCCAACATCGTTCTCAAGGCGGTGCTGGAATTGGCCGACCGACCGGATCTCGTCCTCGCCGTGGGAATTCTTGGGCTGAGAGACCAATTGGTCGGCGTGGTTGCTGCGATAGACAAGGCCCGCGAATGAGCAATCGGTCCGGCAGATTCGAAAGTCCTGCTGACCCGGGATTGCGTCCCGTCCAACAGTTTCTTACGGGATAGGGCGTTCACTTCCGGCGCAGCTAAGGTGTATATCAGGTGTTGAATGATTTGCGCCTTAGCATCTTCATCGACTAAGCTCAGCCTCCTGCGTAATGTAACGGAATGCCGAGATATTTGCTTAAATTGCGCACGCGTGGTTTTGCCTTCATGCCAAGCTTCTACGCTGAAGCCGGAAGCAACGATGTTGTCGATGTGCTAGGGCGTCGGTGCTCTGGACCTGTCGGCCATTTACATCGCCTCATACCTACGGCGGCCAGTATCGGGTCACCCAACACCTACAGCGGCCGTTATGGCTTCGACGAATTCCCGTTTCACACCGACCTTGCGCACCATCTGGCGCCTCCTCCCTATCTGCTCCTGCGCTGTGTTCGCGGTCATGAGGCGGTGCGCACCCAATTGATTGACGGCGCGGAGATAATTCAAGCGGTCGGCCCTTCGCTGCTGACCAGAGCCCTGGTTCAGCCTCGGCGTCCACGCAACGGCAGGCGACCGCTCATGTCGATCTGGGAGCCGCACGTCGGGCAAGGCCAGCTGCGATGGGACCCGGAATACCTGAAACCGGCAAGCAGCGCGGGCGAAGCGGCGATGTGTTCGATGACCGATGCAATCGCACTGGCACGTCCAATGGAAGTCGCCCTTTGCCGACCCGGGGATACGCTGATTATCGATAATCGGCGCATGCTACATGCCCGCTCCCCGATCCCTTTGGCATGTCGAGATCGTGTAATTGAACGTGTCTATCTGGAGGACGTACATTGAAGCAGACAGTCGTTCCTGGTGAACTGCCGGCGGCATGGTCGGCCGACGCGCTCTACAAGAAGGCGGTGCGCTACGCAGAAAAGATGCATGCCTGCGCAAGTGACAGCTGGGAACACGCCTTGTGGTCTGGCCTGTGCCTGGAACTGCTCGCGCGCGCTGCACTAGCCAATATCTCGCCAGTCCTGTTGGCGGATGCCCAGAGGTGGTCCAACCTGACCCATGCGCTGGGTTTTCCACCCTTCGAAGCGAAATTCGCGCCCAACTCAGTGGGCACGACTACCGTTCTCATGCGGTTGCGGACGCTCCTTCCCGACTTCGATGTGGAACTCGAAAATTTCTGTGTGGCGCACACGGGGCGACGCAATGAGGAACTGCATTCGGGCGCGCTGCCCTACGATGGCGTCAATGGGTCCCAGTGGCATGGCCAGTTTTACCGGGCGAGTCAGGTACTCCTCACCTCAATGGGCTACAAACTGAAGGACTTTATTGGCGCGGATCAGGCGAAGGTAGCCAAGAAGGAGGTCGAAGCGGCAATTGATGCTGCGGCGAAGTCCGTCCTTGGAGACGTCGAGGCGCATCGCAAGGTGTGGGACTCGAAAACCGCGAAAGAAAAGAAGAGTCTGGCCGCACGGGCAGGCCTGTGGGCCTCGCGGGAGGCAGGACATCGCGTCGAATGCCCAGCGTGCAAGAACGCCGCGCTTGTTGTCGGGGAGCCGATCGCCGAGCCCCACAGGCAGTTGGATGGTGACGAGATTTCCGAACGACAGGAGCACCTGCCTTACATGTTCCAATGCGTAGCTTGCGGGCTCAAGATCCACGGGCTGTCACGTATTTCGGTGGTGGGCTTGGGTGATCGTTACATTAAGACCCAAACCTATGATGCATCGGAATACTACGCGCCCGAGGATTCATACGAGGGCTACGAAGATGACAATAACGAGCCATTCTGATCATGAGCTTTGTCGTTACGGGCCTCTCCACGGTGCAGGATAGTGGCGATCTCGCCTGACGTCCGTTCCACGGCGAGTCGCAGCGCCTCGTCCACATGGATATAGCCCTGCGTTACCGTTTGAGCGGCATGTCCAAGCATCGCGGCAATGGTCAGCTCGGAAAAACCTAGGTCTCCAGCGACACTGCCAAATGTATGTCGCAGCGTATGCGGCGTGGCATCGGCGATCTTGGCGATTGCGCATAAACGCGCGAGACAATCCCGCGCAGTCGTGATCGGACCATCGGTACCCGCAGACGGAAATACATAGGGATTGCTGGCTACAGCGGGTTGACCCTGTATCAGAGTAATCGCGGCGGCACCGATCGCTCTGAGCTGCGCATCCCCTTTCGTATCAGGGAACGCCACATAGCCTCCCCCTGCGTTCAACCAGTTGCGTTGCATGGCCTGACCCTCCTGGCGCCGGAAGCCGGTCAGCAACAAAAGCTTGATGATGGCGATCCCCACTGGGTTTTCTCCGTGACGCTCAGCCACGGCCATTGCTGCGCCCAGATCTTCGATCTCAGCCACGCTCAAGCGCCGCTTCTTCTTGTTGGTCGCGAGTTTACGGGCGCCCTTGGTCGGATGCTCCTTCAACAATCCCTTGTGCTTCGCATGGCCAAGCACACTTTGAAGCGTACTCACCACGCGGGGAGCGACGCCTGCGCCGCCAGTGCTGACACCGCCGCGACCGCCGGCGCGCGGTTTCGCCGTTTTTCCATTTACGACGTCGGCCTGCATTGCCTCGACGTCAGCGACCGTCAGATGGCGCGCTTTGCGCTGACCGACCAACGGCTTGATGTGTGACTTGATCCGACTCTCGTCCATATTGAGAGTCGAGGCCTTGATGGGTCTGTTGCGCCGCCCCAGAATGCGGCCGGCGCGGGCCTCTTCCAGATACCAATCACACAACTCGGCAACGGTGACATCCTTGCGAGCCTGGACCACTGCCTCAGCAGGGTCGCCGCCAGCCGCAACTTCACCTAGCTTGATCTTGGCCAGATCGCGCGCTTGCTCGACAGTGAAAATGCCATACCGGCCGAGCTTGACCCTACGGGAGCGCTCATCGACGTTGCGATACTGGATGACGAAGGTTTTCGCCCCCGATGCGCCAACGCGGATTCCAAAGCCCCGAGTTTCAGTGTCCCAATGGAAGGTTTGTCCCTTCGAGGGGATCGGCAGGGCGTCGATCGCTTTCTTGGTGAGTTTTGCCATGTCCGCCTCGATCCTGCGTGTACCGCTTGCTTACGCGGGTCGCTTCTAGACCAAAAGTAAGCAATACGTAAGCAGAAAAGGGTGTTTTATCGGCTATGGCAGCGTGTGGTGGCGAAAGCGGATATTCGCAAGTTACTGTTTTTAGTGATATATCGTGTTCAATCGCGCCACAGCGGATCAAGATTTCAAAATTGCCAAGGTTGGGGTCGAGGGTTCGAATCCCTTCGCCCGCTCCAGTTTTCCTGCCTTTTTGAGGGCAGTGCAGCCCGAATTTAGCCGAAAATCGAAAAACGCGCGCCAGTCGATCACCTTTGATTGGCCGGGTGCGCTGTCAACACCTTGGCTGTGCTGGCGGGCTCGGCCGGGACAAGTCCGGCTTTACGCGCCCTGTTGCGGCACGGCCTCTGCCGGAGCGCCAGTCAGGAGCAGGACCGCCCCCGACCAGCGTCCCGGTCAATCACGCCTGGCCAGAGGCAGCCGCGCGCTCAATCATGCTCGCGGCCGCCGGCACCCATGTACAGCTCGCCGCCGGTTTCGCGGAAGACCTGGCTCATTTCCTTCATGCCCTTTTCCGCATCCTCGGCCGCGATGAAGCTGTCTGCCGGCTGGTTCTGCTTCGCCGCGAAATCCCGGACTTCCTGCGTGATCTTCATCGAGCAGAATTTGGGGCCGCACATGGAGCAGAAATGGGCAGTCTTGGCGCCTTCCGCCGGGAGCGTCTGGTCGTGATATTTCTCGGCCGTGTCGGGATCGAGCGACAGGTTGAACTGGTCGCGCCAGCGGAACTCGAAGCGGGCGCGGCTCAAGGCGTCGTCGCGGACCTTGGCGGCGGGGTGGCCCTTGGCCAGATCGGCGGCGTGGGCGGCGAGCTTGTAGGTGACGACACCGACCTTCACGTCGTCGCGATCGGGCAGGCCCAGATGCTCCTTGGGCGTGACGTAGCAGAGCATCGCCGTGCCGTACCAGCCGATCATCGCCGCGCCGATGCCCGATGTGATATGGTCATAGCCCGGTGCGATGTCGGTGGTGAGCGGCCCCAATGTGTAGAAGGGCGCCTCGCCGCAGGCCTCAAGCTGCTTGTCCATATTCTGCTTGATCTTGTGCATGGGCACATGGCCCGGCCCTTCGATCATCACCTGCACATCCTGTTCCCAGGCGCGCTTGGTCAGTTCGCCCAGCGTGTAGAGTTCGGCGAACTGCGCTTCGTCATTGGCGTCCGCGATCGATCCGGGGCGCAGGCCGTCGCCAAGGCTGTAGGCGATGTCATAGGCCTTCATGATCTCGGTGATCTCGTCGAAATGCTCGTAGAGGAAGCTTTCCTTGTGATGGGCGAGGCACCATTTCGCCATGATCGACCCACCGCGCGAGACGATGCCGGTGACGCGCTTCGCCGTCATCGGGATATAGGGCAGGCGCACGCCCGCATGGATGGTGAAATAGTCGACGCCCTGCTCGGCCTGCTCGATCAGCGTGTCGCGGAAGATTTCCCAGGTCAGTTCCTCGGCAATACCACCGACCTTTTCCAGTGCCTGGTAGATCGGCACGGTGCCGATCGGCACGGGCGAGTTGCGCATGATCCATTCGCGCGTGTCGTGGATGTTGCGGCCGGTGGAGAGGTCCATGACCGTGTCGGCACCCCAGCGGATCGACCAGACCAGCTTGTCGACTTCGCTCGCCACGTCGGAGGCGACGGCGCTGTTGCCGATATTGGCGTTGATCTTCACCAGGAAATTGCGGCCGATCGCCATCGGCTCCGATTCCGGGTGGTTGATGTTGCTGGGGATGATGGCGCGGCCGCGGGCGACTTCATCGCGGACGAACTCCGGCGTCACATAGTCGGGGATCGACGCCCCCCAATCCTGTCCGTCGCGGACATATTCGGCGAGGCGGGCGCGGCCCAGATTCTCGCGCTCGGCGACATATTCCATCTCCGGCGTGATGATGCCGCGGCGGGCATAGTGCATCTGGGAAACGTTCATGCCGGGCTTGGCGCGCAGCGGACGCTTGACCGTGTTGGGGAAGGGCTGAACGCCGCCGCTGCGGTCCGGACCCTTCAGACCATTATCCTCAGGCAGGATGGCACGGGCGTCATATTCCTCGACATCACCCCGGCCGATGATCCAGTCGCGGCGCAGTTGCGGCAGGCCCGCCATGATGTCGATCCGGGCATCGGGATCGGTATAAGGGCCGGAGGTGTCGTAGACGCGGACGGGCGGCTCCCCGCTGCCGGGTTCCAGGTCGATCTCCCGCATGGCGACCTTCAGGGGGCCGATATGAATCTTGCGCGATCCGCGAATGGGTCCGGTGGTGACGCGCATTTCGGTGCGAGCTGGAACGTCGGCCATATGCTTTCCTTTCAGGCGATGACGGTGGCGCGGCCGGTAAGGCCGGCGAGGAAGAGGAGAATGCCAAGAACGATGCTGGCGATCGCCCAGGCTCGTGTGGAATTGAGCGACCAGCGGCCGATCTTCAGCAGCGGGTCGGGAATGGCGAGCAGCAGCGCCCCTTCGATCAGCGCGACATAGCCAATGGCCGAAACGACGATCGAGAGCGGATCGCGCCAGATGCTGTGGATAAGGACGAGCGCCGCGCCGACCGCGAAAACCGGAAAGGCGAGCGCCATCACCAGTCCCGGCGAGCGTTCCAGATCGTCCATCATCTGCCGCCAGCGTTGCGGCGCAACGAGGCCGCCTATGCCGATGACGATCATGTAGAGGCCGATGGCTTCGGCCAGACGCAGGGTCAGGACGGAAATGCTGTCCATGGCTTGCCGTCCTCTTCTTCGCATCGGGGCGGAGGGCGGGCGCGGGTTGCTGCAAGCGAACAAGCCGTTCCCTCCCTACGCCGGTCTTATCCGGATCAGGTTCAGCGGGTCGCGGCCACGTCAGCCGCCTCTCAACCGCCTGTGGACGGTCCCCCGGGGATAGCCCGCATGTAGCCCAAGCGGAGAGCGAACGAAAGCCCCGTTCTGACGCTGGACAGCAGGTCGCCTTTTCCGCTTTAGTGGTCCGCGATGAAGCATCCCGATCTGTCGACCAAGGAAGGGCGCAAGGCGCACCGGCACGAGATGCGCATGATCGCGGTCAGGCCGCGCCGCTGGGGATTATGGTTGCTGACGGCGGGCTTCCTGCTGGTACTGGCGCCATCCGCGTTGAACATGCACAGCCTGTTCGGGCTTTGGCCGCCGATGCTGGGCGCGATCTGCATCATGCTGGGCGTGCCGCTGCTGGTGGCGAGCGTGCTGTTGAAGCGCCGCTATCTGCGGCAGCGTGTGGCCGGGCAGGCAATGGTGGGGCGGATAAAAGGCTGATATTTCCGCTGTTTTCCGTCGAAGTTCACACCATATGCGCGCGCGTGCCTGGGCGCGCGTAGGCCGGGTGACAATGTGTCGGACGTTTCAAAGAGGGCTGCGGCTTAGGCCGGGCCGGGCGGAATAGGACAGGCTGAATCTGCCGCCGGTTCGAGGAAATAGGATGGTTTTTCAGGAGCCTGTTACCTTTGGGACACAGGGGATGCCGATGTTGGCGGAGAGGGTTCCGATCCTGGGATTCTAGTCATTCGCGGATCGCGCGATCGATCGTGAAACTCGCAGCTCGTTTAGGGAAAAGCAGAGCGACACTGCGTTTCATGACATCTATCAACAAATAACTTTGTTTGACAAAGTACTTTTTTGCTCCATAGGATCATGTGTCAACCGGAGTCGATATGATGATCAGCAAGTCCGAAGCCGCCGAAGCTCTGCGCGATATGAAGCAGGTCCATCGCCGCACCAGCGCGGGCAGCGCTTATGCCAAGGCGAGCCCGCATCTAGTGCTCGGCGGTGTCCTGTGGGCGATCGGCTACGCCGCCTGCGGGCTGCTTCCGCCCGAACGCTGGGGGTCGGTCTGGGTGCCGATTGGGCTGGTCGGGGCGATCGCCAGCTATATCGTCGCCCTGCGGGCGCAGCGCTCGGTGGCCAGCAATCCGGCGGCGGGTGCGGTTCAGGCGGCGCATATTCTGTGGCTGATCGCCACGACAATGGCGTTCATCGCCACCTGCTTGCTGTTGTTCCAGCCCGCCGATCCGCTCGTTTTTCTCGCTTTTCCAGGGCTGGTGGCGGCGTTCGTTTATGTCCTGCTCGGAAGCCTGGGCTTGCCCCGCTTCCGCTGGATCGGTGCGGCGATGTTCGCGCTTCTGATCCTGGGGCTCATCGTCGAACGCGAAGCGATCGCCTTCTGGATCGCAGCGGCCGGCGGCGGTGGCCTGGTTCTGGGCGGCCTCTGGCTGCGCCGGGCATGACCATGACGGCGCCGAATGAAGTGATCCACCAGTCGCTGCGGCTGAAGATCATGGCCGCGCTGAATGCAGCGCGGGAGGATGGACCCCTGGAGTTTACGCGGTTGAAGGCACTGACGGGCGCTTCCGATGGCAATCTCTCGACGCATCTCTCGACGCTGGAGACGGCAGGCTATGTGGCGATCGAAAAGGATTTCGTTGGCAAGCGGCCACGGACGCGTGTGGGCATCACCGAGCCCGGCTCGATCGCATTTCTGGCGCACAGCGCTTACCTAAGGAGCATTATCGACAGTTAATCGGGCAAGAGAGAAAAAGGGCCCGTGCGTCGAACTTGCGCTACGGTGCTTTGGCGAACGGCGTGCCGCGATGTCGGCTTACGACCATTGTTTGCCTTTTGTTATCGATCTTTGCCACGCCCGTTGCAGACATTAAAGATCGTGTGCGATGCTGCTAGCATGACATTGACGCGAAGATCAGTGATTGGCGGAATTGCGGCTGTGGGTCTGTTCGGCGCACGGGGGAGCCAAGCTCAGCAGATGAACCCTGACCTCAGCCATCTAACGCCTAAGCAGCGGGCGGAATATGAAGCCATGCATGCTCGAATGATGGCAGCGTTCAAGTATGAACGGATCACTGTTCCGGGCGCAGCGGCGTTGATAGAGTGGGAGAAGTTGAAAGGGGCGGGTCGAGGGTGGCCGGTTATCGTCGGTGACGATGAAGACCTCGAACAAATCGCAGGCCAGTTTACAATAGCTGACCATGCTGTTTCAGGTGCAACTATACCGGGCCTGTCGTTGCGTTCGCCCGATGAGATTTTGACAGCCGCCACAACGCTACGGTTTCCCACCGATCTGCAAACGTGGTCAGGCGCATACAAACCTGAAGACCTGACCGCGCCAATAGGCTCGTGGCCATCGAGGGTGGACAATGATCCTCCGGGGCCGACCATCGCAACCGACATCCTCTCCGGCAAATTCCACGACAGGGTCCACATTATACTCATCCCGACTAGGTCGAGTTGGGAGGTTCCAGCCTATCTGCGATGGGGGGACTGGAACGCCTGCCCGCCTCCAGAATATCATGTCGCAGCATTGCGGACATGGCATGAACAATTCGGCGTGGAGCTGGTTGGCCTCAACGGCGACACGATGAACTTGCGAGCGGGAAGGCGACCGATCACCCGCCAACGAGCAACGGCACTCGCCAAAGATCAATATGCATACTGCCCCGACATCGTAGACCAAGGTGTCGGCACGGTGTCTGCGCTTGCAGCGACGCTCATGTCATCGGAGTGGTGGTATTTGTGGTGGGATTGAGATAGGCACGCCCGTGTCGGCTAACTGACCTTTGCGCGTCAAAACCCGACCTTCCGCAAACCAACCCCTTTCCGCAAACGCTGTCGTGCTCCTGCGCAGGCAGGAGCCCAGTTCTGACAGGTGGACTGGGTTCCTGCCTGCGCAGGAACACGTTGCATCCCTTCAACGGGTCCCCTTTCCACCCATCCGTCACACCCCAATAGCGTCGAACATCAGCTTCATGCCCGTCCTTGGCCGGATCGTCGGGCGGCTGATCGGTTCGGCTCCGCCTGCTCGCGATACATTTGGTGGTAGAAGCGCGCACCGCGCGGATCGAAACCGGCGAGGTGGAAGACTTTACGCTTGAACTTTTCCCTGGCCCCTGTCCACATCGGGCCATGACGACAGCCGAACGCGATTACTGCTATTTCCTGGACCATCGCGGATACGGCCGAAACGCCGGCTGGTTCTGCTGGAATTATCATCCCGGCAAGGGGCTGTGGCGCGGCCTGCTCTTGCGTCGTTTCGTCAAAGCGCCGAAGTGAGCGCCATGATGACAGCCAAGCATGTTTTGATCGGGCCGGTTACCGTCGGCAACGACCTGCCCTTCGTCCTGATTTCCGGTCCCTGCCAGATCGAGAGCCGCGATCACGCGATGATGATGGCGGAACGGCTGTCGGGCATCGCCGCGCAGAAGGGCGTGCCGTTCATCTTCAAATCCTCCTTCGACAAGGCGAACCGGACATCCGTGTCGGGGCAGCGTGGCGTCGGGATCGATGCGGGGCTGGCGATCCTGGCGGAGGTGAAGGCGGCTTTCGGCTGCCCCGTGCTGACCGATGTGCATGAGGCCGGACAGGTGGAGGCGGCGGCGCAGGCGGTGGACATACTCCAGATCCCCGCCTTTCTGTGCCGCCAGACCGATCTGCTGCTGGCGGCCGGGCGGACCGGCGCCGTCGTCAATGTGAAGAAGGGGCAGTTCCTTGCGCCCTGGGACATGGCGGCCGTGGCGCAGAAGGTCGCCTCGACCGGGAACGAACGGATCCTGCTGACCGAGCGGGGGGCGAGCTTTGGCTATAACACGCTGGTCAGCGACATGCGCGCGTTGCCGGTCATGGCGCAGACGGGCTATCCGGTGGTGTTCGACGCGACCCATTCGGTGCAGCAGCCGGGCGGGCTGGGTTCGGCATCGGGCGGGCAGCGGGAATTTGCGCCGGTGCTGGCGCGCAGCGCCGTGGCGGCGGGGATCGCCGCGATCTTTGCCGAGGCGCATGATGACCCGGACCATGCCCCTTCGGACGGGCCGGTGATGCTGCCGATCGAGTGGGTCGGGTCGATGCTGGAGACGCTGAAGGCGATCGACGGCGCAGTGAAGGGCTGAGCCTGGCGCGATGTGCTTCTGCGGAGGCAGGAGATCAATTCAGGCCGTCCGATAATCCACGGAGGGCGGGACTGGGCTCCTGCCTCCGCAGGAGCACGACACTTATTACGGCCGGGTCTGGCCGGTTCCGCGCACCAGCCATTTATAGGTGGTGAGACCTTCCAGCGCGACCGGACCCCTTGCATGGAGCCGCCCGGTCGAAATGCCGATTTCCGCGCCCAAGCCGAATTCGCCGCCGTCCGCGAACTGGGTGGAGGCGTTCCACATCACGATCGCGCTGTCGACCGCGTTCAGGAAGCGCTCGGCCCTTTCGGCATCCTGCGTGATGATGGCGTCGGTATGGTGGCTGGCATGGGCGGCGATATGGGCGAGCGCCTCATCGAGCCCGTCCACCACCCGCACCGAGACGATGGCGTCGAGATATTCGGTGTCCCAATCCTCGTCCGCGGCCGCCGCAACCCGGCTGTCCATCGCCTGCACGGCTTCGTCGCCGCGTACTTCACATTTGGCGTCGAGCAGCGCCTTCACGATGGCGGGCGCCTGGGCATAGGCCCTGTCGATCAGCACCGTCTCGGTCGCGCCGCAAATGCCGGTGCGGCGCATCTTGGCGTTCACCACCAGCTTCTGCGCCATGTCCGGATCGGCCGCGCCGTCGACATAGCTGTGGTTGATGCCGTCGAGATGGGCGAGCACGGGCACGCGCGCCTCCTCCTGCACGCGGGCGACCAGGCTCTTGCCGCCCCGGGGGACGATCAGGTCGATGAACTCCGCGGCTTTCAGCAGCGCGCCCACGGCGGCGCGATCCGTGGTGGGGACCAGTTGCACGGCATCGGCGGACAGGCCGGCGGCGGCGATCCCCTCGACCATCGCGGCGTGGATGGCGCGGTTGCTTTCCTTCGCCTCGCTGCCGCCGCGCAGGATCACGGCATTGCCCGCACGCAGGCAGAGCGCGGCGGCATCGGCGGTCACATTGGGGCGGCTTTCATAGATGATGCCGATCACGCCCAGCGGCACACGGACGCGCGAAAGTTCCATGCCATTGGGGCGAACCTGCCTGTCGATCACGCTGCCGAGCGGATTGTCCAGCGTCGCCACCTGTTCCACGCCGGCCGCGGTCGCAAGGACGCGATCCTCGTCCAGTTTCAGCCGGTCGAGCATGGCGGGCGACAGGCCGTTGGCGGCGGCATTTTCCATGTCGCGGGCATTGGCGGCGATGATCTGCGGCGCCTGGTCCCGCAGGGCCTGCGCAGCGCGGCGCAGCGCGTCGATCTTCTGCGCGTCGCTGGCGGTGGAAAGCTGAGCCGCCGCCACGCGGGCGCGGGCGCCCATCATCGCGATCAGCATTTCGGGGGTCTGGGTCAGGTCGTTCATGAACTATCTCGCCGTGTTATGCGCCGGGCCTTATCATGAAAGCCGGTCGAAGCGAAACCATCGTTGCACGCAAAGCGGAGAGCGCTTCATCACGTGGAGGGGCGAACCCTGTGCTGTGACGATGCGACAACAATCGGGCGCGCATAGCCGGCAACCGGGCCACGGGTCGCAATATGACCCGGCCGCCGGAGGCAGAAGGTCTGCCTGTGCCGGCGCTTAGTGATCAACTCCGCGAGGCGCATACCCCAAATAGGGGATCAAACCTGCCGGACGATAAAAATCCCGATGCAGATTCAACAGGATGACAGGGAAGTCAGGCCACCTGCGCCAGGATTTCGCGCTTCACTGCCGTGAACATCCGGCAAGGCGGAATGTTGCGCCACTCCACCCGGTCGACGGTCTCATCGAACAGCGGCGACAGCAGCCGCCGCATATAGCCGGAATATTGATAGACCAGAAAAGCCCCGCCGGTTTTCAGCACCGATCGGGTTTCGGCGCAGATCGCCTCCCCCACGCCTTCGGGCAGGGTAGAGAAGGGAATGCCGGACAGGACATAGTCCGCCTGGGCATAGCCCGCCTCCTTGATGAAGCGACGGACGTCAGCGGCCGAGCCATGGACGATGCGCAGCCGGGGATCGTCGATCTCCGCCTCCAGATAGGCGACGAAGTCGAGGTTGAGGTCGATCGCCAACAGGGTCGCGTCCGGATGCAACCGGTCGAGAATGGGACGCGTGAACGTCCCGACGCCCGGACCATATTCCACGAACAGCCGTGTCCGTTGCCAGTCCACGCCCTCCAGCATGCTGTCGACCAACATCCGCGAAGACGGGATGACCGATCCGATCATGCCGGGATGCTTGATGAACTGCCGGAGGAACATGCTCCATTGACCCAGGAAGGTGGAGGATGGTTTTCCGGAAACGGCCCGGTTCTTTTTCTTCAAAGGGATGGAGGCCATTCATTCTCGCCTGTCTGCCTTGCCTGTCCGACTCGCAAAAATCGCACGGCCATGCAAGCGACTTCGCCGGGGAAAGACAAATAGGCCAGAGGGTAAGGCAGGCCGCCGGGCCAAAAACATGACCTGACCTGGCGCGACAATATGTTCCCGGACCGGCCGTCGCGGGAACATATTGCACCTCTCAATCCCTGGTTCGCGTCCGCAACATGCCGGGCGATACGAAGCCGATGGGATCGATCTGCATCACGCTCTGCTTCAGCGTCGCCTGGATCTGCTCATATTCGCGTTCCATTTCGGGCGTGACGGAGGCGCGGGTGTCCTCCAGCGCGGCCTCGAAATGCGCCTGGGTGACCCGGTCGACCGACAGGGACTGGCGCAAGGCGACCAGGCCGGCGCGGCGGACCAGATCCTCCAGATCGGCCCCGGTGAACCGCTCCGTACGCTCCGCCAGCACATCCAGGTCGACATCGTCGGCAAGCGGCATCTTGCCCGTGTGGATGGACAGGATGCGCTTGCGGCCTGCCTTGTCGGGCACGGGAACATAGATCAGTTCGTCGAACCGGCCCGGCCGCAGCAGCGCTGGATCGATCAGCGTCGGCCGATTGGTCGCGCCGATGACGACGACGGACTGCAATTCCTCCAGCCCGTCCATCTCGGCCAGGATGGTGTTCACCACCCGCTCCGTCACCTGCGGTTCGCCCAGGCCGCCGCCGCGGGCGGGAACCAGGCTGTCCAGTTCGTCGATGAAGATGACCGTCGGCGCCACCTGCCGCGCGCGGGCGAAGAGGCGGGCGATCTGCTGTTCGCTCTCCCCATACCATTTGCTGAGCAGGTCGGAGGATTTGGTGGCGATGAAATTGGCCTGCGCTTCCCGCGCCACCGCCTTCGCCAACAGGGTCTTGCCGGTGCCGGGCGGGCCGTAGAGCAGGAAGCCCTTGGCCGGGCGGATGCCGATGCGGCGGAAGGCGTCGGGATCCTTGAGCGGCAGCTCCACCCCTTCCTTGAGGCGCATCTGCGCATCGTCCAGGCCACCAATGTCGGCCCAGCCGATATTGGGCGCCTGCACCATCACCTCGCGCATGGCGGAAGGCTGGACCCGCTTGATCGCGGCCATGAAGTCGTCGCGCGCGACGGACAGTTCCTCCAGCACGTCGGGGGGGATCGTGCCTTCCTCCAGATTGAGCCGGGGCATGAAGCGGCGCACGGTCTCGATCGCCGCCTCGCGGGTCAGCGCCGCCAGGTCCGCGCCGACAAAGCCATAGGTCATGCGCGCCAGTTCGCCCAGGTCGACGCCGTCGGCAAGCGGCATGCCGCGGGTGTGGATGCCCAGAATCTCCCGCCGTCCGCGCTCGTCCGGCACGCCGACGATGATTTCCCGGTCGAAACGGCCGGGCCGGCGCAGCGCCTCATCTATCGCTTCGGGCCGGTTGGTGGCGGCGATGACGACCAGATTGGTGCGCGGTTCCAGCCCGTCCATCAAGGTCAGCAACTGGGCGACGAGGCGCTTTTCCGTTTCCCCGGTCACACTGCCGCGCTTGGGCGCGATGGAATCGATCTCATCGATGAACAGGATCGACGGCACCGACTTGGCGGCCGCCTCGAAAATCTCGCGAAGCTGCTTTTCGGACTCGCCATAGGCCGAACCCATGATCTCCGGCCCGTTGATCAGGAAGAATTCAGCCTCCGATTCATTCGCGACGGCGCGGGCAAGACGCGTCTTGCCAGTGCCCGGCGGACCATGGAGCAGCACGCCCTTGGGCGGATCGACGCCCAGTCGCTCGAACAGTTCGGGATAGCGCAGCGGCAGCTCCACCATCTCGCGCAGCTGGTCGATCGCCTCGGCCATGCCGCCGACATCGTCATAGGTGACGTCGGCGCGCCGCGATTCGCGCGGTTCCTCATATTCGGCGCGCAGCTCCACCTCCGTATCGGCGTCGATATGGACGATGCCCTTGGGGACGGTCGACACCACGACCAGGCGGATTTCCTGCAAGGCATAGGCCGGCGCGGCCAGCATCTGGCGCAACTGGGGCGGCATGTCGCCGGGCGGCACCTGTTGCTGCCCCGACGTCGCGACGATATCGCCGGAGGTCAGCGGGCGCTGGAAGAAGACGCGCTTCAAAGCCTCCGGATTGCCCTGCAGCCGCAGATTATTTTGTGCAGGCGCGAACACGACGCGCTGGGCAGGCCGGGGATCGATCTTACCGATGACGACGAAATCACCCGATCCGACGCCGGCATTGGCGCGCTGAAGCCCGTCGAGGCGCAGGACGTCCAGCCCCTCATCCTCCTTATAGGGCCGCACCACCCGCGCAGGGGTGGAACGCTTGCCGGCGATCTCGATCACATCGCCTTCCGCAAGGTGGAGTTCCGTCATCACCGCCAGCGGAAGGCGCGCAAGGCCCCTTCCCGCGTCCTCGGGCCGGGCGTTGGCCACCTGTATCCTACGTCCTGCGGTTTCTTCGTCGGCCACTTCGACTTCCCCGTTCTGTTCGCTGGCAAACGAGATAGGGAACGTCGGGGCGGAGGGAAAGGGGCCATCGAGAACCCCGGAACGAATAAAAAAAGGGCCAGCCCGAAGGCCAGCCCGGAAAGTTTTTAGGAGAGGATGCCTGAAAGGCCTTTCCTATGTGCAGTGCGGCAGGTATTTTTGCAAGTGCGAAAAGAATCGAGGAGTTGCAATTTTTGCATCTTGTCAAAAGTCCTTTTTTACTGCTCATTGAAATGAGGATGCTTGGAGCCGGTTTGCGCGCCGCTAAAGAATAAGCAATGACGCGTCGCAGCGGACAGGCCGGATGAACATGACGATTTATGCGTAGATTGCCGCCCCTTACGGCCCTGGAGGCCTTTGTTCAGGTTGCCCGCCTTGGATCGGTCAAGGCAGCGGCGGAGGAGCTTGCGCTTTCGACCCCCGCGCTCAGCCGCCGTGTCCAGGCGCTGGAACGCTTCATCGGTCGGCCGCTGTTCGACCGCAAGCATCAGGCGCTGGAAATCAACGCCGATGGTCAGCGTCTGCTGGACGACATCGCCCCGGCGCTTGATTCGCTGAGCCAGGCGCTGGAGAATATCCAGAGCGGCGGCAACCAGCTGCGACTGCGACTGGCCGTCATGCCGCTGTTCGCGACGCAGCGGCTGTTCCCGCATCTGGGCGCCCTGCGGCAGCGGCATCCGCAGCTTCACATCGACATCGAGACCACGCCCTATGCCGTCGCCCGTCTGGGCGAGGGGCTGGACGCGGCGATCGTGCTGGCGAAGGACATTGATCCGGCGCTTTATGCCCATGAGCTCGACCATGACGAAGTCTATCTGATCGGCCGCAAGGCGTTGCTGGAAACGCCCAATGCGCTGACCGCCCCGCAGGAGCTGGCCAATCACACGGTCCTGCTGCATCGCGACATGGCGCTGGCGTTCGATGCGTGGAAGGAGGCGGTGCACCTGCCCGATCTGCAGCCGCTGGCGATCGACAATTATGATTCCGGCCAGTTGATGCTGGAGGCTGCGGCACAGGGGCTGGGCATCGCCGTCATGCATGCCAGCCATTATAATGAAGCGCAGGATTCCCGGCTGGTCCGGCTGTTTCCGGAACATCGGGTGGAAAGCCCCTATCGCTATTTCTTCGTCTGCCGGCCCCGCGCGCTGCAAACCCGCGCGGTGCGGATTTTCCGCGACTGGTTGATCGGCGCGGACATATAATCGAGGTCAGCCAGCGCCTTGCGCTTTTTCGCTTGGCGCGTCCTTAACCTTGTTTGCGCCCTGCCGTTCTGGTGAGCATGACTGGGGCATCATCTTCCGCAAACGCGCAACATGGCCTGACGGATCGCCTGGCCCGCTGGGCTCGCGGCCTGTCCGGCAAGACCGACGACGAAGCCATGGACGTCCCGGAGGAGCCGCAGCGCGCCCGGCATGGCAGCGCTTCCAGCCGGGAAGCCATCCGGCGGCGCAAGCTGTACGAGGACATAGGCGATTTCCTGTTCGCCCATGATCTGGACCTGACGCCGCTGAATTTCGGCGTGGCGCATGACTATCTGACCGGATCCCATATCGGCGTGGAGAAGGCCGTGAAGGCCGTGCTGGCCGAACAGGGCAAGATCTCCAATGGCTGGGTCGAAAATGTCGCCGCCGAACAGCGCACCGACGAGGTCACGGCGGAAGCGCTTGCCTCCATGCTCGACAGGGTCGAGGAGAATCTGTCGCAATTCACCGGCCTGATGACCGAATCGCGCAATTCGGCCAAGGATTATGGCGCCGCGCTGCAGGAAGAGGTCAAGGGGCTCTCGGCCGGTTCGGAGAGCCAGCCGGTGCTGGCCCGCCTGGTGGCGCTCACCCGGTCGATGGTCGAAAAGACCCGGCAGGTCGAAAGCCAGCTTCGCGACAACCAGAAGCAGACGCAGCTTCTGAAATCCAATCTGGAAAGCGCGCGCCGCGCCGCCGAACATGACCATCTGACCGGCCTGCCCAATCGCCGCGCCTTTGAAGGAACGCTGCGCGAGGAACTGGCGCAGGCGCAGAAGGAAAGGCAGCCGTTGGCCGTCGCCTTTTGCGACATCGATCATTTCAAGCTGATCAACGACAGCCATGGCCATGACACCGGCGACCGGGTGCTGAAGTTCGTGGCCGGATTGCTGTCGAAGGTGAGCAACGAACAATGCCATGTCGCGCGTCATGGCGGCGAGGAATTCGTCATGCTCTTCCGTGGCAAGACGGCGGCCGAGGCGTGCGAGGCGGTGGACAATGTGCGGCAGGACCTGTCCACCCGCAGCCTGGTCAACCGCGCCAATGGCGAACGGATGGAGCGCGTCAGCTTTTCCGCCGGGGTCGCCAATGTGCTGGCCTATGACGATCCTCGCGCTGCGCTGAAAGCCGCGGACCGGGCGCTCTATCTGGCCAAGGAACATGGCCGCAACCGGGTATATCTGGCCGCTGAAATGGATTGACCGTCGCCCCCTCTCCTGACGGGAGGGGCGTTGCGGGTTCAGAAATCCGGCTTTTCATAATGGGGCGGCGGGGTGATCACCTCCATCCGTTCGGACAGCAGGGGCCGGAAGGACGGGCGCGACTTGAAGCCGGCATACCAGCGCTTCACCGTCTCATGCCCGGCCCAGTCGATGCCGCCCAGATAATCGGCCACCGAAAGATGCGCGGCGGCGGCGATGTCGGCCAGGCTCAGCGTGCCGCCCGCCATCCAGGCGCGGTGGTCGAGCAGATAGTCCATATAATCCATGTGGACATTGGCCCGCTTCATCGCCTCCCGCAGGACGCGGGCATCGGGCGGCGCGCGTTCGATCAGCCGCTTCTTCATCCGTTCATGCAGCAGCGGGCCAACCACGTCGCCGTAGAAATTCTGGTCGAAAAAGGCGGTCAGCCGCCGCACCTCCGCCCGGCCGGCGGCCGTGCCGGAGATCAGCGGGAATTTTTCCACCGTCTCCTCGAAAAATTCGCAGATCGCCTGGCTGTCGATCAGGGTGACGCCCTTTTCCTGATCCACCATCACCGGCGTCGTGCCGGCCGGATTGAGGTCCAGAAACTCGTCGCGCGCCTCCCAGGGGGATTCGCGCGCCAGATCGTAGCCCACCCCCTTTTCACCGAGCAGCAGGCGGACCTTGCGAGAAAAGGGGCAGAGCGGAAATTGGAAAAGTTGCCACATATGCCCTTCCTGTTAGGCCCGGCGGGCGCGCGCGAAAAGCGGCAAAATAGCATCATCCTGCTTAAATCCCGACCGACAAAGGTGGAAACTGTGGCGAGCGCAGAACGATCCCATCTTCCTGTCGTCGCGCCTTGGCTCTAGAGCGGGTTTCGATCCGATTGAATCGGATCGCCGCTCTGGATTCCTGGTTTTCCGCGATTTCTTGACCAGCGATCGGCTCCGGTCGCTTGGCAATCGCTCCAGGACCTCCAAAGCGAGAATTTCGCAGAGGAAGGATGCCCGCATGTCTGACGATTATTTCCCGGTTCCTGCAGAGTGGGCGGCGTCCGCGCTGTTCGACCGGGAGGGCCGCGCGGCCGATTATGCGCGGTCGGTCGAGGATGCCAATGCCTATTGGCTGGAACAGGCCGGGCGGCTGGATTGGGTGAACTTTCCCACCAAAGCCGATGAGAGCAGCTTCGATGAGGCCGATTTCGGCGTGAAATGGTTTGCCGACGGCGTGCTGAACGTCAGCGCCAACTGCATCGACCGGCATCTGGCCGAACGCGGCGATCAGACCGCGATCATCTGGGAACCGGATTCGCCGGACGCGCTGCCGCGCCGCTTCACCTATGCCGAGGTGCATGAGGCGGTGTGCCGCTTCGCCAATGCGTTGAAGGCGGCGGGCGCGAAGAAGGGCGACCGGATCACCGTCTATATGCCGATGATCCCGGAGGCCGCCTTCGCCCTGCTCGCCTGCGCCCGCATCGGCGCGGTCCACAGCGTCGTGTTCGGCGGTTTTTCGCCCGAGGCGCTGGCGGGACGGATCACTGATTGCGACTCGACGCTGGTGATCACTTCAGACGAGGGCTGCCGCGCCGGCAGGAAGGTGCCGCTCAAGGCCAATGTCGACGCCGCGCTGACGCTGTGCACCAGCGTCCGCAAGGTGATCGTGGTCCAGGCGACCGGCGGCGCCATCGAAATGAAGGAAGGCCGCGACCTGTGGCTGCATGAGGAAACGGCCAGGGTGTCGGCCGACTGCCCGCCCGAACCCATGAACGCGGAGGATCCGCTGTTCATCCTCTATACCTCCGGATCGACGGGCAAGCCCAAGGGCGTGCTGCACACGACCGGCGGCTATCTGCTTTGGGCCAGCCTGACGCATGAGCTGTGCTTCGACTACCGGCCCGGCGACATCTACTGGTGCGCGGCCGACATCGGCTGGGTCACGGGGCACAGCTATATCGTCTATGGCCCGCTGGCGAACGGGGCGACGACGCTGATCTATGAGGGCGTGCCGAACTGGCCGACGCCGAGCCGCATCTGGGAAGTCATCGACCGGCATCAGGTGCAGACCGTCTTCACCGCTCCCACGGCGCTGCGGTCGTTGATGAAGGAAGGCGACGATTTCGTGACCCGCACCAGCCGCAAGTCGCTGCGCCTGCTGGGGACCGTCGGCGAGCCGATCAATCCCGAGGCGTGGCGCTGGTACCATCATGTCGTGGGCGAGGACCGCTGCCCGATCATCGACACATGGTGGCAGACCGAGACCGGCGGGGCGATGATCGCGCCGATGCCGGGCGCAACGGACCTGAAGCCCGGCTCCGCAACCCTGCCCATGCCGGGCGTGGTGCCGCAGATCGTCGACGCGGAGGGGCATGTGCTGGACGGCGCGACGGAGGGCAATCTCGTCATCGCGCAGAGCTGGCCGGGGCAGATGCGCACTGTCTGGGGCGATCATGAGCGCTTCTTCCAGACCTATTTCACGACCTTCCCCGGCAAATATACGACCGGCGACGGGGCGCGGCGCGACGCGGACGGCTATTATTGGATCACGGGCCGGGTGGACGACGTCATCAACGTGTCCGGGCACCGCATGGGCACGGCTGAGGTCGAGAGCGCGCTGGTGCTGCACGAAGCGGTGGCCGAGGCGGCGGTCGTGGGCTTTCCGCACGACATCAAGGGCCAGGGCATCTACGCCTATGTGACGCTCAACAGCGGCGAGGAAGCGAGCGACGCGCTGCGCCAGGCGCTGGTCAAATGGGTGCGCAGCGAGATCGGGCCGATCGCGACGCCCGACGTGATCCAGTTCGCCCCCGGCCTGCCCAAGACCCGGTCGGGTAAGATCATGCGCCGCATCCTGCGCAAGATCGCGGAGGGTGAGGTGTCCCCGCAGGCGCTGGGAGACATTAGTACACTTGCCGATCCTTCGGTGGTGGATAATCTGGTCGCCAATCGTCAGGGGTAAAGGTCAGGCAGGAGTATTGGATGGATCGCTACAGTCCCGTCGCCCGCGCATTGCACTGGATCATGGCGATCCTCATCCTCTTCAACCTCTTCCTGGGTTTCGCGCATGATGCGCTGCCCAGGGAATGGAAAGTGATGCCCGTCCATAAATCGATCGGGCTGACGGTTCTCGCATTGACCGTCGCGCGCATATTGTGGCGCCTCACCCGCAGGTCGCCGCCGCTGCCCGCCGAAATGCCGGCGTGGGAGAAGGGAACCGCGCGTGTCACGCATTTCGCCTTTTACGCGTTCATGCTGATCGTGCCGTTGAGCGGATGGATCATGACCTCCGCCGGCGACCGACCCCTGAACTGGTTCTTCCTGTTCGACGTGCCGAAATTCGCGGTGGCGAAGGGCGACGCGATCGTCGGGATTTCAGGCGAGGCCCATGAGCTTCTGGCCTTTGCCTGGGCGGCACTGCTGATCCTGCATGTGCTGGCGGCCGTGCGCCATCATGTCATCCTGAAGGATGGCGTGCTGCGGCGAATGATCTGACCTCCTGATACCGCATTTCCCGAGCCGTCGGCCGTAGACGGTCAACTTGAAATCGCTCTAGCGTCCGAACTTCTTCTGCACCTTTCCATAGCGCAATTTGCGCGTTCCCGGCTTGCCCTCGGTGGCGCGTCCCCGAGGCGCGGCCACCTGCTGATCGGCAGGGAGGCCCAGCTCCTCCGCCTCCAGCTTGCGGATCTCGTCGCGGATGCGCCCGGCCTCCTCGAATTCCAGGTCGGCTGCCGCGGCGCGCATCTTCTTTTCCAGATCCTCGATATAGGCGCGCAGATTGTGGCCGACGAGATGGGGGCGGTCCTCCAGCCCGGTATCCACCGTCACCTGATCCTTCGACGCGACATGGGCGATGATGTCGCCGATGTTGCGCTTGATCGTGGTGGGCGTGATGCCATGTTCCCGATTATAGGCCATCTGCTTTTCGCGACGGCGCGAGGTTTCGTTGAGCGCCCGCTCCATCGATCCTGTGACCCTGTCCGCATAAAGGATCACCCGCCCATCGACATTGCGCGCCGCACGCCCGATCGTCTGGATCAGCGAGGTTTCCGACCGCAGAAAGCCCTCCTTGTCGGCATCGAGGATCGCCACCAGGCCGCATTCGGGAATGTCCAGCCCCTCGCGCAGCAGGTTGATCCCCACCAGCACGTCATAGACGCCCAGTCGCAGGTCGCGGATCAGTTCGATGCGCTCCAGCGTCTCGACGTCGCTGTGCATGTAGCGGACCTTTATCCCCGCCTCGTGCATGAACTCGGTCAGGTCTTCGGCCATCCGCTTGGTGAGCGTCGTCACCAGCGTGCGATAGCCCTTCTTCGCCGTCTCCTTCGCCTCATGGATCAGGTCGTCCACCTGATCCTCCACCGGCTTGATCTCGACCGGCGGGTCGATGAGGCCGGTCGGGCGGATCACCTGTTCGGCGAAGGTGCCGCCGGTCTGCTCCATCTCCCACGAGCCTGGCGTTGCGGAGACGCTGACCGTCTGCGGCCGCATCGCGTCCCATTCGTTGAAGCGGAGCGGCCGGTTGTCGATGCAGCTCGGCAGGCGAAAGCCATATTCGGCCAGCGTGATCTTCCGCCGATGGTCGCCCCGTGCCATCGCCCCGATCTGGGGCACGGTCTGGTGGCTTTCGTCGACGAACAGCAGCGCATTCTCCGGCAGATATTCGAACAGGGTCGGCGGCGGCTCGCCCGGCAGGCGGCCGGTCAGGAAGCGGGAATAATTCTCGATCCCCGCGCAGGAGCCGGTGGCGGCGATCATCTCCAGATCGAAATGGGTCCGCTGCTCCAGCCGCTGCGCCTCCAGCAGCTTGCCCTCGGCCTGCAGTTCCTTCAGCCGCTCGGCGAGTTCGAAACGGATCGCCTCCATCGCCTGCTTGAGCGTCGGGCCGGGCGTGACGTGGTGCGAATTGGGGAAGACCTTCACATAATCGAGGCTGGCGACCTTCTTCCCCGTCAGCGGGTCGAATTCGACGATGTCCTCTATCTCATTGCCGAAGAAGCTGACGCGCCAGGCGGTATCCTCATAGTGCGACGGGAAAATTTCCAGATTGTCGCCCTTCACGCGAAAATTGCCGCGCGCGAAGGCCGCATCGTTGCGCTTGTACTGGAGCGCCACCAGCTTGCGGATGATCTCCCGCTGGTCCTCGATCTGGCCCTTCTTCATCGAAAAGGTCATGGCGGAATAGGTTTCGACCGAGCCGATGCCATAGAGGCAGGAGACCGACGCGACGATCAGCACATCGTCCCGCTCCAGCAGCGCGCGGGTCGCCGAATGGCGCATCCGGTCGATCGCCTCGTTCACGCTCGACTCCTTTTCGATATAGGTGTCGGAGCGCGGCACATAGGCTTCGGGCTGGTAATAGTCATAATAGCTGACGAAATATTCGACGGCATTGTCCGGGAAGAAGCTCTTGAACTCGCCATAAAGCTGCGCGGCCAGGATCTTGTTCGGCGCCAGCACCAGGGCGGGCCGCTGCAATGCCTCGATCACCTTCGCCATGGTGAAGGTCTTGCCCGATCCGGTCACGCCCAGCAGCACCTGGTCCTTCTCGCCCTGCAGCGCCGTTTCAACCAGTTCGGCTATGGCAGTCGGCTGGTCGCCCGAGGGTTCATAATCGGAAACCAGCCTGAACGCCCGTCCGCCCTCGCTCTTTTCCGGACGCGCGGGGCGGTGGGGGACGAAGCCTTCGCCGGTCTGGGGCTCGTCCAGCGTGGTGCGGATTTGAATTGTCATCGCCGCTTGATATGGTCCCGCCATCAGCGGGGTGCAACAGGGAGGATTTTCAATGCGTAAAACTGTGTGGTTCCTGATGGGAGCGGCCGCTCTGCTGTCGGCCTGCGGCGAGAAGAAGGCGAGCGAGCCGCAGACTCGCGAGGAGGTCCGCCAGGAGGTGCAGAAGGTTCAGCTCAAGCCCGGCCAGTGGGAGGGCAGCTATGAGCTGGAGGACATCGACATGCCGAACATGCCCGGCGGCGCCGACCAGATGAAAGAACAGATGAAGAAGATGATGAGCCGCACCTCGATCAAATATTGCGTCTCGCCGGAGGAAGCCGCCAATCCCAGCGGCAAGATGTTCTCAGGGCAGGAGAACAAGGACTGCACCTATAAGGGGTTCGACGCCAGCGGCGGGTCCGTGAAGGGGGAGATAAGCTGCAAGTCGCAGGGCGGCACGATGAACGCCGTCATGTCCGGCAACTATGCGCCCGAAAGCTATGAAATGAACATGGACATGAAGATGACCGGCGCACCCAACGGCATGAACATGAGCATGAAGGCCAAGACCAGCGGCAAATGGATCGGCGCGACCTGCTCAGCCAAATAAGAGCGGGACATGGGCGAGGCGCCTGCCTGCTGGTTGTGTGAGCGACCGCTGGGCAGGCGCGTCGAATGGCATCATCCCGTGCCCAGGAGCAAGGGCGGGCGGGACATGGTGCCCGTCCATCCGATCTGCCATCGCGCCATCCACGCGAATTTCGCCAATGCGGAACTGGCCCGCGCCTATTCCGACGCCGACGCGCTGCGCGCTCATCCCGCGATGACGCGCTTTCTGGCCTGGGTGGCGAACAAGCCGCCCGATTTCCACGCCCCGACCCGCGCCAGACGATAGCAGATTCCTCTTGCGCTTTGCGCGGCTTGGCGCGAGCCTGCCCCGGTTCCAACAGAGAACAGGGGAGAGGATATGCAGAAATTCGCGCTGGCGGCCCTGCCGCTTGGGCTTGGGCTTGCTCTTGGCTTGGCCGCCTGTGGCAGCAAGCCGGAACCCGCGCCCGAAACGACCGAAGCGCCGATCGTCATGAAAGCGGGCGAATGGGCGCTGACGCGAAAGACGACCGGCTACAACACGCCCACGGTGACCCCCGCCGAATATCAGGCCGCATTGAAAGAGGTCAGCGAGGACAGGATATGCATCGCCGTCGATGCCGCCGGCGTGCCGGATGCCAATGCGCTCGCTGGAAATGAGGGCAAGGACTGCACCTACAAGGACAAGCTGCTCCGCAAGGGCCGCCTGATCGCGACGTTGAGCTGCACGTCCGGCAAGGGCACGTCCGAAGTGGCGCTGGAGGGCAATTTCACCGCTGACACGCTGACGCTGGGCAGCACCATGACGAAGACCGAAGGCGGCCAGCCGGTGCTACGCACCACGCATGACGTCACGGGCAAGCGCGTCGGGGAATGCACCAAGGCGTGAGATGACAAAAAAAGCCGGAGCGCGCGACCTGCGTCAGTTTGACGCGGCGCGCTCCATTGAAACCGGGCGCATTCCGGGCCTTGTCCGGCATGGCAAGCTGTCCGTGCGTCCTCTATTTCGACTGCGCGACAATGGCTGCCGGCAATCGACCATCGCTCACCCCGGCGGCGCGGTAAGTTTCTTTCAATCTCTTGCCGTTACGCGGCATATATGACTTCCATGCGGGCAAATCTGGCAGAATTGCATTCGCGGCGGCCCAATCTTGTCGCGGCGCTCGGCCTGGTGGAAAGCGATGTCTCCATCAATGCTTCCTGGATATCCGGCGCGTTCGTTCATATCGCGCGGATGTGGCCCCTCATCCTGCTGGGAAAGCTCTGCGTTACCGCCCTGCTGCACGTTCCCTTCTACCGGCAGGGCGATGCCGGCCACGCCGCCGCCATGGCGGCCATGCTGCTGATCGACGGTGTCGCCATTGTCGTGCCGCGCGGGGCGCAGTTCCAGCAGCTGCGGCCGCATCACCAGAAATGGCTGATGCTGCCCATGGTGCTGCTGTCGGGCCTGAGTTTCAGCCTGCTGCTGGGGCCCTCGCTGATCGTGGGAGAGCCTTCGCGCAATTTGACGGCGGAAATGGCGGTCGCACTGATGGCGGTGTCGATCTTCGGCGACCGGCGCCTGCTTGGCGCCAGCTATTTCTGCGGCTTGCTGATCGCCGCCATGCTGCACCGGAGCGAATTCATGCAGATCGGCTTGCTGATCAGCTGTATCGCGGTGATATTGGTAGCCGCGCTGCGCCAGGCGCAGGCCGACATGAACCGGGCCATCGCCGTCCACCAGCGCGACCTCAGGGCGCAGCGTTCCGACCGGCTGCTGCATGAATATGAACAATCGGGCCGCGGCTGGTTCTGGGAAACCGACCGCCATGGCTGCATCGCCTATATTTCCGACACATTGGCCCGGACGATCGGCCTGGGCAGCGATGCGCTGATCGGCCGCCCGATCACGGAGATCATTCGCCCCGGCGACCGGCAGGATGGCGATGGCGAGCGCACCCTGGGCTTCCACCTGTCGGCGCGGACGGGCTTTGCCGAAATCCCGGTGCGCGCCGCCATGGCGAAGGACGAGCGCTGGTGGTCGATTTCGGGCCAGCCCGTGTTCAACGAATTCGGTCAGTTCCACGGCTTCCGGGGCAGCGGCACCGACCTTACCGAAATGCGCCGCAGCCAGGCGGAGGTGACGCGGCTTGCGCAATATGACTCGCTGACCGGGCTCGCCAACCGGGTGCAGATGATGCGCTCTCTGGAGCAGGCGGTCGCGGGCAAGAAGGGGCAGCCGCGCGACTGCACGCTGATGATGCTGGACCTGGACAGGTTCAAGATCGTCAACGACACGCTGGGCCATCCGGCTGGCGACGCGCTGCTGCGCCAGGTCAGCGAACGCATCCAGCGCGTGGTCGGCAACAAGGGGCTGGTCGGCCGGCAGGGCGGCGACGAGTTCAAGATCCTGCTGCCCGGCCGGTCCGACAAGATATCGCTGGACGATCTGGCGCGGGCGATCATCACCGACGTGTCCCAGCCTTACAAGGTGGAGGGAACGGCGGTCGTCATCGGTGTGTCGATCGGCATCTCCTTCTGCCCGCAGGATGGCGTGACGGCGGAAGAACTCATCCGCAATGCCGACCTCGCTCTCTATGCCGCCAAGGGCGACGGGCGCGGCATCCATCGCTTCTACTCCCCGGAAATGCACGCCGATGCGGAGGATCGCCGCCAGTTGGAGGAGGACCTGCGCAAGGCTCTGGTCGAAGATGCCCTGCACCTTGTCTACCAGCCTGTGGTCTCTTCCCGTACCGAGCAGATCACCGGCTATGAAGCGCTGCTGCGCTGGCACCATCCGGTGCGCGGCGCGATTTCCCCGACCCTGTTCATCCCCATTGCGGAAGAAAGCGGCCTGATCGGCCCGATCGGCGAATGGGTGTTGCGCACCGCCTGCCGCGATGCGGCGCAATGGGCGGAGGACGTGCGGGTCGCGGTGAACGTCTCGCCCATCCAGTTCACCAATCAGGGCCTGCCCTCCATCGTCATGAATGCGCTGGCCGCTTCGGGCCTGGCGCCGGACCGGCTGGAGCTGGAGATCACCGAAAGCGTGTTCCTGAACGACGACGACGGCACCGACTCGATGTTTTCGCGGCTCAAGAGCATAGGCGTGCGACTGGCGCTCGACGATTTCGGCACGGGTTATTCCTCGCTCGGCTATCTCAAGAAAGCGCCGTTCGACAAGATCAAGATCGACCAGAGCTTCGTGCGCGGCGCGGCGATCAAGGGCAGCCCCAACAGCGCGATCATCAAGGCGATCGTCAGCCTGGCCGAAGCGCTGGGCATGGACACGACGGCCGAAGGCGCCGAAACGCAGGATGAGCTCGCGCTGATCCGCAATCTGGGGTGCAGCCATATCCAGGGCTATGTCTATGGTCGCCCGCTGCCGGCGGCGGACGTGCTGGTCCAGCAACACCGTCCTTGCGGCGTCGTATTGCCGCAGGGATTCCAGTTGAGCCGGCCGGAACGCCGGACCATGCTCCGCACGGTCGCCGTGCAGCATGAGGGCCATGTCTACGCTGGACGCATCCGCAACATTTCCGCCACGGGCGCGCAGTTGGAAGGCTTGTGGAACGTGCCGGAAGGCACGCGGTTCACGATCGATCTGGGCGACAATCAGACGGTCGACGCCATCGCGCGCTGGTCCCGCGAGGATCGGCTGGGCGTGGAATTTGTCCAGGCGATCAACCTGTCCCCACCGCGCGCCGCGCCGCGTTCCGCGACGTCCTGAACGGCGAACGGCCAGCTTGTCCTGCAAGGGCAGCTTTTCCCTCTGGTCCTGATCCCCTTTGCCGATCAGGATGGCGGGAAAGGAGAGTCCGGGATGAGTGGAAAGATAAGGGTCGGGATCGGCGGCTGGATCTTTGAACCATGGCGCGGCACCTTCTATCCAGAAGGGCTGCGACAGAAGGACGAACTGGCCTATGTCGGCCAGCATCTGACCGCGACGGAAATCAACGCCACTTATTATAGCACGCAGAAACCGGCGACCTTTGCCGGTTGGGCAAAGGCCGTTCCCGATGGCTTCCAGTTCGCGGTCAAGGCCTCGCGTTTCTGCACCAATCGGCGCGTGCTGGCGGAAGCGGGCGAGTCCATCGCCAAATTCACGCAGCAGGGACTGGTCGAACTGGGCGATCGGCTGGGCCCCATCCTCTGGCAGTTCATGCCGACCAAGACATTCAATGCCGATGATTTCGCCGCTTTCCTGAAGTTGCTGCCGGACAGCGTGGATGGCGTGCCGCTCCGCCACGCGCTGGAGGTACGGCATGAGAGTTTTGACGATCCGGCCTTTTTCGATCTGGCCAAAAGGGCGGGTGCAGCCGTGGTCCATGCCGACCATCCGGAATATCCTGCGCTGCAGGGCCATGATGTTGGTTTTTCCTATGCCCGGCTGATGCGCACGCGGGAGGAGGAACCGACCGGCTATTCTGCGTCCGAAATCCGCCGATGGGCAGACGAGGCGCGCGAACAGGCCGCAAGGGGCGATGTCTATGCCTTCTTCATCAGCGGGGCGAAGGTTCGGGCGCCCGCCGCGGCGCAGGCCATGATTGTGGCTTTGCAGTAACAACGACTGTTGCATTTGCTGCAACCGCGAAGTCGTCCTTTGCGATTGTTACATTATCCAGCGGGGCGCATAGGCCTGTTCGCCCTTGAGGCGATAAAGAATAATGATTTGCAGGACGAATGATATGCGACACACTGTTCAGGGCGTTGCCCTTATGGTTGCGGTCGGTGCACAGATGCTGACCTTCTATTCGGTGTTGTTTGCCTGAGCGCAACACGACCCGATCCAAGCAGTCCGTCATGGACGTAGAAAGAGCCGCCCTGGATATTACCATGGGCGGCTCTTTCATTATCGCTGGACTTGATCAGCCCTGCGCCAGCCAGCCGGCCAGCAGATAGGCGACGACGCCGACCGGACCCAGCGCGCACAGCGTCAGCAGCACGAGCGCGATCCGGATCAACGTAACATCCATGCCGGTGCGGTTGGAAAGCCCGGCACACACGCCCATGATCTTTCCATTGCGGCGGTCGAGGGTGAAGCTGTTGTTCATGAATCTGGCCTTTTTTTAGAGCGATTTCCAAGCGATCGGCACCGATCGCTGATTAAGAAATTGCGGAAAACAAAGAATTGAGAGCGGCGATCTGATTCAATCAGATCGAAACCCGCTCAAGAGATGCGGCGGGATCAGGCGATCGGTGTGACCGGGACGGCGGCGCCGATGAACAGCGCGGAAACCAGCAGCGCGCCGGTAAGGGCGAAAGCGACATTTTGCAGCTTGGCGAACATGATATACTCCCTGACATGCGATGGGCCGAACCATCCGGCCTCGATGCCGGGAAGATTGCAGGAGCCGTGCCAATTTCCATTTCGGCCGCAATTTCCGGGGTTTTCGCCAGTCCACGCCTGATTTTTTGCGGGAAAATTTCCGTTATTTGGGTAAATTTCCTGCAAGTCAGGAATATTTGCGGGGTTTAGACCTGAACGAGACGCTCCTCTTTGTCTATGGCACGCTTCGACCGGGCTGCGACGATCCGATGGCGCGTTGGTTGCGCAACGCGGCCCGACATGTCGGGCCCGCGATCGCGCAGGGCCTGCTCTATAGCGTGGGGACCTATCCCGGCTTTGTGCCCGATGGATCCGGCGTGGTGACGGGCGACCTGTTCGCGCTTTCCGATCCGGAGCCGGTACTCGCCGCACTCGACGACTATGAGGAATGCGCCTCCCATTTTCCGCCGCCCCATGAATATCGGCGCGAACGACTGACCGTCCGCTGCGAACATGGGCAGGTCGAGGCATGGACCTATATCTACATGCTCGACAGCCGCGGGTTGAAGCGGATCAAGAGCGGTGATTTCCTCGCCCGGGAATAGGTGCGCCGGGCGCGGTCAGGGAAGGGCCGAACGAACCGGACGCCGGTAAGAAAACCAGCGTACCCGCCATCGCTGGAGCGTGGGGCGGAAAGGTCGGAACCGGCTTTCCGCTTGCAATGTGTGGTGCGCGCGGCCTGCGCCTGATCGGACCCGGCGCGCTCCAGGGCGGCGGCCTGGGCCGATCAGATCGGAACCAGGATTAGAGCGATTTCCAAGCGATCGGAACCGATCGCTGGTTAAGAAATCGCGGAAAACAAGGAAACCAGAGCGACGATCTGATTCAATCAGATCGAAACCTGCTCTAGTGGGCGGGCATGCCCTGCGGCATGCCGCCCTGCTGCATCATCTGCTGCATGCGCATGATGTCCGCCTTGGACTTGAAGTCATGCAACTGGACATCGAAGACCAGCACCGAATTGGCCGGGATCGGGCCCGCCGCCTGCTCGCCATAGCCAAGCTGCGGCGGAATCCACAGGCGGTACTTGCCGCCCTTCTTCATCTTCTGCAGGCCTTCGGAAAAACCGGGGACCACGCCGTCCACCGGCATGGCGGTCTGCGGATTTTCGTCGAACACCGTGCCGTCGAGCAGCGTGCCCTTATAGCCCACCAGCGCCACGTCGGCCGGCGTGGGGCTGGGACCGCTGCCTTCTTCCAGCACCTTGTACTGCAGGCCCGATTCGGTCGTGACCACGCCGTCCGCGCCACGATTATGCGCCAGGAAGCTGGCTGGCGAAGCCTCCACGCCCCGCTGCCCCGCCCAAGCCAGGCCGCCGGCGGCAAGCGCCACCGCAGCGACACCGATCCAGAGCCGCGTCAGCGATCCCTTGGCGATAGGACGAAGGGGAACGGCTGTGGTCGACATGCGCTATGCCTCGCAAATTGGTGCGGGTGATCTGTCAGCAGAGGGAAGGGACGATCAGGCGACCGCCCCGATGACGACGGTCCTTACCGGACGCCGTCACGCTCGGCGCGCTTGCGCTCCAGCTTGCGGGCGCGGCGAACGGCGGCAGCCTTTTCGCGGGCGCGCTTTTCCGAGGGCTTCTCATAGTGACGGCGCAACTTCATCTCGCGATACACGCCCTCACGCTGCAGCTTCTTCTTGAGCGCGCGCAGGGCCTGGTCGACATTGTTGTCGCGAACGATGATTTGCATAAGCCAGTCAAACTCCAGTCGAAAAACAGACGGGCCGCCAGGAAACATAACCCTTCCCGACGGGCCACCCGAATGAAATAGCAGTGAGTCGCCGCAGGTCACCCTGCGCCGTGTGGGGCGCGCCCTACCAGCAGAGTCGCGCAAATTCAACCCAAAAGCCGTTTTTCTCGACAGCGCCGGAGGACTGGCGGATAGTCCCCCAATAAACAAGAAGGAGGATCGCCATGGCAACCATCGCCAGGAGCATGGGCAAACATCCCGACATGCCGGCCGCAGAATGGACCGCGCGCCAGCAACTCGCCGCCTGTTACCGCATTTTCGACCATCTGGGCTGGTCGGAACTGATCTACAACCACATCACCCTGCGCGTGCCGGGGGAAGAAAATGCCTTCCTCATCAATCCCTTCGGCCTGCTGTACAGCGAAGTGACCGCATCCAGCCTCGTCAAGATCGACATTGACGGCCATGTGCTGGACGGCAACCCCTATCCGGTCAACCGCGCCGGCTTTACCCAGCATAGCGTCTTCCACCGCCACCTGCCCGATGCGCATTGCATCGTCCACACCCACACCACCGCGGGCATGGCCGTCAGCGCGACGCGGGAGGGACTGACACCGACCAATTTCTATGCTGCGGCGTTCATCGGCCGAATCGCCTATCACGACTTCGAAGGCATCACGATCCGGCCGGAGGAAGGCGAGAGGCTGATCGCCCATCTGGGCGAGAGGCGCATCATGATGCTGCGCAACCATGGTACGCTGGTCATGGCCAAGTCCTTGCCGGAAGCCTTCCTGACCCAGTGGATGCTGCAACGCGCCTGCGAGGTCCAGGTCGCGACCGGCGCGGCCGGCACGCCGATGAACATCCCGGCGGAGGTCATCGCGGTGCATCAGCGCGACCTTAGCGGCGTGCAACTGCCGGCCGGCCCCGGCGTGCCGGATTTCGAGGCCATGGTGCGCAAGATCGACCGGATCGATCCAGGCTGGCGGGAGTAGAGCGGGAAGAGCCGGGGATCGGCGCGCTCGCGGCGCTTTCCAGAGGTGCTAAAGCGTCGATTTCCCTGCCATAATCCTTTTGGCTGGATATCCTTTCCCGGCTTGCCCCCCTCGCCTTTTTTCCGCATCTTCCGCCGCCATGCCCGCAATCCGCCCTGAACGATCGATCTTCCTGCTGCTGCTTGCCCTCCTTGTCGGCGCGCTTGCGGTAGGCAGCACCTATTGGATCTACGCGGTGCAGCAGCGGGTCAATATCTGGGTCCAGCACACATTGCGGATCGAGAACCAGCTCTCGACCCTGCTGCTTCACGCGCAGGAAGCGGAAAGCGCGCAGCGCGGTTTCATGCTGACGCGCAAGAAGTCCTTCCTTGGTCCCTATGAGAGTTTTCGCAGCGAATGGCGGCAGGAACTGGCCACGCTGCGCGTGGAGATGCGCGACAATAGGCTGCAGGCCCGATCGCTGGAGGAACTGGAGGAACTGCTCGACGACCGCCTGTTCCTGATGCGGGCGGGCATAGAGCGGCGACAGCGTGGGGAGGTGTTCGAGGCGGACGATTACGATGCGGGGATGATAACGATGACCCGCATCCGCGCATTGGTCGCGACGATGCGGGCGCGTGAGGCGCAATTGCTGAAGAACCGGACCGCCAACGACAATCGGCTGAGCACGATGGTTTCAGTCGGGCTCACGCTATCCGCCGTGCTGATCACCCTGTTGGGAGCGCTGGCGCTGCGCACCGCCTATCGCCGCGTGGCCGAAGCGACCGAAAGCCAGCAGGCGCTCGCTCACATCAACCAGCGCCTGATCGAAGAGGCGCAGGATCGCGAGGCGGCCGAAGGGCAGTTGCGCCAGATCCAGAAGATGGAATCGATCGGGCAACTGACCGGTGGCATCGCCCATGACTTCAACAATATGCTCGCCATCGTCATCGGCTCTCTCGACATCGCAAGGCGGCGGCTGACGCCGGATTCGGACCCCCGGATCATCAAAGGCATCGACAATGCGGCAGAGGGCGCCCAGCGCGCCGCCCAGCTCACCGCGCGCCTGCTCGCCTTCTCCCGCCAGCAGCCGCTGGATCCGCAGCCGATCGACGTGAACAAGCTGGTTGGCGGCATGTCGGAGCTGCTGCGCAGGACCATCGGCGAAGCCATTCGGGTGGAAACAGTGCTGGCCGGCGGGCTGTGGCGCGCCAGCATCGACGCCAGCCAGCTCGAAGCAGCCATCATCAACCTTTGCGTCAATTCGCGCGATGCCATGCCCATGGGCGGCAAGCTGACGATAGAGTCGGCCAACGCGCATCTCGACGATGCCTATGCCGCGACCCACAGCGACGTCACCGCCGGCCAATATGTGATGGTATCCGTCAGCGACAGCGGCACCGGCATGCCGCCCGAGGTGGTGGAACGCGCCTTCGAACCCTTCTTCACGACCAAGGGGGTCGGCAAGGGCACCGGGCTCGGCCTCAGCCAGGTGTTCGGCTTCATCAAGCAGTCGCGCGGCCATGTGAAGATCTATTCCGAACCCGGCGAGGGCACGATCATCAAGATCTACCTGCCGCGATATTATGGGCCGGAGTCGGTCGGCGGGACCGTGACGGTGACGCCCGCCGAACTGCCCCGTGCCAAAGGGGAAGAGATCATCCTGGTCGTGGAGGATGAGGAGCGCGTCCGCCACATGTCGGTCGATTCGCTGCGCGAGCTGGGCTACACCATCGTCCAGGCTTCCGACGGGGAGCAGGCGCTGGAAATGCTGACGATCCAGCCGCGCATCGACATGCTGTTCACCGATGTCGTCATGCCCGGCATCAACGGGCGCATCCTGGCCGATCGCGCGCGGGAGAGCCATCCCGGCCTCAAGATCCTCTACACGACCGGCTATACCCGCAACGCCATCGTCCACAACGGCATGCTCGACCCCGGCGTCTCCTTTCTCGCCAAGCCCTTCACGCTAGACCAGCTGGCGGTGAAGGTCCGCCAGGTGCTGGATGCGGACTCCCCACCGGCCTGACTGATCGAGATTATGGACAGTGGGGGATAGGGAACATATGATGAACAATCATGACCGCCCTCTCCATCCGGCAAAAGCTGGAAATCCTTGCCGACGCCGCCAAATATGATGCGTCCTGCGCGTCGTCCGGGACGGCGAAACGGGACAGCGCATCGGGACGCAAGGGCGGCATCGGTTCGACCGAGGGCATGGGCATCTGCCATGCCTATGCGCCCGACGGCCGCTGCATTTCGCTGCTCAAGATCCTGCTGACCAACAGTTGCATCTTCGACTGTCACTATTGCATCAACCGCCGGTCGAGCGATGTGCGGCGCGCCCGCTTCACCGTGCGGGAGGTGGTCGACCTGACGCTGAGCTTCTATCGCCGCAACTATATAGAGGGCCTGTTCCTCTCCTCCGGCATCATCCGTTCGTCCGATTATACGATGGAGCAGTTGGTGGCCGTCGCGCGCAGCCTGCGCGAAGAACATGATTTCCGCGGCTATATCCACCTCAAGACCATCCCCGACGCCGACCCCGAACTGGCCCGCCAGGCGGGCCTCCATGCCGACCGGCTGTCGATCAATGTCGAACTGCCCACCGAACAGGGCCTGCGCAGGCTGGCGCCGGAGAAGGACAAGGGGCAGATCGAAAGCGCCATGGCGGGGATGCGCGACGCCATTGAGGAAAGCACCGACGCCAGCCGCCGCTACACCCATGCGCCGCGCTTCGCCCCGGCGGGCCAGTCGACCCAGATGATCGTCGGCGCGGACCAGGCGGACGACAGGGCCATCATCCAGCGGGCAAGTTCGCTCTACAGCCGGCACAAGCTGCGCCGCGTCTATTACAGTGCCTTCTCGCCCATCCCCTCGCCCAGCAGCGTGCTGCCGTTGAAGCGTCCGCAGCTGATGCGCGAACATCGGCTCTACCAATCCGACTGGATGATGCGCTTCTACGGCTATTCGGCGCAGGATCTGGAAAGCGCGACCGATCCCGCCACCGGCTGCCTGCCGCTCGACATCGATCCCAAGCTCGCCTGGGCGCTGCGCCATCGGGAGGTCTTTCCGGTCGACGTCAACCATGCCCCGCGCGACGCGTTGCTGCGGGTCCCGGGGCTGGGCGCGAAGGCGGTGGACCGGATCGTCGCGAGCCGACGCCACCGCCGGTTGCGGCTGGACGACGTCGCCCGCCTGACGCGGAGCATCGCCAAATTACGGCCCTTCCTGATCGCGGCCGACTGGCGGCCGGTCCAACTGGCCGATCGGCTCACCCTGCACGTGGCGCCGCCGCCGTCACAATATGAGCTTTTTGAATGAGTCGCGCTCATTTTGCCGTTGATCGGAAAGGCGGTTCATGTTTTTCTTGCCCGACGCAAGGAAAGGGCCGGATTTTTGGCGACGAAGTGGAACGATGGTATAACGCGCCGCACGGGCCATGCCCAGCGGATGAGTTCCCATCTCGCCGCTGCGCTTGTCATTTTCTGCCTGCTCCAGATTTTCATTGTCGCCAAAATGGGCGGATCGCTGCTGCTGCATCTGGGCATCATCGTGGCGATCGGCGGCTTTGCCGTTGCCGCGCGGGGGCTGGAGCGGCGCTGGGAGCTGCTGGATCGCAGTGGCCTGCCCGCGCACGGCCTGGATCTTCGCTTCCGCCGCGATCTGGTGCAGCTCTGGGCGGCCAGCATTGGCGGCGGCCTGCTCTGGATTCCTGTCGCGATCATCTTTCGCGCGCTGTTCGGCTGAACCCAAAGGCCGGGTCCATCGTTGTTCCTTCCGCAAGAGAAGGAGCATCCCCCATGGCCGACCGCAGCATTTTCGACCGATTGAAGCAGGATCATGACGCCCACCGGCAGCTGTTCGACAAGATGGCTGACGCGAAGGACGAGCCCGATCGGCTGGAAAAGCTGTTCGAACAGTTCAAGGTGGAAGTGACCGCCCATGCGGCGGCGGAGGAGGAAACGCTCTACGCCACCATGCTGGCGCGCCCCGACCTGCGCGAGGACGCGCAGCACAGCGTGTCGGAGCACAAGGAGATCGACGACTATCTGGAGGAGCTGGAAGAGCTGTCCTTCAACGGCGAGGAATGGAACCACGTCTTCGCCCAGCTCAAGAAGCGCTACCTCCACCATATCGAAGAGGAAGAGGAGGAGATGTTCCCCGACGCCGCCAAGGAACTGACCGCCGAGGAGGAGCAGAAGCTGGCGGCCCGGTTCACCCAGCGCAAGCCGGCGGAATTGCAGCGCGCAGAGGCGAATGACTAAGGGGCGATGCATCGGGCGCGGCTGAACGGACCGGATGATTTCGATGGTTGGCGCCAGGCCGCGCGCGCCTTTGCCCTTGCCGGCACGGAGCCGGCCGACATTGTCTGGCAAACGGGCGATGAAGGAGATCTGTTCGCGGCGGACGAACCCCCTCCAGCGACTAACGGCGCCATGTTTTCCGTCCCTCGCGCCTTTGTCGAGCTGGCTGAAACGGCAATCCTGCACAGCGATCCGGAACGTTTCGCCCTGCTCTACGCCCTGCTCGTGCAATTGCGCGGGCGCCCAGCCAGCCTGGACGATCGCGCCGACCCGCTGGTCCGCCGGGTGGAGGCGCTGGCCAAGGCGGTCCGGCGCGACATGCACAAGATGCGCGCCTTCGTCCGCTTCCGCGAACTGGCCGATGCGGACGGCGCGCGCTTCATCGCCTGGTTCGAGCCGGAACATCATATCGTCCGCGCCAATGCGGGTTTTTTCGTGCGCCGCTTCGCCTCCATGCGCTGGTCGATCCTGACGCCGGAGATCAGCATCCATTGGGATGGCGAGACGTTGACCGAAGGGCCGGGCGCCACGCGCAACGATGCGCCCGCGCAAGATCCCGTCGAGGATATCTGGAAGGGCTATTATGTGTCGATCTTCAATCCCGCACGGCTCAAGGTCGGGGCGATGCTGTCCGAAATGCCCCGAAAATATTGGCGCAACCTGCCGGAAGCCGCGCTCATTCCCGAATTGGTGGCAAGCGCCCAGTCACGGGAGGCAGCCATGATCGCAACGCCGCCCAAACCCTCCGCCCGGCAGGGAAATGCCGACGCGGCCTGGAGCGCGCTGCGCGAGGAGGCGATGGGTTGCACCCGCTGCCCGCTCTACCGCGACACGACCCAGACAGTGTTCGGGGAGGGACCAGTCGATGCCCCGCTGATGTTCATCGGAGAACAGCCGGGCGATCAGGAGGATCTGGCCGGACATCCCTTTGTCGGGCCGGCCGGGCAATTGTTCGACCACGCGCTGGAGGAGGCGGGGATCGACCGCAGGCGCGCCTACGTCACCAATGCCGTCAAGCATTTCAAGCATGAGCGACGGGGCAAGAGGCGCATCCACCAGACGCCGGAAACGCCCGAAATCCAGGCTTGCCGCTGGTGGCTGACGCAGGAGCTGGAGCTGGTCCGGCCACGGATCATCGTCGCCCTGGGCGCCACGGCGGGGCGCGCTCTGCTGGGGAAGGCCGTGACCATCAGCCGGGTCCGGGGCGCGCCCCTGGCTTTGGAGGGCGGCGCGCAGGGATGGATAACGGTTCATCCAAGCTATTTGCTGCGGGTACCGGACGCGGCACGCAAAGCCGAGGAGAGAAAGCGCTTCATTGCGGAATTGCGGGAGGTCGGCGCGCAGGTGAAGGCGCTTGCCTGAAAAAGACCCCGCCCCCGCGAAGGCAGGACGGGATGATGTGAGACCTTAGAGCAACCCGAGCCGCGACAACTCCCCCAGCAATCGCGTCGGCATCGCATCCAGATCATTCGCCTCGCCTGCGCCCAGATCGGCCGGGGCGTCCTTCTCCTCCAGATAGCGCCAGCCTTGATGCGCCCGCTTGGGCACGGCGCGCACCGGGATCAGCCGTGGCTCCAGCCTGATCCAGTAACGGCCCTGTCCGGTTTCCTGAAAGCCCAGCAGCGGACTGCGCCCGACAAGCTGATGCCCATGAATCCAGAAGAGCGAACCGCCCTCCAGCTCCTCGACCCGCTTGGGCAGATAACGCGTCGTCAGCCTTGCCTCCTCCGCATGGCTTTCCAGCCAGGCGCGGAGCGTTGCAGGGCTTTCGCTCTGAAAGGCGATCTTGGTCAGGTGAAGCGGCATGGCAGGAAGATGGGCGCTGACCGGCCGATTACAAACCCCATATCGTGGCAAGGCCGAGGAAGGAGAAAAAGCCCATCACGTCCGTCATCGTCGTCACGAACACGGCGGAGGAAACGGCGGGATCGACATTCACCCTGTCCAGCGCGACCGGGATCAATATGCCCGATAGCCCCGCCACCAGATTGTTGATCAGCATCGCCAGCCCGATAACGATCCCCAGATCATGATTGCCGTAGATCAATCCCACCGACAGGCCGATCAATATGCCGAGCGCGGTGCCATTGGCGCTGGCGATGCGGAATTCGCGGACGATCTGGCGCATGGTGTTGGAACTGGTGAGCTGGTTGGTGGCGAGCGCGCGCACGGCGACGGCCATGGTCTGCGTCCCCGCATTGCCGCCCATGCCCGACACGATCGGCATCAGCACGGCCAGCACGACATATTTGGAGATTGTCGCCTGGAACAACCCGACCACGGAGGCCGCCAATATGGCCGTGCCCAGATTGACCACGAGCCATTGCAGGCGCGTGCGCACGGTTTGCAGGATGGGCTGGTTGATGTCGCCCTCACCCGCGCCCGACAGGCGAAGAATGTCTTCTCCCGCTTCCTCGGAGATGATGTGGACGATATCGTCGACCGTTATCATGCCGACCAGCCGACCGCTGCCGTCCACCACGGCCGCGGAAATCAGCGCATATTTCTGGAAGCGCAGCGCCACCTCTTCCTGGTCCATGTCGACCGGGATCAGCGTCTGTTCGCGCTTCATGAGGTCCGCCATGGCGACGCTGCGCGGGCAGGTCAGCACCCAGCTGAGCTGGCAGGTACCGATCGGCCTGTGCGCTTCGTCGACCACGAAGATTTCCCAGAAGTCGGTCGTCAGGTCGCGGTTGTCGCGCAGATAGTCGATCACCTGCCCGACCGTCATATGTTCCGGCACCGCGACCAGATCGCGCTGCATCAGGCGGCCGGCGGACTCCTCCGGATAGGACAGCGCGCTTTCGATGGCGGCACGATCTTCGGGATCAAGCGCGTCGAGGACAGCCTGCTGGTCGGCCTCCTCCATATCCTCGATGATGGCGACGGCGTCGTCGGTGTCCAGTTCGGCAGCGAACTCCGCCACCTGTTCGGGGAGCAGCGCGTCGAGCAGGTCGTCGCGGACATAGTCGTTGAGTTCGGACAGAACCTCCGCACCGACCAGATCGCCCAGCGCCGCGGCCACCTCGCCCCTCCGTTCGGACGGGGTGAGTTCGAGAAGGTCGGCAATATCGGCCGGATGCAGCGGCGACACCAGTTCGCGGGCACGCTCCCGGTCATCCGCCTCTACCGCATCCAGAACGGCATCGACGAATTCGCCCTTCAGCCGATCATCCTCGTCATGGCGGGATTCGACCTGCCCGGCGGCAATGTCCTCAAAATCGTCCGGCCGGGGTTCGGCCAAATCGGCTCGCTCGCTCATCGCGTCCCCTACTGTCCGGTTCCTGTAGCATTTCGCTGCTTTTGCCCATGCCCGTCATAATTGCAATGGCTTCCATCCCCGTCTCAGGGTCTAAACTCAATTACGGCGAGGATCGAGGCAGGCTTGTCCGGGATGCTGTGGGAGAAGAAGCGCGAGAAGCGGGCGCTTTGCCCGGTCGAGCGCTTCGACGCTCCGCAGCGCCCGGACAAACCTGCTCCGAAGGAGTGGGACGAAAAAGCCCGCTGGCGCGGTCGGCCGCTTGCCGGATAGCCCCGCTATCTGGCGGCGCGCCCTCCCTCCCAGCGGGCTTTTTCGTCTCCATCTCGACCTCACCGTAATTGAGTTTAGACCCTAACGCTCTATATGGTCCATCTCCCCAATTTTCCCCGGAAGAGGATTTTTCATGGCCGACGACACCCTGACCCTTACCCTCGACAGCGGCGGCGACGTCGTCATCAAGCTGCGCCCTGACCTGGCGCCCGGCCATGTCGAGCGCATCACCCAGCTTACCCAGGACGGCTTCTACGACGGCGTCGTCTTCCACCGCGTCATCCCCGGCTTCATGGCGCAGGGCGGCGACCCGACGGGCACCGGCATGGGCGGATCGAAGCTGCCCGACCTCAAGGCCGAATTCAGCCGCGAACCGCATGTCCGGGGCGTCTGCTCCATGGCCCGCGCGATGAACCCGAACAGCGCCAACAGCCAGTTCTTCATCTGCTTCGACGACGCCACCTTCCTCGACGGCCAGTACACCGTCTGGGGCGAAGTCACGTCGGGCATGGAACATGTCGACGCCCTGCCCAAGGGTGAGCCGCCCAAGACCCCGGGCAAGATCGTGAAGGCGACCATTTCCTAAGGCATTTCCTGCGGCATCATTTTGGCCCGTCAGTGGCGGAGGCGGCGTTGCCCGCCGTCTCCGTCGCTTCTCCAGCCGGTGGCTGATAGGGGCCGACGCTCTCTATATGCCAGCGGCGATCCGCCTCGCTGGTGCCGGGGACGTCATTGGCCCGCCGCAAGGTAACCTGCCGCAGCCGGTACCAGGGCTTGCCGTTCGCGGCCAGACGCCCATAGACCTGCACCGGCACCGTCACGAACAACGATCCCGCCGCACCTTCGATCACGCCCGGGGCGCCCACCTGGGCATGGATTTCGCTGAACCCGCGAAAGCGGGCAGCAAAGCGCGCATCGTCCTCCGCTCCCATGGCGCTGCTGTCGTTCCACAGGTCCTGCGCGTCATTATAGCGCTTTTCCTCCAGCAGGCCGTAATAGCCCTGCACCACCTGGGCGGCGCCCTGCGCGCCCTTGGGATCGATGGAGTCTTCCTCCACCACCGGCTGCGGGTTGACCGGCAGGCCGCCGGGCATGCCGGGCGCAGGAGGATTCAGCGGCTCCAGCACCGCCTGCGCCTCCGCCCGGACGCCGTTTTCGACCTGTGTAGCATTGGCGCCATTGGCCAGATTGTCGATAGCGCTCTCCTCCCGGCCATCGCAGGCCGCGAGCAGCAGCAGGCCGAGAACCACAGTGGACCCAAGCCGCATCAGTTGCGCCGGCCCCGCCAGCCATCGCGTCCGGACCGGCCGCCGGATCGCGCGCCGCCGTCCCCGCGCGTGCGCGGCGCGCCCCAATTGCGGTCAGCCCGTGATGTCGTCATATCGCCTGATCCCCTTCCTGTCGCCTGCGCGCCCGCAGCGGGATTGCCCTGCGGGGCATTCCTCCAGCCGCCATTCCATCGATTGCCGTCGCCGCCGGAACGCTCCCGCCAGCTCTGTCGCGGCACGCCACTGTTCCAGTCGCCGCGCGAACCCCCGTCGCGGCGCGCATCCCTGCGTCCTTCCCAATAGCGGCGCTGACCATCATTCCAACGCTGGCGATGACCGCTGCGATTGTACACATAATAGCCGCTTCCGGGATAGTAGTAGCCATCATACCAGCCGCCATAATATCCTGGACGATAATAGCCGGGGCCCCAATAATCATCATAATAGCCGCCGCCATAATAGCCGCTGCCCACGCTCACGCCGCCATAATAGCCGTCGTCATAAGCGCAACCGCCAAGGGCCAGCGAGCCGGCAAGGCCGATCGCGGCAAGCAACCTTCGTCCGGTCCAGGCCATTGCCTTTCTCCTTCGTCCTGCATCCATGCCATGCATAACGCGGGCTGCTTGAATTGGTTGTGAATGGCGAGCATGGGGAGGCCAGTCCAGCGCGTGAAATCGGCTTCGGCCGCGCAGCCGCGTCGCTCAGGCCTGGCTCGGCGTGCCTTCGGCGGGCACAGCCCTTTGCCGATGCCCCCGCCACCAGCCTATGATCGCTTCCCCGGCGGGCCGCTCCACCAACCGGTTGATCAGCGTCCCCAGGGTCAGGGCCACGGCAAAGGCCGTCGCAAAAGCTGTCCAGGGACCATATCCCGCCTGCGCCATCTTCAGCATCACGACGAAGCCGACATGCTGGTGGATGAGGTAGAAGGAATAGCTGATCCCCCCCAGCCAGACGAGCGGACGAAGCCGGAGGAAACGCAGCCCCCCCGCGATCAGCGTGGCGAACGCCGCCAGCAACAGGACGCCCGCCAACAGGATGTCCGGACTGTCGACCGTCGCGATCGAGAGCAGCGCAAGCGCCGCATAGGGTGCCTGCTGGCGCCAGCTCCGCTGCCCTGCCCATACGCGATAGGACAGCATGCCGATGATGAAGAAGGGCACGTAACGCAGCACCAGCAGCATCACGATCCGTTCCGGCATGCCTGGCCAGAGCGCGTAGAGCCAGCGCAGGATCAGCCAGCCGATCAGCACGGGCTCCAGCCGCTTGAGGCCCTTGCATTTCCAGATCGACACCATGCAGGCGTAAAAGGCGATCTCGACCGTCAGCGTCCAATAGGCGCCGTCCACCTCCGGCAGGAAGGCGAAGCCCTGCAACATGGTGAAATTGGCGAGGACGGCACCCGGTCCGACCAGTAGTTGCGAAACCCGTGCCAGGGATTCGATGCCCAGGGTCAGCAGCATCGCGACGAGATAGGCGGGATAGAGCCGGGCGAAACGGTTGACCAGGAAATCGGCGACCGTGTGGATGCGATCAAGCGTGAAGAATATCGCGAAGCCGGAAATGGCGAAGAACAGCAGCACCCGGTAATTGCCGCCCAGGAAGCTGAAGGGCACATGGGCCGCCTGCGGGAACAGTTCGTGAAATCGCGTCGAATAATGGAAGATGAGCACGCACAACGCACCCAACCCCCGCAAGGCGTCCAGTTCCGTCAGGCGGCGATTGGAAGGACGCGACCCCGTCATGCGGCGGACATAGCAACATTACGGCAATCATTCCGTTAATATCGTGGTTAACATAGGGGCCGATGGCATTGCCGGAACTCAGCACCTGTACCGTTTTGGGAGGAGCGCAGTCGGGACCATCCACGGGGAAGCATCTTCAGGGTTGTCCTGATTCGGCGGCGCGTTTCAGCCCTTGCAACTGCTCGGCCAGTACCCGGTCGACGACAGGCGCCATGCCCGCCGCGCCCGTGCGGAGATAGCCGCCAACGGCATAGCTCATCCTGACCTGGACGCCCTTGGCGTTCGGTACGATGTCAAAGGTCAGCGTCCCGGTCACCGCCTCGGCCTGCAATGGCCCCAGCGCCCCGGAGAGGCGCAGCAGGCGGTCCGGCGCTGCATGGATCACGCGCGCATGTTCGACGCTGCCGGGCTGGCCGGGCTTTCCCGGCACTTTTTCGCAAAAGCAGCCGCCGGCCACGGGATCAAGGGAGAGATTGGCGGCGTCGCCGCTATAGCTGTGCTGCCCGTTCCACCAACGGGCAGGTTGAGCCAGGAGCTGGTAGACTGTGGCCGCATCAGCCGAAACATCGACGCTGTTTTCGACGGCGAAGCCCTGTTCGTTGCTGCCCGTGACAGCAGAATGGGCGGGCACGGCCATCGCCATACCCGCCCATATTCCGATCCGATGCTTTCCCATCGCGGTCCCCCTCCCTGATCAGGAGGACGAGCCTAGAGCGATTTCCAAGCGATGGGAACCGATCGCTGGCTAAGAAATCGCTACAAACAAGGAATCCAGAGCGGCGATCTGATTCAATCAGATCGAAACCCGCTCTAGTTCCGATTGCCGCATTTGCCGAGGGGGCAGATGTGATGATCGAGCGCGAAAAATGAAGTTCAGGCGCTCTTGCCGTCCAATATGGCGGCAATCGCGACCGTCACCTCGTCCATGTCGGCCATGCCGTCGACACGGGAAACAATGCCCCGCGCTTCGTAGATCGGCAGGATCGGCGCGGTCTTGGCCCGATATTCGGCCATGCGCGTGCGGACGGTTTCCTCATTGTCGTCCGGGCGGCGCTTGAACTCATGCCCGTGGCATTTGTCGCACTCGCCCTCGACCTTCGGCTGCTTGAAGCTGTCATGATAGCCCTCGCCGCAGGTCGCGCAGGTGAAACGGCCGGTGATACGCTCCACCAGGGCGTCCTCATCCACTTCCAGCTCGATCACATGATCAAGCGTCCGGTTGCGGTCGGCCAATATGCCGTCCAGCGAATGCGCCTGCGCCTCGGTCCGCGGATAACCGTCGAAGATCACGCCGGTTTCAGGCGCCAGGGCATCCAGCGCCTCCCCGATGATGCCCGACACGATCTCGTCCGACACGAGTTCGCCGGCCTCCATCACCGCCTTGGCCTTGAGCCCGACGGGCGTTCCCGCCTTCACCGCCGCGCGCAGCATGTCGCCCGTCGACAGTTGCACCATGCCCCGGCTGTCCACCAGACGCGTCGCCTGCGTTCCCTTGCCGGCGCCCGGCGGGCCGAGCAGAATGATATTCATGTCGCGCATTCTCCCCTGTTCTTCGCGCTTTTTTCCGTTCCGCGCCGCCTAGCGCAGACGTCCCTTCAACTTCGCCTTCTTGATCAGATCCCCATATTGATGGGCGAGCAGGTGGCTCTGGATCTGGGTCACGGTATCGACCGTAACATTGACAACGATCAACAGGCTAGTCCCACCAAGGTAGAAGGGAATGCCCGCCCGCGCGATCACGAATTCCGGGACCAGGCAGATGAACGCCAGATAGGCCGCGCCGATCACCGTGATGCGGGTGAGCACATAGTCGAGATAATTTTCGGTGTTCTTGCCCGGACGGATGCCGGGAATGAAGCCGCCGTTGCGCTTCAGATTGTCGGCCGTTTCCTCCGGGTTGAACACCACGGCGGTGTAGAAGAAGCAGAAGAAGACGATGCCGAGGCCGTAAAGCCCCATATAGACCGGGCTGCCGTGCGACAGATACTGGTTCAGCGTCAGCACGAAATCGCCAAGCTTGCTCTCGCCCGCGACGGTCCGCCCGGCGAACTGCGAGATGGTGAGCGGCATCAGCAGCAGCGAACTGGCGAAGATCGGCGGGATCACGCCTGCGGTATTGACCTTCAGCGGCAGATGGCTGCGGTCGGCCTGCATCAGGCCCTGCCGCGTCTGGCGCTTGGGATATTGGATCAGCACCCGGCGCTGCGCCCGTTCCATGAAGCAGATGAAGGCGATGAGGCCAAAGCCCAGCACGATCACCAGGAAGATGACAAGGCCCGAGATTGCGCCCGTGCTGCTCGACTTGAACAGATTGCTGAGCGTCACCGGCAATTGTGCGACGATGCCCGCCATGATGATGAGCGACACGCCATTGCCGATCCCGCGGGAGGTGATCTGCTCGCCCAGCCACATCAGGAACATGGTGCCGCCGATCAGCGAGATCACAGCCGCGACGCGGAACAGATAGCCCGGATCGACCACGGCCTGCACACCCGACTGGGCGCCGAAGCTTTCCAGGCCCACGGCGATGAAATAGCCCTGCACCGCGGTCAGGCCGACCGTGCCGTAACGGGTATATTGGTTCAGCTTCTTGCGGCCGCTCTCGCCTTCCTTCTTGATCGCTGCAAGCTGCGGCGAGAGGGAGGCGGCAAGCTGCACCACGATCGAAGCGGTGATGTACGGCATCACGCCGAGCGCGATCAGGCTCATGCGCGAGAGCGAACCGCCCGAGAAGGTGTTGAAGATGTCGAGAATGCCGCCATTGGTCTGCTTGTAAAGCTGCGACAAGGCGGTCGGATCGACGCCCGGCAACGGCACGAAGCTCAGGAAGCGGAAGACGATCAGCGCGCCCAGCGTGAACCACAGGCGCTTCTTGAGGTCGGTCGCCTGGCTGAACTTCGCCAGGCTGAGATTGGATGCGAGCTGGTCGGCTCTCGATGCCATCTTGGCTGCCCTTCAAAACATCTTGCCGGATTGGAAAACCCGGAGCGGAATCGCTAACCCCTTAGCGGGGTGATGAGGCACTGTCGAACCGGGAATTGCACTCCGTCCATTCCAAATGGCCTTTGCGCCCGTCGCCAGGCCCAGCCTCAACTCGATATGGACGGCGCGGGTTCTGGAGTCCCCAAAACACATGGCCCCGCTCACCCATATCGGGCAGCGGGGCCATGCTTGCAAGCCTTACGGCCTAATTCACGCCTTCTTCGCAGCCTTGGCGCTGCCCTTCTTGGCAGCGGCCTTTTCAGCGGCCGGAACGACGGCGATCACTTCGACCTTGCCGCCAGCCTTCTCGACGGCTTCGACAGCGCCCTTCGACGCGCCGGCGACGAGCAGATTGACCTTGGCGGTGAGTTCGCCCTTGCCCAGCAGGCGCACGCCATCCTTGCCGCCGCGGGCAAGGGCGGCAGCCTTCAGCGCCGCGTGATCGATGGTGGCGTTGGCGTCCAGCTTGCCGGCGTCGATCGCCTTCTGCACCGCGCCCAGGTTCACGATCGCGTAATCCTTGGCGAAGATGTTGTTGAAGCCGCGCTTCGGCAGCCGCATGTGGAGCGGCATCTGGCCGCCCTCGAAGCCGTTGATGCTGACACCCGAACGCGCCTTCGCACCCTTCTGGCCGCGACCGGCGGTCTTGCCCTTGCCCGAGCCGATACCACGGCCGACGCGCATCCGGCCCTTGCGGGCACCGGCATTGTCATTGAGTTCGTTGAGCTTCGTCATTTCGTGCACTCGCTTTCGCTTTTGTCGCGCTGCTCCCAGTCGGGAGCCACCAAAGAGGACGCGCCATTAGCGCCCTTTCTCAAAAAACGAAAGAGGGGTTTCCCCCTCTCCCGCTTCATTCGTCATGATCGAAAGGACTCAGCCTTCGACCACCGCCACCATATGGGGCAGCTTCGCAATGGCACCGCGGACTTCCGCCGTGTCTTCCAGCTCCACCACGCGGTGCATCTTGCCAAGGCCCAGGCCGACCAGAATCTTCTTCTGGGCTTCCGGGCGGCGGATCGGCGAACCGATCTGCTTGATCTTGATTTTCGCCATGCTGTCTTACTCCGCAATCGCTTCGGCGTCGGCCTGGGCGACTTCGGCCGAGGCGCCGCCGCGACGAAGCAGGTCGGCGACCTTCTTGCCGCGACGCTGCGCCACCGCCTTGGGGCTGACCTGCTCACCCAGCGCCGCGAACGTCGCCCGGATCATGTTGTAGGGGTTCGACGTGCCGTTCGACTTGGTCACGACGTCAGCGACGCCGAGGCTTTCGAACACGGCACGCATCGGACCACCGGCGATGATGCCCGTACCGGCCGGAGCCGAGCGAACCGTCACCTTGCCCGCGCCGAAATGGCCGAGGCCATCATGGTGCAGGGTCCGGCCTTCCTTCAGCGGAACGCGAACCATCGCCTTCTTGGCCGAAGCGGTCGCCTTGCTGATGGCCTCCGGCACTTCGCGCGCCTTGCCATGGCCGAAGCCCGCACGGCCCTTGCCATCGCCGACAACGACGAGAGCTGCGAAGCCGAAGCGCTTGCCGCCCTTGACGGTCTTCGAGACGCGGTTGATGTGAACCAGCTTCTCGATCAGCTCTTCACCCTGTTCCTCGTCACGGTTGCCGCGACGGTCGTCGCGACGGCCGCGGCCGCCACGCTCGCCGCGGTTGCGGTCGCCGCCACGACCCCGGCCGCGACGGCCTTCGGTCTGCTCGCCGCCCTCGACAGCGGCGGGAGCGCCCGCCTGTGCCTGGATATCGTTTTCGTCAGCCATGATCAGAACTCCAGCCCGGCTTCACGGGCCGCATCGGCCAGCGCCTTGACGCGGCCATGGAACAGGAAACCACCGCGGTCGAACACGACCTGGGTGACGCCGGCAGCGGTTGCCGCAGCGGCAACGCGCTTGCCGACATCCGCAGCGGCATCGGCAGTGGCGCCGGTCTTACTGCGCACGTCCTTGTCCAGGGTCGACGCGGCGGCCAGGGTCTTGCCCTGCGCATCGTCAATGACCTGGGCGTAGATGTGACGGCCCGAACGGTGGACGCTGAGGCGCGGACGGGTGCCCGAAACAGCCTTGAGCGCGGTGCGAACGCGACGACGACGCCGCGCGAAGAGGGAAAGCTTTGCCATCTTACTTCTTCTTCCCTTCCTTGCGGAAGATGAACTCGCCGGCGTATTTGATACCCTTGCCCTTATAGGGTTCGGGCTTGCGCCAGCGGCGGATCTCGGCGGCAACCTGACCCACCTTCTGCTTGTCGATGCCGCTGATCTCGACCGTGGTGTTATCCGGGGTCTTGATCTCGATCCCTTCGGGGATCTCGAAATCGACGTCATGCGAATAGCCGAGCTGCAGCTTCAGGGTCTTGCCCTGCGAGTTGGCGCGGTAGCCGACACCGGTGATCAGCAGCTTCTTGGTGTAACCCTCGGTCACGCCAGTGATCAGGTTGGCGACCAGCGTGCGCTGCATGCCCCAGAAAGCGCGGGCGCGCTTGCTGTCATTGGCAGGCTTCACGGCGATCGTGCCGTCTTCGATGCTGTAGGTCACTTCGTCGGCCAGCGGCATGGCGAGGGTACCCTTGGGGCCCTTCACCGACAGCTGACCGTCGGCGATGGCGGCGGTCACGCCCGCGGGGACAGCGACCGGCTTCTTACCAGTACGGCTCATCAGAACACCTCCGCCAGCACTTCGCCGCCGACATTCTGCTCGCGCGCCTCGGCGTCGGACAGAACGCCCTTGGGCGTCGAGACAATGGTGATGCCAAGGCCGTTGCGCACGACGGGCAGTTCCTTGGAACCCGAATAGACGCGGCGGCCAGGCTTCGAGACGCGGGCGACATGCTTGATCGCCGGCTGGCCCTCGAAATATTTGAGCTCAATGCGAAGGCCGGCATGCTTGCCGAGCAGTTCCTCGGAATAGCCGCGGATATAGCCTTCGCGCTGCAGCACGTCGAGCACGCGGGCGCGAAGCTTCGAAGCGGGGGACACGACGCTGTCCTTCTTCGCCTGCTGCCCGTTGCGGATGCGGGTGAGCATATCACCCAGGGGATCGGTCAATGCCATCTCAAATGATCCTTACCAGCTCGACTTGGTGACGCCGGGGATCAGGCCCTTGTTGGCCAGATCACGCAGCTGCACGCGGCAGAGGCGGAATTTGCGGTAATAAGCGCGGGGACGCCCCGTCAGTTCGCAGCGGTTCCGAACGCGGGTCGGGTTGCCGTTGCGGGGGATCTCCGCCATCTTCAGACGCGCGATCAGGCGATCGCTGTCATCGGCCGCGGTATCATTCGCGATCGCCTTGAGCTTCGCATAGCGGCCGGCATATTTCTTCACCAGCTTCTTGCGGCGCTCATTCTTGTTGATCGAACTCAGTTTCGCCATGACTTAAGTTCTCTTTCCTTGGGTGTCTTTGGAAAGAGAAGCGGGGCCCTGTCAGGCCGCCTGCTTCTCTTCGATCGGGAAGGGAAAGCCGAAGAGACGCAGCAGTTCGCGCGCTTCATCGTCCGTCTTCGCCGTGGTGGTCACGATGATGTCCATGCCGCGCACCTTGTCGATGCGGTCATAGTTGATCTCGGGGAAGATGATCTGCTCCTTGATGCCGAAGGCATAGTTGCCACGGCCGTCGAAGCTCTTCGGGTTGAGACCACGGAAGTCGCGCACGCGGGGCAGAGCAACGTTGATCAGGCGATCAAGGAACTCGTACATGCGCTCGCGGCGCAGCGTGACCTTGGCGCCGATCGGCATGCCTTCACGCAGCTTGAACTGCGCGATCGACTTGCGGGCCTTGGTGATGACCGGCTTCTGGCCGGCGATCAGTTCCATTTCCTCGGCCGCCGAAGTCACCTTCTTCTTGTCCTGGGTGGCTTCGCCAACGCCCATGTTGAGCGTGATCTTCTCGATCTTCGGCACTTCCATGACGTTCTTGTAACCGAACTTCTCGGTCATCGCCTTGGCGATCTCGGCGTCATAGAGCGCCTTCGAACGGGGGATGTACTTGTCGCTCATTACAGCACCTCACCGGACTTGACGGCGACGCGGACCTTCTTGCCGTCGCGATCCTCGAAACGGACGCGGGTCGGCTTGCCATCCTTGTCGGCGACAGCGACGTTCGAAATATGGAGCGGCGCGGGCTTGCGCTCGATGCCGCCCTGCGGGTTCGCCTGGTCGGGCTTGCGGTGACGCGCATGCACATTGATGCCCTCGACGAGGACGCGGTCCTCCTTCGGCATCACCTGCAGCACCGCGCCGGTGCGGCCCTTGTCCTTGCCGGCCAGGATGACGACCTTGTCGCCCTTCTTGATCTTGGCAGCGCTCATTACAGCACCTCGGGGGCGAGCGAGATGATCTTCATGTGCTTCTTGGCGCGCAGTTCGCGAACGACCGGGCCAAAGATACGGGTGCCGATCGGCTCCTCGTTCTTGTTGATGAGCACAGCGGCATTGCCGTCGAAGCGAATCACGCTGCCGTCAGCGCGACGCACGTCCTTGGCGGTGCGCACGATGACGGCGCGATGCACGTCACCCTTCTTCACCTTGCCACGAGGCGCAGCTTCCTTGATCGAGACGACGATGATGTCGCCCACGCTCGCGAAGCGACGCTTCGATCCGCCCAGCACCTTGATGCACTGGACGCGCTTGGCGCCGCTGTTGTCAGCGACGTCAAGATTGGATTGCATCTGGATCATGGATCCGGTTCCTTCTTATTTGGCCTACCGGGACAATTCCCGGCGGTTCCGAATTTCACTGCCTAGAGCCTTTGGGCGACTCATCTGACTCGCCCTGGAGGAGCCATCTGACTCTACGCGAAGCGCGGGCCTGTACCCTTTCCAGGCGGAAAAGGCCAGCCCCGCGCGACACTTTTATTCAAAGGCCCAGCGAGCCTCCCTCAGGCCGCCGTCTCCGGCGACTTGTGGGTGTCCACGCGCTCGATGACCTTCCAGGTCTTGAGCTTGGAAATCGGAGCGGTCTCCTCGATGCGGACCGTTTCGCCTTCCTTGTAGACATTGCCTTCGTCATGGGCATGATATTTCTTCGAGCGGCGAATGATCTTGCCGTAGAGCGCATGCTTAACCTTGCGCTCTACGCGAACCACCACCGTCTTGTCGGTCTTGTCGGAAACCACCGTTCCCGTCAGCACGCGCTTGGGCATCGTGTGTTTCCTTTACTTCGCGGCCGAGCGCGAACGCTCGGTCTGCAGGGTCTTGATCTGCGCGATCGACCGGCGGACTTCACGCACCCGGCTGGGCTTTTCCAGCTGGTTGGTGGCCGCCTGGAAACGCAGGTTGAACTGCTCGCGCTTCAGGTTGTTGAGTTCGGTCGACAGTTCATCGTCCGTCTTGGTCTTGAGGTCGGCAACGTTCGCCACGGCTTAGCCCTCCAGGTGCGAGGTGTCGCCGAGGCGGGCAACGACCTTGGTCTTGATGGGCAGCTTCATCGCGGCGCGCGAGAAGGCCTCTGCTGCGAGCGGGCCGGGAACGCCGTCCAGTTCGAACAGGATGCGGCCGGGCTTGACGCGGGCCGCCCAATATTCGACCGAACCCTTGCCCTTGCCCTGACGGACTTCGGCCGGCTTCTTCGACACAGGCACGTCGGGGAACACGCGGATCCACAGGCGGCCCTGACGACGCAGGTGGCGCTGGATGGCGCGGCGCGCCGCCTCTATCTGGCGGGCGGTGACGCGCTCGGGTTCCAGAGCCTTCAGACCATAGGCGCCGAAGTTCAGAGCCGAACCGCCCTTGGCGTCGCCCTTGATCCGGCCCTTGAAGGTCTTGCGGAACTTCATTTTTTTCGGTTGCAGCATGACGCTATTACCTTCTTATCTTCAGCGCGCCGGGCGCACGCCGGAGGTCTGAGCCTCCAGCATCAGCCGGTCGGTAGCCATCGGATCGTGGCCAAGGATTTCACCCTTGAAGATCCAGACCTTGATGCCGCAAACGCCATAAGCGGTGTGCGCTTCGGCTTCGGCATAGTCGACGTTCGCGCGCAGCGTGTGCAGCGGAACGCGGCCTTCGCGATACCATTCCACGCGGGCGATCTCCGCGCCGCCCAGACGGCCGCCGCAGGTGATCTTGATGCCTTCAGCGCCCAGGCGCAGGGCCGACTGCACCGCGCGCTTCATCGCACGGCGGAACGCCACGCGGCGCTCCAGCTGGTCGGCAATGCCCTGCGCAACAAGCTTGGAGTCGATTTCCGGCTTGCGGATCTCGACGATGTTCAGGCTGACGTCCGAAGAGGTCAGGCTGCCCAGCTTCTTGCGCAGCTTTTCGATGTCCGCGCCCTTCTTGCCGATGATGACACCGGGACGGGCAGCGTAGATCGATACGCGGCACAGCTTGGCGGGACGCTCGATCACGACCTTGGAGATCGCAGCCTGCGGCAGGTTCTTCATGATGTACTGGCGGATCTTCAGATCCTCCAGCAGCAGGCGGCCATAGTCGGCGCCTTCGGCGAACCAGCGGCTGTCCCAGGTACGGTTGATCTGCAGGCGCAGACCGATCGGATTGCTCTTGTGACCCATGTCTCTTACGCCTCCGCTTCTTCAGCTGCTTCGCGAACGACGATGCGCACGCGGCTGAAGGGCTTCAGGATCCGGGTCGACTTGCCGCGGCCGCGAGCGTGGAAGCGCTTCATGGTGAAGCTCTTGCCCACCGATGCTTCCGCGACGACCAAGCTGTCGACGTCCAGATTGTGGTTGTTTTCCGCATTGGCGATGGCCGAAGCCAGCACCTTGCGCACGTCGACCGCCATCGCCTTCTTCGAGAAGGCGAGGATGTTCAACGCATCCTCGACCTTCCGGCCGCGGATGAGCGTGGCGACCAGGTTCAGCTTCTGGGCCGAACCACGGATCTGCGTGCCAACGGCCAGCGCCTCATTCTCGGCGACGCGACGGGGAGCCTTTTCCTTGCTCATTAGCGCTTGCCCTTCTTGTCGGCAGCGTGGCCGGGGAAGTAGCGGGTCGGGGCGAATTCGCCCAGCTTGTGACCCACCATGTCCTCGTTCACCGAAACCGGCACATGCTTGCGGCCGTTATAGACGTTGAACGTCAGGCCGACGAACTGCGGCAGGATGGTGGAGCGGCGCGACCAGGTCTTGATCGGACCCGAACGGCCACCGGCGTCCTGCGCCACTTCCGCCTTCTTCAGAAGGCTGAGGTCCACGAACGGACCTTTCCAGACGGAACGAGCCATCTCGCTTACCTCTTCTTCTTCGCGTGGCGGCTACGGATGATGAACTTGTCCGTCGCCTTGTTGTGGCGGGTGCGCGCACCCTTGGTCGGCTTGCCCCAGGGCGTGACCGGATGACGGCCGCCCGAGGTCCGGCCTTCACCACCGCCATGCGGGTGATCGACCGGGTTCTTCGCCACACCGCGCGTCAGCGGGCGCTTGCCCAGCCAGCGGTTGCGGCCGGCCTTGGCGAGGTTGGTGTTGGCATTGTCCGGGTTCGACACGGCACCGACGGTGCCCATGCAATCCGAACGGATGTAGCGCTGCTCGCCCGAGGACAGGCGAACCATCACCATGCCACGATCGCGACCGACCAGCTGGGCGTAGGTGCCCGCCGAACGGCAGAGCTGACCGCCCTTGCCGGGCTTCATCTCGATATTGTGGATGATGGTGCCGACCGGCATCTGGCCCAGTTCCATCGCATTGCCCGGCTTCACGTCGGTCTTCTTGCCGGCGATGACCTTGTCACCGGGCGCCAGACGCTGCGGCGCCAGGATATAGGCCTGGGTACCGTCGGGATAGTTGACCAGTGCGATGAAGGCGGTGCGGTTGGGGTCATATTCCAGACGCTCGACCGTGCCTTCCACGTCCCAGAGGCGACGCTTGAAGTCGATGATGCGGTAACGCTGCTTATGCCCGCCGGCGATGCCGCGCGAGGTCACATGACCCTTGTTGTTGCGGCCACCGGTCTTGCGCTTGCCTTCGGTCAGCGCCTTGACGGGCTTACCCTTGTGCAGGCCGCTGCGGTCGACGAGGATCAGGCCGCGCTGGGCCGGGCTCGTCGGGTTGTAGCTCTTAAGCGCCATGGTCAGCGCACTCCTTCGGTGATGTCGATCGACTGGCCGTCAGCCAGACGAACGATCGCCTTCTTCACATCCGAACGGGTGTAGGGCTTGCCCTTCCACTTCTTCGTCTTGCCCTTGGCGACCAGCGTGTTGACGCTCTTGACGGTCACGCCCCAGAGCGCTTCGACGGCGGCCTTGATCTCCGGCTTGGTCGCGTCATTGGCGACCTCGAAGACCACGGCGTTGTTTTCGGAGAGAAGGGTCGACTTCTCGGTGATGACCGGGGCGACGACGACGTCATAATGACGGTTGTCGACCTTCGTGGCTTCTTTCTTAGCCATTGAAACGCGCCTCCAGCTTTTCGACCGCGGCGCGCGTCAGCACCAGCGAATCCGCCCTAAGGATGTCGTAGACATTGGCGCCGACGGCCGGCAGCAGGTCCACGCCGACGATGTTCGCCGAAGCCTTCGCGAAGCTGACGTTCACCGCGTCGCCGTCGATGAACAGCGCCTTGTTGAGGTTCAGCTTGGCGAGGTGCGCGACCAGAGCCTTGGTCTTGCCTTCCGCCACGTCGAGATTGTCGAGAACGATCAGCGAGCCGTTCTTCGCCTTCGTCGACAGGGCCATTTTCAGGCCGAGCGCACGAACCTTCTTGTTGAGGTCGTGGCCGAAGGTGCGGGCACGGGCACCGTGCGCCTTACCACCGCCGATGAACACGGGCGCCTTGCGATCGCCGTGACGGGCCGTGCCGCCGCCCTTCTGGCGACCGAACTTCTTGCCGGTGCGGGCGACATCCGAACGCTCGCGGGTAGCGCGAGCTGGCGCACGACGCTTTTCGAGCTGCCAGAGGACGACGCGGTGCAGAATGTCGGTGCGGGGCTCGACGCCGAACACGGCATCGTTGAGCTCCAGATCTCCGGCAGCCTGCGCGTCGAGGGTCTGTACATTGACCTTCATGATTAGCCCTCCTGGCCTTCGGTCGCTTCGGGAGCGGCCGCTGCTTCAGCGGGCGTCTCAGCCGGAGCGTTGTTGCTGTTGGCGGCAGCCTTGAGGCTCGCCGGATAAGGCGCGTCGGCGGGGCGCTTCACCTTGACGGCGTCGCTGACGGTCAGCCAGGTGCCCTTGGCGCCCGGAACCGAACCCTTGACGAACAGCAGGCCGCGCTCGACGTCGGTGCGGACGATCTCGAGGTTCTGCTGCGTGCGCTCGCGGTCACCCATGTGGCCCGCCATCTTCTTGTTCTTGAAGACGCGACCCGGATCCTGACGGTTACCGGTCGAACCATGGGCACGGTGGCTGATCGACACGCCGTGGGTAGCGCGCATACCGCCGAAGCCCCAGCGCTTCATGGCGCCGGCGAAACCCTTACCCTGGGTGTGACCGGCGACGTCGACCAGTTGGCCGGCAATGAAATGATCGGCCGCGATCTCGGCGCCGACATCGAGGAGCGCGTCCTCGGCGACACGGAATTCGACCAAGCGCGCCTTGGGCTCCACTTCCGCCTTGGCGAAGTGGCCGCGCTGCGGCTTGGCGACATTCTTGACCTTCGCGACGCCCGCGCCGAGCTGAACCGCGACATAACCGTCGCGATCGACTTCCTTGCGGGCCACGACCTGGTTGCCCTCAAGGGCCAGAACCGTAACCGGAATATGACGTCCGTCCTCCTGGAACAGACGGGTCATCCCGACCTTCTTAGCGATCACGCCTGTGCGCATCACTGATTACTCCCATAGAGGCCCGCCTTAGCAGCGGGCGTATCCAACGAAAAAACCGCTCAGGATCTCTCCCTCGCGGCCCAACCCAATAGCATGATCACCCCGTCCGGGTTGGATGCCGACCCCTGCTCGGGGAAGGCGACGGGGGACCAGGACCACGAGCCATTCCGGTTCACCGGAGAGGCCGTGCGGTATCCCTTGTGTCCTTTGAGCTTCCGGCAAGCCGGAATGCCCGATACCCTGCCCTCATAATCGAGAGCAGGGACTTGCCAGCTTACGCCAGCTTGATTTCGACGTTCACGCCGGCAGCCAGATCCAGCTTCATCAGCGCGTCGACCGTCTGGGGCGTCGGCTGCACAATGTCAAGCATGCGCTTGTAGGTGCGGACTTCGAACTGCTCGCGCGACTTCTTGTCGATGTGCGGGCCACGGTTGACCGTGAACTTTTCGATGCGCGTCGGAAGGGGAATCGGACCGCGAATGAGGGCGCCGGTGCGGCGGGCGGTGTCGGCGATGTCGCCGGTCGCCTGATCGAGCACGCGATGATCGAACGCCTTGAGGCGAATGCGGATGTTGCTGTCCATTGTTCCTGTACCGATGCGAAAGAGCCAAAAACCCGGAGCATTTTCAAAAATCAGCCGGAGCAGCCGATGATTTATGAAAATGCGCCAACCAAAAAATATCCGCCCCGTTTCTTGCCCTTCTAGCTCTATCGAGCCGGAGAAAGGCGATCCGGGGCGGTAAAAAACTCAGCGGCGCGAATCAGGCGATTCGCGCCGCTGCGGTCCTATATTACTTCGAGATCGTGCCGACAACCCCTGCGCCGACGGTCCGGCCGCCTTCGCGGATCGCGAAGCGCAGACCCTGGTCCATGGCGATCGGAGCGATCAGCTTGACGCCGAGCTTCACATTGTCGCCAGGCATGACCATCTCGGTACCCTCGGGGAGGATCACTTCGCCGGTCACGTCGGTGGTGCGGAAGTAGAACTGCGGACGATAGTTCGCGAAGAACGGCGTGTGACGGCCGCCTTCTTCCTTCGACAGGACGTAGACTTCTGCGTCGAACTCGGTGTGCGGGGTGATCGTGCCGGGCTTGGCCAGAACCTGGCCGCGCTCGACTTCTTCACGACCCACACCACGGATCAGCGCACCGATGTTGTCGCCCGCACGACCTTCGTCGAGCAGCTTGCGGAACATTTCGACGCCGGTGACGGTGGTCTTGCGGGTGTCCTTGATGCCGACGATCTCGACTTCTTCACCAACCTTGACGATACCGGTTTCGACACGGCCGGTCACGACGGTGCCGCGGCCCGAGATCGAGAACACGTCTTCGATCGGCATCAGGAAGGGCTTGTCGATCGGACGCTCCGGCTGCGGGATGAAGGTGTCGACCGCTTCCATCAGCTTCAGAACGGCGTTCTTGCCGATTTCGTCGTTCGAACCGTCCAGAGCCTTGACGGCCGAGCCGGGGATGACGGGGATGTTATCGCCGTCGAAGTCGTAGGACGACAGCAGCTCGCGGATTTCCAGCTCGACCAGCTCGAGGATTTCGGCGTCGTCGACGAGGTCAACCTTGTTCATGAACACGACGAGCTGCGGCACGCCGACCTGGCGGGCGAGCAGGATGTGCTCGCGGGTCTGCGGCATCGGGCCGTCGGTGGCCGAAACGACGAGGATCGCGCCGTCCATCTGGGCCGCACCGGTGATCATGTTCTTGACGTAGTCGGCGTGACCCGGGCAGTCGACGTGCGCGTAGTGACGGGCTTCGGTCTCATATTCGACGTGGGCGGTCGAGATGGTGATGCCGCGCTCGCGCTCTTCGGGAGCCTTGTCGATGTTGGCATAGTCGACGAAGGTCGCGCCGCCGGTTTCGGCAAGCACCTTGGTGATCGCCGCGGTCAGCGAGGTCTTGCCATGGTCGACGTGACCGATGGTGCCGATGTTGCAGTGCGGCTTGTTCCGCTCAAACTTAGCCTTAGCCATTTTATCCTACCTTCTAATCAAATCAGCTTTGGTCTGACCGCTCGGCCGCGCCTCGCGAAGGCGCGTCCATAGCAGCAAATTTACAGAATGCCAGCCCAAAACCGAGCCACTTGCGCGGCCCGGCCAGGGAAACTCATCAGGCCATCTTCGCCTTGACCTCGTCCGCCACATTCTGCGGCACTTCATCATAGTGCGAGAAGATCATCGAGTAGTTCGCGCGCCCCTGGGTGAAGGAACGCAACGAATTCACATAGCCAAACATGTTGGCCAGCGGCACCATGGCCTCGACCACCTGCGCGTTGCCGCGCGTGTCGGTGCCCTGGATCTGACCGCGACGGCTGTTCATGTCGCCAATGACGTCGCCCAGATATTCCTCCGGGGTGACGACCTCGACCTTCATGACCGGCTCAAGCAGGGTGATGCCCGACTTCTGCGCCGCTTCGCGCATCGCGGCGCGACCGGTGATTTCGAACGCCAGCGCCGACGAGTCGACGTCGTGATAGGCGCCGTCGTAGAGCAGGATTTCGAAGTCGATGATCGGGAAGCCGATGAGCGAACCGGTGGCCGCCGTCTCGCGCATGCCCTTTTCGATCGCGGGGATATATTCCTTGGGAATGTTACCGCCCTTGATCTCATCCTTGAAGATGATGCCCGCGCCACGTTCGCCCGGGGTCAGCTTGACCTTGATGCGACCGAACTGGCCGGTGCCGCCCGACTGCTTCTTGTGGGTGTAGTCGATATCGACCGGTTTCTTGAGATATTCGCGGTAAGCAACCTGCGGCGCACCGACATTCGCCTCGACCTTGAACTCGCGCTTCATGCGGTCGACCAGGATTTCGAGGTGAAGTTCGCCCATGCCCTTGATGATGGTCTGGCCCGATTCGTGATCGGTCGTGACACGGAAGGACGGATCCTCGGCGGCCAGACGATTGAGCGCGACGCCCATCTTTTCCTGGTCGGCCTTGGTCTTGGGCTCGACCGACAGCTCGATCACCGGCTCGGGGAATTCCATCCGCTCCAGGATGATCGGCTGGCGTTCGGCGCACAGCGTATCACCGGTGGTCGTTTCCTTCATGCCGGCCAGAGCGACGATGTCGCCGGCATAAGCCGCTTCGACGTCTTCACGGCTGTTGGCATGCATCAGCAGCATGCGGCCGATCTTTTCCTTCTTGTCCTTGACCGAGTTCAGATAGGTACCCTTGGTCAGGGTGCCCGAATAGACGCGCAGGAAGGTCAGCGAACCGACGAACGGATCGTTCATGATCTTGAACGCCAGGCCCGCGAAGGGCGCGTCGTCCGCCGTCTTGCGGCTGTCGGGCTCCTCGGTGTCGGGGTTGATACCCTGCACGTCGGGGATGTCGAGCGGCGAGGGCAGATAGTCGACGACCGCGTCGAGCAGCGGCTGCACGCCCTTGTTCTTGAATGCCGAGCCGCACAGGACCGGCGTGAACGCCTGGCCCAGCGTGCCCTTGCGGATCAGCTTCTTGAGCGTGGCGGTGTCAGGCAGGTTGCCTTCCAGATAGGCTTCCATCGCGTCGTCGTCCTGCTCGACGGCGAGTTCGATCAGCTTTTCGCGATATTCGGCGGCCTTGTCGGCGAGATCGGCCGGAATTTCCTCATAGGAGAATTCAGCGCCGAGATTCTCGTCCTTCCAGATGATCGCGCGGTTCTCGACCAGGTCGACCAGGCCCTTGAAGTCCGATTCCGTGCCGATGGGCAGATAGAGGACGGCCGGGGTCGCGCCGAGACGGTCGATGATCGTCTGCACGCAATAATAGAAATCGGCGCCGGTGCGGTCGAGCTTGTTGATGAAGCACATCCGCGGCACCTTGTACTTGTCCGCCTGGCGCCACACGGTTTCCGACTGCGGCTCAACGCCCGCGACACCGTCGAACGCGGCGACCGCGCCGTCGAGCACACGCAGCGAACGCTCGACTTCGATGGTGAAGTCGACGTGGCCGGGGGTGTCGATGATGTTCAGGCGGTGGTCGTTCCAGAAACAGGTCGTCGCAGCCGACGTGATGGTGATGCCACGCTCCTGCTCCTGCTCCATCCAGTCCATGGTAGCGGCGCCGTCATGGACTTCGCCGATCTTGTAGGACTTGCCGGTATAGTAAAGGATACGCTCCGTCGTGGTGGTCTTGCCGGCGTCGATATGCGCCATGATACCGAAATTGCGATAGCGTTCGAGCGGATGGCTGCGGGCCATGATGCTTCTCCGTTGCCGGTGCGCCGGCGGTTGGGGATTCGTTAAATCTGCGCGTGGCCCCTAAACCAATCCGTCCGCCATGGGTAGCCACCCGTGGCGAACGGACCGATTTTTTGAAACCATGAGAGGAAGCGAGCGATATGGGTGCCCGCTTCGCCTTTTTCCAGCGCCGGATTACCAGCGATAGTGCGAGAAGGCGCGGTTCGCTTCCGCCATGCGGTGCGTGTCTTCGCGCTTCTTGACGGCATTGCCGCGATTGTTGGCGGCATCCAGCAGCTCGCCCGACAGACGGGCAGCCATGGTGGTTTCGCTGCGGTTGCGCGAAGCCGTGATCAGCCAGCGGATCGCCAGCGCCTGGGCGCGCTCGGGGCGCACTTCGACGGGAACCTGGTAGGTCGCACCGCCGACGCGGCGGCTGCGGACTTCGATGCCGGGCTTCACATTGTTCAGCGCATCGTGGAACATCGCGATCGGATCCTTCTTTGACTTCGTCTCGACAGTGTCGAGAGCGCCGTACACGATGGATTCGGCGACGGCCTTCTTGCCGTCCTGCATGATGCTGTTCATGAACTTCGACAGCACGACATCACCGAACTTGGGATCCGGCAGGATGACGCGCTTTTCGGGGCGACGACGACGTGACATATTACTGGTCTCCCCTTACTTCGGACGCTTGGCGCCGTACTTCGAACGGCTCTGCTTGCGGTCCTTGACGCCCTGGGTATCCAGAACGCCGCGCAGCACGTGATAGCGCACACCGGGAAGGTCGCGCACGCGGCCGCCACGGATCAGCACAACGCTGTGCTCCTGAAGGTTGTGGCCTTCACCCGGAATATAGGTGATGACTTCGCGCTGGTTGACCAGGCGCACCTTCGCCACCTTACGGAGAGCCGAGTTCGGCTTCTTCGGGGTCGTCGTGTAAACACGGGTGCAAACGCCGCGCTTCTGCGGGTTCGCTTCCATGGCAGGGACCTTCGACTTGGTCTTCTGCAGCTCGCGGCCCTTGCGGACCAGCTGGTTGATTGTTGGCATGAAGCCCTTCACCTTTTTCAGTTACTTTACCGCATGCATTTCCCGCGTTCCTTGCGGTCTGGAAAGCAATCGCCTCCAAACAGCAAAGGCCCCGGCGGAAACCCGCCCGGAGCCGCAAGAGCACCGGCAATGTTCAGCTCTGACGCCCCCAGAACCGGGAACTGGCGCGAACGAATCCGTCCAGCCGGGCCTTTGGGCAGGCGCGCCTATATCCATGTGGGGGACGCGGGTCAAGAACCGGCCGAAAGATCGGGCGCTGCCCTCCGGCGCAGGCGGCCCGCCGATCAGTCATCGGTCATCAGGCAATCGCCCGGAAAAAATCCGGTGGATCGGAACCAATGGCACGGATCCACGTTTCACCCCGTTCATCCTTCGACTCGTCACGAGTCCGTTTTGGCGGATTCGCGCGACTCGGATTGTTTTGTTAGCGCCCCGTTCACTTAAAAAGAAATGCGGGGTCGCAATTGTCGCAACGGAGCAAGGTGAGGGTGCCTGCCCTCTGGGCCAGCATGGCTGCCCACTGTTCGAAGCTGTGCCCGGAACGGGAAATTTTCCTGCACTCGGGCGGCCAGATGAAGTTCATCCGCATTTCGCGCCGGACGCAGCTTGTCGCGCTCGGGCTGCTTTCCTGCGCCCTGGTCGGGGGCGCGGGGCTCACTTTGTCCATGATCTCCCGCAGCGCGGAGATCGAGCAGGAACGTGACTCCCTCACCGCAAGGGGCAAGGCCGTCGCGAGCACCGCCAGCCAGGTCGAGCGCTATCGCAAGTCGGTCGACCAACTCGCGCAGGAGCTGAAAGAGCGCCAGGATTTCATGGACGACCTCTACCGCACCCATTTCGGCCAGGAGGACGCCGTTTCCGCCAGCGATGTGGTCGGCAAGGCCGACGGCGGGGCCAAGCACGGCACGTCCAAACTGGACACGAAGATCAGCGTCGCGCCCGAAGCCGCCACGCTGTTCCAGATCGATGCGCGGCAGCGCCGTTTTGCCGCCTTGCTGACCAGCGCAGTCCAGCATCGCGCCGACAAGGCCGCCGCCGCTATCCGCAGCTTCGGCCTCAACCCCAATGGCCTCGCCCGCACCGCCGCGCGCGCGCAAGGCGGACCCTTCGTTCCCTGGGAAGGCCAGGACGCCCTGCCGGGCGAGTTCGAAAAGCTCGCCAGTGCGCTGTCGCGGATGGAATTTCTGGAAGCCAGCCTGCTCGCCATCCCCTCCGGCAAGCCCACGGCAACGCCGATGCTGAGCAGCAGCTATGGCTATCGCAGCGATCCGTTCAACGGCCATGCGGCCTTTCACGCGGGGCTGGATTTTCCCGGCAGCATGGGTCAGCCGATCCTGGCCGCCGCATCGGGCAAGGTCAGCTTCGTGGGCCAGCGCAGCGGCTATGGCAATGTGGTCGAGGTCACCCATGGCAACGGCATCCTGACCCGCTATGCCCATCTTTCCGGCTTCAACGCGCGGGTCGGCCAGCCGGTAGCCCGTGGCGACACCATTGCGCGCATGGGCTCGACCGGCCGCTCCACAGGTCCGCATCTCCATTTTGAAGTGCGGGTGAACGGCAACGCCATCAATCCCCGCCGCTTCCTGGAAGCCCGCAAGGACGTCCTCCAGATCCAGCAGATCGCGACGGCGCGCCTGGCTGATGTCGGCGATCGCGGCTAAGGCGGTTTCCACACGATCGGCCGTGATCGCCGGTTAGGAGATCGCGGCTTTTCCGTCCGATCGAACCGGTTCGGCCATTCCGGATCCCGTCAATGCCTCCCCGATTGCGAGGAAGACGGCGGACCCTTGACATGCCCGACCGCGAGGGTCCCATCTGCCCGAAAAGAAAAGGGGCCGGAAAACCGGCCCCTTTGCATTGCTGTCGATCGAACCGATCAGCGCTTCGAGAACTGGAAGCTCCGGCGGGCCTTGGCCTTGCCGTACTTCTTGCGCTCGACGGCGCGGCTGTCGCGGGTCAGGAAGCCTTCGGCCTTGACCGCGCTGCGCAGCGCCGGCTCATATTTGGCGAGTGCCTGGGCGATGCCGTGCTTGACCGCGCCGGCCTGGCCCGAGAGGCCGCCGCCCTTGACGGTGGCGATCACGTCATACTGACCTTCGCGCTCGGTGACGCCGAAGGGCTGGTTGATCACCAGACGCAGGGTCGGGCGAGCGAAGTAGATTTCCTGGTCGCGGCCATTGACCGTGATCTTGCCGGTGCCGGGCTTTACCCAGACGCGGGCGACGGCGTCCTTGCGGCGGCCGGTCGCATAGGCGCGGCCGAGGCTGTCGATTTCCTGGGCGCGCAGCGGAGCGGCAGGCTGAACCGGCGCGATCGGGGCGTCGGCGGCGGGCGCGGCAGCGGCAGCCGGCGCGTTGGCGGTCAGCGACGCGAGGTCGGACAGGGACTGGCGGTTATCGGTCATTATGCACCCACCTTGTTCTTGCGGTTGCGCGACGCGAAGTCGAGCACTTCGGGGTTCTGCGCGGCGTGCGGATGTTCGGCGCCGGCGAAGATGCGCAGGTTGCGCATCTGCTGACGGCCCAGCGGGCCGCGGGGGATCATGCGCTCAACGGCCTTTTCCAGGACGCGCTCGGGGAAACGGCCTTCCAGAACCTTCTGGGGGGTGGTTTCCTTGATGCCGCCGGCATAGCCGGTGTGCTTGTAATAGACCTTGTCGGTCAGCTTGCGGCCGGTGAACTTCACCTTTTCCGCGTTGATGATGATGACATTGTCACCGCAATCAACGTGGGGGGTGAAGCTCGGCTTGTGCTTGCCGCGCAGGATGTTCGCGACGGTCGAGGCGAGGCGGCCGACGACGAGGCCTTCCGCGTCGATCAGAACCCATTTCTTTTCGACCGTGGCCGGGGTTGCCGGCTTGGTGGTCTTCATCAGCGCCTTCATGGTGCCAATACTCCAAGAATGAAACAGTGAATTGAACGCTGTTGCCAGCTTTCAGAAGATGGCGGCTAATGACGGGTAGGGCCGCGCAAGTCAAGCGATTCGGCGGCTTTGCTGACGGGTAAAATAATACCCGTAAAGCCGACATGCGCGCGACCGCGCCTATCCCCGGCGTTCCCCCAGGGCATGGGCGCCCCAGGTGGCCGATGCGACCACCAGCGCGCCGACCGCCTGGTGCAGCACCGCCAGCGGCAGCGCGATGCCGCTGACGACCGTCGCGATGCCCAGCGCGATCTGCGTGCCGACGGCGGCATTGATCGCGATCGAGGGGCCGCGCTGTCCCGCCTGCTTCGCCATCCTGGCGAGCATGATCAGCATGAACGCCGCCACCCAGGCCCACCAGCGGTGGATGAAATGCACCAGATAGGGGTCGCTGGAGACGGTCGCCCAGAACGAGCCGAGCCATTCGATTCCCTGCGGCACGAGATGGTCGTTCATCAGCGGCCAGGTGTTGGAGACATAGCCTGCATCCAGCCCGGCCGTGAACGCGCCGAACAGCAATTGCACCATGAGCGCCAGCAGCGCGGCCACGGCGAAGGGGTGCAGCATGGCCGGCTTCGCGAAGGGCGTCCTGGCACGTGTCAGCAGGTCGAGGGCGGTCCAGATCAGGCCGCCCATGATGAACAGCGCCGTCAGCAGGTGCACCGCCAGCCGGTAATGGCTGACATCGGTACGGACCGACAGGCCCGATTCCACCATCCACCAGCCGATCGCGCCCTGAAGCCCGCCAAGCGCGAGCAACGCGACGAGGCGCGGGCCGTAGCCCTGGGGGATCGTCCGTTTCCACGCGAACCAGAGCAGCGGCAGCGCGAAGGCGACGCCGATCAGCCGCCCCAGCAGCCGATGCACCCATTCCCAGAAGAAGATGAACTGGAAATCGCCCAGCGTCATGTCCTGCCGCAATTGCCGATATTCGGGGATCTTCTGATAATCGCGGAAGGCGTCCATCCACTGGTCGTGGGTCAGCGGCGGAATGGCGCCGCTGATCGGTTTCCACTGGGTGATCGACAGGCCGGATTCGGTCAGGCGGGTGATCCCGCCGACCACGACCATGCAGAAGACGAGGGCGGCGACCGTCAGCAGCCAGCGCGCGATCGGCGCGGGGCGTGGGACGGCGTTGGCGGGTCGGCTCAAGGTCATCGCAGTCATGGACCCGATCCATGCGCGCTTGTCCCGCGGGTTGCAAGGATAACCCTGAACCATGAACAAAAGGTCATAACGCCTTGTGCATGAAGGGATACAAAGCGCGGGAGGGGCGTATCTCGTCCCATGAGCATATTGATCGAGGATAATCAATGAGCGGCGCGCGGGGCATAGGGGAGATGATCGCCGCCCAGGGCGCGCTGGGCGCGCTGACCGCGCGCATCGACGCCGGGTCGCCGCTGGGGCCGGTTGACGGCTGGTCCCCGGCGCTGGTGTCGGCGGTCCGGCTGATGCTGTCGTCGCAGGCGGAGATCGTGCTGTTCTGGGGTCCGGAGCTCTGCGCGCTCTATAATGAAGCCTATGCGCCCACGATCGGGGACAAGCATCCCCGCGTGCTCGGCCGCCCGGCGCGGGAGGGGTGGACGGAGCTTTGGGACGATCTGGAGCCGCTGCTGCGCTCCGTCGTCGAACAGGGGCAGCCGGTGCATGCCAAGGACCGGCCCTTCTATATCGAGCGGGCCGGCGGGCTGGGCGAACAGGTGTTCTTCGACATCAACTATTCGCCGGTCTACGAGGCGGACGGCTCCATCGGCGGCGCGCTCTGCATCGTCAGCGAGACCACCAAGAGGGTGATAGCGGAAAAGGAGATGCGCGCCGATCGCGCCCGTCTCTGGGCATTGGCGCGCGACCCCTTCCTGGTCGCTGACCGGGACGGCACGTGGCTGGCCGCCAGCCCGGCCTGGACCGACATATTGGGTTGGAGCGAGGCCGAGCTGATCGGCCGCACGTCCGAATGGATGGAGCATCCCGACGATCTGGCGAAGACCAGGGGCGAAATCGCCGCCCTGGCGCAAGGCATGCCGACGGCGCGGTTCGAGAACCGTTTCCGGGCAAAGGACGGCAGCTACCGCAATTTCAGCTGGACGGCGGTGCCCGAAAACAACCTCGTCTATTGCGTCGCCCGCGACGTGACCGAGCAGCGCGCCCGTGCGCGGGCCCTCGCGGACGCCGAGGATGCGCTGCGACAGGCGCAGAAGATGGAGACGCTGGGCCAGTTGACCGGCGGCGTGGCGCATGATTTCAACAATCTGCTGCAGATCGTCACCGGCAATCTGGAACTGCTGCAACGCGACCTTCCCGAGGATCAGGCGCGGCTGCGGCGCGCGGCGGACAATGCGATGGCGGGCGCGGAGCGCGCGGCGCTGCTGACGCAAAGGCTGCTCGCCTTCTCTCGCCGCCAGCCTCTGGCGCCCGAACGAATCGATCCCAATCGGCTGGTGAGCGGCATGTCCGACCTGCTCAACCGCACATTGGGCGAGACGATCGAGGTGGAGACGATCCAGAGCGCGCGGATCTGGCCGGTCGAGGTCGACGTCAACCAGATGGAGAATGCGTTGCTGAGCCTGGCGGTGAACGCGCGCGATGCCATGCCGGACGGCGGCAAGCTGACCATAGAGGTCGCCAACACCCATATCGACGAGGCTTACGCCGCGCAGGAGGCGGAAGTGTCGCCCGGCCAATATGTGCTGATCAGCGTATCCGACACGGGCCAGGGCATGGACGAGGACGTGCTGAGCCACGCGATCGAGCCCTTCTTCACCACCAAGGAGGTCGGGCGCGGCACCGGGCTGGGCCTGTCCATGGTCTATGGTTTCATCAAGCAGTCGGGCGGCCATATTCGCGTCTATTCCGAACGCGGCCATGGCACGACGGTCAAGATATACCTGCCGCGCTTCTACGGCCCCCTGCCCGACAATGACACGGGCACGGTCAGCCGGGCCACGCCGGTATGCGGCGGCGACGAGACGGTGCTGGTCTGCGAGGATGACGACAAGGTGCGCGCCTATACCGTCGATGTGCTGAAGGAACTGGGCTATCGGGTGATGGAGGCGGACAACGGCGCGGCGGCGCTGCAGGCGCTGGAAATGGCGTCGGAGCCCATCGACCTGCTGTTCACCGACGTCATCCTGCCCGGCGGCATGACCGGCGCCGACATGGCCCAGCAGGCGCGGGCGCAGCAGCCGGGGCTGAGGATATTGTTCGCCACCGGCTATGCGCGCAACGCCATCATTCATCACGGCCGGCTCGATCCGGGCGTGGAACTGCTGACCAAGCCCTTCACCTATGCCGAGCTGGCCGCCAAGGTTCGCGACATGCTGGACCGAGACGACGCGCGGCAGGCGGGATGAAGCCTCCCGGCGGTCAGAGCGACCGCCGCCAGGCGGCGACCAGTTCGACCGCCCGGTCCCGCACCGAGGCGCCGCCGTCGCCCGGCCGGTAGAGCGCACCGCCGACGCCGATGCCTTCGCAGCCGGCGGCCAGCCATTCCCCGATCGAATCCGCGCCGGTGCCGCCGACCGCCCAGATGCCGACATGGCCGGGCAGCACGTCCTTCAGCGCCCTTACATAAGCGGGGCCGAGACGGGCGGCGGGAAACAGCTTGATCCGGCGCGCGCCGGCCTGCACCGCGGCGAAGGCCTCGCTGGGCGTCATGAAGCCGGGGAGAAGCTCCAGTCCCAGTTCCGCCCCGCGCGCGATCACCTGCATGTCGCTATTGGGCGTCACCATGATCCGTCCGCCAGCGCCATGCAGTTCCTCCACCGCCGTCACGGACAGTACCGTGCCGCCGCCGATCAGCGCGCGATCGCCATATTCGGCCTGCATTGCAGCGATGCTGCGAAGCGGATCGGGGGAGTTGAAGGGCACTTCGAGAATGCGGATGCCGGATTCGATCAGGACGTCGCCGATCTCCAGCGCTTCTTCCGGCCGGAGACCGCGCAGGATCGCGCAAATAGGCGGCGCGCCGTCGGCCAGCAAATCATCGAGGGTCATGGTGGTACTCCGTTGGAATAGGGCAGATGCGCCGGGGACGCCGAATGCTCCCGCCAGCAGGAGGTGGGGGAATGAAATGGTCCCCATCCCTCATCAGGAAAGGCCGAGGCCGGCGAGCGCGCAGGCATCGCCCTCCAGCACCTGCGTCGCCAGCCCCCGCCTGCCCAGCGCCTGGACATAGAGCATCGAGAGGCGGCCGTCGCCGATCAGCAGGATATCGTCATCCTGTTCCAGCATGTCCGCGACTTCCGCGATCTCCGCCCCGATCAGCAGGCCGGACAGATAGCCCGCCGCCCACTGGGCCGATCGCCCCGCCCGCAGCCGCATGCTCCGCGCGGCGAACAGGGAGGAGAGCAGCCGCCCTCCCTCCGCACGCGCCAGGCCTTCGGCAAAGCCCTGCGCCTCCTGCGCGGGATCGGACTGGTCGGTCTGCGCGCCGAGGGTGGAATGGTCCCGCAGCAGCGCGAAAAGCTCTCCCGTCGGCATGGTGCGGAAGGTGGTGACATGGCCGTCCTCCACCACCGCCCATTTATTGTGCGTGCCGGGCAGGACGACCAGCCGGCGGCCCTGGCCCAGCGCGGGATCGCGCGCGATGGCGCCGAAGATCTGCGTCTCCTCCCCGCGCATCACGTCGGGCGCGCCGTTCGGGTTCGTGCAGGCAAGGCCGGCCATGATCGCGACGGGCACGCCACGCCATTCGAACCGGGCCGACGCCATGCGCCAGGCGACGGCGTCGGCCGGACAGTCCGCATAGGGCGCCTCCACCCAGCCGTCGCGGGCGCCGGCCATGCCGCACAGGCGGATCTGCGCGGGTGCGGCCTGGTCCAGCCAGGGGCCGATGGTGGCAGCGAAGGCCGCCTCCGCCTGTCCCCGCGCCGCGGCGATGCCGGGGCCGTCATGACGCGCCGTCACGCGGCCCTGCTCCACCCGGAACAGCCTCAGGCGGCTGGTGCCCCAGTCCCCGACAACCTCATAGCGGCCCATCAAATCCATCACTTTGTCCGAAGCATCCTTGATATTCTATTTGTATGAGTATATCGGAGAGGCAAGCGGGTCAACTTGCCCGGAATAAAATGGTCATTTTCTTCGACAGGTGCCTTTTCCATGAATGATTCGTCCAAGCCCGTTAACAAGCTTCGCAGCCGCGCCTGGTTCGACAATCCAGACAATATCGACATGACCGCGCTCTATCTGGAGCGTTACCTGAATTTCGGCCTCAGCCTGGAAGAACTGCGCAGCGGCAAGCCGATCATCGGCATCGCCCAGACCGGCAGCGACCTCAGCCCGTGCAATCGCCATCATATGGTGCTGGCCGAGCGCGTGCGCGAGGGCATTCGCGAAATGGGCGGCATTGCGCTGGAATTTCCCGTCCACCCGATCCAGGAAACCGGCAAGCGGCCGACGGCGGGGCTGGACCGCAACCTGGCCTATCTGGGACTGGTCGAGGCGATGTACGGCTATCCGCTGGACGGAGTAGTGCTGACCACGGGCTGCGACAAGACGACGCCCGCGCTGCTGATGGCGGCGGCGACGGTCAACATCCCCGCCATCGCGCTGTCGGTCGGGCCGATGCTGAACGGCTGGTTCAAGGGCGAGCGGACGGGTTCGGGCACGATCGTGTGGCATGCGCGGCAATTGCTGGCGGCGGGCAAGATCGACGATGAGGGCTTCATCAAGCTGGTGGCGTCGTCGGCACCCTCCACCGGCTATTGCAACACCATGGGCACGGCGACGACGATGAACTCGCTGGCCGAGGCGCTGGGCATGATGCTGCCGGGTTCGGCGGCGATCCCCGCGCCCTATCGCGACCGGCAGGAGGTCGCCTATCGGACCGGCAAGCGCATCGTCGAGATGGTGGCGGAGGACCTGAAGCCCTCCGACATCCTGACGCTGGACGCCTTCCACAACGCCATAGTGGTGAACTCGGCCATTGGCGGGTCGACCAATGCGCCGATCCACCTGACCGCGATCGCGCGCCATGTCGGTGTCGACCTGCCGCTCAAGGATTGGGAGACGGTGGGGCACAGGGTGCCGTTGCTGGTGAACCTCCAGCCCGCGGGCGAATATCTGGGCGAGGATTATTATCGCGCCGGCGGCGTTCCGGCCGTGGTCGGCCAGTTGATCGGGCAGGGACTGATCCGCGAGGGCGCCATGACCGTCAACGGCAAGACGATGGGCGAGAATTGCAGGGGCGCGGAGATCGAGGATGAAAAGGTCATCCGTCCCTTCGCCCAGCCGTTGAAGGAAGAAGCCGGCTTCCTCGTCCTGTCGGGCAATCTGTTCGACGCGGCGGTGATGAAGACCAGCGTGATTTCGGACGAGTTCCGCCAGCGCTATCTGTCCAATCCCGAAGATCCCAATGCCTTTGAAGGACCGGCGGTCGTGTTCGACGGACCGGAGGACTATCATGCGCGGATCGACGATCCCGCCGTCGGCATCACGCCCGACACGCTGCTGTTCATGCGCGGCGCGGGTCCGGTCGGCTATCCGGGCGCGGCGGAGGTGGTGAACATGCGGCCGCCCGCCTATCTCATCACCGAGGGCGTGTCCGCCCTGCCCTGCATCGGGGACGGGCGCCAGTCGGGCACGAGCGGGAGTCCCTCCATCCTCAACGCCTCGCCCGAAGCGGCGGCGATGGGCGGCCTTGCGCTGCTCCAGACCGGCGACCGGGTGCGGATGGACCTGAACAAGGGTGTGGTGAACGTCCTCATTTCCGACGAGGAACTGGCGAGCCGCCGGGCGAAGCTGGTGACCGAGGGCGGCTATCCCTATCCCGCCTCGCAGACGCCCTGGCAGGAAATCCAGCGCTCCGTGGTCGGCCAGCTCAATACCGGCGCGATCCTGGAGGGCGCGGAAAAATATCAGCGCATCGCCCAGACCATGGGTCTGCCGCGCGATAATCACTGATCCCCTTTTCGGCATTGATCCCCTTTCGGCACTGATCCCCTTTCGGCACTGATCCCCTTTTCGGAGTTTTCCCCATGTTCAACGGAGCCATCCTTGTCGGCGCGAGCGAGCGCCAGGGCGGCGCACCCTTCTTCGCCATCGACCCGTCGACCGGCGCGAAGGGCGAGGTCGCCTTCCACAACGCCTCGGCCGCCGATGTCGCGGACGCCTGCGCGCTGGCCGATGCCGCGTTCGAGAGCTTCTCGACCCTGACGCCAGACGCCCGCGCCGCCTTTCTGGAGGCGGTGGCGGACGGCATCATGGCGATTGGCGACCTGCTGATCACCACGGCCATGAGCGAAACCGGCCTGCCGCGCGGCCGGCTGGAGGGCGAACGGGGCCGCACCGTCGGCCAGCTTCGCCTGTTCGCCGGCTATGTGCGCCAGGGCGACTGGCTGGACGCGACCATCGACAAGGCCCTGCCGGAGCGCCAGCCGCTGCCGCGCAGCGACCTGCGTCGCGTCAACCAGTCGGTCGGCCCCGTCGCCGTGTTCGGCGCGTCCAACTTCCCGCTCGCCTTCTCCGTTGCGGGCGGCGACACGGCATCGGCGTTCGCGGCGGGTTGCCCAGTCGTGGTGAAGGGCCACCCGGCCCATCCCGGCACCGGCGAACTGGTCGCCCGCGCCATCGCGACGGCGGTCAGGGAAAGCGGCCTGCATGAAGGCGTATTTTCCTACCTGCCCGGCACGACCAACGACCTTGGCGGCGCGCTGGTGGCCGATCCGCGCATCAAGGCGGTGGGCTTTACCGGGTCGCGCGGCGGCGGCCTGGCCCTCATGAAGATCGCCGCCGAGCGCGCCGAACCGATCCCGGTCTATGCCGAAATGTCGAGCATCAATCCGGTCGTGCTGCTGCCCGGCGCACTGGCCGCCCACGCCGAGGCACTGGGGACTGCCTTCGTCGGATCGCTGACCCTGTTTTCGGGCCAGTTCTGCACCAATCCGGGCCTGGTGATCGCGCTCGACAGCCCCGACCTCGACCGCTTCGTCGCTTCGGCCGCAGAAGCGCTGTCGGGCAATGCGGCGCAGGTCATGCTGACGCCCGGCATCCATGCCGCCTATGAAAAGGGCGTCGCCGCCCTGTCCAGCGCGGAGGGCGTCACCACGGTCGCGCGCGGCGTCGCGGGAGACGGCGTCAATCGCGGGCAGCATGCGCTGTTCGCCACCAGCGGCGATCGCTTCCGCGCCAATCCCGCGCTGGCGCATGAGGTGTTCGGTTCCTCCTCCATCCTCGTCAAATGCGCGACCGTCGAGGAGATGATCGCCACCATCGCCGATCTGGAGGGCCAGTTGACCGCGACGCTGCAGATGGAGGAGAGCGATCAGGCCGATGCCGCCCGGCTGCTGCCCACGCTGTCGCGCAAGGTCGGCCGCGTGCTCGCCAATGGCTGGCCGACCGGCGTCGAGGTGACCCATGCCATGGTCCATGGCGGTCCCTTCCCGTCGACCTCCGACGGGCGCTCCACATCCGTGGGCACGCTCGCCATGATGCGCTTCCTGCGCCCGGTCTGCTATCAGGATGTGGCCGACGCCGTGCTGCCGCCCGCCCTGCAGGCCGCCAATCCCTGGCAGCTCAACCGCCGTGTCGAGGGCAGGCTGGAGATCGCCCGGTGACCCTGCCCCCCGATCAGTCCCCCGATCAGTCCGCCATCCGTTCGCTGGTGCAGTTCGAGGAAGGCGGCCGTCGCGGTGTCGCCGCCCTCGACGCCAGCGGCGCGGCCCGGCGCGTGGAGGGCGCAAGCTCCACCCGCGCGCTGGCGCTGGAGGCGATTGCGGCCGGAACGGCCCTCGCCGCCATGGCGCAAGCGCGCCTGGGCGGAGCGGTGGACCTTTCCACCGTCCGGCTGCTCTGCCCCATCGATCATGAGGATGCCGCGCATCTGCTGGTCGCGGGCACCGGCCTTACCCATCTTGGCTCGGCCGAAGGGCGCGACAAGATGCACAAGGCGGCCGCGGCGGGTGAACTGACCGACAGCATGCGCATGTTCCTGATGGGCGTGGAGGGCGGCAAGCCCGCCGACGGTGGCATCGGCGCGCAGCCCGAATGGTTCTACAAGGGCGACGGCCAGAGCCTGATCCATCCCGGCGAGGATTTCGCCATGCCCGCCTTCGCGGAGGATGGCGGGGAGGAGCCGGAGGTCGCCGGCATCTACCTGATCGACGCGGACGGCACGCCGGTCCGGCTGGGCTTTGCCCTGGGCAATGAATTTTCCGATCACGTCACCGAACGGGGCAATTATCTGTGGCTGGCGCACAGCAAGCTGCGTCAGGCGTCCCTGGGGCCGGAACTGCTGCTGGGCGACCTGCCCGACGATCTGCGCGGCACCAGCCGCATCGTCCGCAACGGCGAGACAGTCTGGGAAAGGCCGTTCCTATCGGGCGAAACCAACATGTCCCACCGCATCGACAATCTGGAACATCATCATTTCAAATATGGTCTGTTCCGTCGTCCGGGCGACATCCACGTCCACTTCTTCGGCACGGCCACCCTCTCCTTTTCGGACGGCTTCGCGACGCAGGAAGGCGACGTGTTCGAGGTGGAGGCCGCGCCCTTCATCCTGCCCGTGCGCAACGGCCTGCGCCGGGCGGCCGATGAAGGCCAGACAAGGGTGAAAGTCCTATGACCATCCGGGCAGGCCTTGTCGGCCTGGGCAAGATCGCCCGCGACCAGCATCTTCCCGCCATCGCGATGACCGAGGGCATAGAGCTGGTCGCGGTCGCCAGCCGCAATGCGCAGGCGGAGGGCGTGAACAACTATCCCGATCTGGACGCGATGCTGGCCGGGGAGCGGGACATGGACGCCGTCATCCTCTGCCAGCCGCCGCAGGTCCGATACCAGGCGGCGCGGCAGGCGCTGCTGGCGGGCAAGCATGTCTTCCTGGAAAAGCCGCCCGGCGCCACGGTGTCGGAAGTGGAGGCGCTGACCGCCCTTGCCCGCGCGCAGGGCGTCACCCTCTATGCAAGCTGGCACAGCCGCTATGCCGCGGCGGTCGCCCAGGCGAAGGCGTGGATGGCGTCGCGCACCATCAGGCGCATCGACATCCAATGGCGCGAGGATGTCCGCCATTGGCATCCGGGCCAGCCCTGGATCTGGGAAGCGGGCGGCTTTGGCGTGTTCGATCCGGGCATCAACGCCCTGTCGATCCTGACGGAAATCGTGCCGGAGCCGGTGACGATGCTGTCCGCCAGCCTGGAGGTGCCGGAAAACAAGGACGCGCCGATCGGCGCCGCGCTGCGCATGGCGACGGCTTCCGGTGCGGCGGTGGAGGCGGTGTTCGACTGGCGCCAGACGGGGCCGCAGACATGGGACATCGCGGTCGAGACCGCGAACGGCAGCCTGCTGCTGTCGGAAGGCGGCAACATGCTGCGCCTGGACGGGGAGATCCAGCTCAAGGCGCCGGACCAGGAATATCCCGCCATGTATCGCCGCTTCGTCGATCTGGTGGCACAACGGGCGATCGACGCCGACATCGCGCCGCTGCGGTTGGTGGCGGACGCCTTTCTTTGTGGCCGGCATTGTCCTACGACGGCATTTGAGGACTGAACAGGGGGAACAGGGCAGTGGGAAGCGAGCGCAAGGACGGACCGGAACGCAAATTTCCGACGGACGAGGGCTCGCTGCGCATCCACCAGGCGATCGCCCGGCAATTGGGCACCGCGATCCTGACGGGCGTCCACAAGCCCGGCGACCTGTTCGAGGGCGAGATCGAGGCGTCGGTGCGGCTGCACGTATCCCGCACCGCCTATCGCGAGGCGGTGCGCATCCTGATCGCCAAGGGCATGCTGGAAAGCCGGCCCAAGGCGGGCACCCGCGTGCTGCCACGCAGCCGCTGGAACGTGCTGGACCCGGAAATGCTGGCGTGGATGTTCGCGGGCGAGCCGGACCGCGATTTCGTGCGCGACCTGTTCGAACTGCGTGGCGTGATCGAGCCGGCGGCGGCCGAATTCGCGGCGCGGCGACGGACCGATGAGCAACTGGCCGTGATGGCGGCCGCGCTCGACGAGATGGAGAAGCATGGACTTTCCACGCCGGAGGGCCGGTCGGCGGACCAGCGTTTCCACCATGCGGTGCTGGCCGCGACGCATAATGACGCGCTGGCCGCGCTGGCAAGTTCGGTGGGGGCGGCGGTAAGCTGGACCACCACGTTCAAGCATCGCAAGAAGCTGCTGCCGCGCGACCCCCTGCCCGATCACAAGGCGGTCCACCAGGCGATCGCCGCCCGCGACACCGCCGCCGCGCGCAACAGCATGGTGGAACTGCTGCGGCTGGCCATGGCCGACATGGACGTGGTGATGGCGGAACCTCGCAGGCCCTGAGCCTGGCGCGGCGACGGGAAAGCCCCCGTCAGTTCAACTCCCTCAGTTTACGGGGGCGCGCCGCCGGTAGCTGAGCGCTTCGGCCACATGGACGCGCCCGACGCGCTCCGCGCCCGCCAGGTCGGCGATGGTGCGCGCCACGCGCAGCACGCGGGTATAGCCGCGGGCGGACAGCTTCATCGCCGCGGCCGCCTGCGCCAGCAATTCGCGCCCGGCCTGATCCGGCCCGGCAACCTCCTCCAGCCTTTCTCCATCCACCTCGGCATTGGTGCGAAGCCGCGTGCCGTCATAGCGCCGCGTCTGCACCGCCCGTGCCGCCGCGACCCGTGCGGCGACCTCCGCCGATCCCTCGGCGGGAGGCGGCAGGACCAGATCGGCCGCCGTCACCGCCTGCACCTCCACATGCAGGTCGATGCGGTCGAGCAGCGGTCCCGACACCTTGGCCTGATAGTCCGCCGCGCAGCGCGGGGCGCGGGAACAGGCCAAGGCGGGATCGCCCAGATGGCCGCAGCGGCAGGGATTCATCGCCGCCACCAGTTGCACCCGCGCCGGAAAGGTCACATGCGCATTGGCCCGCGCGACGGTGACTTCCCCCGTCTCCAGCGGCTGCCGCAGCGAGTCGAGGACGGTCCGCTGGAATTCGGGCAGTTCGTCGAGGAACAGCACGCCCAGATGCGCCATGCTGACCTCGCCGGGCCGTGCCTTGTGCCCGCCGCCGACCAGCGCCGCCATGGAGGCGCTGTGATGCGGATTGCGGAAGGGGCGGGCGCGGCTGATCCGGCCGCTCTCCAGCGTGCCGGCGACGCTCGCCACCATGGATGTTTCCAGCGCCTCGCCCGGCGTCAGTTCGGGCAGGATGCCGGGCAGGCAGCTCGCCATCAGCGACTTGCCCGCGCCGGGCGGGCCGACCATCAGCAGATTATGGCCGCCCGCCGCCGCGATCTCCAGCGCGCGCTTGGCGCTTTCCTGGCCCTTGACCTGGCGCAGGTCGGCGGTCCGCGCCGGCGGCTGCACTTCGCCGGGCTGCGGGGGCGACAGGGCGGCAGCGCCCTTGAAATGGTTGAGGATCGCCAACAGGTCCGGCGCGGCGATTACCTCCACCTGGCCGGCCCAGGCAGCTTCGGCGCCCTGCGCCACCGGGCAGACGAGGCCCAGTTCCCTCTCCCCGGCATGAAGCGCAGCGAGCAGCACGCCAGGCGTCGGGGCGATGCGGCCGTCCAGGCCCAGTTCGCCCACCACGACATAGCCCGCAAGCGTTTCGGCATCGATCACGCCCATGGCGCCCAGCAGCGCCAGCGCGATCGGCAGGTCGAAATGCGACCCCTCCTTGGGCAGGTCGGCGGGGGAAAGGTTCACGGTGATGCGCTTGGGCGGCAGCGACAGGCCGATGGCTGCGATGGCGTTGCGCACCCGCTCCCGGCTTTCCGCGACCGCCTTGTCAGGCAGGCCGACGACGATGAAATTGGGGAGGCCGGGCACGAGCTGGCACTGAACCTCCACGCCGCGCGCTTCCAGCCCCAGATAGGCGACCGTCGATACCGTCGAAACCAATGATGTTCCCCCAACGCCCCAAACGGCCTGCCTTCGCAGGAACAGGCAGGCATTTCAATCTCTTGGTAGAGATGAGCGGGATCAGCCTTCTTCGGCGCGCCCCTTGAAGCCCTGGGCCACGACATACCATTCGACGCTGCCCTTGCGGCTGGCCGGCGGCTTGGCGTGCTTGATCGTGGTGAAATGCCTTTTGAGGATGGCGAGCAGGTCGGCGTCCGTGCCGCCCGCGAACACCTTCGCCACGAAGGTGCCGCCCTTGCGCAGATTTTCGACGGCGAACATGGCTGCCGCCTCGACCAGTCCCATGGTGCGCAGATGGTCGGTCGCCGCATGCCCGACGGTGTTGGCTGCCATGTCGGAAATGACCAGGTCGGGCGCGTCGCCCAGCGCCTCGGCCAGAAGAACGGGCGCCTTGTCGTCCATGAAGTCCATCTGGAACAGCGTGACGCCCGGAATGGGATCGGTCGGCAGCAGGTCGATGCCCACCACCTTCGCCTTGGGGCAGAGTTTCCGCACCACCTGCGCCCAGCCGCCCGGCGCCACGCCCAGGTCGACCACGGCGCGGGAACCCTTCACGAAATGGAATTTCTCATCCAGTTCGATCAGCTTGAAGGCGGCGCGACTGCGCCACCCTTCCGCCTTGGCGCGGCGGACATAGGGGTCGTTCAACTGTCGTTCGAGCCAGCGGGTGGACTGTGCCGTCCGCCCCTTCGCCGTCTTGACCCGCACCTTGCCGGCACCAGTGCCTCTCACATCTTCACTCCGTCGCGGTCCATCAGGCCGCGCAATATGCCCTCGCGAATGCCGCGATCGGCCACGCCCAGTCGCAGGGCGGGCCAGATGTCGAGGATGGATTCCAATATGGCGCAGCCGGCCACGACCAGGTCGGCCCGCTCCGTCCCGATGCAGGGCAGCTTCTGCCGTTCCGCCAGCGGCATGGAGGACAGCCGCGCCGAAATCGCCCGCATCGACGTGGAAGGGACGATCAGCCCGTCAATCGCCTGCCGGTCGTAGCGCGGCAGGTCGAGATGCAGGCTGGCGAGCGTCGTCACCGTGCCCGATGTGCCCAGCAGGCGAATATCGGCCTGCGGCGAGGGCAGTCGGCGCGCCAGCGGCGCGAAGGCGTCCGCCACACGCGCGCGCATCCGGGCATAGGCCGACAGCCGGTCCATGGGATCGGCATGATCGAACGCCTCGCTCTCCGTCAGGGAGACGACGCCCCAGGGCGCGCTCACCCAGTCGACGATATGCGGCGCGCCCGCGCGATTGGCGTCCACCAGCACCAGTTCGGTCGACCCGCCGCCAATGTCGAAGATCAGCGCTGGCCCATCGCCCGGCTCCAGCAGCGCGTGGCAGCCCAGCACCGCCAGCCGTGCTTCCTCCTGCGCGCTGATGATGTCGAGGGCGATGCCGGTTTCCCGATAGACCCGCTGGATGAATTCAGCCCCGTTGGAGGCGCGGCGGCAGGCCTCTGTCGCGACCGAACGGGCCAGCGTGACATGCCGGCGGCGCAGCTTGTCGGCGCAGACCGAGAGGGCCGAAATCGCCCGCTCGATGGCTTCGTCGCTGATCCGGCCGGAAGCGGCAAGCCCCTCCCCCAATCGCACGATACGCGAAAAGGCGTCGATGACGATGAAGCCGTCCGCCGAGGGTTTGGCGATCAGCAGGCGGCAGTTGTTCGTGCCGAGGTCAATCGCCGCATAGGACCCCCGGCCCCGCAGCGCGTGAGGCAAGAGGCCCCGTGATTTCGACGGGGGAGTGAGGGCCGCAGCCTTGCTCCCATTGCCCGGACCGGAACGGACCCCCTTGCCCGAAATTCCGCCGGCCGGGCCGGAACTCTGCGGCGATGGGCGGCTGTGCTGCACCATGGCCGTATCTCTTTTCTTCTTCGCCAGCGCCGAGAGGCGCCGGAACTTGCCCCAAGAGTAGGCAAAGGAAGAGGAAAGCGCAAGGCGGGGCGGACAGCCCCCCTCAGACAAGCGGCATGAGGGCCGCGACGATCCACCGTTCCTCCGCGCGCAGCACGCCCCAGGCGCGGGCGGCGGCGCGGCTGTCCATCACCTCCACGCCGATCCCGCGGCCTTCCAGTTCGCGCACGAAGGCGCGCGGCGGCTGGCGCAGGGCCGCGCCGGTGCCGACCAGCAGGAATTCCGGCGGGACATCCAGGTCGAGCAGGTCGCCCAGATCCGCGACGGTCAGCGCATCGACGGCGGGGGCATGGCGCCAGGCGAGCGCCCGCACGGGAGACAGCAGCAGGCCGTCGGGAAAGACATCGTCCCTGACGCGAAAGCCGCGACCCTGAAAGCCGGTGACGATCGGCCCCTGCCCCGCATCATCGCGGCGCAGCTCTATCCCGGACCTGTTCCCGTTCAGGGCCGCGCCCCGTCGTCGCGCGGGCCCATGCGCTCCGCCTGGGCGGCGGGATTGGCCTTGCTCGCCTTCTTCTCCGCCGCGGCGGGGGACAGGCCAAGGCTGATCAGCAGTGAGGAGGAGACATAGACCGAGGAATAGGTGCCGACGATGATGCCCAGCATCATGGCCGCAGTGAAGCCGCGCAGCACATGGCCGCCCAGCAGCAGCAGCGCGCCCAGCGCCAGCAGCACGGTGAGGGAGGTCATGACGGTACGCGGCAGCGTCTCGTTGACCGACAGGTCGATCAGCGACTTCATGTCCATCTTGCGATATTTGCGCATGTTTTCGCGGATGCGGTCGTCGATCACCATCTTGTCGTTGATCGAATAGCCCACGATCGTCAGCACGGCGGCGACAATGTTGAGGTCGAATTCCAACTGGGTGATGGCGAAGAAGCCCAGCGTCATCAGCACGTCGTGCATGATCGCGACGAAGGTGGAGACGCCGAACTGCCATTCGTAACGGAACCAGGAGAAGATCGCGATGCCGATCACCGCCAGCATCACCGCCAGCACGCCGTTCTGGATCAGCTCGCCCGAAACCTTGCCCGACACCGTGTCGTAGCGGGAGAAGGTGACGCCGGGGAATTCCGCCGTCATCGCCTTGCGCGCCTTTTCGACGATGGCGTTGGCCGCGCCCGCGCCGCCCTGTTCCGGCAGCGGCAGGCGGATCTGCACTGTCCTGGGATCGCCGAACTGCTGGAGCGAACCGTCGCCCACGCCCAGCCGGTCGATCACGCCGCGCACCTTGTCGGTTTGCGGCGGCGTTTCGAACTTCGCCTCGATCATCAGTCCGCCGACGAAATCGACGCCGAGATTGAGGCCCTTGTAGAAGGTCGCGCCGACCGCGACCACGGTCAGCAGCGCCGTCAGGGCAAAGGCCCAGTGGCGCAGCTTCACAAAGCCGATATTGGTGTTGTCCGGGACGAGCTTAAGCAGTTTCATGTTTCTCTCCGCCCGTCAGATGTGGATTTCGGTCGGGCGCTTGGCGCGAACCCAACGCGACACCAGCAGGCGCGTGAAGGTGACGGCGGTGAACACGCTGGTCGCGATGCCGATCAGCAGCACGATCGCGAAGCCCTTGACCGGACCCGACCCCAGAGCGAGCATGATGCCGCCGGCGATGGCGTGGGTCACGTTCGCTTCGAAAATGGTGCGGCTGGCTTCCTTATAGCCATGTTCGATCGACTGGACCACATTGCGGCCCCGACGGCGTTCCTCGCGGATGCGTTCGTAGATCAGCACGTTGGCGTCGACCGCCGTACCGATGGTCAGCACGAAGCCGGCGATGCCCGGCAGCGTCAGCGTCGCGCCGAGAATACCCATCACGCCCAGGATCACCAGCACGTTGATGGCGACGGCCAAATTGGCGTACATGCCGAAGCGGCCGTAGCTCAGGAACATGAAGGCCGCGACGGCGACGACCGCGATGATCGAGGCGGTAAGGCCGGCCTTGATCGAGTCGGCGCCCAATTGCGGACCGACCGTGCGCTCCTCCACCACGGTCAGCGCGACGGGCAGCTTGCCCGACCGCAGCGCGATCGCGAGCTGGTTCGCGCTTTCCACCGTGAAGCTGCCGCTGATCTGCGCGCTGCCGCCCAGGATCGGTTCATTGATGTTCGGCGCCGACAGCACCTTGCCGTCCAGGATGATGGCGAAGGGACGGTTGACGTTCTGCGACGTCACCTGGCCGAATTTGCGCCCGCCCGCACCATTGAAGCGGATGTTGACGATCGGCTCGTTGCCCTGCTGGTTATAGCCCTGCTGCGCGTCGGTCAGGTCTTCGCCCGACACCATGACCTGCCGGTAGACGGCGATCATCGGCGGCCCGGCCGGATTGGTCGGATAGGGCAGCACTTCGCTGCCCACCGGGGCGCGGCCCTGCGCGACTTCGGCCGGGTTGGCGTTGACGTCGACCAGCTTGAATTCCAGCTTCGCGGTCTGGCCGAGCAGATCCTTCAGCGCCTTGGGATTCTGGAGGCCCGGCACCTGCACGACGATGCGGTTGTCGCCCTGCTGCTGGATGGTCGGTTCGCGCGTGCCCATCTCGTCGATGCGTTTGCGGATGACTTCGGTCGCAACTTCCATCGCGCCCTTGACCGCATTGTCGATGCCCGCCTGGGTCGGCGTGATGACGATGGTGGAGCTGTTCACCACCTCGACATTGAAATCGCGCTGGCCGGTGAGGCCCGCACCCTGCGTCAGCGGACGGATGCGCTCGATGGCGGCATCGACTTCCGACGGGTTGCGGACCATGAAGCTCAACTTCCCGTCGCGGCTGGAAATGTCGCCGATCGCGATCTTGGTGTCGCCGCGGCGCAGTTCCGTGCGGACCTGCTCCTCCATATTGGCGAGCCGCTGCTTGGCCACATCCTGCGTCGATGCTTCGAGCAGCAAATGGCTGCCGCCCGACAGGTCGAGGCCCAGATTGACGCGGGTCTGCATGAATTTGGGCAACTGCTCGACCACCCGGTCAGGCAGGAAGCTCGGCACGGCGCAGGCTATGCCGATCAGCAGCGGCGCCAGAATCGCAAAGACCGCCCAGCGGGGAAAGTTCAGCATGGACGTCTCAGTCGTTCGCGGGCTTGGCGGTGGCGGGATCGATCACGTCGGTCAGGGTGGACTTCACCGCCTTCACCTTCATGCCCGGCGCCAGTTCGACCTCGGCATAGAAATCGTCGACGCGGACCACCTTGCCGACCAGGCCGCCGCCGGTCACGACCTGATCGCCCTTCTTCACGGCGTCGATCTTGGCCTTGTGGTCCTTCATCTTCTTTTGCTGCGGACGGATCAGCAGGAAGTAGAAGACGACGAAGATCAGGACCAGCGGGGCCATCTGAACCAGCATGGAGGCGCCGGACGATTCCCCGCCCGCGGTTTGGGCAAAGGCTGGAGATATGAACATGCTTGGGACTTTCGCCTTCTTCTCTTGTCCTGTCGCGGGCGCAGACAAACGCCCACAGATCAAGGGCGCGCGGCTAACACAGATCGCACGGCTGAGGCAACATGATTAGGGTTTCCGACGAATGCGCAAAAAGCCTGCATCGAATGGCTTGCATATTCGCCAAACTGCTTCTAATTGCGCCGCTCCGGTCGGGACGTAGCGCAGCCTGGTAGCGCATCACACTGGGGGTGTGGGGGTCGGAGGTTCGAATCCTCTCGTCCCGACCAAATTTCCGGCAGGGCTTTTTTCAGCCTGCCTGGTTTCCTTCCCTCGCCGGATGACCTGCCTCAGCGCTTTTCCGCTGTCCTACAGCTAACCAAATGGGATAAATGATCCGCCTTTCGGAAACAGGAGGGCGGTTTTCATGGATATTGCGGCTATGATCGACGAGGTCATCGCGCGGGAGGGCGGCTACAGCAACCATCCGGCGGATCGCGGCGGTCCGACGAATTTCGGCATCACCCAAGGCGTGGCGCGGGAAAACGGCTATGGCGGCGACATGCGGGCGCTGCCCAGGTCGGTGGCCGAGATGATCTATCGCCGGCTTTATTGGGAGAAGCCGGGTTTCGCCTTTGTCGCCGAACTGGCTCCGGCGGTGGCGGAGGAACTGTTCGACACGGCCGTGAACATGGGGGCCACGGTCGCGGGCGGCTTTCTTCAGCGGGCGTTGAATGCCCTCAACCGCAACGGGCGGGATTATGCCGATGTGAAGGTGGATCGGGCCGTGGGCGCGAGGACGCTCGCCGCGCTGGGCGCATTCCTGGCCGTGCGCGGGCCCGCGGGAGAGAAGGTGTTGCTCAAGGCGCTGGAGGCGCTTCAGGGCGAGCGCTATCTGGCGCTGGCCGAGAGCAGGCCCGCCAACGAGGCCTTTCTTTACGGCTGGCTTGCCAATCGGATCGGTTAGGAGGGTCGGCATGACCTCTACGCGCAGGCGCATCGCGCGCGACCGGTGGACGCTGTCGGCGCGTCCCGCCTTTCTTTATGTGATGTACGGACTGCTGCTGTGGTCGGTGCCGCTGGGGCTGATCGGCGGGGTGCGCCCCGACGTGGCGGCGGGGATCATTCGGGCGATGCAGGCCTATTTCAGTGCCTTGCCCGAACCGCTCTATGCGCTCTTTGGCACCGGTTATCTCGGATATACGGCGGCGCGGGCCTGGGGGAAGGCAAAGGGGGTGGAGCGCTAGGACGGATCGATCGCGGGGTGAGGCAGGAGCGATCTTCGCGCGCCTATATCAGGCAAGACCGCGCCACATATGAGAGGGGCCGCTGGAGGGATAAGTCTCCAGCGGCCCATCATTGACATGGTCAGCGGCCGGAAGTGCCGCCCAAGGGAAACGTTGGTTCGCGCTATTCTGCGGATAGGGCGCTTCGCCTGCGGAACCGCAGTCGACAGTCACCGGATGTCTGCAAAACCGACGCTATGGCGTCGCTCAGCGGCGCGTTCCCCGAATGGACTTGACCGACCCCATTGCTGAACCATGAGACATCGGATCACCTCCTTTCGCTAGTTGAAGCCCCTATAGCCGTTCCCGGATACTGGTCCTTCGCCGTCTATGAAATGATATGTGAATCAGACGGGCCGCCAGTTCAAGGCTTGTAAAATTCTTTTTTCGAATCATACTTCTGCGTCCGCCGATCGCAGGTGATTTACCGTCACGTCGACGCAGTTCACCGGAAATCAAGGACTTAGGCGCGGCAGTCCTCGACGACGCGGCTCACCTCCGCCCAGCTTGGCAGCACCAGCATCTCCATGCCCTGCACCTCGACCGCGAAACGGCCCCGGCTATAGGCGATTTGGTCGAGCGTGGCGTCGCTCGCGGCGCGGATCGCCTGCGTCGCGGCGATGGTCCCGGCGGGGGCGCTTGCGGGCCAGTTGACCGCGCCATAGCTGGTCCGCACCGTCATTGCCGCCTGCGCCGGGCCGGGCCGCAAAAGCGCGATGCGGCGCGTCGCGCGGTCGCAGCGGATGATGAACTTGCTGCTTTGCGCGTCGGCGCCGAACAGGGCGACCGATCCGGCGCCGTCCACCTGATAGCGCCAGTCGCCCGCCGTGGTCGGCCGGTCCTGCCAGTTGGCCGGCGGGGGTGGAGGCGGCGCGGGCCTGGCGACGGGGGCCGGGCGCGGCGCGGGCACGGGCGCAGGTGCGCGCTGCGCAGGCGCGCCGACGCAGGAAGCCAGCACGGCCAGGGCGGCCACGGACAGGATGGAGGGCAGAGTGAAGCGCATCGCGCCTTCATGCCCCAGGGAACAGGATTGCATCAACCCGAAAAGGGCGCGACGATGCGTCGGACGGGTTGGAGATTCAGGGTCGCGGAAGCGCCGGATTTCACCGCTTTCGCGGCCGCCCGTCATTGACAGCCAAGGGCCGAATCGCTAAGGGCACCCCTTCCCGACACGCTCACGAGCGGCAGTGCTGTGGCGCTGGCCGTCTTTTTTGCGTCTTGGGGCCTATCGAATCGGCTGTCGTCTGCCTAAGGACTGCAGCCCTGACGCTTTGAGATGGGGTGGCGCCAACCGCCCCGTGGAGCAGGAGTACAGATTACCATGGCACGTATTGCGGGTGTCAACATCCCGACCAACAAGCGCGTGATCATCGCGCTCACCTACATCCACGGCATCGGCCGTCACACCGCCGTCGCGATCGCCGACAAGCTGGGCATCGACCACAGCCGTCGCGTCCAGGACCTGTCCGACGCCGAAGTCCTGCAGATCCGCGAAGCCATCGACGCCGATCACACGGTGGAAGGCGACCTGCGTCGCGAAACCGCGATGAACATCAAGCGCCTTATGGACCTCGCCTGCTATCGCGGCCTGCGTCACCGCAAGGGCCTGCCGGTTCGCGGTCAGCGCACGCACACCAATGCGCGCACCCGCAAGGGCAAGGCGAAGCCGATCGCTGGCAAGAAGAAGTAATCGTTGAGGGTCAGCCCCTTCGGCTCGGCCCTCCGGTCACTTCCGCTTTTAACGATTTCAGTAGGATTAGAGCAAAATGGCACGCGAACCCCAGCGCATCAAGCGCCGCGAACGCAAGAACATCTCGGCCGGCGTCGCGCACGTCAACGCCAGCTTCAACAACACCATGGTGACGATCACCGACGCCCAGGGCAATGCGATCAGCTGGTCCTCGGCCGGCATGATGGGCTTCAAGGGCAGCCGCAAATCGACCCCTTACGCCGCGCAGGTCTGCGCCGAAGACGCCGGCCGCAAGGCGGCCGAACATGGCGTGCGCACCCTGGAAGTCGAAGTGAAGGGTCCGGGATCGGGCCGTGAATCGGCCCTGCGCGCGCTGCAGGCCGTTGGCTTCCACATCACCTCGATCCGCGACGTGACGCCGATCCCGCACAACGGCGTGCGTCCTTCCAAGCGCCGCCGCGTCTGATAACGACGCGCGGCTTGTCGGCGGGCGGCGGACGCGTCGCCCGCTCACCCATCTGCATCGGTCGGAACGTCCTGTCGGGTCAGGATTTTGAACGTTTCGGCCACATCCCCAGGGGAAATACATGACTGTCAACATGAAGAACTGGCAGGAATTGAAGAAGCCCAACAGCCTTGAGATCAAGGTGGCGGGCGACGGCAGGCGCAAGGCGACCTTCGTCGCCGAACCGCTGGAGCGCGGCTTCGGCCTGACGCTCGGCAATGCGCTGCGCCGGGTTCTTCTCTCCTCGCTCCAGGGCGCGGCGGTCACCTCGATCAAGATCGAGAACGTCCTCCACGAATTCTCCTCGCTCGCGGGCGTGCGTGAGGACGTCACGGACATCGTCCTCAACATCAAGCAGGTCGCGCTCAAGATGGAAGGCGACGGTCCCCGCCGTCTCCAGCTGTCCGCCACCGGCCCTGCCGAAGTGCGCGCCGGCGACATCACCACCGTGGGCGACATCGAAGTGATGAACCCCGACCTGGTGATCTGCCATCTGGACCAGGGTGCGACCCTGAACATGGAGCTGACCGCCGACGTCGGCAAGGGCTATGTCCCCGCCGTCGCCAATCGCCCGGCCGATGCCCCGATCGGCCTGATCCCGATCGACGCGCTCTATTCGCCGGTGCGCCAGGTCGCCTACAAGGTCGACAACACCCGCGTCGGCCAGGAACTGGACTATGACAAGCTGTCGCTGACCGTCGAGACCGACGGCACCGTGACGCCCGAGGACGCGGTGGCCTATGCCGCGCGCATCCTTCAGGACCAGCTCCAGCTGTTCGTCCATTTCGAGGACGCCCTGCCCGCTTCCGCTCCGGCTACGGGCGCCGCCTCCGGCGCTTCGGCTGGCGAAGGCGAGAGCGACGCGAACCAGATCAACCGCTACCTGCTCAAGAAGGTGGACGAGCTGGAACTGTCGGTCCGCAGCGCCAACTGCCTCAAGAACGACAACATCATCTATATCGGCGATCTGGTCCAGAAGACCGAGGCAGAGATGCTGCGCACCCCGAATTTCGGTCGCAAGTCGCTGAACGAGATCAAGGAAGTGCTGTCGTCCATGGGCCTGCGCCTGGGGATGGACATCCCCGGCTGGCCGCCGGAAAATATCGAGGAAATGGCCAAGAAGCTCGAACAGGAGCTGCTGGGCTGAGACGAAGCGAGCCGCGCAGCGCAGCAGCGCGGCGGTTCGCAAAGCGAATGCGAACGACCGGCCAGCGACGCATGGCGTCGACTGACGTCACGGGATTTACTGCCGTGACGGTCCGCCGGACGATCGAAAGGGCATAGGGCGGCGGCCCTTGAACGCCGCCTGGTCTGGGGTACCAGAGGGCGCCCATCGAAATAGCATTTCGATGGGACCCGCTAGACGGCCCCTTAACGAACGAAGGAAGAAAAATGCGTCACAAGGTTGGTCATCGCAAGCTGCAGCGCAGCGCCGGGCATCGCAACTCGCTGCTCCGCAACCTCGCCGCCTCGCTCATCAAGCATGAGCAGATCCTGACGACCACGCCCAAGGCGAAGGAACTGCGTCCTTACGTCGAGAAGCTGATCACCCTCGCCAAGAAGGGTGGCCTGTCGAACCGTCGTCTGGCCCATTCCCGCCTGCAGGACGACGCGCAGCTCACCAAGCTGTTCGAAGTCCTGGCCGAGCGCTACAAGGACCGCAACGGCGGTTACACCCGCGTGATCAAGGCCGGCATCCGCGCTTCGGACGCGGCGCCGATCGCGATCATCGAACTGGTCGACCGCGACGTCGATGCCAAGGGGCAGGATTCCGGTCCGGTCCAGGGCGCCGATGCCGATGAGCTGGAAGCGGCGTGATCGGCTGATACCACTGCTTCGAAAGTGGTAATTTGATTTCGGAACAGGCCGTGGCTTGATAAGAGCCACGGCCTGTTTCGTTTGTTTTCATGGGGATGGAAGTTGGAGAGGATGCGCGCCCTTGGCTGCCTGGCTCTGGCGTCGCTGCTGCTGCTTGCCCTCCCCGCCGGAGCAGAGCCGGGCGCAGGTCCGATTGCGCCCGGAGACCAAGCAAACATAGCGCGCAACCTGGCCGCTGCGAGCGGTTCGGGAAGCAAGCTTCCGGAGACGGCATATCGTCCGCGCGGCAATGACGGCGATCTGCACGGCCATGGCCTGCGCTACCCCGAGGCGAGGCGGATTGACCTGATCGAGGATCATTTCGGGGTCAAGGTGAGCGATCCCTATCGCTGGCTGGAAAAGGAGCCGCGCGACGATCCTGCCGTCCGCGACTGGGTGGGACAGGAAAACCGCCTCACCCGCCGTTACATTGACGGCTTGCCGGGGCGCGAGATCCTCAAGAAACGAATGCAGGCGCTGTTCGCCCATGGCCGCTACATGATCCCGCGCAAGGCGGGGGGGCGCTACTTCTACGGCTATAACAAGGGGCTCCAGAACCAGACGCCGCTCTATGTGCGCGACGGACTGAACAGCGCGCAGCGATTGCTGATCGATCCCAATGCCTGGGCGGAGGACGGGTCGGACGCGCTGGCGGAATGGGCGCCCTCGCCCGACGGCCGCTTCCTGCTCTATGCCGTGCAGGAGGCGGGCAGCGACTGGCGCACGCTGAAGGTTCTGGACGTCGCCTCGGCCCGGCCGCTCGACGATGTCGTGCAATGGGTGAAATTTTCCCAGCTTGCCTGGGACGGGCAAGGGCAGGGTTTTTTCTATTCGCGCTTCGACGCGCCGCGGGATGGCGCCGGGTCGCAATCCGCAACGGTGGGGCAACAGCTCTATTATCACCGGCTCGGCACGGCACAGGCGCAGGACCAGCTGATCTACGCCACGCCCGATCAACCGCGCCTCAGCCATACGGCGCAAGTGACGCAGGACGGGCGCTGGCTGGTCATCAGCAGCTTCCAGGGCACGGACCCGCGCCGGGAGCTGCATCTGGCCGAACTGACGGGCGGCAGGGTGAAGATACGCCCGCTGGTGAAGGGCATCACCAATGACTGGCGACTGATCGGCAGCCGGGGGTCGACGCTCTACTTCATCACCGACCAATATGCGCCGCATTTGCGCGTGGTTTCGATCGACGCTCGCTTCCCCCGGCGCAGCAGCACACAGGTGGTGGCCGAACGCATGGATACGCTGGCGGGCGGGTCGCTGGTGGGGGACCGGCTGATCCTCGCCTATCTGTCCGATGCGGAAAGCGTGGCGGAACTGGTCGACCTCAGCGGGCGGAAGGTCAGCGACGTGCCGCTGCCGGGCACGGGCACAGCGGCGGGCTTCGGCGGGCGCGACGGCGACCCGGAAACCTTCTTCAGCTTCTCGGGCTTTGCCACGCCATCGAGCATCTACCGCTTCGACACGGCGACGCTGCGCTACGAGCTGTTCGCCCGGCCGGAACTGCCCTTCAATCCCGACGACTACGGCATTGAACAGATCAGCTATCCGTCGAAGGACGGCACGATGATCCCGATGACGGTCATCCGCAAGAAGGTGCTGGCCCTTTCCAGAACGCCCGCGCCGACGATCCTGTACGGCTATGGCGGCTTCAACATCGCGCTGACGCCTGGTTATTCGGCGACGCGCATGGCGTGGCTGGAGCAGGGCGGCGTCTATGCCATCGCCAATCTGCGCGGCGGCGGCGAGTTCGGCAAGGCATGGCATGATGCGGGCCGGCTGGCCAACAAGCAGAATGTGTTCGACGACTTCATCGCGGCAGGCGAATATCTGAAGGCCAATGGTTATACCACGAAGGACGGCCTCGCCATCGAGGGGCGGTCCAATGGCGGGTTGCTGGTCGGCGCGGTGGTGAACCAGCGGCCCGACCTGTTCGCCGCGGCACTGCCCGCGGTGGGCGTGATGGACATGCTGCGCTTCGACCGCTTCACCGCGGGCCGCTACTGGATCGACGATTATGGATCGCCGGACCGGGAAGAGGATTTCCACCTGCTTTACGCCTATTCGCCCTATCACAACATCATAAGCGGCAAGGACTATCCGGCGATCCTCGTCACCACGGGCGATACCGACGACCGGGTGGTGCCGGCGCACAGCTTCAAATATGCCGCGGCGCTGCAGGCGGCGGAGCTGGGGCCGAAGCCCCGCCTCATCCGGATCGACACCAGGGCGGGGCACGGCGCTGGCAAGCCTGTGGACAAGTTGATCGACGAATATGCCGACAGCTATGCCTTTGCCGCCTATTACACGGGGCTGAAACTGAGCGCACAGCCGCAATAGCCGCAACCGTCCGACGCGGCGCCTGGCGGTCCGGTGGACCGGGCCGGCGCTTAGCCATGGCGACACACCCGGCGTTCAGGCCCCCGACAGCCACAACCGCCTAGAGCGATTTCCAAGCGATCGGAACCGATCGCTGATTAAGAAATCGCGGCAAACAAGGAATTCGGAGCGGCTATCTGATTCAATCGGATCGAAACCCGCTCTAGCCATCGGCAAGATTTGCGTTGAGGGACGAGGGCCATGAACAAGATGAGGTGGATGACAGGGTCGCTGATCGCGCTGGGCCTGCTGACGGGCGGCATCGCATCGGCGCAGCCCTATCGACCGGGGCAAAGCGCGCCGCAGGAACAGGACGGGCTGTCGGACGAAGCGCAGCCGCCGGCCGATGACGCCGCCCCGGATGATCGCCCCGGCCAGGCGCGTGCCGACGATGATTTTTCCGACGTCGTGGCGGCGGATCAGGATCATGCCGACGCCGCATCCCCCGGCCGCGACGGCAGGCAGGACGATCTGGCCGAGGCGCGCCCCTCCGACCAGGAAGGGGAGGATGCGATCACCTATTGCGCCCTCGCCGCCCGCGACGAGGCCGAACGGGACGGCGGCTTTGCCGAGGTACGGCAGGTGCAGGAGCCCCGCGAGACGCGCAACGGCTATGATGTGGAGGGCGATGTCGAGGTCCGATCCGGCTGGCGGGCGCAGGACGGCCGGCCGCGCCACTTCACCTGCTCGGTGCAGAATGGCCGGATCGCGGACCTCTATTTCGGACGGGATCGCGCCGCCCGCTAAGCGCGCTCGGTTCGCCGCAGCGCCGCCACGCTTTGCCCTATCCCCTTTTTCGTCAATATATTAGCATTGACGCGAATCAGGGGAGACAGGGGTGGCCGCGTTTCTTTTCGCGACCGAGAATATCGTTTTCGTCTCGGCGATCGTGCTCATGCTGCTCATAGGGGCGGTGCAGGCCATCGGCATCGCGGGCGATTTCGATCTCGACATTCACGGCGACGCGGATCTGCTGGGCTGGCTGGGGCTGGGCTGGCTGGGGCTGGGCCGTCTGCCGCTGTTGATGCTGCTCGCGATCTTCCTGGCGCTGTTCGGCATGATCGGGCTGATCGGACAGCATCTGCTGCTTGACTTCGCCGGCGCCATGCTGTCGCCGCTGATCGCCGCGCCCGCCGCCTTCCTCGCCAGCCTGCCCTTGACCGGCTTTGCCGCGCGGTGGCTCCCCCCCTTGCTTCCCCGCGACCAGAGCAGCGCCGTTCCGCTGGACGCGCTGACCGGCAGCTTTGCCCGCATCGTCACCGGCGTGGCGCGCAGCGGCTCCCCCGCCCGCGCCCGGGTCGAGGATGCCTATGGCCAGGCGCATTATGTCATGGTCGAACCCGACAATGCCGGCCAGACGCTGGAAGAGGGCGAAACCATCCTGCTGGTCCGCCGGGAGGACCATGTCTTCCGCGCCATATCGCATGGCGACCATTATCTGCCCCGCCTTTAGGAGTATTCCATGAATTTGCCCGCCGTGCAGGAGAGCTTTTCGCTCATGCCCTACCTGATCATCTCCGGGACGGGGCTTCTCCTCCTGATCGTGCTCGGCGTCGTACTGGCGCGGCTCTACAAGCGGGCGTCGAAGGAAATCGGCTTCGTGCGAACCGGCTTTGGCGGAGAGAAGGTGGTGATGAACGGCGGTGCGCTGGTGCTGCCGATCTTTCATGAGACGATGCCGGTCAACATGAACACGGTGCGGCTGGCGGTGGAACGCAAGAACAGCGACGCGCTGATCACGCTGGACCGCCTGCGCATCGACGTGAAGGCGGAATTCTATGTCCGGGTGAAGCCCGATGCGCAGTCCATTGCCACCGCAGCGCAGACGCTGGGCGCGCGGACGATGAATCCGGAGGCGTTGAAGGAACTGGTCGAGGGCAAGTTCGTCGACGCGTTGCGTTCCGTCGCCGCGGGGATGACGATGAACCAGTTGCATGAGCAGCGCAGCGAGTTCGTGCAGAAGGTGCAGCAGGTGTCGTCCGTCGATCTCGCCATGAACGGGCTGGAGCTGGAGAGCGTGTCCCTCACGGGTCTGGACCAGACCTCGATCGAGCATTTCAACGCCAATAATGCGTTCGACGCAGAGGGCCTGACCAAGCTGACCGAGCAGATCGAACTGCGCAAGAAGTCGCGCAACGACATCGAGCAGGAAACCCGCGTCCAGATCGAGACCAAGAATCTGGAAGCGGAACGCCAGTCGCTGCTGATTTCTCGCGACACCGAATTCGCCCGGCTGGAGCAGGAACGCGAGGTCGAGATGCGCCGCGCCGTGCAGGCGGCGGAGGTGGCCCGCGAACAGTCGCTGCGCCAACAGGAGGCGGACCAGGCGCGCATCGAGGCGAAGAAGCTGGTCGACAGCCAGCAGATCGAGGCCGACCGCGCCGTGCAGCAGGCCCGCATCGCGCAGGAACAGGCGCTGGAGCTCGCCCGGCAGGAGCAGCAGATCGCCGTGCAGAACAAGAGCCGCGAGGAGAGCCAAGCCAAGGCGCAGGCCGACGAAGCCCGCGCCAAGGCGGTCGCCGCCGAGGAGCAGGTCCAGACCTCGCGCCAGACCGAGATTGCCGAACGCACCAAGCGCATCGAGTTGATCGACGCGGCGCGGGAAGCCGAGCGCGCCGCCATCCAGGTGCGGGTCGAGGCGGAAGCGGAGAAGCAGGCCGCGGCCGACCGTGCCGAGGCGCTGCGCCTGGCGGCCGAGGGCGAGGCGGAAGCCGCCAAGCTGCGCGCCGAGGCGGACCGGGTCCGTTTCGAGGTCGAGGCGGCGGGTCAGCGCGCGGTCAATGAGGCCGCGAATATATTGTCGTCGGACCAGATGTCGCTGCAGACGAAGATGGCCCTGCTCAAGGTGCTGCCCGATCTGGTGCGGGAGGCGGCCAAGCCGATGGAGGCGATCGATTCGATCAGGATCGTGCAGGTCGACGGGATTACCGGCTCACATGGGGACGGCGCGACGGTGATCGCCGGCGGCGAACAGAACCTGGCCAATGCCGCGGTTTCCGCTGCCCTGCGTTACCGGGCGCAGGCACCGGTGATCGACGGCCTGATGAAGGAATTGGGGCTGGATGGCTCCAGCCTTGATTCGCTGGTGAAGGGCGCGGTGGAGCCCGCTTCGGCGTCCTTCGCCCCGATCGTCGTCGAACCCGTGGACGGCGAGCGCGTGGCGCCACCCCGGCCCTGATCGAACGAGCCCGGACCATGCGTGGATATGATGCTTCCCGCCACATGCTGGCCATCGCGCTTGCGGCGCAGGCGGGGTTCATCGACGCATTGGGTTTCCTGAAGCTCGGTGGGCTGTTCGTCTCCTTCATGAGCGGCAATTCCACCCGGCTCGGCGTGGGGCTGGCCGCCGGCGCGGCGGTCTCGGGGATGGCGGCCGGATTGATCGGGGCCTTTGTCGGCGGCGTGCTGGCGGGCGCGCTGGTCGCGCGGCGAGCGGGGCGCTGGCGCAAACAGGCGGTGCTGGGCCTGGCGACCGCACTGCTGCTCTGCGCCGCGCTGCTCGCCCTGCCCGAGAGGCCGGGCACGGGGCTGACGCTGCTGATGGCGGCGGCGATGGGCGCGGTGAACAATGTCTTCCAGCGCGACGGGGAGGTCAGCATCGGCGTCACCTATATGACCGGCGCGCTGGTGAAGCTGGGACAGCAACTGGCGGTGGCGCTGAGCGGTGGGCCGCGATGGACTTGGCTGCCCTATCTAATGCTGTGGCTGGGGCTGGTGGCCGGCGCTATGACCGGGGGCGGGCTTTTCGCGATGATGGGCCTCCACGCACTGTGGATCGCCGTTGCATTTTCCGGACTGCTGCTGTGGTGGAGCGGTCATTTGGGTCCGGTCGACCTGGCATGACGGGCGCGGCGCCCAGGGCGGGTTCGGTCCAGCGAGATCGAAACGGGGCCCGGGATTTCTGCCTTCCGCGATTTCTTAGCCAGCGATCGCTTGGAAATCGCTGTAGAGCGTGTTGCAAGCAGAAGGAATCATCCGCCGGATCGAAAAACACGCCAAAAACAACTTTCTATGGCATTTGATCCGTTACGACCAGAAGCGGAACGGCACCAGGAGTCTATCATGCCCCCCCGCCCAACCCACCGCCGCAAGGCTGCGATCGCCTTCATATTGGTGACGGCGCTGCTCGACGTGATGTCGATGGGGATCATCATCCCGGTACTGCCGCAACTGATCGAGACGCTTTCGGGGTCCAGCAGGTCGGCGGGGATGTGGAACGGGCTGTTCGTGGCCTTGTGGGCCGGGATGCAGTTTCTCTGTTCGCCGGTCATCGGCTCGCTGTCCGATCGGTTCGGGCGGCGGCCGGTCATCCTGATCTCGGTCGCGGGACTGGCGCTCGATTTCCTGCTGATGGCGGTCGCGCCCAATCTCTGGTGGCTCGCGGCGGGGCGGCTATTGGGGGGCGTGACCTCGTCCAGCTTCACCTCCACCTTCGCCTATATGGCCGATATCACCCCGCCCGAAGGGAGGGCGCGGGGCTATGGGCTGATCGGCGCGGCGTTCAGCGGCGGTTTCGTGGCGGGGCCGCTGCTGGGCGGCGCGCTGGGAGAGGTTTCGCTGCGGGCCCCCTTCTGGGCGGCGGCCGGCCTGTCCGCCCTTGCCTTCTTCTACGGGCTGTTCGTGTTGCCGGAGTCCCTGCCCCGCGACAAGCGGATGGATTTTTCCTGGAAACGGGCCAATCCCTTCGGCGCCCTGCGACTGCTGCGGTCGCATCCGGAACTCTCCAGCCTGGCGATCGTCAATTTCCTGCTCTTTTTCGCGCATCACCTCTTCTCCGCCGTGTTCGTGCTCTATGCGGGCGACCGCTATGGCTGGGGGGCGTGGCAGGTCGGCGCGCTGCTTGCGCTGGCCGGCATTCTGGACATGGGCGTGCAGGCTTTGCTGGTCGGGCCGGTGGTGAAGCGGCTGGGCGACCGCACGACCATGGTGATCGGGCTTGCCTTCGGCGCGATCGGCCTGTCGGCGATGGGACTGGCGCCGACCGGCTGGCTGTTCGTCGCGGCGATGTTCCCCAACGCGCTCTGGGGGCTCGCCATGCCGACGATCCAGTCGCTGATGACGCAGCGCGTGTCGGAATCCGAACAAGGCCAGTTGCAGGGGGCGAACAACAGCGTGGGTTCCATCGCAGGCATAGTGTCGCCGCTGTTCTTCGGCACCCTCTATTCCCTGTCGGTGGGCCCGAAGCCGCTGCTGCCCTTCATCGGCAGCGCTTTCCTGATCGCTGCGGCGGTGCTGGCGAGCGGGGCCGCGCTGGGATGGGCGGCGGGGCGGCGCGACGACGCGGCTTCGCTGGACAAGGGGGCGCAAGCGCACTAACCGGGCGCGAATCCCTTCCTCTGGTCAAATAAAGGCGATTCGATGACGCTGCCCCTTCAGGATTCCATCCTCATCGTGGATTTCGGCAGCCAGGTGACGCAGCTGATCGCCCGCCGCGTGCGCGAGGCCGGCGTCTATTCCGAGATCGCCCCGTTCAACAGCGCCGCCGAAGCATTCGACCGGTTGAAGCCGAAGGGTATCATCCTTTCCGGCGGCCCGTCTTCGGTGATGTGGGAGGACAGCCCCCGCGCGCCGCAGCATTTCTTCGAGGCGGGCATTCCGATCCTGGGCATCTGCTATGGCCAGCAGACGATGATGCAGCAGCTGGGCGGCAATGTCGAAGGCGGTGAGAGCGGCGAATTCGGCCGGGCCTTCATCGAGGTGAAAAAGGGCTGCGCGCTGTTCGACGGCCTCTGGACGGAGGGCGAGCGCCACCAGGTGTGGATGAGCCACGGTGACAAGGTGACGAGCCTGGCGCCGGGTTTCGAAGTGGTCGCGGTCAGCGAAGGCGCACCCTACGCCATCACGGCCAATGAGGAAAAGCGCTTCTACGCGACGCAATTCCACCCGGAGGTCGTGCACACCCCGGACGGTGCGAAGCTGCTTGCCAATTTCGTGCGCCATGTCTGCGGCCTTGCCGGCGACTGGACCATGGCGGAGTTCCGCGCGACCAAGATTGCCGACATCCGCGCGCAGGTGGGCGAAGGCCGGGTGATCTGTGGTCTGTCGGGCGGGGTCGACAGCGCCGTTGCCGCCGTGCTGATCCATGAGGCGATCGGCGATCAGCTGACCTGCGTGTTCGTCGACCATGGGCTGATGCGCCTGGGCGAGGCGGAGCAGGTGGTGAGCCTGTTCCGCGAGCATTACGGCATCAAGCTGGTCCATGCGAATGCAGAGGAGCGCTTCCTGGGCGGGCTGGCGGGCCTGACCGATCCGGAGAAGAAGCGGAAGTTCATCGGCGGCGAGTTCATCGCCCTGTTCGAGGAAGAAGCGAAGAAGATCGGCGGCGCGGACTTCCTGGCGCAGGGGACGCTCTATCCCGACGTGATCGAATCGGTGAGCTTCACCGGTGGGCCTTCGGTGACGATCAAGTCGCACCATAATGTGGGCGGCCTGCCCGAGCGCATGAACATGAAGCTGGTCGAGCCGCTGCGCGAGCTGTTCAAGGACGAAGTGCGCGCGCTTGGCCGCGAACTCGGCCTGCCGGAGATTTTCGTCGGGCGGCATCCCTTCCCCGGCCCCGGCCTTGCCATCCGCATTCCGGGCGAAGTGTCGAAGGAACGCTGCGATATCCTGCGCAAGGCCGACGCCATCTATCTGGAAGAAATCCGCAATGCCGGGCTGTACGACGCGATCTGGCAGGCCTTTGCAGTGCTGCTGCCGGTCCGCACCGTGGGCGTGATGGGCGACCACCGTACCTATGACAGCGTCTGCGCGCTGCGGGCGGTGACCTCCACCGACGGCATGACGGCGGACATCTATCCCTTCGACGCCGCCTTCCTCAGCCGGGTGGCGACGCGGATCATCAATGAGGTGAAGGGCATCAACCGGGTGGTCTACGACTACACCTCGAAGCCTCCGGGTACGATCGAGTGGGAATGATTTTCGCCAGTACCGATTGACGGCGGCCCGCTGAACATCTGTTCCAGCGCGGCACAAGCCGTCGACTATGCTGATTGATATATTTACCGAAACTTGCCGGAATATTATGGTCCAGGCACAAGATATAGGTCGCATGATTTAGCGTCAGCTTTCGAGAAACGGGGGCGGTATGTTGCTTGATCTGCATGAACCGGCAGCCCCCATGAAAGCCGCACTATCTTCGTGCAGGCGACATTTCCTGTCTTCGCTGATCTTCAGCGCCTTGATGAACCTGCTCTACATCGGGCCTGTTCTGTACATGTTGCAGGTCTATGACCGTGTCGTGGCAGGACAGGGCAGGCTGACGCTGCTTTTCCTGACAATCATCATCGCGGTGGTCATCGGCACCCTGTCGCTGCTGGAACTGGTCCGGTCGCGCCTGTTGGTACGGGCGAGCATCCGGCTGGACCGGCAATTGGCGGGCCTGCTGCTCGACACGACGCTGAGGGCGCGCGGATCGACCGGCGAGACGATGAACAAGCAGGTCCTGCGGGAATTCGACACGCTGAGGCAGGCGCTGACCGGCCCGACCATCCTGTCGATCTTCGATTTTCCCTGGAGCCCGGTCTATGTCCTCGTCTGCTTCCTGATCCACCCTGCCATTGCCGCTCTGGCCGTGGTGGGCGGCGCCGCCTTGCTGTTCATCGCGCGACGTAATGAAAAGGGCACCAACGCGCCCTTGAAGCAAGCGAACGAAGCCGCCAATAAGGCCTATGTCAGCCAGGAACAGACGCTTGCGGGCGCGGAGGTGATTCGGGCGCTCGGCATGCGGAATGCGCTGGTGCGGCGCCATCTGCTGGAACGGCAGACGATGCTCGACCTTCAGGCGAGCGCCAGTTTCGCAGGTGGCCATTATGTTGCGATCAGCAAGTTCATCCGCCTGATCCTGCAGTCGCTGGCGCTGGGCCTCGGCGCCTGGCTGGCGATCAACAACCAGATTTCGGCAGGTGCCATCTTTGCCTCGTCCTTCCTTGTCGGACGCGCCCTCTCCCCCATCGACCAGTTGCTCGGCGCCTGGCGTAGCGTCGTCCATGCGCGGGCGAGCTATGCGACGCTCAATGACCTGCTGGCGACGCGGGAAGCAGATATCGCCCTGACCCAGCTCCCGCCGCCCAGCGGCCATATCGCGGTCGAACATCTCACCCATTTCATTCCCGGCCAGGAACACCCCCTGTTGGCCGATATCAGCTTTGCCGTCGAACCGGGCGAAGTCGTTGCCATTGTCGGTCCCAGTGGCGCGGGCAAATCGACGCTGCTGCGCATGCTGTCCGGCGCGGCGCGGCCCCTGCGCGGATCGATCCGCTATGACGGCGCGAATGTGCAGGATTGGGATACGGAAAGGCTGGCGGCCTTCATCGGCTATCTGCCGCAGGACACCGCACTGTTCGCCGGCACGATCAAGGAGAATATCGCTCGATTCCGGAATTTCCTGTCCGACGATGGCGAAGCCATCGACAATGCGGTGATCGAGGCGGCCCGATTGAGCGGTGCGCACGACCTGATCCTGCAAATGCCGGGCGGATATAATCGGACGCTGGGCTGGGGAGGACGCGGACTTTCGGCCGGCCAGGCCCAGCGCGTGGGATTGGCGCGCGCGCTTTATGGCAAGCCGCCCCTGGTCTTCCTGGACGAACCCAATGCGCATCTCGATGCCGAGGGAGAGGTGCGGTTGGTCGCCACGCTGGACGACCTCAAGAAGAAAAAGGCCTCCGTCATCATCGTCGCCCACCGGATGGGGATATTGGGAGTCGTCGACAAGATCATGGTGATGCGCGACGGAAGGCTGGAGACTTTCGGCCCGCGCGATGAGGTGCTGGGACGGCTGAAGGCCATCCAATCGGAAGAAAAACCCGAGGCACAGAGGGCGGAGGGATAGGCACCATGGGGGACATCGAACTCAGCGACGCCAGCGGCGCCATCCGCCTGACCTATCCAGCCAGCCATGAGACGCCGGTGATCGACGACCGGCCCGACCGGGACATGCGGACCGGCATCATCATCGCGTTCCTGTTTTTCGTCGTCTTCCTGGGCTGGGCCGCCTTTGCCCGGCTGGACGCCGCCGCCTATGCGCAGGGACGGCTGACCGTGGAGGGTCAGCGCCAGTCCGTCCAGCATCGCGACGGCGGCGTGATCGGCGCCATCTTCGTCAAGGAAGGGCAGCATGTCCGTCAGGGCCAGCCGCTGATGGAACTGGCGGCCGCGGATGTGCGGGCGCAGGCGCGCATGTACAGCGCGCAATATATCGGATTCCAGGCACAGCGCGCGCGGCTGATGGCCGAGCAGCTTGGTGCCGGTCATGTCGAATGGCCCGCCGAATTCGCGACGCTTCAGGGACAGGAAAAGGAGGATGCGCAGGAGGCGATCAAGCTTCAGACGACCCAGTTCGACAGCCGCGCCTCCGTGCTGACGGCGCAGACCGGCGTCCTGCACGAACAGGCCGGCCAGGTGCAGGAAACAGCGCGCGGATACAGGTCGCAACTGGCAGCATCGGCGGAGCAGGCCCGGCTGATCGGCGAGGAACTGGACAGCCTGCGCGACGTGGCGGAGAAGGGTTTTGTTTCCAAATCCCGTATCCGGGCACTGGAACGCGCGCGCGCCGACCTTCATGGGCAAGAGGGGCAATATTCGGCCAGCATTGCTCGGTCTGGCGCGGAGGCCGGCGAAAACCGCCTGAAGGCTCTGGAAGCGGAAAAGGCCTATAGGGAGCGGGCCGCGTCCGAACTGCGCGACGTCGAATTTTCGCTGAACGAGATCGCCCCCAAATTTCGCGCGGCCAAGGATCAACTGGCGCGGCTGGCGATCCGCGCGCCCGCGACCGGCATCGTCGTCGGTCTGAGCGTTTTCACCGTGGGCGGCGTGATCGCACCGGGCCAGAAGCTGATGGACATCGTACCCGACCATGCGGGCCTGGTCATAGAGGCTCGCATTTCGCCGGAAGATATTGACGACCTGAAGGTGGGCCAGGACGCCCAGATACGCTTCAACAGCCTGCATGAGCGCGACCTGCCGATCATGGACGGCCGGATCACCCGGCTGTCGGCGGACAGTTTCCAGGACGAGAAGACCGGCCAATCCTTCTACACCGGGGAAATCACGGTCCCGTCGAAGGAACTCGACATCATCCGCAGCAGGCGCGGAGAGGATTTCAATCTGAAGGCCGGAATGCCGGTCCAGGTGCTGGTGCCGCTTCGTGCCCGGACCGCCCTGCAATATGCGCTGGAGCCGCTTACCCAATCGCTGTGGCTCTCCTTCCGGGAACATTGATCATTGCAGTTCCGAAAAACGGGCCTGGGCGCCCAGCATGCTGTAGATATGCCGATATTCCGCGATGATGGCGCGCCTGTCATAGTCCTTGACCACGCGATCGCGTAGCGCTTCGCCCATGGCGCGGCGCAGCGACGGCGCGCGCAACAGGCGGAGGATGGCGGCCGCCGTTCCTTCCGGATTGACCAGTTCGGTGACGATGCCGCCGGGCCGATCCACGTCGGGCGAGCGCCCTTCGATCATCTCTCGGCAACTGCCTACATCGGGTGCGACCACCGGCACGCCACATGCCCCCCCTTCCAATATGACCAGCGGCTGGGCTTCCGACAGGCTGGTGAGGACAAGCAGGTCTATGCGCGGCAACCATTCGGCAACCTGGACGCGCCCGGCAAATTGTACCGCATTGCCGATGCCAAGTTCCTTGACGAGCGCCTTGCAATCGGCGGCATAGTCGGGATCCTCGTCCATCGGGCCCAATATGGCGAAGCGCACTTCAGGCATTTCCGCCAGGACGAAGCCGGCCGCCCGGACGAAGGTCTTCACATCCTTGATCGGTACCACGCGTCCGATCAGCGCCACCAGGGGGCGCGCCGGATCGCCCATGCGCTCGATATGGCAGAAGCGGTCGGCCTCGATACCGTTGGGAATGACCCTCAATCGCTCTTGCCGGGCGCCCAACCGCCGCTGCGTCTGGTTGTTGGCGCCATAGAGCGCGATGATCGGATCGCAGGCATCATAGCAGGCGCGCGTATAGGTCTGGAACACCGCCAGCCACAGATCGCGCAGGTCATGCCCTTCCCGGTCGAGCGTCAGTCCGGTTTCGATCTGGTCGCCGATCCAGTCCGCCATCATGATCTCTATCTGGCGCTCCAGCATGTAGATGCCATGTTCGGTGATGAAGGCGGGCTTGCCGGTTTCATAGGCGGCACGCGCCGCCAGGAGGCCCGCAAAGCCGGTGGAAATGGTGTGATAGACCCTGGCCCGGGGCAATGGCGCCAGCAGCATCTTGAGCAAGCCGCCCAGCAGCACCCGCATTGCCCAGAAGAAATGATGAAAGGATGCGGAACGGAAGGCCTTTTCATAATAATGGGTGAAGAGGTCAAATATCTCCGGATTGGACAACAGATCGCCCGCGGCCGGCGGCGGATTCAGTTTCCCGATCTCCTGCCGCAGCCTTATCAGGTCATCCTTTCCTCCCGTCGACAGGAAGGCGAGCAGCAACCGGCCGATGCGCTTCACCTGCGGCGCCGGATAGCGGCGCGGCAGGCACGGTTCGATCAGCAACGGGACTTCGATCACCTCGACGACATTGGGCGGCGGCGTCATTCGCCAGGGCTGTTCCATCGACCCGGCCTTGATCGCGACCAGGGAAAATCGCAGGTCGGGCATGGACAGGACCAGATCCTGCAACCAGTTCGATACGCCGCCGATGACGAAAGGATAGGCGCCCTCAACGATCAGGCATACATCGCTGTCCGCACGGTCGGGCATCAGGGCGACAGCTCCATCCGGAAGCTGCGAATGGGCCTGGACTGCGCTTCCCTGTCCTGTTCCATCGTCCGCCGGACATGGGCCCGCGCCGTGCGCAGCGCCCGGCGGCGAATGTCCGTGGCGGACAGTTGTTCGGTGATTTCATCCAACTTCCGGCAGGCATCCTGACAGAGGCGCGCCCGCTGAGACTGGGGCAAAAGCTGGTTGAAACAGCCATGGTCGGCGAGCAGCATCGCCAGCGCATAGCGGTCGTCCGGATCCTGCGCCGGCGCGATGCGCGCCTGCAATTCGCTGATCTGCAGGGTCAGATTATAGCTGACCTGCGCCGCGGCGGCCGCAGCCAGGGCGCGGATGGTCTGATCCTCATCGGACAGGGCCATGACGATCAGCGGGGAAAGCCGCGGTTCGAACGAGGTCACGGCCGTTTCCAACGCTCTGTAGCGCGCCTGCAGGCTGCCGTGGCGCAGGATCGTAGCCAATGATCCGATTTCATCGCAATCGGGATAGCGTACCCGCTCGTCGAGTATCCGTCCCAGCCGCTCGACCGGCGAAAGGGCATTGCCGATCCGATAGCGGCCGATGCGGATATTGCTGTAGACGATCTGCTTCCTGCGCCTGGAACTGCCCGCCAGCGGCGCCATCAACAGGCACAGCAACATGCCCGGCGCGCCCAGCGCCGCGCCGACCGGCAAGGCGAAGGATTGCAACGCGCTCATTCCGTGCAGCCTTCGCACCACGATCAGCAGCGTGGCGATGGCGAGCGCCATATGCATCGGCGCGAACCAGTAAATGGATGTGGCCCCCGCCAACAGCGCCTGGGCCAGCAGGAGAAGATCGATGATCGAACCAAGGGCGAGCAGCGCGATCACGCCACCTTCTCTTCGGGCATCTGCCATTTGGCATGGAAAGCAGGCTCCCGCCCGAAGAGCGCGCAGCTCTTGCCGAGCAGATCGGTGACCTGCAGCAATTGCGCCCTGTAGGCTGCGGTGACCCTGCTCACATTGTGAATGATGATGATCCCGACCAGTTGATCCCTTGCCCCCATGATCGGCAAGGCGATGGCGCCGACCTGTGCCAGAATGGCTTGATCCGCCGGATCGTCATTCTGCAACACCCTGGGTTTTGCGAACATGGCCTCGGCCAGCATCGACCTGCTGAGGTCGCGTGCCTGGCCCGAAGTCGCCCTGCCGCAAAAGCGGGCGACGACCTGGCTCCCGCGCACGTCGTAGAAGGTGAAGTCCTCGGTCCGGGCGACCAGTGCGATCATGCGGGCGACGGCATCGATCTGATGTTCGGAATCGGATCCCGACAGGTCGAGACCGGCCGCAATCGCCTCGACAACCGTCCGCTGTTCGGTTGCGATCCGCACCTGGAGCCTGCGGTTGGTGTCCGCCAGGCGCGCCATCACCTTGGCCAGCTTCTCCCGGTCGCGCAGCATGGCCTGGTGCTGCCGCTTTTGATCGGCGATCCGGTTGCGTCTGCTGGCCGTCACCTCGCCGACGATGAGCGCCGCCACCATCCAGAGCATCGGCTGGATGGACAGGCGCAGTTGCTGCTCCAGATGATCTGCCGATCCGGACCAGATGTTCGCCTGGCAGAGCCAGATCGCCGAAGCGATTGCCCCCGCCACCAATCCCATACCCGTCCCATAGGCAATCGCCATGACCAGCACCGGCAACCAATAGGGATTGGGGTTCAGACCGGAATAAGCGTCACCATGCGACAGCCCGTGGTCGATCGCGATCAATATCGCGAACAGGACCAGCATTTCTGCGCCTTGCAAAAGGATGGGCTGCCTCTTCAGCATCAATGTCTCCCCAGATAGCGCGTCAGCGCAATGCGCAGATAAAGCTGCCGTCCCGAAATGCCGGGCCGGCTGATGGAACTCACGCCACCGCTCGCCTGCAGGCGCCAGCCGTCACTGAGCCGCCCTGTGGCGCTGATATTGGCGGTCGGGCCGTTGGTCTTGCCCTTCCGGTCGAAGGTCCAGCCGGCGGCACCCGTCAACTGCCACCGGGTCCAGGACATGCCGGACACCAGTTGGAAGCTGTGATTCTCCCGGTCGCTCAGCGGAATATAGGCGAGGCCGTTCGGCCTTATGCCGGTGTGATCGACATATTCGGCGTCCAGCCGATAGCTGAACGCCAGCGACGGCTTGCCCCGCCGCAGCAGATAGTCGAAGCCGCCCGCCGCGGTGAAGCTGCGCGTCCGCGCACCGGTGCCTCTCAGCCCATAGCCGTTCCAGGCGCCGTCCGCCTGCACCACCAGTTCCGGCGTCAGGCGGATCGTGCCGCCGAGCCCGGCGCGGCTGATGTGGCCGCCGAAGGTCGACTGTTCAGGCGTGGCGAGATCGGGCAGATGATAAGCCAGCACCAGCCGCCCCTGCCTTTCGGGCGGCCCCGCGAACAGGCGCAAACCGGCGCCGGCGACCTTTTCGTCAAGCTGGGCGCTGCCCTGCAGTTCCAGCCGCGAGACAGGCCCGAGGTTGATCGTGGCAAACAGGTCGCCGATGGTGGAGCGGGATGTGCGGTTGCTGAGAATGCCGGTGGGTCCATAGACCGTGTCGGCTTCCGAGCGGAACCAGCGCAGACCTGCCCCGGCGGAGATTTGGGCGTCGAGCGGTATCATGCCGTTGAGACCGCCCTCCGCCTGCCAGAAGACCTTGCCCCCGCGCAACGTCAGCGCCGCTGCGACATTGCCACCCGCTTCCGCCAGGGTCTGCCGTGCGAAGGGGTCGTCCGCCGCCAGATTGCGGTAGCGCCCCGCCCCCAGCGCCAGCGCGCCTTCGGCAATTTCCATATCGGCCAGCAGGCGCTGAATCCGCTTGTCGTCGGGATGCGCGGCCGCCAGCGGCGCAAGCCGCCGCCGCGCCAGATCGGAATAGCCGGCGGCTGCATCGGCCTGCGCCCTGGCTATGGCGAGTTCGACGTCCATGTCGGGCGAGGGGGACGGGCTGGCGACGGTGGGCGCGGCTGGGGACTGCGATTCCGGAACGAAGCGGACGCGCAGCTTTCGCGCTTCGGCGACGGCCTCCAGCCGACGTCCGGCTGCGGCGCGCAACAACAGGCTGTTGTCGTTCCAGCGCAGATCGGCGAGGTCGTCGCCCGCCATGCTGGCGAAATCCTTCAGCCTCTCATCCGCTATCGGCCGATCGAAGCGGACAACCAGTTCATAGCCATTATTTTCCAGTTGCAGATGCACGTCCCCGCTCCATTGCAGGTCGACCGTTCGCACCTCGGCCGAAGCCGAAACGCCGGTATCGGGCGGCAGCGCCGCGACGAGCAAGGGCAGCGGCGGCGCTGGCAGCAGAAGGGCGGCGACAAGTGGCGTCACGACCGCAGCACCTTTCTTGCCCGTCCAGGATCACCGGAGGCAATCAGCAGCCGCGACAGCATGATGTCCAGCCTGCGGTTGCCGGGCGATACCCGACGCAACATTTCCACCAGCGCCATGGCGTCGGCCGTGCGCCCCAGCCGGTTCAGCAGATCTGCCCGATCGATCGATGGCGGCGTGATGGCCAGAAGCCGTTCCAGCCAGGGCCGGGCGGCGACATCTCCCTTCAACTTCGCCTGCGCGTCCGCCATCAGGCGCAGCGCGGCCCGGTCATCGGGTCGATCCCGCAAATAACCCTGTAAATAGCCCACGGCTTCCTCCGCATTTCCCCTGTCCCAGCCATCCCAGGCCAGGCTCAGGCGGTCGGACGGCTCCCCCTGCCCCGCCGCGATCCGGGCGCGGGCCAGGGCAAGCGCATAGTGCCCGGCCCTGTCCGCCGGAACGGTGGCCGTGGCGGCGGCCTTGAGCTGCCTGGCGGTCAATGGGCGGCCGTCAAGCAACCCGTCCAGCGCCCGCGCCGCCGCCACACGATCCCGCGCTGCATTGGCAAGCGCGATGCGCTGCACGAGCATGTCGCTGCTATCCGCCGCCGGGCGGGATTCGACGAAGGCCAGCGCCTTGGCGGGCTGTTCCCGCTCGATATAGGCAGCCAGCCAGCGCGGGTCGGCCGACGCGCGGGACCGCAACCAGTCCAGATCCTCCCCCGTCGGGCGCGGCCCCATCAGATAAAGCATGCGCGCCGAAGCACCCCCGTCACCCGCTTCCCGGGCCGATTGCTGCCTGAGCAGCGCAATGGCGTCGGGGCGGAAACCCTTTTCCAGCAGCCGCTGGGCGATGGCGGGACGATCGGCGCCCCTGGCGGAGGCCTGAGCGAGCAGATATTGCCGAATGCCCTGCGGATTGCCCGACGCCATGACGATGCTCTCCCGCGCGGCATCGCGGCCGGACGGCAGCAGGGCTGCGTAGCGCAGCGCCGATCCGGTATCGCCGGACCGTTGCGCCAATGTCATGGCCAGCCAGGGATTGTCGGCGCGCCAGCCGGGCGTACCCACCCGGTCGATGCGGGATATCAGGTCATAGCGCTGCGCCGTGTTCGCCCATGATGCCAGATCGAGTGACTGCGCCTGGCTGAGCGGCGGGATCGCCCCATGTTCGGCGGCGGTGATCAACAGCTCGGGCGTGGCAAGGGCATAGGCCGCCTCCACGAGATCCTGTGGCGGCGCGTTTCCGGGCGTCATGACGGCAGACCGCAACAGGTCGGCGGCACCCGCCATGTCGCCGGTCTTGCGATGCAGGTCGAAGCGCAGGCGCCAGAGAGCAGGAGCAGCGCGATCCGGGCGGCTTTCCAGAAAGGTGAGGGCGACGTCCGGCCGGCCGGCGGCCATGATGTCATAGCTGACCCGGTCGGTCGCGACAGGGGCGCCGTTCTTTGCCAATGCGTCGGCGATCGCCGAAAGCGTGGAGGCGCTGCCCGTGGCGGACGATGCCGCCATCAGGCGCTGAAGATCGGGCGATGCCAGCCGCCTGCCTTCGGAAAAGCGCTGCATCAACTGGGCGACACCGGGCGGCGGCAGGGGAATGGCGGCGGGCGGCGGCGAGAATGTGCCCCGGCGTATGGCGTCTGCGATCTGCCAGCGATTGGGCATCAGCACGAGCGTGGCGGCAAGCAGCACGCCTCCCCCCAGGATCGGTCCGAGGAAAACCATGTTCGGCTTGCGTAGCGCCTGAATATTGATGGCTCTGAGATTCATGGTCGGGGCTCCGGAATGAGCCGGTCGAGGGCCAGGGTGGATACATAGGGCTGGAACCCGGCGGCGCGTTCACGCGCATAGAGGCTGGCGACGGTCGCCTCGTCCTGAGGATCCCAATAATCGAGCGTGGCGAGGACCAGGCGCGGGTTGAGCTGGCGCGCGGCGAGCAGATGCCCGGCCTGCCACGCCCAATCGTCCGCGGATGTCATTTCATAGCGCCCATCCGCGAAGTTCCAGCGGGATGCCATGGCCTCCCCCAGCACCAGGTCGATCCGGGTCGCAACCGCGGGCAGTAACGCATAGCCGCGGTTCATCATGATGGTGATGCCCGGAAACCGCTCCCGAATGGCCGCCACCAGCCGGGCGGCGGCGGCGGTCATGCCTTTGTTCCGGTCGGCGTCCTGCCGTTCCAACGCCTCCGCATTGTCGAGCGTGTCCATGAAGATGCCATCATAGCCCTTCTCCAGGATTGCCGGCACCAGCCGGTCGAGCACCAGCTTCGTCCAGGTGGGATCGCGCAGGTCGACAAGGCGTGCATCGGGCCAGTTGGGATTGGGTTGGCGCAGCGCTCCCGCCCTTTCCAGTTCAGGGACGAAGGGACGCCCCCCATGGACTTCACCCATGCTGATATAACCGAGCAAGCGGCTCCCCTCGGCCCGCAGCGGGGTCACGGGGCGCGGGAAATCGGGTTCGAGCACGAGCAGCCTGAACCGGCGGGCAACAGCCGGATCGGTGACGTGGCCATAGTCCACGCCCCAGGCCCCGGCATGGTCGGTGTTGGGGACCGCTCGCGCCGACAGGCCGAATACCATCAGCGACAGGGCGAACAGGTCGCGGCGGCGAAGAGAGGCCGGGCTCATGGCCAGAACCTCGCATTGCCGACCACCGCCGGATTGTTGCCGACGAATAGGAGATAGGTGAGGTTGCCGGTGGCCTGCGCCACCAGCGCCACCGCCAGCGATGCGCCGGTGACGGCCCCCGCCAGATAGCCGAAGCCGAAACCGGCAAAGCCCAGATCGCGCAACAGCCACGTTCCGATGGCGCTGGCGATCAGGAAACTGCCCCAGACGACGACGATCCGGCCGGTGAGGTCATAATAGGAAAGGATGATGCTCATCTGGATGACGACGAGGTGAAAGACCACCCCCACCGCGGTCAGGCGAAAACCGAATATGGCCCGCGCATTAAGGTCCAGCAGCCGAACGATCTCCGGCGCGAAGACCCAGCAGAAACTGGCCAATATCGCCTGTTCGACCACCAGCAGGCGCAGATCCAGCCGGATCGTGCTGCCCACCTTCCGTCGGGCTTTTTCGATCCGGCGCCAGTTGGCCGTGCCCGTGCAATGCGCCATCAGTTCGGCAAAGGCGCGGTCGAACCGCGTTTCCGTCGTCACCAGGATGAGCGTCAGGCCCGGGATCATCGTCAACAGGCCAAGGAAGCTGGCCTGGTCGTTGATCGGATTGACCCTGAGCGCGCCGACTGCCTGGATGCTTCCCGGCGCCCACCAGAGCAGCCATTTGTCGATCCAGATGGCCAGCGCATTGGCGAGGCCCGCCACCCCCAGCGCCACCACGCCGGGCGTACGGCCGATCCAGTCGAGCCGCCAGCCGGGGCTGCCCGGAAAATCGTCCCTGATCGCCTTGACCAGCAGTGCCAAGGTCACCACCAGGCCGGCGGCGATAGTGGCCAGCACGGCTGATGGCGTCATCGGCCGAACAAGGGCCAGGCAGATGGCGGCCATGGCAATGCCCGAGAGATAGGCAAGGAAGATCGACCCATGCCGCGACGTCGCATGGAGGAAGGGGCTGGCGATCCAGATCTGGGCGAACAGGGCAAGGATGGCCGTCGCCAGCAGGAACTGGTCCGGGCGCATGGCAGCAGCGAGACCGAACAGCACATCGCCCGCGATCAGCGCCGCAATGGCGGCCAGCACCATCGCAACCATCAGGATCGATGGAATGGCGTCCCGCTCGCCGAGGTAGAAGCGATCCGATGCCATGCGCGTGGCGATCATCGCCAGGGGCGCGGTGACGACGGTCGACACGCCAAAGGCATAGACCAGGCTTGTCTGGACGATCACATGGTCGGCAGGTTGCATGACCGAGCGGGTCCAGCCCTGAAGCAGGAATATGGCGCAGGCGGTTATCAGCCACGGACCGGAGCTGATGACAGCGCCCTGGAAAGTGGCGCGGGCGATGCCGCCCAGCCCCTCCTCCCGCGCTATCCGATCCAGCCTGAAACCGATCCCTGCCATGTTCCCGCCCTCCTCATGTCCAGGCCTAAAGCAGGAAATCGCTCGCGGTCAGGTTATGCACACCGATCAACCTGATCGCCATTTCAATCGTTGCAGGATTATTGTCCGTATTCGCTTCGACAAAGCTATCCGTGCCGTCCGAATAGACATGGATCTGTCCGGGCGCGGTGAAGGCTCCTGTAACGAATGCGAAGTGCTGACTGCCGCCAAGCACAATATTGGCATCGATGCCAGACAGGCTTATCTTGTCGATGCCATCCTCGAAATCCATGATCCGATCCATGACGAGGGGCGTGCTGTTGCCGATTGCATTGTAGATGAACAGATCGGCACCCGAACCCCCCGTCAATATATCGGCCCCCGCTCCGCCGGTGATGCGATCATTGCCTGCTCCGCCATCGATAACGTCATTACCGCCATTGCCGACCAGCGTGTCGTTGCCGCCGTTGCCGATCAGCGTGTCGTTGCCCGCCGCTCCCTTCAGCGTATCTTCCTCCCCCGTGCCCGTCAGCGTCGATCCGCCATTCGCCGCCGTCAGCGAAACGCCTTTGACGTTGGTGATGACGATGGTCAGGTTCTGGAAATCCTGCGCACCCAGGCTGTCGGTCGCCAACACCTGCACCTGGTAGCGGTTGTCCTGATTGGAGTCGGTGGGACTTTCGAAATCCGCAGCCGTTTTGAAGGTCAGGACACCCGTGGCCGGATCAATATTGAAGAGTGATCCATCAACTGCCGATCCCAGCGAATAGCTGACGGTCTGGCCGATATTGACATCGGTCGCATGGACAGTCGTCACCGCCGTCCTGTTCTCCGCCACATTGATCGTGGCCGACGCGCCACCGCCATTGGACGTGATGATCGGCGGTGCGTTGAATATGGTGACGGTCACTGCAATGGCCTGTTGGTCATAGAATGTTCCGTCCGAAGCGCGAACCGTCACATCGTAGACATTGTCGTTGCCGGCATCGGTCGGCAGCAGAAAATTGGGCGCGTTCAGGAAGTTGAGCTGGCCGGTCGACGCGTTGATCGTGAATTTGCTGGCATCCGCTCCCCCGGCGATCGAATAGACCAGCGTCGTGCCGACATCAGGATCGATGGCCGTCACCTTCATGACGGGTTTCGTGCCGCTGGAAACGGAAATGGCAGCCGTGTCGCCACCGCCGCCCGAAGTGATGACGGGCGTGGATTCGTTCGCATTGGTAATGGTGACGTTGATCGCCTGATCAGCGAACAATGTCCCGTCGGATGCGCGGACGGTCAAGCTGTAGACATTGTTTCCGTTTGCATCGGCAGGGGCTTCGTAATTGGGCGGGGTCAGGAAACTGAGCGCTCCCGTCGATGGATCAATCGCAAATGCCGTGCGATCCGGACCCCCGACGATCGAATAGACCAGCGTCGTCCCCGCGTCGGGGTCGATCGCCTGGACCGTGGTCACTATGGTGGTGTTTTCAGGAACGGAGATGGCCGCTGACGCTCCACCGCCATTTGAGGTGATGACGGGCACCTCGTTCACATTGGTGACGGTGACCGCCATGGCCTGTTCATCGAACAGATAGCCGTCGGAGGCGCGGACCACCACATTGTAGACATTATCCTGGCCGACATCGGTGGGCGCTTCGAAATTCGGTGCGTTGATGAACGAAAGTACGCCGGTCGTGCTGTTGATCGCGAACCTGGCCGCATCCGCCCCGCCGGATATGGAATAGGCGACGACGTCACCGACATCCGCATCGGTGGCGGTGACGGTGGTGACCAATGTGCCGTTCTCCGGCCTTGAAAACACCGCGCTGTCGCCGCCGCCGTCGGAAGTGATCACGGGCTGATATCCCGTTTCCAGCGTGACATTGTGAAGGCCGGAGCTGCCGAGATCCAGCGTCACGATCTCTCCGACCTGGCTGGCCAATGTGGCGCCGCTGACGATGACGTCCTTGGCGCCGGGATTGGCGATATCGATGATGACCTTGCCCTCGCCCACCAGCGAGAAGGCCAGATTGCGACCGTCACCCGTGACGTTCATCAGCACCGACCGCATCGGCAGGTCGATGATATGGGTCACGTCGTCTGCCGCAGCGCCCATGTGGATGGTGAATGTGCCGCCGCTCTGCGGCAGGAATACGCTGTCGCTGTCATAGGCATACCAGCCCGAGACATTCTGTATGACCAGTGATCCCTGGCGGTCGACATCGAGCGAGAGATTGCCGACATTGGCTCCCGTGACGGAGGCGGTGATGGTGGTTCCAACCACCGTCGAGGTGATTGTCGAACTCTTGAGCGCCGTCATCCGGTGCGCCAGATCGTCCAGTGTCACAAATTCCATGTTGGCCGCGACCGCATGTTGCAGCCAGGCGTTGAACATCGAAATGTCATAGGGGCCGTCAGCCGTCGGACTGCCCGACACGAAGTCCGCCGCGCCATAATCATGCCAGGGCCAGACGATCACAGGGGTTTGCGCATTGGCAACGAGCTTGTCGAATTCGGCCAGCCAGGCGCTGGTGGCATCAGCCACGCTCTTTCCCTGGAACTCGACCAGGGTAAAATCGAAGGAGGTGTTGGGCGCGAAATAGATCTGGCTCTGATTGTCGGGCGTCATATAGCCGAAGGCATTGGGAAAGCCCGCCCCCTGCGCCGCATAGCCGCCCGTCAGATAATCCGTCACATATTTCATGATCTCCTGGGAGACCGGCAGCGTTTCCGGCATGCCGGGGACAGCGGCGCCGGCCACCTGGAAGGCGTAGCCCAGATAATTGCTGAGCTGGGTGTTGATGATCGAGGTGCTGCCGCCGAACTCCGTCGCGATCTGGCTCGCGCTCAGCTTGTTGGTATCGTCAGGATGGGTCAGGCTGTGCGTGCCGATCTCGCTGCCCAGATCCAGTATCGCCTTGTAATAGGGCGCCGATATGGCCCAGTCCGTGCCGGTGCCGTTCGTTCCATTCCCGACATTGATGAAAAAGCTGCCGACGAAATTGTAGTCGGCCTTCCATTGGGTGAGGATGGGCAACAGCTTGTCGTAGATGCCCGGCGTGGATCCCGGCGGATTGACGTCTTCCAGTTCCTGGCTCTGATCCATGTCGACGCGCGCAGCGACGATGCCGGAATCGCGGGTCAGATGCAGGCCGACCGACAGGCCGGTCCCGTTGACCGCATAGCTTATCGCCTGTTGCAGCATATTGGCGTCGGCCATGACGCCGTCGCTGGAGAAGAGGACATTGCGCGCCGATCCCGTCTGGGTGGCGAGCGCCGCCGTATAGGTCTGGCCGCCGTTGATGGTTTCGGTCGCGATCGTCTGGCCAGTGCCGCTGACGCTGGTGAAGGCGTTCCACCCGACATTGGTGTAGCTGTTGACGAGTTGTCCGTTCGTATAGTGATCCAGCACTAGACCCGCCGGATCGGTCGCGTTCACCTGCACGTTGCCGGTGCCCCCCGTGACCCGCGTGGCGTCGAACAGGACCTTCATCGCCGCATAGGGATCACCCGGAAGCGGGTCGCCGCCAATGGTGCCTCCACTCACATAGGGCTGGTTCGTCATGAACTCGCCCGCGGTGATGAGCCCTATGCCCAGTTGCTTGCTGGCCATTTCGAGCGTGTGGGTAATCGCCTCCACCTGGTCGACCGGTACGTTGCGGAAGGACGGAAAGACCAGCGCGTCATAATGGGAAAGCTTGTTGAGATCGGTCAGATCGGCTTCGGTCAGGATGTCGAAGGGGATGCCGGCCTGCATCGCCTGGGACTGGACCGACATGAAGAGCTGGGAATAGGCGGTCGAGTTGAAATAGGCATCGGAGGTCGTCTGCGAAAAGACGATGCCGATCCGCATGTCGGGCGCCTCGGTCGCCGTCGGCTGATTGAAGACCGTGAAAGGTGCAGACTGGTAGTTCGACGGCAGGAAGATCGTGTCGTTGATGTCGTAATAGCTGTACATCGCCGCCGGATTGCCCACCGAAGCGGTCGGCAGCCGGAATTCGACGGTCGTGTGATCAGCGGACCAGGCGGCGGTCAGGCCGCCGAGCACCAGGGTCTCACCTGCAGCGCCGGTATAGAGATTGATCGTCCCGTCGGCGGCGAAATTGATGTTATATTCCGCGCCGCCCGCATAGCCGAATATCTGATAGCCGGTGGACGTCTTGCCATCCGTGTTCAGCCAGATCGTCGTATTCGTCCCGATGGCGACGGGCGCCTTCAGCGCGAAGACGAAGTCGCCATTATCCACGGTTGAATAGATCTGATAGCCGGAATTACTGTTGTCATCGATCCGATCGGTGGCAAACCAGTCATCCAGAGAGCCGTCTATTGTGACGCTATGGCCAAAGGTCATGACAAACCCCCAAACTTATGGATCCTGGAAATCACATCATAAGTTTGCGACCTGAACGTTTTTTCTTTTATTCGGCAAAGCCGAGACAGAACATATATTGGACAATGAAGGACAGCACTTCTCCTGGCATCGACGATAAATCGATGCCATCCGGCCCGTCCCGGCCATTATCCGTGCCAATAAGGCGATATCAGAGTAAAAAGCTCACTTTTCTCAAAACGCCCTTGCGGCCCGGACATCGGAAGCGCCGCATATGGCTACAGTCAAACCACGCAATCTTGGGGCGACTCGATTTTTAACAATTTTTTTCCATGGTTAATGTGCTGTTAGATACGATCTTATGTCAACTTCATTTAACCAGCATTCCCATAAAATTGTCCCGTTCATGAATAGATTGGTCTATCATTCGACATATGAGATCGTCGATTATAAAATTTGATTTATATCTTAGGGTATATCCCAGAGTGAGTTGTTTTTCTTTATAAGGTTGCCAGTTTTGATTGCCCGTCCCGCCGGAACCATTTCGTGATCCACGATCAATGTTCCCGAAATACAGGGACCATGACTATGTCTCCGGCTCACAAAAATCTCTCGCAACTCAGCGCCTTGGCAATGGCAGCTTTGATGCTTGCTGGCTGTGGTGGTGGCGGTAGCGGTGGCGGCGCCAACAACAATAGCGCCCCGACTCCGACGCCCGCGCCAACACCAGCGCCTTCGCCCAGCCCGTCACCGACCCCGTCACCGCCGCCGCTGTCCAGTTGGGACTGGATATTGCAGAGCCAGGGATTACCGGCGACACCGCCTGCGGTCGCCTATCTCGACGTCGACGGGTTCGACACGCCGACGAGTTATGTGACGCTTGCCAAGGCCAGCGGGATCAGGACGATCTGTTATCTCGACATTGGATCGGCCGAAAATAATCGTCCAGACTATGCCAGCCTGGCCGCCATTTCCGGACTGTTGGGCAACAGCTATCCCGGTTTTGCGGGGGAACGCTATATCGACATCCGCCGCTATCCCGAGTTCATCCAGATCATGGATGACCGATTGCGCATGTGCCGCGACAAGGGATTTGATTATGTCGAATTCGACGTCATGGATTCCTTCGAGGATGGCGCATCGACCACCGGCTTCGCCCTGACCGAGCAGGATATGATCGATTATGTCACCGCCCTGTCGGTTCGGGCACGGGGCTATGGGCTGAAACCGGTGCAGAAGAACGCGAGCAAATCATCCGCCAAGCTCCTTCCCCTGTTCGACGCGATCCTGTTCGAAGGCTGCGTCCTGGACAATTTCTGTTCCGATACCGCGCCCTATATCGCGGCGGGAAAACCCGCCTTCAATGCGGAATATCCGGAAGAATGGCCAGCAGGCTCATTCGATCGAACACGGGTGTGCAGTACATCTGTCAGTGCGCAGATTTCGACGATCATCACCGTCGTCGCGCTCGATCGGCCTGCGCCCGACCGGTGCAACTGACATGATCCATTGATAATTTCGGCAGAAATGGAGCGGATTTACGCGTGCAAAAGGGAAATTCGACAATCTATTTCTTGCACTATTTCTCTTTAATATCGGTTACGACTTGTCACTATTCTTAAGTTTTTATCTGTTTTTTCAATTCTGTGGCGAGACAATCCGACTTGCGGCATTGACGTCATGCGGCTAGGTTCACCTTTCGTTCTGGAAAGGGGCATATATGGACAGCCTGGCCACCATCTTTGTCATTGTCGCTCTGGTCGCGGGGCTGGCGATCGGCTGGCTGGCGCGGGGCCGGTCCGTGGCTCCGCTGCTGGCGGAAAAGGCCGATCTGGCGGGCAAGCTCGACATGGCGGCGGCCCAGCGCAATGCCGCCATCCAGGAACTGGTGGTGGCGCAGGAACGCGCGGCGCAGGCGGCGGATCTGGCGCAGAAGGTGGAAGCGGAGCGCGCGGCGCGGGAAGTGGCGGGGCGGGAACTGGCGGCGTTGCGATCCGACACGCAGGCACGGGCGGAAGCCTTCGAGGCGCAGATCGCCGCGCTCAAGGACGCGAAGGAGCAGCTTTCCGCCCAGTTCAGCGAGATTGGCGGCAAGCTGCTGCACCAGGCGCAGAGCCATTTCCTGGAACGCGCCGACCAGCGCATGACGCAGGCGCATGAGAAGAGCGAGGCGCAGCTCAGGCAATTGCTGCATCCGGTCAACGAGACGATCCAGCGCTACGACCAGAAGATCACCCAGATCGAGCAGCAGCGGACAGAGGCCTATGGCATCCTTCGCGGCGAGATCGAATCGATGAAGACGGGCCAGGAGGCGGTGCGCGCCGAGGCCCAGCGGCTGGTCGATTCGCTGCGCCATGCACCCAAGGCGCGCGGGCGCTGGGGCGAACAGCAGTTGCGCAATGTCCTGGAAACCTGTGGGCTGTCCGAGCATGTGGATTTCCGGACCGAAGTGAGCGTGGAGGGCGAGGACGGCCGTTTGCGCCCCGATGCGATCCTGCGCATTCCGGGCGGGCGGGCGCTGGTGATTGACGCCAAGGTGTCGCTGAATGCCTATCAGGATGCCTATGGCGCGGAGAGCGAGGAGGAGAGGAAACGGCTGCTGTCCGCCCACGCCGCCGCCATGCGCGCGCATGTCGATACATTGGGGCGGAAAAGCTATGCCGACCAGTTCGACGAGGCGCCCGATTATGTGATCATGTTCGTGCCCGGCGAACATTTCCTCTCCGCGGCGCTGGAGCATGATCCCCAGCTTTGGGACCATGGCTTTGCAAAGCGGGTGCTGCTGGCCACGCCGACCAACCTCATCGCCATCGCCCGGACCGTCGCGGCGGTTTGGCGCCAGGAAAAGATGGCGGACGAGGCCAAGCGAATCGGCATGCTGGGGAAGGAACTATATGAGCGGCTGGCCGGAGCGGCGAGTTCGCTCAAGAAGCTGGGCAACCGGCTGAACGGGGCCGTGGCCGATTATAACAGCTTCGTCGGCAGCTTCGAAGGTCGTGTGCTGGTGACGGGGCGCAAGCTTCGCGACCTCAATATCGAGACGGGTGGCAAAGAACTGGAGGAACTGGAGCCGGTGGAGGCGCTGGTCCGCGAACCCTCTTCGGCGGAAGCGATTCGGGCCCTGCCGAACGCGGCAGAATAGAAGGCGGCATGAAATTAGGAAGCTAACCAATGCCGTTCACCACAGGATGGGACGCTGAGATTGCTTGTCGCGGCCATTTATTAGCTCACTAAGAATAAGAGAGTGCTCCCGTCACACCCGTTGAATTTGCGTGCGGGGCCGCTGACTGGCATGGGCGAATCATGAAACGCATCGGCCTTCTCGGCGGCTCCTTCAATCCGGCGCATGACGGACACCGGGATATTTCCCTGTTCGCGATCGATGCTCTGCGACTGGATGAAGTCTGGTGGCTGGTCTCTCCGGGCAACCCGCTCAAGCCGAAAACCGGCATGGCGCCCCTACCCGCCCGTCTTGCCCACGCCCAAAAAGTTGCGCGGCGCAACCTCATCCGGCCAACTGCGATCGAGGCGCGGCTTCATACCCGCTACACGATCGACACGGTGAAGGCGCTGCAAAGCCGCTATCGCCGCAATCGCTTCATCTGGTTGATGGGGGCGGACAATCTTGCCCAGTTCGGCCAATGGAGGGACTGGCGTGGCATAGCCCGGATTATGCCCATTGCCGTAATCGCCCGGCCCGGCTATGATGAGGACGCCCGTGGCTCATCGGCCATGAGCTGGCTGCGGCGCTTCGTCCGGCCCGCACGCCAGAGTGCAGCATGGACGGATTGGAGACCGCCGGCGCTTGTGCTTCTGCGCTTTCGCCCTGATCCAAGATCGGCGACCCTGCTGCGGCAGGCAGACCCCCTCTGGCATCGCGAATATGAACACAAACGCGTGCGCGACCCGCTCACGCGCCGGTTGATTGTCTAGAATGGAGCATCTTTGACCAGACCGCATCCCGCCAACGACACGGCTCATAATGCCGACAGCGTTGCCGCCCTGCACGACCTTGTCTTGAAGTCGCTTGACGACGACCAGGCGCAGGAAACCATCTCCATCCCCCTCGAAGGCAAGAGCAGCATCGCCGATCATATGGTGATCGCCAGCGGGCGTTCATCCCGTCAGGTGGCATCGATGGCGCAGAAGCTGGCCGAGCGGATCAAGCAGGCGACTGGCCGCTCCGCCCGCGTCGAGGGCCTGCCCGTGGCTGATTGGGTGCTGATCGACGCGGGTGACGTGATCGTCCACCTTTTCCGGCCGGAGGTTCGCAGCTTCTACAATCTGGAACGGATGTGGGGTTTCGTCGACGCGCCGGTAGCGGGAACCGCCTGAGCCGCCCTTCGACAAGCGTGTCCTGAGCCGTTAGAGCGATTTCCAAGCGATCGGAACCGATCGCTGGTTAAGAAATCGCGGAAAACAAGGAAACCTGAGCGGCGATCTGATTCAATCAGATCGAAACCCGCTCTAGTGGGGGGACATGCTTCTCCACATCATTGCCCGCGGAAAGATCGGGCGCTCGCCCGAAGCGGAACTGGTCGACCGTTATGCCAAGCGGCTGACCATGCCGTTCAAGATCACCGAACTGCCCGACCGGGGCGGCAAGCTGCCGCCGGCCTCGCCGGGCACGGTGACCGTCATGCTCGACGAAAAGGGCAGGCAACTCAGTTCCCTTGATTTCGCCCGTCATGTCGAGGGCTGGCGCGATTCCGGCAAGCGCGAATGCCGCTTCCTGATCGGCGCGGCCGATGGCTTCGACGATGCGGAGCGGGACAAGGCCGACCTGCTGATCGCCTTTGGCGCGATGACATGGCCGCACATGATGGCCCGCGCCATGCTGGCCGAGCAATTATGGCGGGCTTGCTCGATCCTGGCCGGCCATCCCTATCATCGCGAGGGATAGCGCCCACCGGACCCGTGTTCCTGCGCCGATCAGGAATATGCGGGAATGGAGGTTCTTTCATTCCGCCCAAACACGGCCTAGTCAGATGCGGTCGGCATAGCGGGCCGGCAGGGGGCCTTGGTTGAGACGGACGGCAATCTTCGCGGCATGTCTTGCTGGTGCGGCGGCGCTCGCCGGATCGCGCCTGCCCGCCGCCGATGGGCAGGCCATCATCCTGACGGGCACTGGCGGGACCAGCCTCAGCGAGGAACAGGCCGCCCTGAAGACCGCGCGCCGCCAGTCGGAGGAAGCGCGGTCGCGTTCCGAGCGGCTGGAGAAACAGGCGGCCGCGGCCCGCAGCGAAGCCGATCAGGCCCGTCGCCGCGCCGCCGCCATGGCCGCCCGCATCCAGCAGGCAGAGGCCGACATCCAGGCCGCGCAGGCCCGCATCGCCATTGTCGCCCGGCTTCAGCGCGCGCAGGCCGCTCGTCTGGCCGCCAGGCAGGAGCCAGTGGTGCGCCTGACCGCCGCCTTGCAGATGATGGCGCAGCGACCATTGGCGCTGGCGCTCGTCCAGCCGGGATCGATCGACGATGCCATCCATATGCGCGCCGTGCTGGCACAGGTGCTGCCCGTCATCGAGCAACGGACAGCCGGCCTGCGCGCGGAACTGGAGCGCAGCCGCGCGCTGCGCGCCACTGCCGAGCAGGCGGCGGCGTCCCTGGCGCAGAGCCAGGAGGACCTGAAGCAGAGGCAGGCCGCGCTGCAAAAGCTGGAAGCGCAAAAGCGGCTCGCGGCGCAGGATTACCGCGCCAATGCCGATCTGGAAAGCGACCGGGCGCTCGCCCTTGGCGAGCGGGCCCGCGACATCGTCGACCTGATGGACAGGCTGGAGGAGGCAGGTGACCTGCGCGACCGGCTGGCTGCCCTGCCGGGGCCCCTGCTGCGCCCCGCCCGACCTGACCAGGCCCGCGCCCCCGCGCCCGCCCGTCCACGCGGCATGGGCGCGCCGCCGCCCTATCGCCTGCCCGTGGTCGGCGAGCTGGTGACCGGCATGGGCGAGGTGTCGGAAGGCGGCGTCCGGTCAAGGGGCCTCACCATCGCCACGCGGCCCGATGCGCTGGCGGTCGCGCCGACCGCGGGGCGCGTCGTCTTTGCTGGCCCCTATCGCGGCTACGGGCAGATCATCATCATCGACCATGGCGGCGGCTGGACGACGCTGATCACCGGGCTGCTGCGGCTGAACGCCGCCGTGGGCGATGTGGTGCGGCAGGGCGATCCGCTGGGGAATGCCGGGCCGGGACGACCCAGCGTCACGGTCGAGCTGCGGCGCAATGGCCGCCCCGTGGACATTGTGCCGCTGGTGGGCGCGGGCTGATCCAGGCCGTTTGCGTCGGCAGGGCGCGGGCCCCGCGTTCGCCGCCAGGCCCCCGATCGGCAAAGGCGCGACTCGCATTCGAACACAACTTACTTTCCCTCGCATTTTGCCCTAGGCGCTTTCCATGCCCCGACCATCTGCCCCCAAGGACGTCCCCGGCCTCCCCGCCCGCCGCGCCGCGCTTCGCCTGCTGGATGCCGTTCTGCGCCGCGGCGATCCGCTCGAAGGCGCGCTGCATGGCGCGGCGCAGGGGCTTGCCCCGGCGGACCGGGCGCTGGTCCACGCCATCGCGGCCGAGACGCTGCGCCACCTGCCGGACCTCGACGCGCTGATCGACAGCGCCACGCGCCAGCCGCTTCCCCATGATGCCAAGGCGCGGATGGTCCTGCGCATCGCCCTTGTCCAGGTGCTGGCACTGGGCACCGCGCCCCACGCCGCCATCGCGACGGCCCTGCCGCTGGTCGATGGCGGCCCCCGCAAGCTGGTGCATGGCGTCTTCGGCACGCTGACCCGCGCCGATCCCGCGCTACCCTCGCCACCCACGCTGCCGCATGAGACCGCCAGCCGCTGGGCCGCGCAATGGGGCGAGGCCATGCCGCAGGCCGCGGCCCACGCCTATGCCCAGCGTCCGCCCGTCGACATCAGCCTGCGTGATCCCGGCCAGACCGCGCATTGGGCCGAGGCCCTCAATGGCCTGAGCCTTGCCCCCGGCCATGTCCGCCTGCCCGAAGGCGCCGTCATCCCGGATCTTCCCGGCTTCGACGAAGGCGCCTGGTGGGTCCAGGACCTGGCCGCTTCCATCCCCGCGCGCCTCCTAGGCAGGGGAGAAGGACGCGATGTGCTGGACCTCTGCGCGGCGCCTGGCGGCAAGACGATGCAGCTTGCCGCTGCCGGCTGGCGCGTGACGGCGGTCGACCAGTCCAAAAAGCGCCTGGAGCGCCTGAATGAAAATCTGGAGCGCACCGGCCTGTCCGCCGCGATCGTGCAGGCGGACCTGCGCCTGTGGGAACCCGACGCTCCGGCGGACGCCATATTGCTCGACGCGCCATGCACCGCGACCGGCATCTACCGCCGCCATCCCGACGTGCTGCACCGTATCGGCGCGCGGCAGATAGCGGAGCTGGCCGAGATCCAGGCCGAACTGCTGGCGCGCGCCGCGGCGTGGCTGAAGCCGGGGGGCATGCTGATCTACGCCACCTGTTCGCTCGAACGCGCCGAGGGCGAGGAGCAGGTCGCCCGCTTCCTCGACGAATGGAAGGATTTCAGCGCCTTGCCTGCGACGGCCGCCGAATTGCCTGACGGCATCCAGCCTACGGCGCAGGGCTGGGTCCGCACCCTGCCGGACAATCTCGCCGCGCAGGGCGGCACCGATGGCTTTTTCGTCGCAAGGCTGATACGATCCATCAAGCCTTAACCAGACCAGCCCTATGGTGCGATCCGGCATTCAGAAAGACCTGTCTTGCGCCCGACCGAGCCTCTTCCCCTGCATCATAGCTGGCCGCTCTACGCCTTGCGAGACCATCTGGCGCCCGTGATGCTGGACGACCGGATCGCCAGCGACGATGGGGCACTGGCGGAACGCGGCCTTGGCCTGTGGCATTGCGACCTTGGCGACGACAGTCTGAGCTGGACCAACGGCGTCTATGATATTTTCGGGCTGGAGCGCGGGATAACGGTTCCCCGCCCCCTCGCCGTGTCGCTGTACACAGCCGAAAGTCGTACCGCGATGGAACAGTTGCGCGCCTATGCGATCCGCCACAGGCGGGGCTTCACGGTGGACGTCGACATCCGTCCGGCGGATGGCGGCGAATGCGCCATGCGCCTGATCGCTGCGCCCATCGTCCAGCGAAATCAGGTGGTTGCCCTGCACGGCGTCAAGCAGTTCCTGCCGAAGGGTTCGAAGCCGTCGACGGGACTAGACCCGACATTGTTCGTCCTCTCCTGAAAGCCCGCGATTCGGATCGGCACGTCCCGGCCAAAGCACGTGCCGAAAGCCTGTGGCCAAAAGCCTGTGGATAGCGTTAATCGAACGTTGCCCTTGGCTGCGGCCAAGGCTAAGGCCGATAGTCAAATGACCAGCCCGATCCTGATCTCGCCCTCCATCCTGTCCGCCGATTTCGCCCGTCTGGGCGAGGAGGTCCGCGCCATTGACGAGGCCGGGGCGGACTGGATCCATATCGATGTGATGGACGGCCATTTCGTGCCCAACATCACCATCGGCCCCGGCGTGGTGAAGGCGCTGCGCCCCCATACGAAGAAGCCGTTCGACGTCCACCTGATGATCTCGCCCGTGGACCAGTATCTGAACGCCTTTGCCGAAGCGGGCGCCGACATATTGACCGTCCATCCGGAGGCCGGGCCGCATATCCACCGCTCCATCCAGCATATCAAGTCGCTGGGCGTGCAGGCAGGCGTGGTGCTCAATCCCGGCACCCCGGCCAAGATGCTGGATTACCTGATCGATGATGTCGACCTGATCCTGGTGATGAGCGTCAATCCCGGCTTTGGCGGACAGAGCTTCATCAGCAACCAGCTTCGCAAGATCGAAGCGATCCGGAAGATGATCGAGAAGTCAGGCCGCGACATCCGCCTTCAGGTGGACGGCGGCATCGACTTCGCCACCGCGCCCCGCGCCATTGAGGCGGGCGCCGATGTGCTGGTCGCCGGCACAGCGACCTTCCGGGGCGGGCCGTCCGCCTATGCCGACAATATCCGGACGTTGCGCGGCGGGTGAGCGACCGCCGCCGCCTTTCCCCCCATCCCGCCCCCGAGGAGGCCGGATCCGGCCCGGAGGACGGGATCGAACAGGGCAAGCGGCTCATCCGCATCGCGGATGACAAGGGACTTTCGCTGGCGCAACGCATCGCCAATCGCTTCTATCTCCTGAGTTGGAAGACGCCGATCCACGGCCGCCGGCTGAAGGGCAAATATCCACTCAAGCTGCTCGCCGTGCCGGACGACGAAATTCCCGGCAACGCCCATGCGGGCCAGGCGATCCGTGCTGGCTATTTCCTGTTCCGGGGCCAGAAACTGCCCCTGGACAGGCTGGATTTCGCCAATCCCGGCGTGCCGGCGGGCTTTGCCGATTATCTGCACGGTTTCCATTGGCTGCGCGACCTTGCCGCCGTGGCCACCCGCGAACAGGCCGCGCCGATTGCCGAAGGCGTCATGCGCAAATGGCTGACCGCCCATGCCGACACGCCCAGCGAACCCGCCTGGCGCGCCGACAATGCGGGCTGGCGCCTGTTCTTCTGGTCGGCCTATGCACCGCTGATCCTCTCGTCCAGCGACCTTGTCTATCGCTCGCTGGTACTGAACTGCATCGCCCGCACCGCCCGCCATCTGGACCGCGGCGCGGACAAGGCGCCGGTCGGGCTGCCGCGCCTTGTCGCCTGGGGCGGGATCGTGGCGGCCTCTATGCTGCTGCCCGGCGGCGCGACGCGCAAGCTGTTCGGAGAAGCCGGCCTCAAACGCGCACTCGACACCGGCCTTCATGGCGATGGCGGCATCATTTCGCGGTCGCCGCTGGACCAGCTTGAAGCCATCATGCTGCTGACCATGGTCGCCGCCGTCTATGAGGTGCGGCGTGAACAGACGCCCGCTTTCCTGATGGAGGCGCTGGCAAGGGCGGTTCCTGCTTTGCTGGGCCTCACCCATGGCGATGGCGGGCTGGGCAACTGGCAGGGGGCCGGCGCCGTCGATCCCGCCACCGTCGAAGCCGTCATCCGCGCCAGCCGCGTCCGCGCGCGCCCGTTGCGGCAGGCCAATGGCTGGGGTTATCAGCGGCTGGCCGCCGGGACCACGGTGATACAGGTGGACGCCGCCCCGCCCCCGGTCGCCCAGTTGGCGGATGCGGGTTGCGCCTCCACCGGCGCGATCGAGATCAGCGACGGGCAGCAGCGGTTGATCGTCAATTGCGGCGGCGCGGCATTGGAGGGCGCGTGGGTACCGCGCGATCTGGCGCAGGGTCTGCGCACCACGGCCGCCCATAGCACGCTGGTGCTGAACGACAGCAATTCCACCGCCCTGCTGCCCGACGGCACGCTGGGCAAGGGCGTGACCGAGGTCGAGATCAACCGGCAGGAAACGGAAAGCGGCAGCCGGTTCGACCTCAGCCATGACGGCTATGTGCGGCGCATGGGCTATGTCCATCGTCGCCTGCTGCTGATGAGCGGAGACGGTAAGGAAATCCGTGGCGAGGACATGCTGACGCCCGCAGCGCGGCGCCGCAAGCCGGTGAAGCTGCCCGTCCAGCTCCGCTTCCACCTGGCGCCCGGCGTTGAACCCACGCCCACAGCCGACGGGATGGGCGCGCTGCTGCGCATCGACACGGGCGCGACCTGGCAATTCCGCGCCAATGCGGGCAAGCTGACGATAGAGGAAGGCCTGTGGGTGGATGCCCATGGCCGCCCCCATGGCACAAAGCAGTTGGCGGTCACCAGCGAAGCCCTGCCGGGCGGATCGACCGTGGGATGGCTGCTGAAGAAAGTCAGCTGAGGGCACCCTACAGCAAATGATCCTCAACAGGGCTTGATCGCCCGCCTCCCCGACCAGCGCTAGAGCGGATTTCGATCTGATTGAATCAGATCGCCGCTTTCGATTCCTTGTTTTCCGCGATTTCTTAACCAGCGATCGGTGCCGATCGCTTGGAAATCGCTCTAGTCCCGCCGGAGCGGATCGAGGGCGCTCGACTTGCGTATCTTGGGCTCGAGGGGCGCCGCAGCGGGAGACAGGGCGGAGGCGCGAGGCGGCATGAACGTGCCGCCCGCCAACTCCTCCAAGGCGGCGATGCGCTTTTCGGTTGCCGGGTGGGTGGAGAAAAGCTCGCTCACATGCACGGGCACGATATAGAGTTGCGCGGCGGCGGGATTACGTTCCGCCACCGGGTTGGGAATCATTTCCGCGCGGCCGGAAATCTTGGCGAGGGCAGAGGCCAGCGCGCGGGGGTTACCGCTGATCTCCGCACCCGCACGATCAGCGCCAAACTCGCGCGTGCGGCTGATCGCCATCTGCACGATCATGGCCGCGAAGGGCGCGACGATCACCGCGAGCAGGGTCGCCACGATATTGCCATGGCCATTTTCCTGATTGCCGCCGCGGAAGAACAGGCCGAAATTGGCGAGCATGGAAATCGCGCCCGCAATGGTCGCCACCATCGTCATGATCAGCGTGTCGCGGTTGCGCACATGGCCCAGTTCATGCGCCATGACGCCGCCGACTTCGTCCCGGCTCAGCATCGAGAGCAGGCCGGTTGTGGCCGCGACGGCAGCATGATCCGGGTCGCGACCCGTCGCGAAGGCATTGGGATGGGCCTCATCGATCAGGTAGACGCGCGGCATGGGAAGGCCGGCGCGCTGGGCCAGCTCTGCAACGAGGGTGTAGAATTCGGGCGCGCTTTGCCCATCCACCTCCCGCGCATTGTGCATGGACAGCACGATCCTGTCGGCGTTCCAGAAGGTGAAGAGGTTCATGCCCGCCGCCACCAGCAGGGCGACCACCGCCCCGCCGCTGCCGCCCAGCGTATAGCCCAATGCCATGAACAGCGCCGTCAGCGCCGACAACAGCATCGCCGTCTTCATCCCACTCACTTGCACAAATCTCCTTTGCGGCCCAGAAGCGGGCCGGCCCTGAATATGGGGTGACGATGACGCGCCCGCAATCGAAAGGATGATCGATGGGAACCTTCAACGGCAAGCGCCCCGCGCATGTGAAGCCGCCCGCGCATCTTTCCAAGAGCCCGCCCGTGCCGCAGCCCGACCCGATCGACAATCCTTCGCCTCATGACGAGGAATTGAGCCCGGTTCGCTATGGCGACTGGGAACGCAAGGGAATCGCTGTCGATTTCTGAACGGTCGTCGAAGAGGGTTAACGGCTCATCGCTGTTTGGGCACAGTTGGCGACGGCCTGTGCCGCTGCTGCGGGCGGCATCGGCGCCCCCCCTAGCCTTTTGCGCTGCAAAACGGGCAGGCTTTCTTTGGAGCGGAAAGCATAACATGCCGGGGCGCGGATGAAGTGAACGTGGTTGCCGAAGTCAATTTGAGGGCAGTGTCGGATTATGCGCCGGAAGATGCGGCGCTTTTATGTGCGGTGGGTCGACTGGTCTGCGCCTGGACGATGCTGGAGCAGAGCCTGGAGGCGAAGATCGCGATGATGCGGGAAGCCATGGGGGATGTGCGGACCGTAGGTGCCCGGACCCGTCCGGGCATGACGAAGCTGATGACCGAAATGCGAACGATGGTGTCGATGCGGGACAGGCGCAATGCCAGCGCATTGATGGAAATATCGGATATCGAGCGCGACATGCAGAGGATCGACCGTTTCCGGTCGCTCATCATCGGCGGCTTTCAGCAGCCCGCGCCCGGCGGTTTCACATGCCGCGATGCGCGGAACAATCAGACGCATGTCTCGCTTGAGCAACTCGAAGCGGAAATTGCATCCCTCGAAAGGGTGGCGCAGCGCCTGCTGGCTGTCTGAAGGGGTTAAGTAATCTTCCATGCTTGATCTTTACGTGGCGGAGGGCGAAGCCTTTCGACGCGCCTAGCGAGAAACAGGAGCCTCATGTCCTATAAACCGATTCGCAAAGCCGTTTTCCCTGTCGCGGGTCTTGGCACGCGCTTCCTTCCGGCGACCAAGTCGGTGCCCAAGGAATTGCTGCCGGTCGTCGATCGGCCGCTGATCCAATATGCCGTCGACGAGGCGCGAGAGGCGGGGATCGAGCAGATGATCTTCGTGACCGGCCGCGGCAAGGGCGCGATCGAGGATTATTTCGACATGGCCTATGAGGCCGAGGCGACCCAGCGCGAGCGGGGCAAGGATCTTTCGGCGCTGGATGGCACCCGCCTGTCGCCCGGCAATGCGGTGTTCCTGCGCCAGCAGGAGCCGCTGGGCCTGGGCCACGCCATCTGGTGCGCGCGGGACATTGTCGGTGACGAGCCCTTCGCCATCCTGCTGCCCGACGAATTCATGAAGGGGACACCCGGCCGGGGATGCCTGAAGCAGATGGTCGATGCCTATGAAAAGGTCGGCGGCAATCTGGTCTGTGCGCTGGAAGTGCCGATGGCCGATACGCCGAGCTATGGGGTGATCGATCCGGGCCAGCGCGACGGCGCCCTGACCGAGGTGAAGGGATTGGTGGAAAAGCCCGCACCGGGTACGGCGCCGTCCAACCTGATCCTGCCGGGCCGCTACATCCTGCAGCCCGAAGTGATGAAGATCCTGGAGACGCAGGAGAAGGGCGCCGGCGGCGAGATTCAGCTGACCGATGCCATGGCGTCGATGATCGGTACCCAACCCTTCCATGGCGTGACGTTCGATGGCCGCCGTTTCGATTGCGGGTCGAAGGCAGGCTATATCGAGGCGAATCTCGCCTTGGCGCTGGATCGCGAAGATATGGGCGAACATATCCGCAAGTTCGCGCTGGCCGAACTGGGCGTCAGCGGGATCGCGGCCGCGGCCTGACAGGGCAGGAAAACGGCAGGATCAGGGAAGGCGCGGCGATGGGAGCCGCGCCTTGACCGGATCCTGCCCCTTGCGGAACAAGGCATCCGCCAGACCTTGCCTCTCCCCCCGAATTATCATAAGGCCCCGGCGTCATCTGGGGAGTAGCCAGCCGTTCCGAAGGGGACGGACCGTTCGTCAACATATTTGGCCGAGAGGTCGTGGCGGACGGGATGCAGGGGACTTTTGAGCCTCCCTGCATCGGGCGAGACCAATGGCATCATCCTCTCCGTCCGGCCGGGCGGGAGCGGATGGTGGCATTGTGTCTTTGTCTTTCGCCTGGCCCGGACAGATCCTGATGGAAGCATTTTTCACCTCCGCCGCACTCGTCGCCCTCGCCGAAATGGGGGACAAGACGCAATTGCTGGCGATGCTGCTCGCCACCCGCTTCCGCAAACCGGTGCCGATCATCGCGGGCATATTCGCAGCAACCCTTGCCAATCATTTCCTGGCCGCCCTGGTCGGTCATTCGGTCGCGGGCGTGTTGAAGGAAGCCTGGTTTCGCTATGCCGTGGCTGCGAGCTTCATCGCCATGGCGGCGTGGACGCTGATCCCCGACAAGATCGACGAGGACGAACCGTTGCGCGCGCCGTCGAAGGCGGGCGTGTTCCTGACGACGCTGGTCGCCTTCTTCCTGGTCGAAATGGGTGACAAGACGCAGGTCGCGACCGTGATGCTCGGCGCGCGGTTCGACAATGTGCTGGCGGTGACGGCCGGCACGACGATGGGCATGATGATCGCCAATGTCCCTGCCGTGCTGTTCGGCGAAGCATTGGCGAAGAAGGTGCCGATGCGCGCGCTCCAGATCGGGGCGGCCCTTCTGTTCCTGGGACTGGGCCTGTGGATGATTGCTGATTTGCAGGGCTGGATCGGGTAAAGCAGTTGTCAGCGGGCGGCGGCTGTTGCAAGGGGATGGCGTACGCGTCCCCTCGAAAAAGGGGATGCGCAGGATCATTCCCTTTGAACATACAGGCATGGGACGCGTGATGAAGGACAGTCTGGTTACGGTGTTCGGCGGCGGCGGCTTTCTGGGCCGGCAGGTCGCCCAGGCGCTCCTGGCGCGTGGCGCGCGGGTGCGCGTGGCGCAGCGCGATCTGTCGACCGCCCTGCGCGTCAAGCCGTTGGGCGCCCTGGGCCAGACCCAGTTCGTCGCGGCCGACATCCGCAAGCCCGAAAGCGTCGCCCGCGCCGTTGCCGGCAGCGACATCGTCATCAATCTGGTGGGCGTACTGTCCGGCGATTTCCAGGGTTCCCATCATGACGGCGCGGCGAACGTCGCCAGGGCGGCGGCGGAAGCGGGCGTCCGGGCGCTCGTCCACGTCTCCGCCATTGGCGCGGACGCGCAGAGCCCGTCCGCCTATGGCCGGTCGAAGGCCGAGGGCGAAGCGGCGGTCAAGGCGGCCTTCCCCCATGCGACCATCCTGCGCCCCTCGATCATTTTCGGGCCGGAAGACCAGTTCCTCAATCGCTTTGCGGAGATCATCCGCATCGCCCCCGTGGTGCCAGTGATCGCCGCCGACACCCGGTTCCAACCGGTCTATGTCACGGACGTGGCGCAGGCCGTCGCCAATGCCGCCGGGAATCCCGGTGAATATGGCGGCAAGACCTATGAACTGGGCGGGCCGCAAAGCTATACGATGCGGGAACTCAACGCCTGGATCGCCAGGGCCATCGGCCGGGAGCGCAGCCTGTGCGCCGTTCCCGCCTCTGTCGCCTCGTTGATCGCCATGCTGCCGGGCGGCCCGATCACGCAGGACCAATTGTCCATGCTGGCCAGGGATAATGTCGTCGCGCCCGGCGCGGAGGGACTTGCCGAACTGGGCGTCGCGGCCACGCCGATGGCGGCCGTCGCGGAGAAATGGCTGGTCCGTTACCGCAAGCATGGCCGCTTTGCCGGCCGTGCTCAGGCCTGATCGGTCGCAATCCGATCAGGCGGGCCGACATGGGACCGCGACAGGCCGTCTTGCACGGGCCATTCGCTTCTGCACAATGGATGCCACGTTCCTGACGCCCTTCCCCGTTCGGGGGAGGGCTTTCCCCTGCTTGCCCCATAAGGATCTCATCCGCCCATGGACCTGCATTATCTGACAGTCATCCTGCTTGGCATCGTCGAGGGGTTGACCGAGTTCCTGCCCGTATCCTCGACCGGCCATCTGATCCTGGCGAGCGAATTGCTGGGCTATGATGCGTCGACATGGGCGATGTTCAACGTCATCATCCAGTTGGGCGCGATCCTGGCGGTGGTGGTGCTTTACTGGCGTACATTCTGGGCAGTGGGCATGGGACTGCTGCGCCGGGAACCGACAAGCTGGCGCTTCCTGCGCAATCTGCTGGTAGCCTTCATCCCGGCAGCGATCATTGGCCTGGCGCTGCATGATCATATCGAACAGTTGCTGGGCGCGCCGAAGGTCGTCGCCTGGGCGCTGATCGCCGGCGGCGTCGCGATCCTGGCGATCGAGCGGATGGTGAAGGAAAACCTCTTTCACGGCATAGCCGACATTCCCCTCCTCCGCGTGGTCGGCATCGGCCTGATCCAGTGCATGGCCATGATCCCCGGCATCAGCCGTTCGGGCGCGACGATCATGGGCGCGCTGACGCTGGGGGTGGAACGGCGCACAGCGGCGGAATTCAGCTTCTTCCTCGCCATCCCGACCATGTTGGGGGCATCGACATTGGAACTGCTGAAGAATGGCGACAAGCTGACATCGGCGGCGGTGGGATGGGACAGCATCGCTCTGGGCTTCTTCGTGTCCTTCATCGTCGCCCTGCTGGTCATCAAATGGTTCGTCGGGCTGGTGTCGCGGCACGGCTTCGCGCCATTTGCCTGGTATCGAATCGTCGCCGGAATCGCCGCCCTGGCGTGGCTTTCCCTAAGATAGGTCCAAATCGGCCATATTAAGCGCAAGATTATTTCAGACTTGGGTGCATTCCAGCGCGTTTTTCCCATAAATATGTCATCTGTGCTGACCTAATTCGTAGAATCCACGTGACTCTGCGGGTTTTTCTGCTATGCGCACCCTGCAAATTCTTTTCAGGGACTCATCATGGCAGACAATCCAATGCTGAAATTCGTGGGAACGGGCCAGGCCTATCCCGAGAAGCGTTCGGCCGACGATCGCGCCGACGACTTCCTGGAAATCAGCCGCAGCTTCATCCTGGACAGGGCGGAGGAACAGGCGTCGCGCTGCTCGCAATGCGGCGTGCCCTATTGCTCGACCCATTGCCCGCTGCACAACCATATTCCCGACTGGCTGCGCCTGACCGCCGAAGGCCGCCTGCGCGAAGCCTATGAACTCAGCAACCTGACCAGCACCATGCCGGAAATCTGCGGCCGCATCTGCCCGCAGGACCGCCTTTGCGAGGGCAATTGCGTCATCGAATTTTCCGGCCATGGTTCGGTCACTATCGGTTCGGTCGAAAAGTTCATCACTGATACGGCCTGGAAGGAAGGCTGGGTCGAGCCGCTCGTGCCCGGCGCGTCGCTGGGGCAGTCGGTCGGCGTCATCGGCGCGGGTCCGGCGGGCCTCACCACGGCGGAATATCTGCGCGTCGCGGGCTATGATGTCCATGTCTACGACCGCCACGACCGCGCCGGCGGCCTGCTGACCTACGGCATTCCCGGCTTCAAGCTGGAGAAGGACGTCGTCATGCGCCGGATCCAGCGCCTGAAGGATGGCGGCATCGTCTTCCATGAAAGCTTCGAGGTCGGCCGCGACGCGACCATGGATGAACTGCGCAGCCGTCACGACGCCGTCCTGATCGCGACCGGCGTGTACAAGCCGCGCGACATCAAGGCGCCGGGCGTCGGCGCGCCGGGCGTGGTCAAGGCGCTCGATTTCCTCATCGCCTCCAACAAGGCCGGCTTCGGCGACGCCGTGCCGGAGCATGAGGACGGTTCGCTCCACGCCAATGGCAAGAAGGTCGTCGTTATCGGCGGCGGCGACACGGCGATGGATTGCGTCCGCACGGCGGTCCGCCAGGGTGCGACTTCGGTCAAGTGCCTCTACCGCCGCGACCGCGACAATATGCCCGGATCGCAGCGTGAAGTCGCCAATGCGGAGGAGGAAGGCGTGGAGTTCGTCTGGCTCTCCGCCCCCATCGCCTTCGAAGGCACCGACCATGTGACCGGCGTCAAGGTAACGAAGATGCGCCTCGGCCAGCCCGACGCATCGGGCCGCCGCGCCCCGGAACCCGATCCGGGCACGGAGCATGTGCTGGAGGCCGATCTGGTGATCAAGGCGCTGGGTTATGATCCGGAAGAACTGCCCAGGCTGTTCGGTGCGGAAGACCTGTCCGTCACCCGCTGGGGCACGCTGCGCGTCGATCACAAGACGATGATGACCAGCATGGACGGCGTGTTCGCGGCGGGCGACATCGTGCGCGGCGCCTCGCTGGTGGTCTGGGCGATCCGCGACGGCCGCGACGTGACCGAACATATGCACCGCTACCTGAAGGCGAAGGCCAAGGCGGCGGCCGGGGAAAGGGTGGCCGCCTGATGCGCGCCGCCTTCCTCCTCCTGCTGGCGACCCCGATCGCTGCACAGGCACAGACCCAGGCACAGGTTGCGGCGGCGGCGGCGGTCCAGCCTGTGGACCCGGCACTGCTGGCCAAGGCTCAGCCGATCGCCTCCATCATCTTGCCCGACGGCACCATGGAAAGGATGATGGGGCCGATGATGCAGAAGATGATGGGACCAATGATGGACGGCATGACCCGAATGCCCATCCGCGAATTCCTGAAGATGGGTGGCCTCGATCCGGAAAAGGCCGATAGCCTGGGTAAAGGCACGGTCGAGGAAATGATGGCGATCATTGACCCCAATTTCCGCAAGCGGATGGACGTGATGGTCAACAGCATGATGCCGGCCATGGGTCGCTTCATGGGACGCTATGAACCGGACATGCGGGAAGGCATGGCAGAGGCCTTCGCCTATCGCTACAGCGCGGCCGAACTGGACCAGATCAGCGCCTTCCTGAAAACGCCCGTCGGCGCCAAATTCGGTGCGGGCTTCATGGAGCTGGCCACAGACCCGCATTATATTGGCCGAATGCAGAAGATCATGCCTGAAATGATGCAGGCCATGCCGGAGATCATGAAATCCTCTGCGGAACAACTCGCCAAGCTGCCCAAGCCGCGAACCTATAATGATCTGACGAAGGCCGAACGCGAGCGTCTCACCGCGTTGATCGGCGCGGACGCGAAGAAGGCCAACTGACAATAGCGCCGGCCCCGCCGGCAACCAACGGAATGACAGCGGCCGTACCCAGGAACAGGGACGGCCACATGCAAGGGTAAGTCATCATGACCGACACCAATTTCATGGCCAGCCCCGAAGAGCGCGCACGGATCGCGGCCGAGGGCATGTATCATCCCCAGATGGAAGGCGACGCCTGCGGCGTCGGCCTGGTCGCCGCGACCGACGGTCGCGCCAGCCGGCGCGTGGTCGCCAGCGCGATCGACGCGCTGAAGGCCGTGTGGCACCGCGGTGCCGTTGACGCCGACGGCAAGACCGGGGACGGCGCGGGCATCCATGTGGACCTGCCGGTACGATTCTTCGACGATGCGATCGCGGATTCGGGTCACAAGCCGCTGCCCAACCGCCTTGCCGTCGGCATGATCTTCCTGCCGCGCACCGACCTCAGCGCTCAGGAAACCTGCCGCACCATCGTCGAGAGCGAGATCATCGAGGCGGGCTACACCATCTATGGCTGGCGCCAGGTGCCGGTCGACGTTTCCGTCATCGGGGAAAAGGCGCAGCGCACCCGTCCCGAAATCGAGCAGATCATGATCGCCGGCCCCATGCCGGAGGAACGCGATCAGGCCGAGTTCGAAAAGGACCTCTACCTGATCCGCCGCCGGATCGAAAAGAAGGTGATCGCCGCCCAGATCCAGGACTTCTACATCTGTTCGCTCTCCTGCCGGTCGATCATCTACAAGGGGCTGTTCCTCGCCGAATCGCTGTCGGTCTTCTATCCTGACCTGCAGGACGAGCGGTTCGAGAGCCGGGTCGCGATCTTCCACCAACGCTATTCGACCAACACCTTCCCGCAATGGTGGCTGGCCCAGCCGTTCCGCACGCTCGCCCATAATGGCGAGATCAACACGATCCGCGGCAACAAGAACTGGATGAAGAGCCACGAGATCAAGATGGCGTCGCTGGCCTTCGGAGATCACTCCGAAGACATCAAGCCCGTGATCCCGGCCGGCGCTTCCGACACCGCCGCGCTGGATGCGGTGTTCGAGGCGATCTGCCGCTCCGGCCGCGATGCCCCGACGGCAAAGCTCATGCTCGTCCCCGAAGCCTGGCAGTCGGCCGACGCCGAACTGCCGCAGGCGCATTCGGACATGTATGAATATCTCGCCTCCGTCATGGAGCCGTGGGACGGCCCCGCCGCGCTGGCGATGACCGACGGCCGTTGGGTCGTGGCCGGCGTCGACCGCAACGCGCTGCGCCCGCTGCGCTACACGCTCACCGGCGACAATCTGCTGATCGTCGGTTCCGAAACCGGCATGGTCGTCGTGCCCGAAACCACCATCGTCCGGAAGGGCCGCATGGGTCCGGGCCAGATGATCGCCGTAGACCTGCAGGAAGGCGTGATCTTCGACGACCGGGAGATCAAGGACCAGATTGCGGGCGAGCGCCCTTATTCGGAACTGATCAAGGACTTCATGACGGTCAATGATCTGAGCGAGGCGCCGTCCGCCCTGCCCGCCTGGGACAAGGCCGAACTGACGCGCCGCCAGGTCGCCGCCAATCTGACGCTGGAGGATATGGAGCTGATCCTCGCCCCCATGGTCGAGGATGCGAAGGAAGCGGTCGGCTCCATGGGCGACGACACGCCGCTGGCGGTCATTTCCGACAAGCCACGCACGATCAGCCATTTCTTCCGCCAGAATTTCAGCCAGGTCACCAACCCGCCGATCGATCCGTTGCGGGAACGGTATGTCATGAGCCTGAAGACGCGCTTCTCCAACCTGCACAACATATTGGAGCAGGAAGCGCAGAACAGCCATGTGCTGGTGCTGGATTCGCCGGTGCTGACCTCGACCGAATGGGCGAAGCTGAAGAGCCATTTCGGTCCGGCTGTCGCGGAAATCGACTGCACCTTCCCGGCCGAAGGCGGGCAGGAACAGCTTCGCGCCGCCATCGCCCGCATCCGCGAGGAAGCGGAGCAGGCCGTGCGCGAGGGCCGCACCGAAATCTTCCTGACCGACGAGCATGTCAGCGCCGGCCGCGTCGCCATCGCCGGCGTGCTGGCGGCGGCGGCCGTGCACACCCATCTCGTCCGCAAGGGGTTGCGCAGCTATGCGTCGATCAACGTGCGCTGCGCCGAAGCGCTCGACACCCATTATTTCGCGGTGCTGATCGGGGTCGGCGCGACCACGGTGAACGCCTATCTGGCCGAGGCGAGCATCGCTGACCGCCATGCCCGTGGCCTGTTCGGCGACCTGTCGCTGGAGGCCTGTTTCGAACGCTACCGCATCGCCATCAATGAAGGCTTGCTGAAGATCATGTCCAAAATGGGCATCGCGGTCATCAGCAGCTATCGCGGCGGCTATAATTTCGAAGCTGTGGGTCTGTCGCGTGCACTGGTCAACGATCTCTTCCCCGGCATGCCCGCGAAGATTTCGGGCGAAGGCTATCAATCGCTCCATTATAGCGCGAAGATGCGCCATGACGCCGCCTATGACGGTGCCGTGGTGCGCCTGCCGGTCGGCGGCTTCTACCGTCAGCGCAACGGGGGCGAGACGCATGCCTATTCGGCGCAGCTGATGCACCTGTTGCAGACCTCGGTCGCGACGGACAGCTATTCGACCTATCTGCAATTCTCGCGCGGTGTGCGCGACCTGCCGCCGGTCTATCTGCGTGACCTGCTGGAGTTCAACTTCGCCCGCGAGGCCGTGCCGATCGACGAGGTCGAGGCGACCACGGAGATCCGCAAGCGCTTCGTGACGCCGGGCATGTCGCTGGGCGCGCTCTCTCCGGAAGCGCATGAGACGCTGGCGATCGCCATGAACCGGATCGGCGCCAAGGCCGTGTCGGGCGAAGGCGGCGAGGATGCGAACCGCTTCAAGCCCTATGACAATGGCGACAACGCCAATTCGGTGATCAAGCAGATCGCGTCGGGCCGCTTCGGCGTCCATGCCGAATATCTGGGCAGCGCCGAGGAAATCGAGATCAAGGTCGCGCAGGGTGCCAAGCCCGGCGAGGGTGGACAGCTCCCTGGTTTCAAGGTGACCGAGTTCATCGCGAAGCTGCGCCATGCGACGCCCGGCGTGACGCTGATCTCGCCGCCGCCGCACCATGACATCTATTCGATCGAGGATCTCGCGCAGCTCATCTACGACTGCAAGATGATCAACCCGCGCGCGCGGGTCTGCGTGAAGCTGGTCAGCCAGGCGGGCATCGGCACCGTCGCGGCGGGCGTGGCGAAGGCACATGCCGACGTCATCCTGGTCGCGGGGCATGTTGGCGGCACCGGCGCCTCGCCGCAGACGTCGGTCAAATATGCTGGCACTCCCTGGGAAATGGGGCTTTCCGAAGCCAATCAGGTGCTGACCCTGAACGGCCTGCGCCATCGCGTGAAGCTGCGCACCGACGGCGGCCTCAAGACCGGCCGCGACATCGTGATCGCGGCGATCCTGGGCGCGGAGGAGTTCGGCATCGGCACGCTGTCGCTGGTCGCCATGGGTTGCATCATGGTGCGCCAGTGCCACAGCAACACCTGTCCGGTCGGCGTCTGCGTGCAGGATGAGCGCCTGCGCGAAAAGTTCACCGGTACGCCGGAAAAGGTCATCAACCTCATGACCTTCATCGCGGAGGAGGTGCGCGAGATACTGGCACGTCTGGGCTATCGCAGCCTGGACGAGGTGATCGGCAGGACCGAACTGCTGAAGCAGGTCAATCGCGGCGCCGAGCATCTGGACGATCTCGACCTCAACCCGATCCTCGCCAAGGTGGATGCGCCGGACGATCAGCGCCGTTTCAGCCTGACCGAATGGCGCAACCCAGTGCCGGACAGCCTTGATGCGCAGATGATGAAGGACGCCCGCGCCGTGTTCGAACGCGGCGAGAAGATGCAGCTCACCTATACGGTGCGCAACACGCATCGCGCCGTCGGCACCCGCCTGTCGGCCGCCGTGACCGAAAAGTTCGGCATGTCGACGCTGGCGGACGGGCACCTTACCGTGCGGCTGCGCGGTTCGGCCGGCCAGTCGCTGGGCGCCTTCCTGTGCAAGGGCATCAAGCTGGAAGTGTTCGGCGATGCCAATGATTATGTCGGCAAGGGCCTGTCGGGCGGCATCATCACGGTGCGCACCACCGTATCCTCGCCGCTGTCGAGCAAGGACAACACGATCATCGGCAACACCGTCCTCTATGGCGCGACCAGCGGCAAGCTGTTCGCGGCGGGCCAGGCCGGGGAACGCTTCGCCGTGCGCAATTCGGGCGCACAGGTGGTGGTCGAAGGCTGCGGCGCGAACGGATGCGAATATATGACCGGCGGCACCGCAGTCATATTGGGCAGGACCGGGGCGAATTTCGGTGCGGGCATGACCGGCGGCATGGCCTTCATCCTGGATGAAGATGGCAGCTTCCCGACACGGGCCAATCCGGAAAGCATCCTCTGGCAGCGGCTGGAAAGTGCGCATTGGGAAGCGGAGCTGAAGGCCCTGGTCGCCCAGCATGCCGTGGCGACCGACAGCAAATGGTCAAACACGATCCTGGACGACTGGGATCGCTGGCGCCGTTATTTCTGGCAGATCTGCCCGAAGGAGATGGTGAGCCGCCTCGCCCATCCGCTGAGCGATGCTCCGGCGGAAGTTGTGGCCGCCGAATAAACGGCGGTCCGGCAGAACGGCATCAATATGACATGGCAACGTCCGCCGGGGCATCCTCGGCGGACGTTCTGTCTCCGGCGGCCTGAGCGATCTTCATCCCATGCGGGCCGCCGTCGCCCGATCCACCATCAAGCCCCTCCAGGGATACAGACGACGCCCCTCCGGCCTGTGGCGGTTCAGGGACGGCCTCGCCCAGGTCATACCGCGCCTCATCATGGCGGACATCAGGATCGTTCGACCCATTCCAGTTTGCCAGGTCTGCCGCCATTTGCCGATCGGCCAGCGTGGGGCCGCATCCCTTGCAATCAACGACCGCAGGGCCAGTCAGACCGGCAGGATCAGAAAGGCTATCCTGCGGCATCGCGGCTTGCGGCAATGGCGTTTCCAGCGCGGCCCGCGGCGACGTCGTGGCATATAGGCCCAGCCCATAGCCCCCGGTGAGGGCCGTCGCCGCGCATGCACATGAAAATAACCAGAAGCGCGCGGACATGAGCAGCCCTTCCTCTATTCGTCACTCGTTCCCCGACTTTCTCCGGGCAAAACAACGCAAATGAAGATCGGTTGTTGCATGAGGAAAAAGCCTTTGCTAAGGGCCGCCTCCTACCAAGGCACCGGCCCCGCCGGTTCCCGGAAAATGTGCGGTCGTGGCGGAATTGGTAGACGCGCAACGTTGAGGTCGTTGTGGCCGAAAGGCCGTGGAAGTTCGAGTCTTCTCGACCGCACCATTCAGTCTTCGTAGCAAACCAAATTCACCCCCTCGGGGGCATCCCGCGTGAATGCGGCGCGGTTCCGCGGCATTTCGCGGCGCATCTTTTCCGACTTGCAGTCAGAGACGCGACTCCGCCCTTGGTTGGCGGCGCAAAAACGGCCGGATTCTCTGTCGAGAATAACTTGGCTTCACTGTGGTTTGCTCGATGGTTGGGCGATCAGCCAGCGAAGCCCAACAGCTGCTCCTGCTCCGCCCATTCGATCGACAGGTTCGCCGCGAGGAGGAGTTGGCGATTAAAATTCCGGGGTTGGGAGCCCTCGACGATCGCTTCGACAATCCGCGGGCTGAGCCACGCGAGGCGCAGGAGGCGAGCGAGATGGGTCCGGCAGCGCCCTTCGCGCTTACCGATCTGATGAAGGCTGAGTTCGGGGTTGGATTGGACAAGCTCCAGAGCGGCGTGCGCGTCCGCCAGCAGTGCGATCAAGTCGTCCTTCACTGGCTTTCCGGGCTTGTCGCCATCGATCCTCAGCTTGGCTTCGCGGAACGGCTTGCGGGCCGGAAGGGGAATGCTGAAACGCCAGCATGGCTGATTGGCCAGACCGAGAGCGGCGGGCTTAAGGGTAAGATCAAGACTGCCGCTCTCCACCTTGATCAACACGACCAGTGATTGGATCGCAGCATGTGCATCGCTTGGCCGCGTCAGGCGCGCAGCGAGGAGCTTGGCTCCCTCAAACATGGCACGGAGCAGGTCGGCCTGTTCGATGTTCGCCAACCGACGCAAGCCATGATCATCGCCTAGCAGCCTTCCAAGGTGATGCAAAACATGCCCGTCGAGCAGGCCCTGCGTAAACCGGGTTGATGGTGGATCGGCAGGGCGGGCAAGGTCTTTCCGGGTCTCGTAATAGGCGTAACGGCGAGTTCCCTTGGTGGTATAAGTCGGCACGATCTGCCGTTGGTGCCGATCGACGAGCAAGCCAACCAGTAGCGCGTTCTGTCGGTCATTCTTCGGCCGCTTACGCGGTGGAGCCTTCTCCTGGAGCTGCATCTGGACGCGCTCCCATAGATCCTCGTCCACGATCGCCTCGTGCTCCCCATCATGGGCGTTGCCCTTGTGGACGATCTTACCCCGGTAAACCGGATTCTTGAGCAGGTAGAACAAGCTGCCCCGCCGGAACGGGATGCCGCCGCGATGGGGACCGCTTACCCGGCGCTGCACCTTGGTGACGACGCCTTCCGCTCGAAGCTGCTCGAGCAAAGCCGGTACCGACCGGATCTCGAGGTAGCGTCGCATGATCGTCCTGACCCGCTCGACCTCCTCCGGCACCGGCACCAGCTTGCGCTCGACCACCTCATAGCCGAGCGGTACGGGACCGCCCATCCACAGGCCCTTCTTCTTCGAGGCAGCGATCTTGTCGCGGATGCGCTCCCCGGTGACTTCGCGCTCGAACTGGGCAAACGACAACAGGACATTCAGCGTCAGCCGTCCCATGCTGGTGGTCGTGTTGAATGCCTGCGTTACCGATACGAAACTGGCCTGCTTCGCATCGAGCCGTTCGACGATCTTGGCAAAGTCGGCGAGACTGCGGGTCAGTCGATCGACCTTATAGACGACGATGACATCAACCAACCCAGCGTCAACATCGCCAAGCAATGCCTTGAGGCCCGGGCGCTCCATGTTGCCTCCGGAGAAGCCGCCGTCGTCGTAGTGACATGGAACGAGATTCCAGCCTTCGTGACGTTGGCTCAGGATGTACGCTTCGCAAGCTTCGCGCTGGGCATCGAGGCTGTTGAACTCCTGCTCCAGCCCATCTTCGGTGGACTTGCGAGTGTAGACCGCGCAGCACAGCGATTTCACTTCCTGGGCTCCGTCAGCCCGAAGAAGCGATTGCCGTTCCAATGCGTGCCGGTGATCGCCTTGGCCACGGCCGTCAGCGATCTCCAGCGCTGCCCGTTGTATTCAAAGCCTTCGTCGAGCACGATCACCGTGTGGCCGGTGCCATGCCAATCGCGTACCAGCCGGGTGTGCTGCACAAGCATCTGCGCGAGATCGGCCGCGAGGATCTGATTGATGAGGATCTCGATATTGGCACGCAGCTCGAATTTGGTGTGTCCTCGCGTACCTTGCTCTCGCTCATAGAGCTCGGCCTTTCGCGCATGAGCGCAGTCATTCTCTACGAGAAGATCGCGCGCGACGATTTGACCAAGGAAGACTGTCTCGCCTGGTTGAGCGAGCGCCGCGACAGCCTCGAAGCGATGGACATTCCAGTGATCATCGTTCGTGAACTGCGCGAGCGGCTGCTCCCGCCCGACGATCCGACATCGCAGCTGAACCAGGAGGCATAAGGCGTATTATGCCGGCAAAACCACTTGATCTTGGGCCGATGCATTTTGCCAAGCGCGGCGATGCTGTCGCCCATCTCAATGACATGCTTCACCGTTACGATTTGGGCGACAGGGTGAACGAAGCGGATGCGGTGATTCTGCGCGCGGCTCTCGAGCGGCACCCTGAGGCGCCAGACAAGATCGGTTGCGGGATCACGCATTTCAGCGTGCGGACCGCCGATTTCGGCACGCGCTGCTTCTGGCTTAATCGCACGGATGGCACCACCGAGAAATTCTCACACACCGCCTGCATTTACGTCACCTGACGACACGCTGGTACACTGCTACGCAGGCCCAATTCTGGCGCGTTGCCGCAGCTCTAGCGTTCGCGCCCCCGAGTGCTCGGCCTACCTGTGACGAACCGCCGACCAGTAAGCGAACACGCGGGTCAAACGACCTCCCGCGGAGCGGGTTCGTGCATGGGTTGACAGTAGCTATACGGCTGAGATGAAAGTCGCCTCAACGCACCCTAAACCACATATCAATCCTGCTGGACGTATCTTCCGTCACACATGCCAGTCGAGGGCCAGCGGTGAGAATCACATCAGGCCCTGGATGCTTAGTGCTGGTTGCTTTCACATGAGCGATCAAGGTCGCCGCCGGACACAGATCCTGGAAATCCTCGTCTGAATTTCTATCCGAACCATGATGGGGTAGGGCAAGCGCCCTAACGTGTTTGAGCTCGGCGGCATACCAATTCTCCCAATCGTGAAGGTCGCGGGCCTTGCGAAGCTCAGCGTCGCCTGTGTTTAGCCAGGCCGCTAAGCCGGACCCGTATTCCAAATCGAAAGGATGGCGAAGATGCCAATAGCAATCATTCTCATCGTTGATCACCGGCTCACTGAGCAAAGATAGCGAAGCCCGATTGGACGAGCCGACATAGTTCTTGAAGATTTTCCGCAACGCCGCGCGGCCAGCCGAAGTCCTTGCGTGATTTGCCACCCCATAGGCGAGCCCGGCCAGCCCGGGCCGCGCCCTAACCGGGGCCGCCGTTCCAACAAGCGCCTGGATTGTCTTGATCAAGCCTCGATGTTCAAAGGGAATAATGGGAGCACGATAGGGCTTGAGACGCAAACCGACGGGTCCCATCAGCACATTAATTTGGCAGCCGGAAGTATCCACCCATCGAACTTTAGAAGGCTGGCTTTTCCCGCTGGCCCAAAGGGGAGCTTTAAGTGGGCGGGGTTGAGGTTGGAGCTTGCAGATCCAGCCGCGGCCATCCCGGGGATCTGGGTCGAAGTCGATCGTATCCAATTCGCCTTCCCGACCTCGACCGCCGAGGAAAGTCACTCGCTCAGCGCCTCGAGATAGGAAATAGGCAGCTGGATCCGCAGCTAATTCAACTAATGATCGGTCCAGATTATCGCGGCTGATTTCGTGCAGCAGAAGATAAGCAAGTTCACGCTCATTCAGGTAAGGAACCATCACATCCCGGACCACCATCCGGGACATTAGCGTATCCAGACCGCTCACATGATCGGTATCGAAATGCGAGATGAACAACCAGTCCAACGGTCCTACCGCAGATCTCGTCCAGTTACGCAGATAGGTGTCGAATTGCCTGGTACGCCGAGCCCCACAATCAAAGGCCCAGTTAAAGCGTTCTCCATTTGGGCCTTCGAGATGCCCCGTATGGAAACCGCCATGACCGATGGGATGCTGCACCCAGTGAATCGAAATCATAACAGCCCTTTGGCTCAAACTGTCAGTCTGTTTCAAGGACAACCGCTTGAGCCATACGGTAAAGCTTGGATATCGCAGCGATACCAGACAATATTCTGCGGATTGCCAGGTCGTGTCCCCGGTGATGGTGTAGCTCGACGGTTAGCGAAGCTGACCGGACGCGCGCTCATCGATCAAGCGCAGTAGCGGCCGGTCAGTTTCGCGGGTGGCCATCGGAGATCTCGGATAGATTTGGGTTGCGAGACTCAAGCTATGGAGATCCCGATGACCAAGGAGATGATGGACGTTCAGGCGCTGCTGGGAAAGAGTGCCGACAGCGATTTTCTACGCGAGATGATCGGCTTTGCGGCGCAGCGGCTGATGGAACTCGAGGTCGGTGGGCTGACGGGCGCCGCTGGAGCGCAGAGCGGCAGGCCCAGCGCAATGGCTACCGCGATCGGGATTGGGAGACGCGGGCCGGAACGGTCGAACTGCGCATCCCCAAGCTGCGCACCGGCAGCTATTTCCCCGGCTTCCTGGAGCCCCGCCGGTTGGCGGAGAAGGCGCTGACAGCCGTAATCCAGGAGGCATACATACAGGGCATTTCGACGCGCTCCGTCGACGATCTGGTCAAGGCACTCGGCATGAGCGGCATCTCCAAGAGCCAGGTCAGCCGGCTGTGCCAGGAGATCGACCAGCGGGTGAAGGCGTTCCTCGATCGGCCCATCGAAGGCGACTGGCCCTATCTCTGGGTCGATGCCACTTACCTCAAGGTACGGCAGGCGGGGCGGGTCGTCTCAGTGGCGGTCACCATAGCGGTCGGCGTCAATAGCGACGGCCGCCGCGAGGTGCCGGGCATGGCGATCGGCGCATCGGAAGCCGAGACTTTCTGGACCGACTTCCTGCGCAATCTGGCGCGGCGGGGCCTGCGCGGTGTGAAGCTCGTCATCTCCGACGCCCATGAGGGTATCAAGGCGGCGGTGTCGCGTGTCTTCAATGCCACCTGGCAGCGCTGTCGCGTCCATTTTGCCCGCAATGCCATCGCTCATGCCGGGCGGAGCCGGAACCGTGTCGTCTCCGCACTGATCGCCACCGCTTACGCTCAGGAAACCGCCGAGGCCGCCACGATCCAGTGGCGCAAGGTGGCTGATCAGCTTCGACCGGCAGTGCCCAAGCTCGCCAAGCTGATGGATGATGCAGAGCAAGATGTATTGGCATACATGTCCTTCCCGCCCCAGCATCGCACGAAGTTGCACTCGACCAATCCGCTCGAGCGCCTCAACGGCGAAATCAAGCGGCGAACAGAAGTGGTCGGCATCTTCCCCAACGAAGACGCCATCACCCGCTTAGTCGGGGCTATCCTGCTGGAACAAAATGATGAATGGGCCGTCCAGCGCTCCCGCTACATGACACTGGAAAGCGTCGCCCAAATCGGCGATGATCCCCTCGTCACGCTGCCGCCTATGGCAGCATGATCAACCCGGCTCTAGCCGGAGATCGCCATGGCTACGCCGGCGAACCTACACCATGTGTTGGGACACGATCGATTGCCACGTCGAATTGGCTGAATCCGACAGTTCCGTCGACGATCCAACGTGATTATACCGTTGCGCATGAGCAACCATCTCGAGCAGCAAACAGCCGAATGGCTGGAATATCGCGGTTATTTCGTTCGACAGTCTGTGCTGGTTGGCAAGCGCGAAAAAGGCGGCTTCGAAGGCGAACTCGACATCGTTGCCCTCAATCCAGTGACCCGTCACCTCCTCCACGTGGAATGCTCATTGGATGCTGATCCGTGGGAGAAACGCGAACATCGCTTTACTGCCAAATTTGAGCGCGGCCGCAGATATGTGCCGTCGCTCTTTGATGGACTCGACCTACCGGCTGAGTTTGATCAGGTAGCGCTGCTGCAAATGGGCGGAGGCGAGCGTACCACGCTCGGCGGCGGCCGGCTTGTTTGGGTCGCGGATTTCATATCTGAGATTGTTGAGCATCTGCGCCAACACCGGCCGGACAGATCCGCCATACCATCCACTCTGCCTTTGCTCCGCACGCTTCAACTGGCAGCTCATTTTTCATCAAGTCGCGGGCGGCCTGGCTTGATCTCCGGATGAAAGCACCGGCATTGCGTACCGCGATAATCGCCAGTCCCAATGTCTGCGATGGCTCAGTGATGCGCCTCGCCGATTAGCAACGGGACATCTGTTTCTACGTCCTCGATTGTTGGAATGCCGCAGCTTCGCAAGAATTCAAAGACGCCGTCATAAAATGCCGGATTGCGTGATGGATCTATTGGATCTCCTTCGGGCACGAAGATGACCAGCCCTTGCCGCGCGCGGGTGAGAAGAACGCGATAAGCGTTCAGCAGATAGGACCGACGCTGTGGATCATTGATCTGCTGCCACTTGGTACCCTTGAACGCCATGCTGCTCCAGCCGTCAGCAGCCCATCGCAGATTGGCGTCCCAGCACACACATGCCCAATCCAGTTCCAGGCCCTGCACGTCAAATTCCGTGGCAGCGTCCTCGAGCATATTGGATGATCGGACATCGCTTGGCGGCGCCAAAAACCAAATTGGTGGCTCAATCTTCGCTTTGACAAATACACCCTCGGCTTTGAGCCGAAGCGCATTGGAGGAGGCAAGCAAGCCGACCCGTTCATTGGCACGCTGATGGCGACGAAGCCATTCGCGGGCCGCGATCAGATCGCGTGTAATGACGACGGGATATTCGGTCAGCTGGGACAGCAGCGTCCGAGCTCGATCACCATCTCCCTCGATAATCGCGCCGATAAAGTCAGAGAGCTTTTCAGCCCGGAATGAACGAAGCGACACCGATAGATGAAGGTCGGGGGTCTTTGTCGGAGCGATCTCCGCAATCGCCTCTTCGCCGCGCCCTGCCAGCAGATATTCACGGCCCAGAATCTGCTCCGGCAAATGGACCTGCCAGTGCGGAAAATGCCCCGCAAGGGCGTCAAGCCACTCACCCAAGCCCGCCTCGCCGGTGTTGATTTCTTGGCCACCGCCGATGAGGCACACGACGGTGCACCAATCAGAATGTCTGTCCATCACCGAAAGCAGGAACCGTGGTTCGGACATGGCAAAGCCGATCTGACCGCGCTTCTGTCGCATAAATTGGCTGGTCTGTTCTTCACCCCAGGCGCGCTGTGCCTCATCAAAGACCACGACCTTTTCGACGGGCGGCATATTCCCCTCGAGATTGTCGTCCCGGAAGTGGTGAATGTTCTGAATGAAGGCACATGATTTTTGATATTCCGAGGCGCGGGACGGACGCTCGGACCGTGGAAGCGTGAGATATCGCTCCAGTGCGTCTTGGGTCAGTGCTTCGCGCAACACATCGACCAGGGGACCATTGCCCGAGAGAAACACGGCATGCTCATCCTCGTGCGCCCGCATGCGGCTGTTCGCAATGCTGAGCCCGGCTAGCGTTTTGCCCGAACCGGGCACACCCGTCACGAAACAGATTGCCTTCTTCTGCTCGCGCTTCGCGGTTTCGACCACAGCCGCAATATAGGCCGATGTCGTGGTGAGGTTTTCAGCTCCGGCCTCGGATCGCGAAATCTCATCAACACTATGACCCCGGTAGAGGGCCTGTGCCGCCTCGATGATGGTCGGGGTCGGCTTATAGCGGCCTGCCGCCCAGATAGTCGCATCGAGCTTTGTGTGGCCAAAGCGATCAGCGACGTGCTGAATCTTGGACAAAAGGCTATCTGCGTTTGTCAAAAGGGGCGACATCACATTGTCCGTCCCCCAATCAGCACTGCTCAATGTGTCTGCCGCATCCGTTGCGACCAATATCGGCACGATCCGCAAGTCATGGCTGGTTTCGTGGAAGTTTTTAAGGTCGATCGCATATCCCAATGTTTGATCGATGGCAGCGCGGCCGAAATTGCGTTCACCCACCTTATACTCAACGACAAAAATCAGGCCCCGATAGAGGATGATGACATCGGCGCGCCGTCCCATGCGCGGGATCATGAACTCGAAGAAGAAATGGCCACCCGGCAATTCGGCTGCAATCGCCTGGAGATGGCTGATCTCAAAAATCCATGCCTGCCGCTGTGCCGGTTCAACGGCAAAAGGCAGATTCTCAGCAAGCGCGCCAAGGATAGCAAGGGGATCGGCACGCTCCAGCTCAGCGGCCGTGCATTGAAAGTAAGCGCGCTTCATAGATCCTCATTGTCTCCCGAATCGACAATTGCCGATGCAGATATTTGATTGATCGCCATGCCGAGCCCATTCAGCACCAGGGCTGCCGCGATCCAGTCCAACGGCACGCCAACCCCTCTTCTACCAGTTGAGACCCTAAGGACACCCCGTTGCGCGTCACGACCCGCAGCTTTCGCCCATATTTATCCTCATCTCGCAGCAGCGGAGCTTCAAGATTGAAGGGACCGGCATTGAGCAGGTCATGCAGGCGTTGAGTAGCACGATTGCCCAATTCAGCTTCAGCGGCACAGCGCGGTGGGTGGGTCTCAGGCGTGTCGATATCGGCGACGCGGATGCGTTCACCGTTGAACCAGAAGGTATCGCCATCCACTACGCAATTGATCCCGCCGCCGACGTGACAAAATCCGAATTGGGTTGACGACGCCTCTTGCTGGGCGGGTGCCAGGATCGGCCAATAAATAAACCCCAAGCCAGAACAGGTCCCAAACGCCAATCCTATCAGGATCAGTAGCAGCTGGGATGGAGCCTTGCGCTTGCTGACCGGGACACCCCAATCATACGAAAATTTGCGACGGCGTCGTCGACGAAATTTCAGAATATCCCCCATGCACCTGAAATTAGCGGGATCCCTTCTTCGATCAAGCCGTGTTTCCGGAAGCCGTCATCCCTAAGTAATAGGTCTAACACACTGGACCGATGCCATAATGCCGGAAAATTGCGCGCCATGAACGACGAGCCGACCAAAATCGAACCTACAACGGTAAGCCGGGAGGAACTGCATCGCCTCGTGTGGGAAACACCCATGGTCCGGCTTGGGGAACGCTTTGGGATCAGCGGCAATGGTCTGGCGAAGATCTGTAGGCGCCTTGATATTCCCTATCCACCGCGCGGGCATTGGGCGAAGAAGGCGGCAGGCCATAAGGTGATAACCGTTCCCTTACCTGCTGCCCAGTCCAATACGCCCGCGTCAGTGCGCATTTCGTCTACGGAACCGGAAGGCCTCGACGATCCCAACTCACCGGTTCAGCAGGCGCTGGACGATGCGCGGAGTAAGACGGTCTCCCTTCATGTGCCCGAGCGCCTCAACAGACCCCATACGATCATCGCAGGATGGCTGGCAGACCATGAGCGCCGCAAGCAAGAGGCAAGACGGGAGCGTGATCCCTGGCGACGGGATTTTATGAGAGGTTCAACCTCAGTCGCCTTCCAGCAGATAAGCAGCGAATGGCATCCATGCAGCTGCCAGATATAGCGCCCGCCCCAATGCCCAACGGCTTGCCCTTGGCCGAAGCGAATATATTGCCGGAGCCGCTTCCGCAGCGTGCTGGAGCTGGATGCTCCACCGGCCTTACCGATATTAATCACCCGTGCGCCCTTCACCCAGGCCGTGCTCAATATGGCGGCTGAGACATTAGGGTCTCGGCCTTTAAAGAAACCGCCTGTGCCGCGTTCAACATATTGCGGGTCAAAGCCGTCGGGGGTGACGACTAGATAAACCCCCATCGCATCAGGTAGCAGCGCCAATCTGCGCTTGGGACCGGCGAGGTCGATATCGACCTCCTGCTCGATAATCCGACGACGAACGAAACGGCATGGGTTCAGGTGAAATCGAGCGCCAGCCAAGCCACACTCGATGATTATCTGGAACGCTTCCACCGTGACGGAAGCGCCCAGCGCTTCTACTTCATCTGCCACTCGCCGAAGGAAAATCTCAGCCTACCGCCTTCATCTCAGCTCCATCTTTGGGCTGGCATCGAGCTCGCCCACAGTGCTCTTGCCGCCGGGCTGCTCGATTGGCTCATCGAACGAACGCGCTGATTCTTTCCTTTGGAGGCAACGGACGAGTTCCTCGCCATTATTGCCGGATGTTGTCCACGGTTCGATATAGAGAATCGTGAGCGCTGTGGAACCAAAAGCACAGTTGGACGGTCAGCAGCCGTTAAAACGGTGTGGCGGCTTGGCGCCACTTTTCGCCGTCCAGCAGCTCGTCATCATCTGCCACAAGCGGCCATTGGGTCTGAGAATCCTGTTTGGCGATGTACAAGCCGTCGGCTGGCAATCGACTACCTGTTCACGCCGGCGACAGCGGTGCGGCAAGCCAGTCAAGGTCGTTCATCCGCGCTCTACATATTGAGGATGAAATAGGACTCTGCTGGTTCGTTCAACCGTGATAAGATGCATCATCACCCGGTTCTAGTCGCAAGCATCCTGTGGCAGAGAGACTCAGTCGCTCCCGCTTGCTGACGCGGAGTTCATCATGATTACCGATAAAAAAAACGATGCCGGACCTGCCGAATGGGCAGACTATGTCATCCGCGCTGCTGCTGGAATAGCCAATGCCGGATCGATCTTCGGCTATGAGAAAATCGTCGCTGCCAGGATTTGGCTGGCCAAACGCAACGCGCGTTTGCTGGTTGGTGCTGCGGACCGCAAGTGGGACGATCAGGTCTGGTGGAGCCGAGCGAAGAGAGATGAACTCGCTACTGCTCTGGACGAATGGGAGAACGAGGGTGGTGGCATCTCGAGGTAAGGAGATGGAAAAGCCCGCACGACTGTATTGCTTGGTAAGCGAGAATATTTTTAGTGCGGGGTCTTTCGCGCGGCTTTACACAGTGTCACCCTTTCGAACTATTGCCTGCTCGATCGCCCGGATGAATTGATCACCATATTGCTGCGTAGTCACATAATCCTGTTCCTCCTCTCCGAGGACATGGCCTTGACCGAATGTTTGTTTGAGGCGCGCCAGAATGTCGGGCTGCTCCTCTGCGATATGACGGATCAAAGCTCGGAGAATCCGTTCATGGGCAAGTACCCGGCGTTCCAGATCCGTGTTTTCAATATTCATCGCGAAGTAATTCCTTTGGTTATAATTCTGCGAATCACTTTGTGATACGGCCTTCTGCTGAATCGCATATTTCAAACTGGCGTCTGCTTTTGCCTTTTGTTCGTTAGCCATTCCTACTTCTTCAGCTGCCGATCGAAAGGCGCTAAAGCGCCTTCGAACTTCTTGCGCATCAGACATGGTCCACCTCCATTTGAGTAGAGTTGCGTTCCGAAGCCGGACGCCGCTGAACCTAGGCTTCGTTCTGCGAACTGGACAAACCGGTTGATTTGCTCAGCGTATTTAGGGTGTCGCCACGTCGCCGAAGGCCTCGTTGAGGCGGCGCACGTCGGAACGAGTCAGAAGTTTGCCGCGCGCTAGTAGGTCACGCGCACTGGCGAGAAGCGCATCAAGCCCGAAGACGCTTTCGAGTTGTGTTGGGCAGACTTGCCAGTCCAGCCTGAGGATTGATGATCATGGCTGCGATATCTAGGTTGTTTGCCGTTGGAAAATTGTAGTCCTCTTGACAAATTTCCATCTTCTCGCCTTCAATCGTACATTATAATAAGAATAGTTGCTGCCATAAGAGTAAGTAACGCATTCATGATGACCGCTCGAGTCAAGGTGTTATCACGGAAGAGGTCAGCGCTGAACCAGAATATTTTCGTACTTCGTGGCGTGGTGGAAATACGAGATGTTGTAACATCGGAAAGGTGGCCGTCTTCATTTTTCCATCCGTCGATGGCCTTGTTCGGATTAGTTTCGCCCGGCGCCAGTATAAGACGAGCGCGAAGCCTCCGCTCTTGTTCCGCACCCAGTGCGAGCCCTAGCCGCTCGACCCGCTCATGCAGGGCAGATCGCGGCAATGGCATTTGGGACGGTGTGTTTGATGAGGCAGACATGACACTCTCCTCGTGGGGCGGGAGCGCGACAGTCTCTCAGTCACGGCGGCCATGGACGGAGTCGAAGCCGGGATACGCCAGCATACCACATCTCACGTTGCGATCCTAAAGCCGTTTTCGTAAATGGACGTCTTCACGGAATTGTGGCTTCTTGGCGGAGGGGGTCGTTGCTGCTAATCCTCTCTCATCCTGATTGTCGCGCGGCACCTCTCGCTCGAGAAAGTGTCCGGCTCAAGCTTCCGGCCGCCGTAAGTCGCCATTCGGCGATCCGTCCTGACCGCCCTTAACCGGGGCGACCGGCACAAGGCTGGCCGAAAGCGATCGTTCTGCTCACGCGCGGAAAGGATGCCTAACTGGAAGCGGTAAAGGGAGGCATCCACCACCTCTGTTCAGTCTTATGACTTTGGTAAATCGTTAGCGAGACTTCCGCCGATGGTTCTCAACAAGGCAACCGCCTGTGGCTGTCCACCGGGAATATGAATCCGATCCTCGTCCATTGCGGACTGCACCCCTGCCGCATCGACGATAATCTCAATGGCTTCGAGGGTGCTTAAGCTGCCCTTTGCTACCAGCGCGTGGATCAAGGTTTCAACTAGGACCAGCGCCGCTTCTCCGTGCGGGTCAGGGCCCTTGAACGGCGAAGCGAGGCCCGCACCGAGGTTGTCAACATCTTGCGTCATCGGTTGCCTCCATCAGGCGAGAGCGCGCGTCTCTCAGCCGCCGGAGCCTGAAGTGCGGGCCGACGATCTTGTCATTTTAATAGCAACATGCATCGAGAGCCATCATCAATGTTAACTTTCGACAATAATATACAACAATATTAATTTTGATGATCCTGTGGGACTGTGGCTGATGAACCGGTTCATCAATAAACTGAGCAGATTCGCGACACTGTCTGAAAATGATATAGCGGCTCTGGCCGTGGCGACCGCACATCCGAGAAAGATTGCTGCTCGACACGACCTCATTAGAGAAGGCGATCGCCCCGGGCCGGTGTTTGTGGTTCTGGATGGTTGGGCATGCCGCTACAAGATTTTGCCCAGCGGGACGCGTCAGATCCTGGCCTTTTTAATGCCGGGCGACTCCTGTGACCTGCATGTCGGTCTTCTTGAGCAGATGGATCACAGCATTCAGTCCATAGGGCCAGCCGTCATCGCTACGATTGATCGCCCAGAGATTGACAGAATTATGGATCGCCATCCCAACGTGGCAAAAGCCATGTATCTTGCGCAGTTGATCGATGAAGGGACGTTGCGTGCCTGGATCACTAGCATGGGGCGGCGGACGAGCATCGAGCGCGTCGCGCATCTGATATGCGAACTGTATTTGAGGGCTCGCAATATCGGCCTTATAAATGGTCAGCACCTTACGCTGCCGCTCTCTCAGATATTGCTGGCCGATGCATTAGGCATGACACCTGTCCATCTAAATCGCATTTTGAAAGAATTGAAGGCAAGTGGCGCCATGTCGCTCAGCCGGGGAAGCCTGATTATATCCTGTCCAGAGAAGCTTGTTCAAATTGCAGGGTTTGATGAAAATTATCTCCATCGACATATAAGGAATGGATAATTTAAGAATGGTACAAAAATATAATTCATTTGGGAATTATTTATTTTTTGGTCGAAGTTAAAATAATCGATCTATACATATGTTAATATCCTTTATCTGTCGTAGTGTTATCCATGCACTGCGACCCGAGCCTCGGTAACGAGACTCTACTGGCCCGGTGATTTAGGTCGCTGGGCCAATTTTTTGTCTCGACGATGACGTTCAGAATAGCGGGTATGCGACAGGTGGCGGAAATTGATCTCAACTCGCCGGTGCGGATCGGCCACTCTTTGCTGTCAAAAAGGATTGCTGAAATTGGCTGATTGTTAAAGGGCAGCTATCCGCCCTTAGCCAAAAGAAACCCGACATTCTGAAATCGGCCAGTCGCGGGCTGCCGACAGGCAAAACCGGACCGTCCGCACCTGGGACTTTTCTGCCATTCGCGGGCCCGACGGCGAACGGCTAATCTTGGAAGGATGTGCCCTGCGCGCGAAAATGTGGCGAACGGCATCTTCGAGGCAGCCCAACTCGGTGAAGCTGTCACTGACCGCTTTCTCGAAACGCCTTTAAGTTTGCCGAAAGCAATGCGTGAAGAGTTGATCTTCTCGAGTGCAGTGCGGCCATTTCTTCAGAAACTCGCCATCAAATTGAAGGAAGTATAGCGGGTCCACTTCCTTGGAGGCGCATTGGGCGCGTCGCGCAGGAACCTTCCCTTGGCGAGCAGCACCCCGTCAAATTCGAACCGAAGCCGTAACGGGATAATCCAGTAGCGTACGCGACCTTCGATCTGATGGCCGGCGAAATTGCCGGAACGCCCGCTGCTGTCCCGAACCCCTGTGGACGAAAAGGCGTCGGTTCGCGATGCCAGCCACATCGCGCGATAGACTGCGCACCAGTCCCAGCGCTTGTCCGGCGTCGCCTCCAGCCGAACGCCGGGCGTCACGATGTTGGCACGCGCCACGGAATTGTAGAGCCCCGCAGGAGCAAGGTCTGCACGACGCATCCCGAACAGCGTATCGAACCGACCGTAATCTCCTCCTGCGCGGTCGCCACTTGCCCGGTCGAATTCGACGGATAGTCGCGGCTTCCATGGTCCAGGAAAACTATATCCCGCATCGGCATGGATGAAGCTGGCGCTTACCGATTGACGCTGTGCTGTGGTTACCAAGGATCCACTGATGCTTCCGGTTTGGTAGAAGGCTTCAAGCTCATAATCGAACTTTCCCGTTTCCGGTTCGCGAATGATGCGCCCGCCGAAGGTATTCAGCGATCGATCGCGGGTCGGCCTTCCTGGCCTGTCATGTTCGCCCAGATGGAAATAGGTCAGCTCCGCCGCTGCTGGCCCTAAGGCCTTCGTCTTGCTGACGACGCCGCCCCACAGCACCAGATCGAAGCCTTCATGATCGAACCGAACGCGATGGTTCGTGACGCCCTCCCGATCGTCGGGGCGGCGTTGTTGCGGCAGCGTGTAGATGAAGGTGGCCTTTAAGCCCTCTGGCGCGGTCAGATCTGCGCGCAAGCCAGTATAGCCATTGGTCGTGTTGCGATAATCGTCGGCGGCTACCAGTCGTCGTGATCCAAGGTTGAGGGTCATGCGTCCCGCCGTCAGCTCCAGCTTGGCCCCCTTCCCGAACGGCGCGGCAATATCGGCAGTGACATAGGCCTGCACCAGTTCCAGCGCATTGACCTCGTTGGTGGAGATCGGTGTCCCTGAGTCCTCGCCATAGGCTCGGCTGTCGAACAGCTCTGCCCCTACTCGGAAGGCGCCGCTTCGATATTCTCCAAGCACTTGGGTGCGGATGTTGAACAGGCTGTCCTCGCTGTCAAACCCTGCGCGGGGCTGACCTTCAATTTCCTCGAAGCGAAGCCTCACGCTTCCGTTGAGCGAGAACCCGTCCTCTTGTGCAAGGGCAGGTGCTGCGCAGCAGGCAAGCCACGCCGACAAAGGCAGCTTCAGGGCCAAGCGAGTTTTCATAGGTATAGCTATTTCCACGAATCGAGGTCTATGATACATATGCATCATGAATTTCACCGGAACCAGCCCTTGGCTCGCGCTTTTGCACCAGCTTCCCGCGAAGCCACCCTATCTGCGCGTGAAGATATGGCGGCGATTGCAGGCGGTCGGGGCGGTGCCCTTGAAGAATGCGGTGCATGTTCTTCCCCGATCGCCCGAGGCCGAATTCGCCTTCCGTGAACTGCTTGAGAAGATCATCGCCAGCGGAGGGGAGGCGACGCTCATCGAAGCGCAACTCCTCGCAGGCCAATCTGACGCTGACGTTCGCGTCCTTTTCGATAATGCCCGCGACGCTGATTATGACGAGATTGCTCAGGCCGCACAGCGCCTGTTGCAAACAGGCCCGGCAAGCGGCTCGGACATCGCAAAACTCCAAAAGCGCCTGGAAGAGGTGGGCAAGCTGGATTTTTTCGGCTCACACGGCCGGCAGGAAGCCGAAGCTGCCTTGGCCGAGCTCGACCGCCAGCGCTACCAGCATCCCGATGTCAGCCGGACCGAGCCGGCCCCACTTTCAGAACCGATCGACCTTACAGGGCGCACCTGGCTTACCCGTAGCGGCGTCCATGTCGACCGGATTGCGTGCGCCTGGCTGATCCGGCGCTTCATCGATCCGGACGCACATTTCAAGTTTGTCGATAGCCGTCACTATGATCCGGTGCTCGGCGAGCTGCGCTTCGACATGGTCGATGCCGAGTTCACGCATGAAGAAGGCCGTTGCAGCTTCGAAACCCTGCTGCTGCGCGCCAATCTGACAAGCGATCCCGCACTCGTCGCCATCGGAGAGATTATCCATGAGCTGGACATCGGGGACGGCAAATTCGCTCGGCCCGAGACCGCCGGTGTCGGCGCTATGCTGTCCGGCGTTTGTGCATCCACCGACGATGATCTTCAACGTATCGCCATGGCGAGCGAAGCTCTCAATCAGTTTCATGCCTTTTTCAGCAACAGAAAGACGGACCTATGACGGCAAGTGCATCCGCCATCACCACTGCGGAAACGCCTTCCGCTGGCGATCACGGCATTTCCTTGAAGGAAGCGACAAAGGTCTGGGCACGAATTGCCGCCCTCAGCTTTGGCGGTCCGGCCGGTCAGATTGCGGTCATGCACCGGATCCTGGTCGAAGAGAAACGATGGATAGGTGAGGAGCGTTTCCTTCACGCGCTCAACTACTGCATGCTGCTCCCAGGGCCAGAAGCGCAGCAACTCGCCGTCTATATCGGCTGGCTCCTGCACAAGACCAAGGGCGGCCTCATCGCTGGCGCTCTGTTCGTGCTGCCCGGTTTCCTCGCGATACTGGGCCTGAGCTACGTCTATGTGCTGCTTGGTCAGGTGCCGCTCATCGAGGGGCTTTTCTTCGGCCTCAAGGCGGCTGTGCTGGCGGTAGTGGTGCAGGCTGTCGTGCGCGTCGGATCCCGGGCGCTCAAGAACAACGTTATGCGCGGCATAGCCGCCGCTGCATTCGTCGCGATTTTTTTCCTCGATGCGCCCTTCCCAGTGATCGTGCTCGCAGCCGGACTCGCCGGCTATCTCGGAGGGCGCAGCGGCCTGCCGCAGTTCAAGGGCGGTGGCGGTCATGGCGCAGCCGGTGGTGAGGTCATCCACGACCGGGACACCGCACTTGGCGAAGCCTTGCCCGCGCATGCGAAGCCAAATTACGGCTGGTCGCTGCGAATCTGCTCGGTCCTGCTGCTGCTCTGGCTGGCACCGGTTCTGACGCTGTTCCTGGCACTCGGACCCGATGACGTGTTTTACCAGATCGCCAGCTTCTTCAGCCAGATGGCGGTCGTGACGTTTGGCGGCGCCTATGCTGTTCTCGCTTATGTCGCGCAAGAGGCGGTCGACACCTTCGGCTGGCTGCAGCCGGGTGAAATGTTGGACGGCCTTGGCATGGCGGAAACCACCCCCGGGCCGCTGATCATGGTGACGCAGTTCGTCGGCTTCCTGGCTGCCTTTCGCGATGCGGGTCCTTTGTCGCCCCTGGCAGCCGCAACCCTCGGCGCGATCCTGACGACCTGGGTGACCTTCGTGCCCTGTTTCCTGTGGATCTTCGCCGGTGCGCCTTTCATCGAGCGGCTGAGAGGCAACAGAGCCCTGTCCTCTGCTCTGACAGCGATTACGGCGGCGGTGGTGGGCGTGATCCTCAATCTGGCCCTCTGGTTTGCCATCCACACGCTGTTCGGTGAGGTCCGGTCGGTTGCGACACCGACAGGTTCTCTCGACGTGCCAGTGCTGGATTCGATCAACATCCCCGCGACTTTACTGTCGATCGGCGCGCTGGTCGCGGTCTTCCGGTTCAAAATTGGTGTTTTGCCGGTATTGGGCGCCTGCGCAGCAATCGGCGCCGCCTATGTCCTCCTGGCGTGAACTCCCGCCGAGAATGACCTACCCATCGATACGCGCTATTTCGCAGGCGATCGCTCCGCAATTCCCCGAGAGGAGATGGACCATGCAATGGTTGCACGCGAACGGCCAAAGACCGAGTGCATGCGTTTTAGGCCGACCCTAGGGAAAGGCTGGTTCGGCTGAAATCGTCCTGAACCCAATGTGCGATGTGCCCAGGTCAAGTTCCTGCGCCTGGAAGGCAGCCGGTCGGAAGTTAGCGCAATAGTTCATAGCGCAGAGATAGGAGCCGCCCTTGACCCGGCTGGTGCCATCGCGCTGTTCGCTGGTCCATTCCCAGACATTGCCGACCATGTCGTGGAGGCCCAAATCATTGCCGCCAAAGCAGCCCACCGGCGCGAGGCCGACATAGCCGTCCTTCCCAGTGTCGCGGACCGGGAACACGCCCTGCCAGCTGTTGGCGATCGAATGATCCTCGCCTGCATAGGCCCAGCTTACCGCCTTCCGTGGGGAGGTCTGGCTACCGCGAGCGGCGCGCTCCCATTGCGCTTCGCTGGGAAGCGCGCCGCCGGCCCAGCGCGCATAAGCCGCCGCATCCTGATAATCGACATGAATGACAGGCCAGTCCTCCCGCCCGGCGATGCTGCTACTGCGACCTTCAGGATGACGCCAGCTGGCGCCTTTGCGATAGCGCCACCAACTGGCCGCATTGTTGAGATTGACCGCGCCCGTGGGCGGCACGAACAGGGCCGAGCTGCCTGCGCGCTCGGCAGCGGTGCGATAGCCTGTCGCCGCGACGAAAGCGGCGAACTGGCGGTTTGTCACTTCATGCCGGTCAATCCGGAACGCCGCCACGGCGACCCTGCACCCCGGTCGCCCCTCACCATCCTCACCCAGCAGCACCGTGCCCGCAGGGACGAGCACTCGCTCGTCCTTGCTGTCGCAGCGCTTCGCCGCCGACCAAGATGCTCGGGGTAGCGGCGCCGCGCCCAGCAGCGATCCCGCGGCGACCGACAGGAAGACCGCCGATCTGACCTGCCGCACCCGGTTCATTTCCGCCCGTCTGCCTGCGCCGGCAGGATCACCCCCTTATCCCTCGCATAGTTGTTCCAGTCGGCGACTAGTTCCTGCAACTTGGTCGGCTGGCTCGCCGCCAGATCATGTGCTTCGGCGGGATCGCTGGCGATGTTGAATAACTGCCATGTGCCGGTGCCGACGCTCTTGCGCGGGTAGGCGCCGCCGGAACTCGGCAGGAAAACTGCCTTCCAGTCCCCCTTACGCAAGGCGCGGCGGTAGAAAAGCTCGGTGCCCACCGCCTCGGTCGGCGGGTGCAGTTCCGCCTGGCCGCCGATCAACAGGGGTGTCAGGCTATGCCCTTGGATGGGAAGGATGGGACGGCCCGCAAAGCTGCCCGGCTGCGTCAGGCCGGCAAGGTCGAGCAAGGTCGGCGCGACGTCGGTGACGTTAATGAAGGCGTTGGCGATCCGCCGCCCGGCAATGCCAGGTCCCGCAGCAAAGGCGGTGACCCGCGTCCCGCCCTCGGTCGGATAGCCCTTCACCAGCCGGGAAGGCGAACTGTTTGCCTGCGCCCAGCCAGCCCCGTAGCCGACATAGGATGTGGCCGTGCCGATATTGCCGAGGCTGTTGTCGATTCCCAACTTGGCCTTGTCTTGCGGCGTCAGCGTCAAGTGGATTGGCGCGTCGATGTCGGTGCCTTCCGGTCCGTTATCGGCAAGGAAGATGATGACCGTGTCATCATATCTGCCAAGGCGCTTGTTCGTCGGCAATGTCGGCCACCATGGACCGCAGCATCAGATTGCCCGACCCTTGCGTCAGCCCCTGAGCGAGGGTCAGCGCCAGCAACAGGCCGATCTGGCCCGGCACGACGAGCAGCAGCCCGACATTGATTGCGGCCTGCGCCAGTTCCCCCGCGACGGCGGCGCGATGCTTGCCGATGCGATAGCCGATCTGCGCCCAGATCGGAGCGGCGGCGATGCCAAAGACGAACTGGAAGAGGAAGAGGCCACTCGCCCAGTGGGGCAGGCCCATATAGTGCGTCACGAAAAGAACGATCAGGGCGCTGCGGATGCTCTGTCCCGTCGTGACCGCGAAGTCGGACAGCAGCACCCGGCGTAGCAGCGGGTGACCGAACAGCGCGCCCACCATTCCATCTTGAAAATCTCCCTCCTCCCCCCCTCAAGGGGCCCGTTGGTGGTTTACGGTGTGATCGCCCTTGTGCACGATCTCGCCCGGCTAGATGCGCTCGGTCATCGCGTCCCGCGAACCCGTCGCGATCGATCGCACTGGATCAAGGTCGAATATCGGATGAACCACGTCCGGGGATGACCTGCGCGCCTCTCCCCTAGCGTATTTTCAAGTTGACCGTTTACGGTCGACGGCTGGGAAAATGCGGCCTCAAAAGACTGAGCGATTTCCACTCAAAGTGAAATCGCTCTAGTCGTCAGCCGCGTCGAAGGCTGCACGCGCCATGCGGATCGCCTCCTCGTTCGCGTTCACCCAGTAAATCAGCCGTCGCGTCTCTCCGTGCAGCGCCGCGCCCAGCCCGGTAAGCGCATAGCTCACCTTCGGCGGCACGTCGGCGCTTACGCTGCGCGCCACGAAGCCGTCGCGTTCGAGCGCGCGCAGCTTCAGGGTCAATATCCGCTGTGAAATTGCCTGCTCGGCCGAGAGCGTCGCCAGCAGCCGCCTGAGTTCGGCCTGGCGCAGCTCGCCCGTGGCGAGCACCAGCAGGATCAGGGTCGACCAGCGGTCGCCCAGCAGGCCCATGACCTCACGCACCGGGGCGTCCCGCGCCGTGCCGTGCCGTGCCATTTCCTGGGCCAGGCTGGCCAGGCCCGGACGGTCCGGAGTATCGCTGCACCCGTTGGTCATGATGTGCCCTGGGCACAAAAAAGTGCCGTCTTCCCTCTGTTCGCGGATACATTATGCCGCCTGCCGGGAAGGTCAACGAATTGGGAGAGCATGATGGCCGAAGATGCCATTCGTCTTGACGGCAAGGTGGCGATCGTGACCGGCGGCGCCGGGGGCATCGGCTCGGCCACCGCACGGCTGCTCGCGCGGCGCGGCGCCAGCGTGGCGATCGCCGATATCGCGTTGGATCCGGCTCGCTCCTTGGCCGCCGGAATTCCCGGTGCCATCGCCGTGTCCCTCGACCTTGAGAGCGAAGCCTCGATCGAGGCGATGATCGCCGAGGTTGTCGCAAGGTTCGGCCGTATCGACGTGCTCCACAACAACGCCGCCCTGCTCGGCCCCGATATCGCCCGGGCCGACGGTGACATAGAGCACATGGCGACGGCCCTCTGGGACCGGACCTACGCCGTCAACGTGCGCGGCACGATGATCGCCTGCCGCGCCGCCCTGCCCCATCTGCGCGGCACCCGCGGCAATATCGTCAACATGGTCAGCAACCTCGCCGTGCAGGGCCATCTGATCCAGTCGGCCTATTCCTCGTCCAAGGCCGCGATCATCCAGTTGACCCGCGCCATCGCCGCCAGCCACGGCAAGGCCGGCATACGCTGCAACGCGGTCGCCCCCGGCATGACCATGACCCCGGCCCTGCGCGAGGCCTTTCCCCCTGCCCTGCGCCGGACGGTCGAGGATGAAACCCTGCGAGATCAGCTCGGCGAGGCCGAGGACATTGCCGAGGTCGTGGGATTCCTCGTTTCGGATGCGGCCCGCCACGTCACCGGTCAGGTGCTGGTGGCCGATGGTGGCTGCGCCAGCCATGTTCCGGGCCTCGCGGGCTTCCGCTCCTTCCTGTCCGGAGAACATTGAAATGAGCCCTTACGACATCGTCGTCATGGGCGCGGGCCACAATGGCCTCGTCGCCGCCGCCTACATGGCCAAGGCGGGCAAGAAGGTGCTCGTCCTCGAACGCAAACCCCATTATGGCGGCGGCGTTTCCACCCGCGAATTGCTTCACCCCGGCTTCTGGCACGACGAACATTCGAACGTGCACATCATGATCCAGGGCAACCCGATGCTGCGGGAGGACGAGCTGGGGCTGCTGTCGAGGTTCGGCCTGGAATATATCTACCCCGACCTGATCCATGTGAGCATCTGGGATGATGGCACGGTCATCCGCTCCTACAAGGATCTCGACAAGACCTGCGAGGAACTGGCGCGGATCTGCGGCCCGAAGGACGCGGAAGCCTACCGCCGGTTCGTCCAGATGAGCCAGACCGCACTGCCCATGCTGGTCAGCGGTCTCTACAGCCCGCCCTTCCCGATGGGCGCTTTCGTGGCGATGATGGACCAGTCCGACGAGGGCCGCTTCCTCCTCGACCTGATGCAGCGTACCGCGCTCGACATTGTCGACGCCTATTTCGACAGCGAACTGCTCAAGCTCCACATCGTCCGCATGGTGACCGAGAACCTGCAGATGCCGGACGAGCTCGGCACCGGCATGGGCGCCTTCGTCATGCCCGGCATCGTCCACAGCTATGGCTGCTCGATGCCCAAAGGAGGCTCCGGCCAGCTCTCCCACGCCCTCGTCCGCGCGATCGAGCATTTCGGCGGCGAGGTGCGCTGCAATGCCGAGGTCAGGCGCGTCATCGTCTCAGGCGGCAAGGCTGTCGGCCTCGAACTCGTGGACGGCGAGACCTTCATGGCCAGGGACGGTGTGATCGGCGCGATTCATCCCCACGTCCTGCGCAAGTTCGTGGGCGAAACGCCCGAACCCGTGCTCCAGCGGGCCGAGCGCGTGACCCAATCGACTTTCTCGATCAATCTCACCCATATGACGCTCAAGGAGCGGCTTCGGCTCAAGGTCGGCAACGACTGCAACGCGATGATGACCGAGCTGATGGATTTCTACACTGTGCGCGACATGAGCCTCGAATATGACAAGCTGCGCCGGGGGGAGGTCAGCTCGCGTCTCGTCGCGGGTGGCGACAACACGATCTTCGATCCTTCCCGCGCCCCTGAAGGAGCCGGCCTGTTCTACGGCGTCAACTTCGCCCCCTATAATCTCTGGCCGGGCGGCCCCGCCTCGTGGGACGAACGCAAGGAGGAGATCGCCGACAAGGCTCTCGCCCAGTATCGCAAGTTCTACGTCAACCTCACCGACGAGAACATCACCGGCCGCCTCATCCGCTCGCCGATCGACCACGAGCGCGACAGCCCGGCCAGCTTCGTGCGCGGCGACATCCACGGCTGCGCGCCGTTCTTCTACCAGTCCGCCGGCCACCGCCCGACTCCCGACCTCGGAAGCTTGCGCGTGCCCGGGATCGAGGGTCTCTATCTTGTCGGCCCCTTCATGCACCCAGGGGGCGGCGTGTTCGGCGCGGGCCGCGCCACGGCCATCCAGATGATGGACGACATGGGGATCGACTACGACAAGGTCTGCGGAAGGGCCGTCCAGTGAGCAATGCAGCCAAGCCCCCGGTGGCGAGGATTCTCGACGCCAACGACAAGGAACTCATGGCGATCCGCAAGCTTGAGCGCGACGGCAACACGCTGGTCGTGCGCGGCAAGATCTTCGGCGCCATGCCCATGGTGGCCAAGCTCACGCCGGGCGAGGCCCGCGCCGCGCTCAGGCTGCTGGATTTCCGGACAATCCTGTTCCTGCTGACCCTGCTATTTCGAAAATGAGGCGATATCCAGGAGCGCTGGAGCCACGGTGATCAGATGACCGTAGCGACATGCTCCACGCTGGGGGGCTCGACGAAGAATGGCCCGGCCAGGGCCCGCCAATGCTGGAAGCCCTGGCTTTCGCGGAAATCGACCATGTGCGCCTCGACGCTTTCCCAGCCGACCACCAGCCGATAACGCTCGGGATGCTCAATCGACCGCTGCAGGGCGAAGGAGAGGAAACCCGTGGCGCCTTCGAAAAAGGGCCGCGCCGCAGCAACCGCCGCCTCAAACTCGGCGCTGCGCGTAGGGTCGATCGTCAGCGTTGCAATCTCATATATCATGCTGGGTCTTTCACAGGCTGGGTTTTGCACAAGTCCATTTCGCCGTCAGCTCGATGCCGCTTCCGATCGGAAACTCGTCGCGCACCGCCAGCCCTCCGGGCCAAGCTCGCGCGTCCGCCGTTGCGCGGTCGGCATAGCGCTCGAACTCGGCTGCAACCTTGGGTTCAGCGAAGATCATCCAGCCCTGATCACCGGGCCGGTCGCCGCTGTCAAGCGACCACCACCCGGCCCCGGCTGCTGGGAGCCATCCTCGACAAATTCGATCAAATTGCCCGCGCAGTCGCGGATGAAACAACCCTTGCCGAAGGCTTCGCGCACGACAAACGCGATGTCGGCTCCCTTCTCCGTCATCTCGGCCAGAAATGCCTCGATATCCTCGACCCGGAAGGCCACATGCTTGTTGCCGTGGACCAGCAGGTCGCGCAGCGGAGAGCGTCGGTCCTCAGGCAGCGACGCCGCCCCCTCCACCTCGAACAGCTCGAATCGCAGCGGCCCCTTGCGCACCATGGCGGTGTGGCTGCGCGCCGCCTCGATCCAGAACCGCTTCTCCAGTTCGAAGCCGAGTACGCGTCCATACCATTCGATAGCCTCGTCAAGGCTGGGTACGGATACTCCTCCGTGATGAAAGGTGAACTCCGCCATCAGCGCATCTCCGCAAGGGTTTGGGCCCGCCAGTCGGTCATGCAGTCGCGCATGCCGATGCCGCACCCGCGCACCGGACGGCGGCGCTTGCCCGGCTCGGGATCATTGCCGCCGCAGACCAGGGCCAGGTTCATGCCGGGATTCCACATGCAGTTTCGGAAAAGCATTCGAACATGAGGATTTCTTCCTAGTCGGCGGTCCAACCGGCATCGACCACCATGCTGGTGCCGGTCATGAAAGCGGAGGCGTCGGAAGCGAGGTAGAGGACGGCTCCCATGAGGTCCTCGACCCGGCCGATGCGGCCGAGCTTGATCTTGGTGAGGACATTGGCCCTGAACACGGCATCGGCGAACATCGGGGCGGTCATCGGCGTCTCGATGAAAGTCGGTGCGATGGTGTTGGAGCGGATGGCATGGGGGGCAAGGTCGAGCGCAAAGCTCTTGTTCATGCCCTCAAGCGCCCATTTCGACGCGCAGTAGAGGCTGCGGTTGGGTCCGCCGACATGGCCCATCTGGGACCCCATGTGGATGAGGCTGCCGTGCGTTGCCGTCTCGATCATCCGTTTCGCGCAGGCCTGCGCGACAAAGAAGGCGGCCTTGAGGTTGAGGGCAAGGACGGCGTCATAATCCTCTTCGGTCACGTCCCATATCGGCTTGGGCCGGTTGGTCCCGGCGTTGTTGACAAGGACGTGGAAGGGCTCGCGCGCGGCGAAGAAGGTCTCGACGGCGGCAAGGTCCGAGACGTCGAGCACCGCCGCCTCCGCCGTGCCACCGGCGGCACGAATGGCCTGGGCCGCTTCCCCGATCTCGCCAGCGGAACGGGCGGCAAGCGTGACCACCGCGCCCGCCTGCGCCAGCGCCGCGGCGCAAGCAAGGCCGATACCGCGCCCCGCCCCGGTGACGAGGGCGCGGCGATGGTCGAGGCGAAAGCTGGGAGTCTGGGGGAGAGCGGTCATGCCCCCGGTCCTCACGCCCGTGTCAGTTCGCTTGGTTCGACCTGCCCCGCATAGGGCACGTTCCTGCCGCCGAAACGGCGGACGCGGATGTTGGCCTGCTCACCGTGGCCAGCGAAGCCCTCAAGCGCACAGAGGCGGCTGCAATATTCGCCGATGAGCGTGCTTGCCTCGTCGGTCAGAACCTTCTGGTAGGTACAGGTCTTGATGAACTTGCCGACCCACAGGCCGCCGGTATAGCGCGCCGCCTTCTTCGTCGGCAGGGTGTGGTTGGTGCCGATAGCCTTGTCGCCATAGGACACGTTGGTGCGGCTGCCCAGGAACAACGCGCCGTAATTGGTCATGTTGGCCAGGAAGTAGTCTGGGTCGGCGGTCATCACCTGGACATGCTCGCTCGCGATCTCATCGGCGATGTCGACCATCTCCTCGTAGCTTTCGGCCACGATCACCTCGCCGAAGGCCTCCCACGCCTTGCGGGCATGGTCGGCGGTGGGAAGGATATTCAGCAGGCGCTCGATCTCTCCCATCGTCTCGCGGGCGAATTTCTCGCTGTTGGTGAGCAGCACGCCCGGGCTGTCGGGTCCGTGCTCGACCTGTCCCAGGATGTCGGTCGCGGCCATTTCAGGGTCGCAGCCAAGCTCGTCGGCAATGATGAGGGTCTCGGTCGGACCGGCGAAGAGGTCGATGCCGACGCGGCCGTAGAGCTGACGCTTGGCTTCGGCCACGAAGGCGTTGCCGGGACCTACAAGGATATCGACAGGGTCGATCGTCCCGGTACCCAGGGCCATCGCCCCGATCGCCTGGATGCCCCCGAGCGCATAGATCGCATCGGCCCCGGCGAGCGCCTGCGCGGCGACAATAGCCAGCGCCGGCTTGCCCTGGAACGGCGGAGCGCAGGTGATGACGCGCGGCACGCCGGCGATCCTGGCGGTGATCACGCTCATATGGGCCGAGGCGAGCAGAGGATATTTGCCACCCGGTACGTAGCACCCGGCATTCTGGATGGGCAGGTGCTTGTGGCCAAGCACGACGCCGGGCAGAGTCTCGACCTCGACGTCCTTCATCGAATCGCGCTGGACCTGCGCAAAGTTCCTGACCTGGGCCTGGGCGAAGTCGATGTCCTTGCGCTCCTGAGGGGTAAGGCTGTCGACCGCCGCGTCGATCTCGGCCTGGCTCAGGCGATAGTCCTCTCTGTCCCAGCCGTCGAATTTGACGCTCATCTCGCGCACGGCCACATCGCCGCGCGCCTCGATATCCGCCAGTGCCGCCTCGACAATATCGCGCACCTTGCGGTCCGCGTCTGCCTTCGCTTCCGCGCTCGCTCCGCGCTTGAGCCAGATCGCCATCGAATACTCCGAAGATATGATTGCAGCACGGATCAATGCCGCTAGCTCCGTCGACCGACCATCACATTGTATCGATGCGAGCGTATCGACCAAATGCCTTTGGCCTCGTCTGCGCGGTCCGATAATCCGACGTCGAGATAATCGGGAGACCCTTCCACCATGCGCCTTGCCACGCTTCGCAACGGAACCGCCGACGGCCGCCTGGTCGTCGTTTCGCCCGATGCGGCGCACTGCGCCGCTGCGCCGGTCCGGTGCCTGCAGGAAGCCCTGGAGAATTGGGAGATGATCGAGCCGGAGATGGCCGCGATCACCAACTTCCCCGAAGCGCTGGACCTGGCCCATGTGCTCGCCCCGCTGCCCCGCGCCTGGCAGTGGCTCGACGGCTCGGTCTATCCCAGCCATGGCGAACTGATGGACAAAGCGCTCGGCATCGAGCCGTTCAAGCCCGACTGGCCGCTGATGTACCAGGGCGTTTCGGACACCTTTCACGCACCCCTAGCCGAGGTGCCGATGGCAAGCGAGGAACTCGGCATCGATTTCGAGGGCGAATTCGGCGTGATCACCGACGCCGTGCCGATGGGCACGTCCGCCGAGGAGGCCGGCAGGCACATCAAGCTCGTCGTCCAGATCAATGACTGGTCGCTGCGCAAGCTCGCCGGGCCGGAGATGAAGTCGGGCTTCGGCTGGATCCAGGCCAAGCCGCCCTGCGGCATGGCCCCCTTTGCCGTCACGCCTGAAGAACTCGGCCTGGCCTGGCGCAAAGGCCGCCCGGCGATGAACCTGTTCGTCCACTGGAACGGCAAGCCGTTCGGCAATGCCGATGGCGAACAGATGGCCTATGGCTTCGACGAGCTCGTGGCCCATGCCGCCCGCACCCGCAATCTCGTCGCGGGAACGGTGATCGGCTCGGGCACGGTGTCGAATCCCAATTTCCGGGAGGTCGGCTCATCCTGCATCGCCGAACGGCGGGGCATCGAAATCGTCGACACAGGCGCGGCCATCACCGAGTTCATGCATTACGGCGACACTGTCCGCATGGAGGCGGTGTGTCGCGACGGACGCTCTCCCTTCGGCGTGCTCGAACAGACGGTGGTCAGGGCCTGAACGAAGGTCTCTCCGGCGGCAAGAGCGCCGCCCCTTCGGTCGCCGAGCCGCTCAGGCATGGACCATAGCCGAGTCTTTGCGCAGCCGCGCGAACAGGCTCAGCGCCGCGCCCACCAGCGCCGCCGCGGCGAGGACGCCGAAGGCCCCGCGCAATCCGCCCGTGTGGCTCCCCGCCACCGTCACCACCACCGGGCAGAGGAATTGCCCGACCGAGAACGCGCCGGTCCACAATCCCGCGCCGCGGCTGCGGACCTCGAACGGCAGTCCGCTGATCGCCCAAACCAGCAGCGAGGGCAACAGCATGCCGGCGCCGAACTGGTTGATGAAGCACCCGGCAAGAAAGCCCGCCGGCGCACCAGAGCGACTCATCAGCAGGAAGCCGATCGCAAGCAGCGTGAACTCGATCAGCAGCAGACTCGCGATCGGCAGCTTCGATCCCACGCGCGAATAGACATATGTGCCCACCGGCACCCCGATGCTGGCGAGCGAAGTGAGGAAGCCGATCCGCGCCGGATCGGTGATGCCGAACTGGGTCAAACCGATCGGGGACTGGATCTGCGCGGTGTAGAACAGCACGGACCCGAACACGGTGATCGCAATGATCCCGCTCATTCGCAACCACGGGAAACCGGCCGAACTGGCGTCGCGCTGGGCAATTTCCGCATCCGGGGAGTCGCGCCGTGCCGGTTCCCAGGTGAATAGCAGCACCAGCACGAACATCAGCAGCGCCGAACCATAGACCCAGAATGGCGCGCGCCAGCCGAACCGGCCCAGGAAACCGCCGACGTTCAGGAACAGAAGAGCGGATATCGAGGCCATGGCTGTCTGCCCTGCCAGCCAGCGGTCACGCGCGGGGCCTTCGAAATAGTCGCCGATCATCGTCGTGCTCAGCACCATGATCATCGCTTCAGCCATGCCGACCGCCACGCGTGACACGATGATCCAGCCAAGATCGCGCAGGAAGACCGGCGCGATGCCCACCACCGCATAAACGAGAAAAGCCGCCAGGAGCAGCCGCCTGCGACCGAACCGATCCCCCAATATTCCCGCCATCGGCGAAAACAGCGCAACGCACAGCGCCGGCACCGTCAGTACCATCGGCACCCAATATTCGTGATGCTCAACGCTGGCGAATTCCTGGAGCAACGCCGGCAGATTGGGCGCCAGCAACACGATCGCCATTGCCGACAAGGTGATCGGCAGGAGCAGCGAGATCCCTGTGGCAAATCCCGCCCGTTGATGCGTGGTCATATCTTCTCCCGCCTTGAGGCCATGTCTTGTGGCAAGTTCCCCAGCCCTGACGCATTAGACTGCCGTGGCCCATCGATCCAAACGATGGTGTAGGATCGTGCACATCCATGAGAAGGGATCGGAAAACCTGTCGAAGGGCAGATTATTCGACGCCATGCCAAGCGGAGGCGTCGAGCGGCATCGGGTGGTCAGGAAGGGCGCGCGGCGAAGGCATCGCGCGTGGTGATGGTGCGGCGAGCGGAACTGATGCGCCCGCTCTGACCGCCGCGTTGAAAGCTCAACTAGGCTCGCAAGTCTATTTTCTACCAAAACAGAAGACAATATGCTGCTATCCTGGGCAAGCCTGAGATGGAGGACCAATGAGGAACAGTTCGCATAGCAGCGCCGGAAGCCGGACCGACGTCGGTCTGGTGGCAGCAGCGAATGACGATGGCCGCCCCCTGCTGGCCTATGACTGCGATCAGCATCACGCCGTCGGGCCCCGCGCCCGCGCCCTGATCTTCAACGATCCGCGATCGCGCGCACTCCTGCCACTGATCGCACGAGTGGCGCCCAGCGACGCCAATGTGCTGATCATGGGCGAGACCGGCACCGGCAAGGAACTGGTCGCACGCTATGTCCACAGCCTCAGCGATCGGGCGCACGCGCCCTTCGTCGCGGTCAATTGCGGCGCCTTTTCCGAATCGCTGATCGAGGGTGAACTGTTCGGCTATGAAAAGGGCGCCTTCACCGGGGCGAACGTCGCGCGGCCCGGCTGGTTCGAGGCCGCCAATGGCGGGACACTGTTCCTCGACGAACTGGGCGACCTGTCGCTGCCGCTGCAGGTGAAGCTGCTGCGTGTCCTGCAGGAGCGGGAAGTCGTCCGGCTGGGATCGCGCAAGGCGGTGCCGCTCAACGTCCGGGTGATCGCCGCCACCAATGTCGAACTGCAGCAGGCGGTGAATGAGAGCCGCTTTCGATCCGACCTCTTCTACCGCCTTCAGGTCGTGGCCATCCCCCTGCTCCCGCTACGCGAACGGCGAGCGGACATCCTGCCGCTGGCGCGCCATTTCCTCGAGCAATACGGGAAGCGAGCAGGCGCCAGCCGGCTGGAGTTGAGCGCGGCGGCCGAAGAGGCGCTGTTCCAGCATGGCTGGCCCGGCAACATCCGCGAGTTGGAAAATGCGATCCACCGCGCCACGCTGATCTGTGAGGATGGCCGGATCCGGCCTGCCGATCTCGGGCTGGGCGACCCTGTGGGCGCCAGCGATCCGGGCGCCGATCCCGCCTCGCTGGAGGAGGCGGTTCGTCCCCTCATCGGCCGGCTGCTGAAGGGCGACCATGATCAGTTGCTAGACCGGCTGGTCGCGTTCACCGTGACCGAGGCGTTTCGCCTGTCGAGCGAAAATCAGATCAAGACGGCCGCGGCGCTGGGCATTAGCCGCAATGTGGTGCGGACCCATCTCAAGAATCTCGATCTGATCTGACGATCCCGCTTCGGCCGATCCCCGCCCCCATCCGCCAGGCCGACGCCATGATCGCCATCGCTGCCCGCGCAGAGGCGAGCCGGCCAGGCTTGACGGTCTCACCTGACGCTGATTCTCGTCTGTCCGGGTTTCGCAATATGCAAGAACCCCGCCCGGACACGCTGGGCGTGCCCGGACAGGTGCACTTTATCTTACAGCTTGCCGCTCAGCGACACGCCGATGATGCGGGGTTCGTTGAAGACCGCCGCCATATAGTTTTCAATCACGCCCTTGAGGTTCTTCTCGTTGGTGATGTTGCGGGCGAAAGCCGCGATCTCATATCTGCCGCCGGGCGCGGTGTAGCCGATCTTCAGGCCGCCTTCGAAGTCGCCCTTCGAATAGAACTCCTTCGTCCGGTAAAGGACGAAATTGGTATAGCCCTGGATATTCCAGTCGGTCGCGACGAAGGCCTTGCCGCCATTGCCGAGCGGAACATCATAGCGGGCCGCGATATTCGCCGTATATTTGGGCGCGTTGGGCAACGGATTGCCGTCGATCCTCGCCAGATAGACCGGGCCGAAGGCCGTCGCCACGGTGCGCAACGGGTTTTCGACCGTGCAGACCACCACGCCGTTGAGAGCGCAGACCTGCGCTTCGGCATTGGGGTCGTCAATCTCCGTATGCAGCAGGCTGACACCCGCCGAAAGCGTCAGATTTTCGAACGGACGCGCTTCCAGATCGGCTTCCATGCCATAGGCCTTGGCCGCCCTGGCATTGAACAGGACGCCATTGCCGTTGACGTCATTGCCGTTGAGCTGGATGTCCTTCACCTTCCAGGCGAAACCGGTCAGGTTGAAGCGGACGCGGTTGTTCAGCAGGCTGGTCTTGATGCCGCCTTCATAGGACATGATCGTTTCCGAATCCGCCGTCGTGAAGTCGCTGTTGAACACCGCAGAGCGGCCCTGGATGGTCGGACCACGGAAGCCGCGCGCGACGCGGGCGTAGAGGCTGACCTCGGGGCTGAACGCGTAGAGCAGGCTGACGTCCCAGCTCGGCTCGTCGCCCTTCAGCTTCACATAGCGACGGCCCGCATAGGTGGAGACGCCCGCTGCATTGGCCGCGGCGCGGACCAGGCGGGTCGATTTCTCGTCTTCGGTATACCGGCCGCCTGCCGTCAGGGTCAGGCCGGGCACGATTTCATAGCTGGCCTGGCCGAACACCGCCCAGCTTGTGTTGACGTTGCGCAGGCGAACCCAGTTGTTGGGATTGCGCGCGGCGGTGGTCAGGAAATAGGCGCGCTGGTAGAAATCGGTCACGTCGCGGCTGTCGAATACCATGCCGCCGACCTGCCATTTCAGGGCATGGTCGCCATTGCTGGCAAGGCGGACCTCCTGCGTCAACTGGTCGAGATCGCGGACATTGCCCTGGCTCTGGCCGAAGCCGCTGGGGACGCCCGCGACGGGGAAATTGGCGGCCGCGCCGCCGTCGGTATCGCCCCGGCTGTAACCCTTTGTCGTTTCATAGGCGGTGATCGAGGTCAGGGTCACCGGGCCGAAGTCCAGAGCGATATTTTCCGATGCGCCGTAGGTCTTGTAGGCCTGCGGGTTGTTGTGCGCTTCGTCGAGGGCGATCTTCGTGCGCGGTTCGGCCGCGACGCTGTTCGATCCCTTCACCAGCGCGCCGCGATGGAAGATGGTCGAGGTGCCGTCATAGTCGCGATAATGGAAGCTGGTGAGCATCGACAGCGTGTCATTGGGCGTCAGGAGCAACTGGACGCGAACGTCCTTTTCGTTGAAGCCGCCCATCGCGTCCTTCTTGGGCGAGACGGTGCCGTCGGCGCTGGCGCCGGTATAGACATTGTCGACCCAGTCGTCGCGATGCTGGTAGAGCGCCGAAACGCGGAAGGCGAGCTTGTCGGCGACGATGGGGCCACCGATGCCGCCGTCGAAGGTGACGGTGTTGTAGCTGCCATAGCTGGCCGAGGCACGGCCCTGCCAGTCCATCGACGGACGGATCGTGTCGAACTTGATGATGCCCGCCGTGGTATTGCGGCCGAACAGCGAACCCTGCGGGCCGCGCAGCACTTCCACCTGGTTGACGTCGAAAACGGGGTTCGATTTCAGCACGACATGTTCAAGGACGACATCGTCCTGGATGATCGACACCGGCTGCGAGGCGCCGAGATAGAAGTCGATATTGCCGAGACCGCGGATGTAGAAGCGCGGAAAGATGCGGCCGGTGGTGGTTTCGGCGTAGAGGCCGGGCACGCGGGCCGCCAGTTCAAGGATGTCGCCGCCGCCGGACTGGAGGCCGCGCAGCTGGTCGCCCTGGACCACGCCGACGGAAACCGGGACGTTCTGCAGATTTTCGGAACGACGTTCTGCGGTCACGACGATCTCGTCGAGCGCGCCGTCAGTCGCCGCCTCCTGCGCGTGGGCGATCCCTGCGATCGACAGCGCGCCAAATGCCGAAGTCAGCAGCAGCACTGACCGTCCGTAGCAGGTTTTGGACAAGATGATTTCCCCCAGAATAGCCGTTGTTCACCCCGGCCGTGTCGATCCCCTGATCGTCTCTCACCGCAGGCGATGTGGCGCCTAGGAGCGGATTGTGGCGGTTCGGTGACAAAGAGCGGCCATTGCCAGACGATCGTATAATTTCTGCTGCATTGTTGCTGCCTGGCAACATGGGAACAGGCCGCGCTTCTCATCATCAGCGATCGATGGCGGCATTCCTGATGCGTCAGCTCTTCCATTCCCCGGCCTGATCGATGGCCTGGCGACCCAAGGCGGGATCATCCGTGAAAAAGGCATCAAGCCCAAGGGCAAGGTAGCGCTGCATCTCCGCCACGCTCCCGGCAGGGTTGCGGGCGCTGTCGCCCTGATCATTGCGGAAGTCGGCAGCCAGAAAATGATTTTCCGGCCGGAAAGTCCAGGTGCCGACCAGCAATCCCGCCCTGTGCGCGGCTTCGACCAGGCCTGTCGGCCGGGCGAGTCGTCCATCGGGCACCAGCGGAATGATCATGCGGGTCGACGGGGCCAGATAGTCGGCATAGGTCGCGATTTCGCTCAGACCCTGGGGTGCGACGATGTCTGCATAGGTGCGTTTCATGCCCTGCGCGGCGATGTCGGCGGGCATCGCGGCCGGATCGCCAATAAGCTGCATCAACCGGGCATGGGGGAAGGATGAGAGGCGGGGACGCAGCTCTTTCAGATTGCGCGTCTCAAAGGACTGGATGATCAGCGGCGCGCGGGACAGATAGCTGCTCTTGCCGATATGGTCCAGGAGGCGCGGCTCCAGCGGCAGGCCCAAGCGGGCAAAATAGGTGGAATGCTTGATTTCGGGAATGAGGCCGATGCTTCGTCCTCGCGCGGCTGCCTCGGCGGCCAGGAAATCGGCGATTTCCTCCAGCGAGACGATCTGGAACTGGCCATCGAAGCCGCGGCTTTCCGGCCGCATCGGCCCCAACCGCTCGCGGGCGCGCAGGGTCTTGAGTTCCGCCAGGGTGAAATCCTCGGTGAACCAGCCGACCTGCTGTTCCCCGTCGATCGTCTTGCTCGTCCTGCGGCTGGCGAATTCGGGGCGAGAGGCGACATCGGTCGTTTCGGCAATGTTGTTTTCGTGCCGCGCGACGAGAACGCCGTCCTTCGTCGCCACCAGATCCGGCTCGATGAAGTCGGCGCCGTCCTCGATCGCCTTTGCATAGGCGGCAAGCGTATGTTCGGGCCGGAGCGCCGAACAACCGCGATGCGCCAGGAGAAGCGGGCGCCTGCGGTCCGGGACAGGGGCGGCGACCGCCACCCCCGTCTTCATCGCCGCGCCCAGCAGCGCAAGATCGGCGCCCGAACGGAGCAGATCCCGCCGGGTGAAAGGTGCGGCCGTCATCAGAACATCACCGACAGCGTGCCGAACCATTGGCGCGGCGGGATGGGATAGACATTGTAATTGTTGGTGTTCGCGCTCGCCTGCACGGTCGATGCGCCCTTTTCGTCGAACAGGTTGGTGACGTTCAGGCTGATTTCCGCCTTCTGCAGGCCGAACATGTCGGCCGGCAGTCGGTAGGCGAGGCGGGCGCTGGCCTGGAAATAGGATTTGACCCAGGCGTCATTGGTGAAGGTCGTGTAACGGCGGCCGACATAATCGCCCACCAGCTGTGCATCGAAATTGCCGATGGTGAGGGTCGCGACCGTCTTGTTCATCCATTTCGGGCTGACCGGGATCAGCTTGCCGCCGGTCGGCACGACCCCGCCTGTCGTCGCGATACCGCCGATGCGCGTGCCGGTCGCCTGGCCGGTGGTGGTGCTGTAGTCGCTGTCATAGATGGATCGGTTGTAGGACAAGGCGTTGTAGAGCGAGAAGATCTGGCCGAAGCGCAGCGTCACGGCGGCGTCCACCCCGTCCGTCTTGACGTCGCCGACGTTGAACACGGCCGGCGTGCCACCCGAAATGCCGCCGCCGCCAATGCCGCCGATCGCGGCAGCAGGCGTGATGCCGATCAGGCGATCCCGGAAATCGACATGATAATAGTTCACCTGCGCGTCGATGCCGGTAAGGAAAGCCGTGTCGATTTCGCGGCTGGTGCGGAAGCCGATTTCATAGACCCAGCTCGTTTCGGGCCGGCCGTTATTCTTGAGATTGTCGAAGGCGGCCTGGCTGCCGCTGCTCCACGGCGTCACGCCGCCCGCCCCATAAGGCTGGAACTGGCGCAGGTTTTTCTGGACGTTGACGTAGAGCTGTTCCTTGTCGGTGATGTTCCACTTGGCGCCCAGTGCCGGCAGGAACCAGCGCTTGGTGTTGATCTCGCCCTCCGGCAAGGCGCTCGACGACCCGGGCAGCGAGCCGATGATCGGCTGCACCGGGAAGGTGCCGCTGGCGAATTGCAGACTGGACTTGAAGCCGCCCTGGATCAGCAGGCTGGGGGTAAGCTGCCAACTGTCCTGCAGGTGGAATTGCAGCACATTGGTCCGCATCTCGCTGCCATATTGGGTGAAGAGCGGGTTGGTCGGCCGTTCATAGGGGCTGTAGTCCTGCGGCCGGGTCACATCCAGCGCATACCAGCGGCGATAGGCGGCCGAGCTGTTATATTCATACCAGATGCCTGCCTGAATGGCATGGTCGCCCAGCGTCGCATCGAGCGAGGAAAGCACGCCGCCACGATCGATCCGATATTCGGTGGTGCGGATGGCATAGCCCGAATTGCCGGTCGCGGCCTTCAGATTCTGGCCCGGGAAGTAGAGCGAGAACAGGGTGGGAAGCGATGCGACGGTAATCGGCCCGGCGACGATGCCCGCGCCGTCATTATGGTGATAATAGACCTGGGTCGACCAGTCGACGGCATCCGAAAGATGCGCCTGATATTTGACATAGCCCAGATAATCCGTGCGCAGCGCTGCGCTGTAGTAGTTGCGGTAATTCTGCGCCTGCGCGGCAGGAACGGCGCCATTGGCGTCGAGATAGGCGATCGCCGCGTTGAAATCGGGATAGAAGAAGGGACGGACATAGGGCTGATAGGCCTGCGCCGCGTTGGCCGGGTTCTTGAAGACGGTGGTTGCGTCTTCGTTCGGCTCCTGCTTGTCGGAATAGGCGAAATAGCCGGTCAGCTTGCCGTTGCTGTCGTCATGCACGAACTTGGCATTGACCTGCCAGCCGCCCTGCCGCCCGTTGAAGTCCCAGGCGCGGGCGCGCTGGCGCAGTACCGACACATAGCCGCTGTTGCCATTGCCGAATTCGCCGCTGTCGAGGCGCAGGAAGGTGCGCGACGTCCCATAGCTGCCCACCGTCTGGTTGATTTGCGCACCCATTTGCTGGCGGGGATCGCTGGAGAAATTCTCGATCGCGCCGCCCAGGTTGCTGGTCGACGCGATGCCCAGTTCCGCCGCGCCGGTCGCCACGACCACGCTGCCGACATTTTCCGAGATGATCGCGCGCTGCGGCGAGAGGCCGTTGAAATTGCCGTAGCTCTGGTCGCCCAGCGGCACGCCGTCCAGCGTGTGGCCGAGTTGCTGGCCGCTGAAGCCGTGGATGAACAGCGAGGCGTTCTGTTCATTGTTGCCCCAGGGATCGGCCGTCGCATACATGACGCCCGGCAGGGTCTGGATCGCCTTGAACGGCGCGACGCCCGGCAGGATCTTCTGGATTTCGGTCGTCGTGATCGCAGTGGCCGACCGGGTCGCCTTCACGCCGGTCACGATGATTTCGGAATTGCCGGAAGCAGCAGCCTCTTCGGCGGGCGCAGGCTCCGCAGGCGCCTGGGCAAAGGCGGGAGCGGCCGCGAAAAACGACAGCAGTGCAGCGCCGGCAAGCAGCCGGCCCCGCGAGGACGGGTGAGCGATCATGGATGGATTCCCCTAAGGTGCCGTGCTGGCTTGCACGGTTGGCGGCAGCAACTAGGCGGGGAGAATGACGGTTTGTTGGCACCTTGGGGACAATATTGTTACACAGGAATAAAATAATCGCCTGCCGCCAGAAGCCTGTTTTCTGCGGACAATCATGGGGCTGGGACGCGCAGGATCGTCATTTCCGGGCCCTCACGACAGGATGCGCGATACAGGCTGTAAAGGCGCGAAAAACCATTTTCCCCTTGCCCCGGCGGCAATCCCATGCACAAAGCTTGCCAATTGCCGCGCGGGACATTGGCTTAAACCTGCGATAAGCATTCGGCAGCAAGGATGAAGTGATGGACGACGTAATGATGCAGGACCGGTCAGCCCCGGCATCGCCCCTTCCCCCCCAGGAAGTGGGAGAGGGCCTGTCCGTTATCTCCATCGCCAAAAGCTATGACAAGCGCGTGGTGCTGGCCGACGTGTCGCTGACCGTCGGCAAGGGCGAGGTGGTCGGCCTGCTCGGCCCCAATGGCGCGGGCAAGACGACCTGCTTCTATTCGGTGATGGGGCTGGTGCGGCCGGATCATGGCCGCATCGTGCTGGATGGGCAGGACATCACCGGGCTCCCCATGTATCGGCGGTCCATATTGGGCCTGGGCTACCTGCCGCAGGAAACCTCGATCTTCCGGGGGTTGACGGTCGCGCAGAATATCGGCGCGGTGCTGGAACTGGCGGAGCCGGACAAGGCGGCGCGGCAGGCGCGGCTGGAACAGTTGCTGAACGAGTTCGGCCTGACCCGGCTGCGCGATTCCTCCGCCATGGCGCTGTCTGGCGGCGAGCGGCGGCGGTGCGAGATCGCCCGCGCCCTGGCGGCCGATCCGTCGATCGTGCTGCTGGATGAACCCTTCGCGGGCATCGATCCGCTGTCCATCGCGGATATTCGCGATCTGGTGAAGCAGTTGAAGACGCGCGGCATCGGCGTACTGATCACCGACCATAATGTCCGCGAAACGCTGGAGATCGTGGACCGCGCCTGCATCATCTATGACGGCAATGTGCTTTTCGCGGGCAGCCCGACCGAGCTTGTCGCCAACGCCGACGTGCGGCGCCTCTATCTGGGCGAGAATTTCTCGCTCTGACATGAGCGGCGGACCGACCCTTCCTGACTTCGGCGAGGGGAAGGGCTGATGGCGCTCGCGCCCCGTCTGGACCTGCGACAGAGCCAATCGCTGGTCATGACACCGCAACTGCAGCAGGCGATCAAGCTGCTGGCGCTGTCCAATCTGGAGATCGAGGCGTTCGTCGCTGGCGAGCTGGAGAAGAATCCCCTGCTGGAAGCGGGAGGGCCCGAAGATTTGGCGCCTCCCGCCGACGGCGTGGACCGGACGGTGGAACAGCATGATCTGCCAGCCGCCACGGGCGATGCCGACCAGTTGATCAGCCAGGGTCTGGGCGCTGCGGATTCGCCGCTGGACGTCGATTATGGCGCGGAAACCTTTATCGACGACGGGCCGGGCGACCGGATGGCAGGCGGAGCCATCGGTTCCGGCGGGAACGACCTTCTGTCGGGCGGAAGCGGCGAAGCGCCCGATTTCGACAGTTTCGCCAATCCGGAGCAGGGCCTTCAGGAATATCTGATGGACCAGGCGCGCAGCGCGCTGTCGGGCAGTGACCTGATGATCGCGGCGCAGCTGATCGGGCAGATCGACGAGGCCGGCTATCTGGAGGCCGACCTGCTGGAGACCGCCCATGGCATGGGCGTTCCGCTCAGTCAGGTGGAGCAGGTGCTGATGGTGATCCAGGGTTTCGACCCGATCGGCGTCGGCGCCCGGTCGCTGTCGGAATGCCTGGCCTTGCAGGCCCGGGAAGCGGATCGCCACGACCCCTGCATGGCCAAGCTGCTCGCCAATCTGGATTTGCTCGCCAGGGGCGCCCTGCCCCAGCTTCGCCGGATTTGCGGAGTGGATGAAGAGGATATGGCGGACATGATCCGCGAACTGCGCGGATATGACCCCAAGCCCGGCCTGCGTTTCTCCACCGAAAGCGCAGCGCCGGTGACGCCCGACCTGTTCGTGCGTCCGATGCGGGAGGGCTGGTCGATCGAGATCAACGGCGCCACCCTGCCTCGCGTGCTGATCAATCGACATTATTATGTCGAGCTGGCCTCCGGTCCGCAGGACAAGACGTCCAGGGCCTGGCTGGCCGATTGCCTCGCCAGCGCCAATTGGCTGGTCAAGGCGCTCGATCAGCGGCAGAAGACCATCATCAAGGTCGCAAGCGAGATCGTCCGACAGCAGGAGGATTTCTTCCGCAAGGGCGTGGCGCATCTGAAGCCGCTAACGCTGAAGGCCGTGGCGGATGCGATCCAGATGCATGAATCGACCGTCAGCCGCGTGACGTCGAACAAATATCTGTCCTGCCCCCGTGGCCTCTATGAACTCAAATATTTCTTCACGAGCGGCGTTTCGGCGTCCGGCGGCGACGGCGCCGTGTCGGCCGAAGCGGTCAAGAGCCACATCAAGGCGCTGATCGCGGCGGAAACGCCCGATGCCATATTGTCCGACGATACGCTGGTCGATCTGCTTCGCGCCAAGGGCACGGACATCGCCCGCCGGACCGTCGCCAAATATCGCGAAGCCATGGGCATCGGATCGTCGGTGCAGCGGCGGCGGCAGAAGGCGCTGCGCGGGCAGGCGGCTTGACCCGGCAACGCCGCCGGGCCAGATCGGCCGCCCCCAGACAAGGAACAGCTTCATGTCCATCGCCTATCTGAACGGGAGCTTCCTGCCGATCGAGCAAGCCCGCGTCTCCGTACTGGATCGCGGCTTCCTGTTCGCGGACGGCATTTACGAGGTCGCAGCCGTGATCGACGGCAAGCTGGTCGACAGCGCGTCCCATCTCGCCCGGCTGGAACGGTCGACCAGCGCGATCGGCATCGCCCTGCCGCTGTCCCTGGCGGAGATCGAGGCGGCGCAGAAGGAATTGGTGGCGCGCAACGGGCTGACCGAAGGGCTGGTCTATCTCCAGATCACGCGCGGCGCCGATGCGACCCGCGATTTCCTGCCCTCCCCCGATATCCGGCCGACGCTGGTGATGTTCGCCCAGGCCAAGCATTTCCTCGACGTGCCCGCCGCGCGCGACGGCATCGCGGTGGCGACCATGCCGGACCTGCGCTGGGCCCGCCGCGACATCAAGAGCGTCGGCTTGCTCGCCCAGGCCATGGCGAAGCGCGCCGCTGCCGAGGCGGGCGCGCAGGAGGCGTGGATGGTGGAGGATGGGTTCGTCACGGAAGGCGCATCGTCCACCGCCTTCATCGTGACGGAGGACGGCGTCGTCACCCGGCCATACAGCCAGGCGGTGCTGGCGGGCTGCACCGGCGCAGCGCTGACGGCGCTGGCGGAGGAAAGCGGCATCGGGATCATCCGCCGTCCCTTCACCGTCGCCGAGGCATTGGCGGCGAAGGAAGCCTTCATCACGAGTGCATCCACGCTCTGCCAGTCGGTGGTGCGGATCGACGGTCAGGAAATCGGCGGCGGCAAGCCCGGCCCGATCGCGATGCGGCTGCGCGCGCTCTATATCGACTTTGCCCGGCGCACCGCCGTCTGAGCAAAAATGCGCAAAAGCTGATCCATATCGGATGAAGAATCGAACGAACGCCATTGCCGCCATTTCGGCGGCGATCATGGCTCCATTTTGGTGTCCGTTACGGCGATTTCGGGAAAAGACCCGTTTACAGGCGCGCTGATGGGCGCGATGCGCGGCTTAAATCTCCATAGTGGAGAATGGTCTGGCTGCGTAACGACGGCGTTACGATAAGCTGAAACAAACAGGATGGAGATTTTCGGCGTGGGTTTGGATCATGAAGAGATCGGTTTTGGCGCATCGCCGGACCAACCCTTCGGCACGCGGGACGAGCGGCCCGGGCTGCTCATCCTGGCCGACGATATCTATAACGACGATGCCGCGCTGCTGAGCCGGGCGGCGGGGCTTCGCCTGCTGGGCACGGTATCGCTGGATCAGGCATCGAACCGGCTCGACGTGCAGATCGGCTGCGACATCATCCTGTGCTTTTGCCCATCGCCCGATCCGATGGTTGAGCGGCTGCTAGTGCAGATAGAGACATTGGCGCTGCAGAATGACATGCCGGTCATATTGGTCGCCGATCTGGACACGATCGATCTCGCTTATGCCTGCCTGCGCAGCGAGCGGACCCAGTTGCTTTGCCGGCCGGGACATACGGATCTGGCCGCCGCGTTGCTGGCCGCCGCGCGCCAGACGCCGTCCCGCTCGCTTCATGAGGTGAATCGGGAGAGTGAAGGGCTGCAGCTCCAGCAGTTGAGCGACGAGGTAAGCCGCCTCGCCCGCACGCTGGAGGCACTGACCCTGCGGCCTCGTCACGCGACGCCATCCTTCGACCTTGGCCCGCGCATATCGGACGAACCAAGCGACTATATCGGCATGCCCGCGCTGGAACCGATCGGCAGCGCGGACAAGTCGGCCGAAGCCGCAACCTTGGAGGCGGCGCAGGTGCGCGACCTGCTGCGCGCGCGCCGGTTGCGCGACGATTTCCTGCCCGCCGACCTGTTCGCCGACCCCGCCTGGGACATGCTGCTGGATTTGCTGGCCGCGCGGCTGGAGCATGAGCGGGTGTCGGTATCCAGCCTGTGCATCGCATCAGCGGTGCCGCCCACCACCGCGCTGCGCTGGATCAGGACACTGACCGAAAAGGGCTTTGTCGACCGGCAGGCCGACCCGCACGATGGACGACGCGTCTTCATCGCGCTGGCCGATCACACGGCCGAAGCCCTGACCCGCTGGTTCACCGCCAGCCGCCGTTTCCTTTGCGCATGACGATTATCGCCTCTTCCCCGCTTGACCGGCGTCCGGATTGCCGTAGATAGGCGCGCACCGGACGCCCGCGATCAATGCTGGCATCGGGCGATTAGCTCAGTTGGTAGAGCGTCTCGTTTACACCGAGAATGTCGGCGGTTCGAGCCCGTCATCGCCCACCATTTTCTTCCATTTGAAATATCTGTTCCCGTCCGAGCAACAATGACGTAGGATCAGGCACTTAAGGAATGCTTGGGTAGGGCAACTGACTCATGTCTCTCACGCTTGTCTTCAGCGGTACGATAGCGCCTTTGCTGCTGATCCTCTCGCCCGTTTCACTGTCTAAAGCGCGCGATTGCGTGAATTGGGACGCACTGGCAAAGGCGGTGGACATTGCGATGGAAAAGCCCTGCCCGAAAAAGAGGCCCCGGCTGCCCTTGATGTGAAAAGCCCGTGCGCCACGGATATTGCGGCGCAACGCGAGCGCTGCTAATTGGTGGCGCCATGATCCAGCCGCCTGAAATCATCCGCGTCACCAAGCCCCGTGTCTCCTGCGACGGTTCGGGAGATATTCCCGCCGCGCTGGGCCATCCGCGCGTGTTCCTTGAAATCGACGAGCATGGCTATATCGATTGCGGCTATTGCGACCGTCGCTTCGTGCTCGTAGGCAGCGCGGCGGACACGCCGGAAATCGCCGGTTTGCCGGATATTCCATCGGGCGCCAGCCTTTAATCCTGGCAGGCGCGCTCCTGCAAAGGCAGGAGCAAGCCATAGCCGGATCTCTGTCGTGAGCGCCAACAAATCGGTTGGGCTTGCGACTTGCCGCCCCTATATCGGACAGCATGACCGATGCTGTTCCCCAGTTTACCGATGCCCGCGGCCTGCTTTATCGCCCTGGCCTGCTTGATCCCGACGGCGCGCGCCGCCTGACCGCAGAAGCGCTGAAGGGCTGCGACGATGGCGAGCTTTACCTACAATATCGGGCGAGCGAGAGCTTCGGTTTCGATGACGGTCGGCTGAAGACAGCTGATTATTCCACCGATGCGGGCTTTGGCCTGCGCGGCGTTTCCGGGGAGATGACCGGCTTCGCCCATGCCAACGACATCAGCGAAGCGGCGATCCGCCGGGCGGCCGAGACGCTGACGCTGCTCGATCCCGCCAGCGGCCAGCCGGCCCCCCCACCGCAGCGCACCAACCGCCACCTCTATACCGACGTCAATCCGTTGGAGATCGTGCCCTTTGCCGAGAAGGTGACGCTCTGTGCCGCCATCGACGCTGCCGCGCGCGCCCGCGATCCCCGCGTCGCGCAGGTCTCGGTCAGCCTGGCGGGAAGCTGGTCGGTGGTCGAGATCGTGCGCGCCGACGGCTTCACCGCGACGGACATCCGCCCGCTGGTGCGGCTCAACGTGTCCGTGATCCTGGAGGAGAATGGCCGCCGCGAGACGGGGGTGTTCGGCATTGGTGGCCGTTATCTCTATGACGAAGTGATGGCCCCCGCAATCTGGAACCGGGCGATTGACGAAGCGCTGGCGCAGGCTCGCGTCAACCTGCGCTCCGTCGCTGCTCCCGCGGGTGAGATGACCGTGCTGCTGGGGCCGGGATGGCCGGGCGTTCTGGTGCATGAAGCGATCGGGCATGGGCTGGAGGGCGATTTCAACCGCAAGGGCACCAGCGCCTTTTCCGGCCGGGTGGGTCAGCGGGTTGCGGCTCCGGGCGTTACCGTTGTCGATGACGGCTCAATCATGAGCCGGCGCGGCTCGCTTTCCATTGACGATGAGGGCACGCCGACGCGGGAAAATGTGCTGATCGAGGATGGCATCCTCAAGGGCTATATGCAGGACCGGCTGAACGCCCGGCTGATGGGCGTGGAACCGACCGGAAACGGTCGCCGCGAAAGCTATGCCCATGCACCGATGCCACGCATGACCAACACGTTCATCAAGGGCGGGAATGACGATCCGGAGGAACTGCTGAGCCGTATGAAGTCGGGCATCTTCGCCAAGAGCTTCGGCGGTGGGCAGGTCGACATCGTATCGGGCAAGTTCGTCTTCTCCTGCACCGAGGCCTACAAGGTCGAGAACGGCAAGCTGGGCGATCCGATCAAGGGCGCGACACTGATCGGCGATGGGCCGACCGCGCTGACAAAGGTGGTTGGCGTCGGCCATGACTGGGCACTGGACGAGGGGATCGGCATGTGCGGCAAGGCGGGGCAAAGCGTCCCGGCCGGCGTCGGCCAGCCGACGCTGCTGATGGAGGGACTGACCGTCGGCGGCACGGCGACCTGAGCCGCTAACGCCATGGGCGGAGGAACCCTTGGCGGGGTCGGTCTTTATTTTCATGATGAACATGCTGACCGACAGCCATGATGCCGTGACCGCGGACTGGGCGGCTGCTTTGCTGGATTTCTGGTTCAACCAGATCGGCGAGCAGGGCTGGTGGAACCATGATCCAGCGCTGGATCGAAGCTGCAAGATGCGGTTCCACGCACTGTGGGAAGAAAAGCGTCACGTGCCCGCGGAGGAATTTCTGGAACGGGCCGACGATGCGTTGGCGGCAGTGCTGTTGTTCGACCAGTTGCCGCGCAACATGTTCAGGGGATCAGCGGCCGCCTTTTCGACCGATGCACTCGCGCGGGCGGTGGCGCGTGGTGCCATCGCCCATGGATACGACATCCAGATTGGCGGAGCGGGGCGGCTGTTTTTCTACATGCCGTTCCAGCACAGCGAGGCTTTGGACGACCAGATATTGTCGCTCAGCCTGTTCGAGGGAGCGGGGGATGAAAAATCCCTGGCTTTCGCGCAGCAGCATTACACCATGATAGAGCGCTTCGGTCGCTTTCCCCACCGCAATGCGGCGCTGGGCCGCGTGGATGCGCCCGGCGAACAGGAAGCGATCCGGGAGGGCGGCGCCTGGTAAGGCGCATGCCTCTGACCCACCATCGGCCGGTCGCGACGGCGGCCCGACGCCGATGACCCCTGTGCCTAAAATTTAAGCAGGGCTGCAATGCTGCCCATTTTTTCAGCGCCCCATATTGCCGCACTTCCGCAAAAGCCCGCATTAACCCGACCTTCGCGAATTGGCACGGCCCTTGCTGAGGATGTCGCCGCACACCAATAACAGGGGGGCGACATGAAACTGGTCATGGCAATTATCAAGCCGTTCAAGCTTGACGATGTCCGCGAGGCACTTTCCTCGCTCGGCATCGCCGGCATGACGGTCAGCGAAGTGAAGGGCTTCGGCCGCCAGAAGGGGCAGACCGAAATCTATCGCGGCGCTGAATATTCGACCAACATGGTTCCGAAGATCAAGGTCGAGGTGGTCTGCGACGACGACCTCGCACCGCGCGTGATCGAGGCCGTTCAGGCCGCCGCGAATTCCGGCGCCATCGGCGACGGCAAGATCTTCGTACTCGATGTCGAGCAGGCGGTGCGCATCCGTACCGGCGAAACCGGCGAAACCGCACTGTAAGAAGGGGGACTTAATGACCTTTTCCAAAAAGCTCTGCGGCGTGATGGGGGCGGTCGGCCTGTCCCTGCTCGCAGCCGCACCGGCGCTCGCCGCGCCGATCAAGGCGCCAGACGCCGCCGCCATGGCCGGCATGGTCAACAAGGGCGACGTCGCCTGGATGCTGGTTTCTGCCGCACTGGTGCTGATGATGTCGGTTCCGGGCCTGGCCCTGTTCTACGGCGGCCTGGTCCGCACCAAGAACATGCTGAGCGTCTTGATGCAGGTGTTCATGATCGTCTCCGTCGCCGGCCTGGTCTGGTGCTGCTGGGGCTATTCCATCGCCTTCACCTCCGGCGGCGACAATCATTTCTTCGGCGGGCTGTCCAAGGCCTTCCTGATGGGTGTCGACGGCACGACCTATGGCGCGACGTTCAGCAACAACGTCTATCTGCCTGAATTCGTGTTCGTGGTCTTCCAGATGACCTTCGCCATGATCACCCCGGCGCTGATCGTCGGCGCCTTCGCGGAGCGCGTTAAGTTCTCCTCGCTGATCGTGTTCGTCGTGCTGTGGCTGACCTTCATCTACTTCCCGATGGCCCACATGGTCTGGTACTGGGCCGGCCCGGACTTCCTGGTTGATACGCCGACTGATGCCGGCCTGCTCTGGAGCTGGGGCGCACTCGACTTCGCGGGCGGCACCGTGGTGCACATCAACGCCGGTATCGCCGGCCTGGTCGGCGCGCTCATGATCGGCAAGCGTGTCGGCTTCCCCAAGGAACCGATGCCGCCGCACTCGCTGACCATGACGATGATCGGCGCCAGCCTGCTGTGGGTCGGCTGGTTCGGCTTCAATGCCGGCTCCAACCTGGAAGCCAATGCCGTCACCGGCGTTGCCTTCATCAACACCATGGTCGCCACCTGCGCGGCGGCGGTGAGCTGGTCGCTGGTCGAGCAGGTCCACCATGGCAAGGCCTCCCTGCTGGGCGCCGTCACGGGTGCGGTGGCAGGACTCGTCGCCATCACCCCTGCGGCTGGCTACGCGGCCCCGATGACCTCGATCGTGCTCGGCTTCGTCGTGTCGCCGATCTGCTACATCTTCGTGGCGTTCGTGAAGGGCAAGGTCGGCTATGACGACAGCCTGGACGTGTTCGGCGTGCACTGCATCGGCGGGATCGTCGGCGCCATCGGCACCGGCATCGTCGCGGCTCCCTCGCTGGGCGGCCAGGGCGTGTTCGACTACACCGTCTTCCCGGCGGCCTTCCATCCGGAGGCCTACAGCATCCCGGCCCAGGTCTGGATCCAGGTCAAGGCGGTCGTCTTCACCCTGCTCTTCTCGGGCATCGGCAGCGCGATCCTCTACTTCATCATCGACAAGACGATGGGTCTGCGTCCGAGCCAGGAAGCCGAAATGGAAGGTCTCGACCTCTCCAGCCACGGCGAGCGGGCCTACAACTACTGAGATTGGCAGGGCGGGCCGACACGCGAAAGGCCCGCCCGCCTCACCTTGTTCCTCCTGCGAACATCCCTGGGGACCGATGCGCAAGTATCGGTCCCTTTTTTTGCCCGTCAGCTTCTTTTGCCTGTCAGTTCCGGGGCCGGGTCCACAAGGATGCCGGACGCTCCTGCGTTGCGGACCAGCGGCGGGCACGGCCCGGCACCTGGAGCCCGGCGCGGAAGACCCAGCCCAGCTTGTCGCCCTTGGGCGTGGTGACGCGATGGTCCCAGGCATGCTCGCCGCGGCGGGCCACTTCGCGGGCGATGTCCCCATAGATGCCAGCGGCGGCAAGCACCGCCCAGGCGGAGCGTGGCGGCAATGCCCCCGTGCCATGGCGGGCGCTTTCCTCATGAACGGCGGCCATGTCGGCCAGCCGGCGGGCCAGGACGGCAAGGCGTGGACGGGCCCAGGGTTTCATGTGCTCGCCGGGCGGAATGTCCATTTCGACGAGCCATTCTTCCGGCAAATAGCAGCGATCGGCGGCCTCATCTTCGCTGATGTCGCGGGCGATATTGGCAAGCTGGAAGGCCAGGCCCAGATCGCAGGCGCGGTCGAGCGTCGCCTCATCACCAGGATCGACGCCCATCAGGATCGCCATCATGCAACCCACCGCGCCCGCGACATGATAGCAATAGCGCAGCATGTCCGCTTCGCTGCGGGGGCGCCATTCGCGGGCGTCCAGGGCGAAGCCTTCGATCAGGTCATGGGCGTAGCGCTCCGGAATCGCGCATTCCCGCATGACCAGGCCGAAGCCGTCGAAGGCCGGATCGCCCGTCGGTTGGCCCCGAAGCGCCGAGCCGGTGAGCGCGCGCATGCTGGCAAGGCGTGCCGCGCCGTCGGCGACGCCGCGCATCGTGCCGCCATGATCCTGTCCGTCCGCAATATCGTCGCATTTGCGGCACCAGGCATAGAGCAGCCAGGCCCTTTCCCGGGTTCGACGGTCGAACAGCCGAGAGGCGAGGGCGAAGGATTTGGAGCCTCGGGCGATGCTCTCGCGGGCCTGGACGATCAGGGCGGCGCGGTCGAGAGCTGCCATGCTGCCTGCGGAAGGGGTGGGCGGAGGGCTTGGGTCCATGGTTTCGGACATGCCCTGCCCCAGCGCCCGCGTCGAGTCACTTGCCCCGTCGTGACGCAAGTCGGAAGGGCATTAGAGCGGGTTTTGATCTGATTGAATCAGCTCGCCGCTCTGGATTCCTTGTTTCGCGCGATTTCCTGACCAGCGATCGGGTCCGATCGCCTGGAAATCGCTCTAGGAGTTCACAGCCGATCAGCCTTCATCGCAAAGATGGTTTCATGCGGCTGATAGGCGGCCATCCTGTCGAGCAACGCCTCGATCGCATTGGCATGGATCAGTATATTGGCGTGCTGCGCGCGGATGAAGCCCGCCTCCACCATATGCTGGTTGAAGGCTATGAGCTGGTCGTAAAAGCCCGCGACATTGAGCAGGCCCACAGGCTTCCGGTGATAGCCGAGCTGGGCCCAGCTGATCGCCTCCCACAATTCATCCATCGTGCCGACGCCGCCGGGCAACGTCACGAAGCCGTCCGACAGGTCGGTGAAAAGCTGCTTGCGCTGGTGCATGGTCTGCACGACATGCAGTTCCGTGCAGCCGCGATGGGCGACTTCGGCGCCGACCAGCGCCTCGGGAATCACGCCGATCACTTCACCGCCGGCTTCCAGTGCCGCATCGGCGACCGCCCCCATCAGCCCAAGCCGGCCGCCGCCATAAATGACGCCTATGCCCCGTTGGGCCAGAGCGCGTCCCACATGGCGGGCCGCATCGACATGGGCCGGGTCCACCGGCGTGGCCGAGCCGCAATAGACAGCCAGTCTCTTCATCAGTCCTTCACCCCTCAGGCCAGGTCTTCCAGCATCAGCGCGGCGGTCGCCTTGGCGCTGCCGACGACGCCGGGGATGCCCGCGCCCGGATGCGTTCCCGCCCCGACCAGATAGAGGTTGGGAATGACGTCGTCGCGATTATGCGCGCGGAACCAGGCGCTTTGCGTGAGCAGCGGCTCCAGGCTGAACGCACTGCCCAGATGCGCCGACAGGTCGCGGCGGAAATCAGGCGGGGCATAGTGGAACTGCGTGACGATGCGCGAACGGATGTCGGGAATCAGGCGATGCTGGATTTCGTCCAATATGCGTTCGGCATAGACCGGCGCGAACCGATCCCAATCGATCGGCAGCTTGCCCATATGCGGCACCGGGGCGAGCGCATAGAAGGTCGAATGACCCTCCGGCGCCATGCCGGGATCAGTGACGGTCGGATGATGCAGGTAGAGAGAGAAATCCTGCGGCAGGACGCCATGGTCGTAGATATCGGTCAACAGCCCCTCATAGCGGGGGCCGAACAGGATCATATGGTGCGGTATGCCCGGCCAGCTCCCCCTGATGCCGAAATGCAGCACGAACAGGCTGGGCGACCAGCGTTTGCGGGCGAGTTTCTCTGCCTGCTTCTCGCCCCGGGGATGATGGCCGACCAGGTCCCGATAGCTGTGCATCAGATCCGCGTTGGAGGCGACGGCATCCGCCTCCCCGCGCCAGCCCGAAGCGGTGCGCACGGCAACCGCGCGATCGCCATAGGTTTCGATCTGCACCACCGGATCGGCCAGACGCAGCGTGCCGCCCAGCCGCTCGAAATGCGTCGCCATCGCCTGGACCAGGCGGTTGGTACCGCCCTTCGCGAACCAGACGCCGCCATCCTTTTCCAGCTTGTGGATCAGGGCATAGATCGAACTGGTCCGCAACGGATTGCCGCCGACCAGCAGCGTGTGGAAGGACAGCGCCTGACGCAGCTTCTCATTCTTCACATGGGAGGAGACGACCGAATAGACCGAGCGCCAGGCCTGATGCTTCGCCAGCGCGGGCGCGGCGCGGACCATGGATGCGAAATCGAGAAAGGCGACGGAGCCGAGCTTGCGATATCCCTCCTGATAAACGCCGTCGGCATAGTCGAGGAAGCTCTCATAGCCCGCGACATCCTCCGGGTTCAGCCGGGCGATCTGGGCGCGGAGCGCAGTCTCGTCATTGGAATAGTCGAAATTCGTCCCGTCGCGCCAGTTGAGGCGATAGAAGGGCGTGACGGGAACCAGATCGACATCCTCTGCCATGTCGTGGCCGGACAGGCGCCACAACTCGCCCAGACAGTCGGGATCGGTGATGACGGTCGGGCCCGCGTCGAAGACGAAGCCGTCCTTTTCCCACATATAGGCGCGGCCGCCCGGCCGGTCCCGCGCCTCGACGAGTACCGTGTCGATTCCCGCGGACTGCAGGCGGATGGCCAGTGCAAGGCCGCCAAAGCCAGCACCGATGACGATTGCTTTCCGGTTCATCGGGGTGGGTTCATCGGGCGGGAGGGCTCAGCAATGCGCGCATGGCGTTCCTTATGGGCACGGGGGGCCGCCCGCACAAGATGCGGATACGGTCCCGCAGCGTCGAGCGGCCCGCATAGAAGCGGCCGATCAACGCCGGATCGAGGCGATAGAAGCGCTCGAATATGCGCCGGCGTTCCGTCGGCCGGGCAGCACCGAACAGCATACGGCCAAGCAGGCGATAATAGAGGCCCTGTCGCCAATGGTCCTGCGCCCAGCCGCGTGTGGCCTGGGCCAGAAGCGCGCCCTCCAGCGGCCATTCATCGACCAGCCGCAGCGCGAAACGCACCGCATCGGGCAGGGAATAGCCGGTCATTGGCTGGAACAGCGCCGCCCGCGCGCCCAGCCGCGCGACCGGGTCCTCCTGCGGCCAGAAGCGATCAAAATCGCCGCCATGGACGACGGGAAGGACGCCGCTCTCGCTGTGGACGACCGCCTCCACCTGCCAGCCCTGTGCACGCGCATAGGTGGCGATCCGCGCCTGGAGCACGGGCAGGTCGAGGTCGGGCGCGTCGCTGTAATAAGTATCCTCGACAAAGACCGTCCTGTCGTCCCGGGGCAGCAGATAGACGAAGCGATAGCCGTCCAGCTGATCGACGGTCGCGTCCATGATGACCGGGCGGGCAAGCCCGTGGGGGACTTGCAGACGCAGGGTCTGGCCGATGAATTTCTGCCAGCCGCAGCGCAGCGCCGAAAGATCCCCACCTCCCCGCGCATCCAGCACCGCTTTTGCGCGGATCACGCGGCCATCGGCCAGAGTGACGCTGACCGGCGTCAGTTCGGCTGCCTCGGCACCGGTCAGCACGGCATTGCCGAGCGTCCGGCGGACATGGCTGTCCAGCCGTGCCGAGGTGATGCTGTTATAAGGCACGGCAAGCCCGCGACAGTGGCCGGGAAAGCGGACCTCATAGCCCTCCGCCCAGCGATGGGCGATCAGCGGTTCGACCAGCCAGCGATCCCGGCTGTCCACATCGCTGTCGAAAAAGGACCAGATATGATTGCCGCCCAGCCTGTCGTCGCTTTCCAGAAGGCACAGCGAAACATCCGGGTGACGCGCGGCGAAGGCAAGCGCGGTCAGGCTGCCCGCAAGGCCGCCGCCCACTATCGCCAGATCATATTCCACCCCGGTCGTCATCGCACCCTTGTTAGGGGCTGGGCGGGGAAATGCACGGATTGATTTCCGGCGCAATATAGTATAGGGGGGTATCCTATGCATATCGTGGCGGATCGGGACAAGCTTTTGGCGCGGGTGCGCCGCATCGCCGGGCAGATCGGCGCGGTCGAACGGCAATTGTCGGGCGATGCGGGTTGTTCGGAAACATTGCAGCTCGTCGCCTCCGTCCGGGGCGCTGTCGGCAGCCTGATGGAAGAACTGATCGAGCAGCATATGCTGGAACATGTCGCCCGGCCCGGCATCAGCGACGAAGCGCGACAGGCCGCGGCGGAGGAAATGCTGGCGCTGATCCGGCGTTACGGGAAATGAGCATGCATGACGATCATGGGGGCCATGGCCACCACCACCATCCTCACAATCCCGACCATGGCTATCCGTCCGGCGCGACGGACGATGGCGAGCAAAGCCACTATTTCGACCATATCTACCTGACCCGCGGACATGACGAGAATGCCCGCAAGACGATCTGGGTGGTGTGGCTGACAGCGGCGACCATGGTGGTCGAGATCATCTTCGGCTGGCTGACAGGGTCGATGGCGTTGCTGGCCGACGGCTTCCACATGGCGACGCATGCGGGCGCGCTGGCGGTGGCGGCGGCGGCCTATGGCTATGCCCGGCGGCATGCGCGCAATCCCCGCTATACCTTTGGTACCGGCAAGGTGGGCGACCTGTCCGGCTTCGCCTCCGCGCTGATCCTGGCATTCACGGCGCTGTTCATCGCGGTCGAATCGGCAATGCGTTTCTTCGAGCCGGTGAAGGTCGCGTTCGGCGAAGCGACGCTGGTCGCGGTGATCGGCCTGGTCATCAACCTGATCAGCGCCCTGCTGCTGGGCCACGACCACAGCCATGATCATCGGCATGATCATGGGCATGAGGGGCATGGGCATGACCATGATCATGGCGGCAAGCATGCCGACAATAATCTGCGCGCCGCCTATGTGCATGTGCTGACCGACGCATTGACGTCGGTGCTGGCGATCGGGGCGCTGCTGGCCGGGCGCTATATGGGCTGGTGGTGGCTCGACCCTGCCGTAGGCCTGCTGGGTGCGGTGGTGATCGCGCGATGGGCCTGGGGGTTGATGAAAGATACCGCCGCAATCCTGCTCGACACCGCCGAACCGGCGCTGATGGAGCGGATCAAGGCATTGGCGGAAGCGGAAGGCGCGACCATCCGCGATCTGCATGTCTGGCGCATCGGGCCGCATGCCCATGCCGCGATCGTCAGCCTTGCCCCCGGCGCGGATGTCGCGGCCGTGCGCCGTCAGGTCCGTGCCTTGCCGCGCATGGAGCATGTGACGGTCGAGTGCGGATAGGATCGCCTCCGAACCTCTCTCCGCGAATTGCAGTCTGAGCCGAAAGGCAGAGGAGGCCATCGAAGCCGCGGAGCAGGCGAACCCGTCCGAAGAAAATTCTCCGTAGCATCTTGAAACTTAAATGGACCCTCCTATTTCTGCGCTGTCCCGGCTTTCTCCCCCCTCCCGCCGGGACACCCCCCCTCTTTGCGGCCCCGGCGTCCCTTGCGCCGGGGCCGCTTTTGCTTCGCTCGAATGGAAAACCGCTTCAGAGATATTGGGCGGCCACCCAGCCGCTGGCCCAGGCCCATTGGAAATTATAGCCACCCAGCCATCCGGTGACGTCGACCGCCTCGCCTATGGCGTAGAGGCCGGGGAGATGGCGCGCCTCCATCGTCTGTGACGACAGGCCGGCGGTAGAGATGCCGCCAACAGTGACTTCCGCCTTGGCGAAGCCTTCCGTGCCGTTGGGCGTGAAGGACCAAGCGGAGATGCGGCGTTCGATGTCCTGGAGCTTGCGGTCGGGAACATTGCCGAGGTCGCCGGCGAGTGCCAGCCGCTCCGCAAGTGTATCTGCCAGACGGTCGGGCAGGCAGGCGCGCAGGCTTTGCGCCAGCGTGACGCGCGGCCTGCTCCGCTTCACCTCCGTCAGCCAGCCTGGCGATTGATCGGGCAGGAAATCGAGGATGATCGCCTCCCCATGCCGCCAATAGGAGGAAATCTGCAATATGGCCGGGCCGGACAGACCGCGATGGGTAAGCAGAGCGGCTTCGCGGAAGGCGGCCTTACCGTAGCGCGCCACGACTTCGGTCGAGACACCCGAAAGGGAACGGAACAGCAGTTCTTCACCGCCCAGGGTGAGGGGAACAAGCGCCGGGCGGGGCTCCACCACCTTGAGACCGAATTGGCGGGCGAGGTCATAGGCGAAAGCCGTCGCGCCGATTTTCGGGATGGAGGGACCGCCCGTGGCAATCACCAGCGCGGGGGCGGTGGCGGTCCTGCCGCCATGGGTGACGCTGTACCGGCCGTCCGCGTGGCTAACGGCGGCGATGGCGTGGCCCAGCCGCATGGTGACGCCGCCCGCTTCGCATTCGGCCAGCAGCATGGCGACGATCTGGCGAGCACTCTGGTCACAGAAAAGCTGCCCCAGCGTCTTTTCATGCCAGGCGATCCCATGGCGCTCGACAAGTCCGAGGAAGTCCTGCGGCGTGTAGCGGCGCAGCGCCGACTTGGCGAAATGGGGGTTGGCCGACAGATAGCGGTCAGGCGCGGTGTGGATATTGGTGAAATTGCAGCGGCCGCCGCCGGAAATCAGGATCTTCTTTCCCGGCTGGTCGGCATGGTCGATGACGAGGATGCGCCTGCCCCTCTGCCCCGCCACGGCCGCGCACAGCAAGCCGGCGCCGCCAGCGCCAAGCACGATGGCGTCATAGGTTTCCGCTGCGGGCGCCATCAACCGGCGGCGAGCGCGTCCATGATCTGGCGGACCGGGGCGACATCATAGCCGGCCGACGCGGCCTGTTCGGCAAGGGCGGCGGGATGGTCGCCGGCGCGGGCGCGGGTCAGCGCCCAGAGCAGGGTGCTGCGGGTGCCAGAGCGGCAATAGGCCAGTATCTTGCCCTCCCCCGCCTGTTCCAGCGCAGCGGCCATGCCGTCGAGCTGCCACGGGGCGAAGCCGCCATGGGCCACCGGGACGGCAGCATAGGCGATACCCGCGGCCTTGGCCGCAGCCTCGATCTCCGCGCCGTTGGTCTGGCCCGGTTCCTCGTCGTCGGGGCGATTGTTGATGATCACCGTCACGCCCAGCGCCTTGGCCTCCGCCACCTGATCGACGCTGATCTGTGGAGAGACATAGAGGCTTTTGGTAAGCTGGCGGAACATGGGCGGAACTCCTTTGCGGGTCTCCTTGCGCTTGTGGGCTACGGGATTCAAGGGGGTATGCGCTAAGGAGCACCGTGCTCGGCGCGAAGGCGGGAGCGCGGAGCGGGTTTCAATCTGATTGAATCAGATCGCCGCTCTGGTTTCCTTGTTTGCCGCGATTTCTTAACCAGCGATCGATTCCGATCGCCCGGAAATCACTCTAGTTCAGACGGCAGGACTGGGCTCCCGCCTTCGCAGGAGTACGGCAGTTAATCCTTATCTTGTTCGATCAAAGATAAGGCCGGATCGCCGCGAGGAAGGCGTCGCCATAGGCGTCGAGCTTGCGCTGGCCTATCCCGCTGATGTGCCCCAGTTCGGCCAGGTTCGTCGGGCGTTGCTCCGCCATTTCGCGCAGGGTTGAATCGTGGAAGATGACATAGGGCGGCACGCCCGCTTCCTGCGCCAGTGCGCGGCGGCAGGCCCGCAGCGCGTCGAACAGCGGATCGCCCACCGGATTTTCGGCACTGCCGTTGCGGGCGCTCTTGCGGCGGCGCTCCTTGCGGGGCGGCAGGATCAGGCTGACCTCCTCCTCCCCACGCAGGATCGGGCGGGCGTTGGGGCCGAATTCCAGCCCGCCATGCTCGTTGGTCTGGAGCGCGTCCCGGACCAGCAGGGCGCGGGAGACGGGACGCAACAGCGCCATCTCCTCCCCTTCGACAATACCGTAGACCGATATCTTGTCATGGCCCCGCTCACGGATCCTGTCGCTGACGGCGCCGGTCAGCACCTGCTCGATATGGCTGACGCCAAAGCTCTGGCCGGTGCGATAAACAGCGGACAGGAATTTGCGCGCCGTCTGCGTCGCGTCGATGCTGGGCGGCGGGTTCAGGCAATTGTCGCAATTGCCGCAGACAGGCGGCGGATTTTCTCCAAAATGACGGAGCAATATGGCCCGGCGGCAGGTGCCGGTCTCGACCAGCCCGCCCAGCGCGGTGATCCGGGCGCGTTCGCCCTGCTGGCGCAGCGGGTCGAGTTCGCCGATTCGTTGGCGGGCGCGGGCGAAATCGTCGGCGCCCCAGAAGAGATGCGCTTGCGCCGGTTCACCATCGCGGCCTGCGCGGCCGGATTCCTGATAATATCCCTCGATCGACTTGGGCAGCGCCGCATGGGCGACGAAACGGACGTCAGGCTTGTCGATCCCCATGCCAAAGGCGATGGTGGCTACCATCACCATATCCTCGCTGGCGATGAAGGCAGCCTGGTTGGCGGCGCGGACCTGCGGGTCGAGACCGGCATGATAGGCACGGGTCGGGCGGCCTGCCCTGCCGAGCGTCTCGGCCAGTTTCTCGGCGGCGGCGCGCGTTGGAGCATAGACGATGCCGGGGCCGGCCTGGCTGGCGATCAGTTCGGAAAGCTGGCGCGGCAGACCATCCCTTGGATGGACGGCATAGCGGATGTTGGGCCGGTCAAAGCCCGCGATGATCAGGCCGTCACCGGGAATGCCGAGCTGGACGAGAATATCGTCGCGGGTGTGATGATCGGCCGTGGCGGTCAGCGCGAGGCGAGGAACATCGGGAAATTCGTCCAGCAGCGGGCGCAGCAGGCGATAGTCCGGACGGAAATCATGGCCCCATTCGGATACGCAATGGGCCTCGTCAATGGCGAAGAGCGCGATCTTCGCGGTGCGCAGCAGGTTGCGGAACCCCTCTCCGCTCGCGCGTTCGGGCGCAACGTAGAGCAGGTCGAGATCGCCATTGCGCAGCCGGTCCTGCGTTTCGCGCCAGTCGGTATCGACGCTCGTCAGGCTGGCGGCGCGGATGCCGACCGCCTGCGCGGCGCGAAGCTGGTCGTGCATCAGCGCGATCAGCGGCGACACGACCACGCAGCAACCATCCAGCGCAACTGCGGGAAGCTGGTAGCAGAGCGATTTGCCCGCGCCGGTCGGCATGATCGCCAGCGTCGGCTGGCCCGCCATGATGCGCCCCACCACCTGTTCCTGCACGCCCCGGAAACCGGGAAAACCGAAAATATCGTGGAGGAGGGTCGGGATGTCGGGCCGCATGGCGGACGGCTCTAACGGCTCAACGGGTGGAGGGCCAGCCTTAGGGTTCCAGCAGGCATCCCCAGCCGGGCTGGTAGCGCGCGGTGCGGGACGCGAGCAAAGGCACCGCCGCGCTGACCGATCGCGTTTCGGGCAGGTCCTTCAGCGATACGGCCCACATGCCCGGTTCCTTGTCCCCCTTGCAGCTTTCCATGGAGCGGCCCTCGACATAGCGGCAGGAGCAGGTGACGCGCGCGCCAAATCCTGCGCCGACCTGCGCCCTGGCGCGCAACACGCTCCAGTTCCACGCCAGCAGCACGAGCGGCAATGCCGCCGCCGCCAAGGCCAGGTAAATCCATTTCGGGCGACCGGACATGCACCCCTTCCCCGCTTCCCGCGCTGTGTTCGATACTCCATCCCAGGCCGGCGGACCATTTCGCCGGGCCCGGAAATGCTCTAGGGCGCGGCTTATGAGGCTTGAGCGGAAAAGCGTAAAGCGCCTTGGCGCATGGGGCGGCATTTTGGCGATTCTTGCCATGGCCGGGCTGTGGACGGTACGCGCCGCAGCGGGGCCGGAGCCGGTCTATCATGTCACCGGCGATTCGGATGCCGATGCCGCGGCCCTGCGCGCCGCCATCGACCCGCTGTTCGAGGATGCGGTGGGCGAAACACGGGCGCTGGTCGTCATGCACGACGGCGAGATCGTGGCGGAGCGCTATGCGCCCGGCTATGCGCCGCAGACGAAGCTGCCGTCCTGGTCCCTGGCCAAGAGCGTGACGGCGGTTCTGATCGGGCTGATGGTGTCGGACGGACGGCTGGCGCTTGACGCTCCCGTGCCTGTCGCCGCCTGGGACCAGCCGGGGGATCCAAGGGGCCGCATCACCCTGCGGCAGTTGCTGGCGATGACGTCCGGCCTCGATCATGTCGAGGACAGGGAACCGCTGGCGGAGGCCGACACGATAAGGATGCTGTTCACCGACGGTGCGCAGGACATGGGCGCCTTTGCGGAGGCGAAGCCGCTCGCCCATGCGCCCGGTACCAGCTTTTCCTACTCGACGGGCAACAGCATCATCCTGGCCGACCTGATGGCACGCATGCTGACCAACAGCACCGATCCCGGGGTGCGGCGGCGGGCGATGCAGATGTTCATCGACGGGCGGCTGAAAGTACCGGCGCGCCTCAACAGCCTGACGGTGGAATATGATGCGGCCGGGACGATGATCGGCGGCAGCTTCATGCATATGACGGCGCGCGACTATGCCCGATTCGGGGAATTGTTGCGCAATCAGGGACGCGGCGTGGCGGGCCATCAGATCGTGCCGGAAAAATGGGTCGACCATATGCGGACGCCATCGCCGCGCAATGCCGCCTATGGGGCGCATCTTTGGCTGAACCGCGACAGCGAGGAAAGCGCGCTGATGCCCGGCCGGGCCCCGCGCAGCCTGTTTGGCTGCGTCGGGCATGGGGGGCAGTATATACTTGTTTCCCCATCCCAGCGCCTGACGATCGTGCGGCTGGGCATGTCGCCCGACAAAGAGGAGCGCGACGCGCTCAAGGCGGGGCTGGCGAAGCTCGTCGGGCTTTATTCGCGGTGACGGGGGAATGTCCCAGCCTGGACAGAAACAGGTTCAGCCGCAGTCGATCCATACCTCTCCAGAGCGCATTGCGTTAGATTCGAGTCATGCAGCGCGCTCTATGGTTTTGATGTCGCATCGTTTTTGCGCACGATACTATAGAGCGGGTTTTGATCTGATTGAATCAGCTCGCCGCTCTGGATTCCTTGTTTGCCGCGTTTTCTTGACCAGCGATCGGTTCCGATCGCCTGGAAATCGCTCTAAAGCAGGAAATTCCCTTCGATCACCGTCCGGCAAGCGCCGGTCAGGATCACCCGGTCCCCTGAAAGCTGGCAGAGCAATCGCCCGCCGCGCCGCGAGGCCTGGAAAGCGGTGAGCCGGACCCGGTCGAGCCGCCTGGCCCAATAGGGCGTGAGCAGGCAATGGGCCGAGCCGGTGACGGGATCCTCGTCTATGCCGGCGCCGGGGACGAAGACGCGGCTGACGATGTCGCTGTCCTCCCCAGGGGCCGTGGCAATCAGCAGGATGGGCCCGGCCTTCTTCAGCGTCGCGAAATCCGGTTCCAGCGCATGGATCGCCGCGGCATCGCGATAGACGAAGATCGCATAGCCCCCTTCGCGCCAATGGCTTTCCAGAACCTCCCCGCCCATGGCTGCCGCCAGTTCCGGCAGCGGTTTGGGCTCGGTGGGCCAGGCGGGAAGAGAGAGGGCATAGCCGTCCCGATCACGCGATACGCTGAGGACGCCCGCCTGTCGCGTTCGGAAGCGGATGGCGGTGCGTCCGGCCATCAGCACATGGCCGCTGGCCAGCGTGGCATGGCCACAGAGCTTCACCTCCACCGCCGGCGTGAACCAGCGCAGCGCATAATCCGCCTCTGGATCATCGGGCGTGGGTACGGTGAAGGCCGTCTCCGACAGGTTGTTTTCCGCCGCTATCGCCTGGAGCGTCGCATCCTCCAGCCACCGGCCGAGCGGCATGACCGCAGCCGGATTGCCGGTAAAGGGCGCGTCGGCGAAGGCGTCGACCTGAATGATGGGCAGGCTGGTCACGGGTAATCCTTTGTTCCGACGCCCATCATGACCGTGCGTCCGGCGTCGGCATAGGGCCGATCCGGCGAAAATGGCTTGGCGCGGCCTGGTGCCTCACGCCAGCAGGACGAGCGTGGTGCACACCGCCAGCCCGACGATGAGATTGAGCGGAATCCCGATCCGCACGAAATCGGAAAAGCGATAATCGCCCGCTGCGTAGACCAGCGCGTTGGTCTGATAGCCGATCGGCGTGGCGAAACAGGCCGACGCGCCGATCATCAGCGCGATCACCAGAGGGCGCGGATCAGTGCCCAGCTGGTGGGCCAGCGCGATCGTCAGCGGCGTGAGCAGCGCCGCGACCGCATTGTTGCTGAGCAGTTCGGACAGCAGCAGCGCGAAGAAATAGATGAGGAACACCAGCGACCATGCCGGCGCGGCGGCGAGCACCGGCTTGATCCATCCGACCATCAGTGCGACGCTGCCCGCCTGTTCGAGCGCCAGCCCGACCGCCAGCATCGCGAAGATCAGGATCAGCACGTCGCCGTCGATCGCGGCCCAGGCTTCCTCCGGGTCGATGCACCGGGTGACGAGAATCACGCCCACCGCGAGGAAGGCGGCGAGGCCGATGCCGACGAGGTTGATGGCCGACAGCAGCACAACCGCGGTCAGGGCAAGGATCGCGATCCATGCCTTGCGCGGACGGAAGGCGCGCGTGCGGCTGATGTCGACGCCGATCAGATGGGCATTGTCCTTGAGCGAGCGGATGCTGTCGTCGCTGCCCGCGATCAACAGGCGATCGGCGCCCCGCACACGGGTTTCGCCAAGGTCGGGGCCCGGCAAGTGGCGCGCCCGGTGAATGCCGATGATCCGCACGCGCAGCGCATGGAGGAAGGAAATGTCGATCAGCCGTTCCCCGATGGACGGATGGCTGGGGGCGATCATCGCTTCGATGACCGTGCCGCCGGCGGGCGTCTCGGACGCGGCGGCCAGGCCGATGTCGAAGTCACCGGAATCGCGCAGGGTCATGATCATCGCGCCGTCCGCATGGACCAGCAGGCGATCGCCGGCGTGCAGTTGTTCCGCCTCTATTCCCCGGCGCCGTATCTCCCCCGCCCTCTTGAGGCCAAGAAGGCTGGCGGAACGGCCGAAGATCGACAGGGAGCCGATAGTGCGGCCGATCAGGTCGCTGTCCCGCGAGACGATGAGTTCGGTCAGATAATCCTGCACATTGCCGCCATTCTCGCCCGCGATGGAGGGCGGGTCGCTGGGCAGCAGGAAGGACAGCCCGGCCAGTGCAGCGACGCCGGCGCCCACCCCTGCCAGCCCATAGGGTGTGATGTCGAATATGCCGAAGGGCGCCATACCCTGGTCAGCGGCGATGCCCGCGACGATCAGGTTGGTCGATGTGCCGATCAGCGTCATGCAGCCGCCCAGCACGGCGATGGCGTTCATCGGGATCAGCAGCTTCTTGACCGGATAGCCGGTCGCCTGCGCCAGCTTGAACATGATCGGGATCAGCAGGACCACGACGGGCGTGTTGTTGAGAAAGGCCGAAAGGACGACGGTGCCGAGCGTGACTTCGGCCAGCACCAGCCGCGGGTGGCGCTGGGCACGGGCCATGACCAGGTCGGCGACGCGGTTGATCGTTCCGGTGCGGATCAGCGCGCCGGAAAGCACGAACATCGCCCCCACCGTCAGCGGCGCACTATTGGAGAAGACGGAGAACAGGTCCTTTTCGTCGAGCATGCCCAGCAGCGCGAAGGCGCAGGCGCCGACCACCGAAACGACGGTGGGGGAATAGCGTTCGCGCACAAAGGCGACGAACATCAGCGCAAGGATGACAAGCCCGATCTCCGCGCGATAGACGCCGATCAGCGCGGTGATGAAATGCATGCGTCTTGTGCCCCGGATCGCGTTTTCGCGCGCTGCATCAACGAAATGGGCCAGCCATGGTTGCATGGCTGGCCCGTGTTCGCGGCTGAAGGGGACGTTTTGACCGTCAGTCCATGGAAACCATGGTGACGCTCCCCAGGCTTACGCACTGCCGCTCGCCCTCCCGCGGGCGATCTATGACGATGATGTTACCGCAGATTGGCTGAGTCGTCTCGCGCGAATCATGCCTTTATCGAAAGAATACGTCGATTCGGCGCGTTGTGAGGCAGGATGGAGGTCTCCTGCCCTGCATCAGGCCTGCTCCTCCGCAGGCAGGGACGCGGCACAACCCTGGATCAGCCCTCTCCGCACTGCGCGCGATGGAGTAGTTTCTGGTCGGCCAGCACCAGCGCCATCATCGCCTCCACCACGGGCACGCCGCGAATGCCGACGCAGGGGTCATGGCGGCCCTTGGTGATGATGTCCGACGCCGCGCCTTCGCGGGTGACGGTTTCGACCGGAATCAGAATCGAGCTGGTCGGCTTGAAGGCGATGCGAACCTTGATCGGCTGGCCGGTTGCGATGCCCCCCGCAATTCCCCCCGAATGGTTGGCAAGGAAGACGGGATTACCGTCATTGCCCGGCCGCATCGGATCGGCATTCTGCTCGCCGCGCAGGCGCGCGGCCGCGAAACCGTCGCCGATCTCTACCCCCTTCACCGCATTGATGCTCATCATCGCGGCGGCCAGTTCACTGTCCAGCTTGGCATAGAGGGGCGCGCCCCACCCCGCTGGAACGCCACTGGCGATACATTCCACGACCGCCCCGAGCGACGAGCCGTCCAGCCGTGCCTCGTCCACCAGCTTTTCCCAGCGCTTCGCCGCTTCCCGATCGGGACAGAAAAAGGGATTATTGTCGATCTCGCTCGCGTCGAAGCGGGCATGGTCGATGGCGTCGCCGCCGATTTCGCTGACATAGGCGAAGATGTCGACATCAGGGATGACAAGCCGCGCTACCGCGCCCGCCGCCACGCGGCTTGCGGTTTCGCGGGCCGACGATCGGCCGCCGCCGCGATAGTCGCGAAAACCATATTTGGCGTCATAGGCATAGTCGGCATGGCCGGGGCGATAGGCCTTGGCGACTTCCGAATAATCCTTGGAGCGCTGGTCGGTATTCTCGATCATCAGGCTGATCGGGGTGCCGGTGGTCTTGCCCTCGAACACGCCGGAAAGGATGCGCACCTCGTCCGCTTCGCGGCGCTGGGTGGTGAATTTCGACGTGCCGGGCTTGCGCTTGTCGAGATAGGGCTGGATGTCGCCTTCGCTCAACGGCAGGCCCGGAGGGCAGCCGTCGACCACCGCACCGATGGCGGGGCCATGGGATTCGCCCCAGGTCGAGAAGCGGAAGACGCGGCCGAAGGTGTTGAAGCTCATGCTTGCCTTTCCTTGGGGGAGGGCCTTTTCACCCTCGCCCTCCCGCCGCTTCGCGGCAGGCCCCTCCCCCTCCATGAAGGGAGAGGGGGTTATAGCCTATTTGTCCAGCGCGATGTCGGGCGCGTCTTCGGCCTTCATGCCAATGACGTTGTAGCCCGCGTCGACATGGTGGATTTCACCGGTCACGCCCGCCGCCAGATCGGAGAGGAGATAGAGGCCGGCGCCGCCCACATCCTCGATCGTCACATTGCGGCGGAGTGGGCTGTTCAGCTCGTTCCACTTCATGATGTAACGGAAATCGCCGATGCCGCTCGCCGCCAGCGTCTTGATCGGGCCGGCGGAGATGGCATTGACGCGGATATTCTCCGGGCCCAGGTCCATCGCCAGATATTTGACGCTGGTTTCCAGCGCCGCCTTGGCCACGCCCATCACATTGTAATGGGGGATGACCTTTTCCGCGCCATAGTAGCTGAGCGTCAGCAGGCTTCCGCCCTCCGCCATCAGCACCCGCGCGCGCCGGGCCACCGCCACGAAGCTGTAGGCGGAGATATTCATCGTCAGCAGGAAGTTTTCCAGGCTGGTGTCTACATATTTGCCGCGCAGTTCGTTCTTGTCGGAAAAGCCGATGGCATGGACCACGAAATCCAGCTTGCCCCAGCGCGCCTTGACCTCGTCAAAGGCGGTGTCGAGCTTTTCCATGTCAGACACGTCGCAATCGATCAGGAAGTCGGAACCCAGTTCCTCCGCCAGCGGCCTCACCCGCTTGGCCAGCGCGTCGCCCTGGTAGGAAAAGGCCAGTTCCGCGCCCTGGGCGTGCAGCGCCTTCGATATGCCCCAGGCGAGCGACTTGTCATTCGCCAGTCCCATGATCAGACCGCGTTTTCCCGCCATCAAGCCTGTCATCTTGTTCCATTCCCTTTGTCGACCTGCGCGGCGGCGGCGGCTTCCTCTTCCGGGAACTCCGCCAGCGCCGCATTCAATTCCGCGCCAATTACCACGCCAAGCCCGACAAGGAAGAAGAAAATGAGCGTGATCATCACCCCGGCCAGGCTGCCATAGGTCCGGTCATAACCGCCCAACAGCGAAAGCGTGACCGGCAGCAGCAGGGTCACGCCATACCACCACAGCGCCGTGGCAATGGCGCCGGGCAATTTGGGAAAGCAGGAATCCTTGTACAGGCTGGGGGTCAGGGAGACGTAGAGATAATAGAGCGCGACGCACAGGATCGCCATCGGGGCCAGCTTGGTCACGGCGACGATCCGGATCGCCTGGTCGGCAAAGGGCAGGATCTGGTGCAGGAACTGGTCGATGCCGGTGATGATGACCTGCATGGAAAAGGCGAACATCACCGCAAAGACGCTGATCAGCGTGATGCCGATGGCGGTCAGGCGATAATGCCAGAAGGGGCGCGTACTCTTGGTCCCATAGGCGCGGCGCAATATGTCACGGATCGTCTCTATGAGGCTGCCTACGGTCCACAGCCCGACCAGCCCGCCCAGCCAGAGCAGCGGCCCCGTGCGGGCATTGAGCACGTCGACGATCGGCTGGCGCACCACCTCCGCCACGCCGGGCGGCACCGTTTCCAGAAAGGCGCTGACCGCTGACAGCCCGTCCTGCGAGCGGCCGAAGATGCTGGCCACCGCTGCCGCTACGATGAAAAAGGGAAACAGCGTCATCAAAGAGAGATAGGCAAGGTTCCCGGCATGGATGAAACCGTCGCTATAGGTGCCGACCACCACCCGCTTGGCTATTTCGAAGGCATGGCTGCCGGGCCGCACGCGCGCGATGTGGCGGTTGAACTTGGTGCGGGCTTCTTCGGCGAGCCGCTGGCGGCGGGATTCGGGGGAATAGGGGGACGGTTGCGGCATTCCCCCCTAACCCTTCAAACGCCCAGATGGGTCCGCACGGCGCGGCTGTCGCGCCACCCTTCGACCAGCGCCCTGATCGCTGGATCGTCGGCTGGCACGTCGATCAGCAGGGTGACGAGCTGATCGCCGCGCTGGCCATCCTTGCCCGTGAAGCCCTTGCCGCGCAGGCGCAGCGTCTTGCCGGAGGAGGCGCCCGCCGGCACGCCGAGCATGACCGGGCCGTCGACCGTGGGCACCTTGACCTTCGCGCCCTGCACCGCCTCGTCCAGGGTGATGGGCAGGTCAAGCAGCACATTGTCGCCGTCGCGGGTGAAGAAGGGGTGCGGCTTCACCTCTATGGTGACGATGGCGTCGCCCGCGCCGCCGGGGCCCTGCTGCCCCTTGCCGGAAAGCCGCATCTGCGTGCCCGTCTCGACGCCCGCAGGCAGCTTGAGGTCGATGGTCTTGCCGTCCTGAAGCGTGATCCGCTGGGGCGCGAGCGTCGCGGCGTCGACGAACTGGACCGCCAGGCGATAGGTGACGTTCGCGCCCTTTTGCGGCGGTGCGCCCCGGCCGAAACCGCCAAAGCCTCCGCCCGCGCCGCCGCGCCGCCCTGCGCCACCGCCGAAAAGCCCTTCGAATATGTCGCCGAAATCGGCGCCGCCCTCCTGAAACTCGAACCCGCCATTTGGTCCCGGTCGGCCACGGAAGCCCCCGCCCCCGGCCCCGGCCCCGCCGAAACCGAAGGGCGAAGTCGGATTGCCTTCGCCATCGATTTCGCCCCGGTCGAAACGGGCACGCTTGTCCTTGTCCGACAGCAGGTCATAGGCACTGGTGACGGCGGAAAACTTCTCCGCTGCGTTCGGATTGTCCTTGTTCCGGTCAGGATGCAGTTCCTTGGCGAGCTTTCGATAAGCCGACTTGATCTCTGCCTCGCTCGCGCCGCGCGCGACGCCCAGAGTGGAGTAGGGATCAGCCATTGCCGCTAACATATCCTTCTGCATGAAAACCGTCTGCGCCCTATGTGGCGAAAGCCGCGGGATCGTTCAAGCGTGGGAAAGCCTTATCGACATGGCTTTGGCAGGGGCGTACATCACCGCGCATGACCGACCCCTTCGTCCTGTTCGATGCCTGGTATGCCGAGGCGCGCGAAACCGAGATCAACGACAGCAACGCCATGGCCCTCGCCACCGCCGACGCGCGTGGACGGCCTGCGGTGCGGATGGTGCTGCTGAAGGGGCATGGGCCGGACGGTTTCCTGTTCTACACCAATTTCGAGGGACGCAAGGCGGGAGAACTGCTGGCCAATCCGCACGCTGCGCTGCTGTTCCACTGGAAGTCGCTGCGGCGGCAGATCCGCATCGAAGGGCCGGTGAGCCCGGTCGACGACGCCATGGCCGACGCCTATTTCGCGTCGCGCAGCCGCGACAGCCAGTTGGGGGCATGGGCCTCCGACCAGTCGCGCCCGCTGGAGTCGCGCGACCTGTTCATGGCCCGCTATGAGGAAGTCAGCCTGCGCTTCGATGGCGGGCCGGTGCCGCGTCCGCCGCACTGGTCGGGCTTTCGCGTCGTGGCCGAACGCATCGAATTCTGGCAGGATCGCGAACATCGCCTGCATGAGCGCCGCCTGTTCGAACGGTCCGCGGAGGGCTGGCGCGAAGGACTGCTCTATCCCTGATGCCACGGATTTGCCGCGTCGGGCGAGGCGCGGAATATGGCTCCTCATTCGTCTAATGCGATGACGGCAGAGATCTGCCTTCGATTGCGGGCGTTGCGGGTGGCTGTTAGAGATGGCCACCATCAGGAAAGACCATGCATGCGGTGCGCCCACGCGCCGGTTAAAGGAAAAAGATGCGAAATCGACTGACGGCGTTCATCCTGACAGGCATGGTTCTGGGGGTGATCGTGGGCTTTGCCACCAATATCTGGGTGGGTGGCGACAAGACGCTGGCGAAGGATGTGGCGGGCTATTACCATCTGCTGGCCGACATCTTCCTGCATCTGATCAAGATGATCATTGCGCCCCTGGTCTTCTCCACTCTGGTGGCGGGCATCGCGCATATGGGCGACAGCGCGGCGCTGGGGCGGATCGGCGGGAGGGCGCTCGCCTGGTTCATCATCGCCAGCCTGATCTCGCTGACGCTGGGCCTCATCTTCGTCAATTTCTTCGCGCCGGGCGAGGGGCTGAATCTCGTCCGTTCCGGTGCGGATTCCGGCGTCAGTACCGAAGCGCTCAACTTCCGCGACTTCATCCTGCATGTCTTCCCCACCTCCATGATCGGGGCGATGGCGGAAAATTCGATCCTGCAGATCGTCGTCTTCTCGCTGTTCGTGGGCGTGGCGCTGACCGCCATCGGCGACAAGGGCAAGCCGATCGTCACCGTGATCGAGGCGATGGTCGAACTGATGCTGCAGGTGACAGGCTATGTGATGCGCGTCGCCCCCTTCGCCGTATTCGGCGCGCTGGCGTCGGTCGTGACGACCGAGGGACTGGGCGTGCTCAAGACCTTTGGCGAACTGGTGGGCGAATTCTACCTGTCGCTGATCGCGCTCTGGACGCTGTTGTTCGCGGCGGGATCCATCTTCCTGGGCAAGCGGATGGTGAAGCTGATCCGCTATGTGCGCGAACCGATATTGATCGCCTTCTCGACGGCCTCGTCCGAAGCCGCCTATCCCAAGATGCTGGAGCAGCTCGACCGCTTCGGCGTGCCGCGCCGCATCTACAGCTTCGTGCTGCCGCTGGGCTACAGCTTCAACCTGGACGGGTCGATGATGTATTCGACCTTCGCCACCATCTTCATCGCCCAGGCCTATGGCATCGACCTGCCGATCGCGACGCAGATCACCATATTGCTGGTGCTGATGGTAACCAGCAAGGGCATCGCCGCCGTCCCGCGGGCATCACTGGTGGTGGTCGCGGCGACGCTGGGCCAGTTCGACCTGCCAGTGGAGGGTGTCGCCTTCATCCTGGCGGTGGACCATTTCATGGACATGGGCCGTACCGCGACCAACGTGCTGGGCAATGCGATCGCCACCAGCGTCATCACCAAATGGGAGGGCATGCTGGAGGTCGAGGAACCGGAATATGTGCCCCATCCCAAGGCACCGGCGCATGGCGCAGCGCACGGCCGCGCCGGGCTGGAGCTGGCCCCCGACATGATGAACGAGGAAAAGGGGCGTTAGGGCGCGTCCAGATCGCTGGAGCGTCGTGCGCAAAAATGGGAACCGGTTTTGCGCAAGAACAATGCGACATCAAAAGCATAGAGCGCGCTGCATGACTCGGATTTAACGCAACGCACTTCAGTCGCTGCTAATCCTTCTTCGCCGCCGCAGCCCAATAGGCCAGGCTGCGCGCAAAGCCTGCGAAGCCGCGCTCCAGCGCGGCGCCGCTTTCACCATGCGGACGGCCCTCGGCATCCAGCGTATCCCCGATCTGGCCGACGCTGAGGCGCTCCGGAAGCACCGCCATGCCCATGGCGTTCAGCGTTACCGTCCAGGCGGCGTGGCTGTTGACCCCGGCATAGCGCCCCATTGAATAGCTGGCGATGCCGGCAGGGCGGCGGTCGAATTCCTTGAGGAAATGGTCCGTGAGGTTCTTGAGACCCGGCTGCACGCCGCGATTATATTCGCCTGCGACGAAGACGAAGGCATCGGCGGCGGCAAGGCGTTGCGCCAGGGCCTCCATGGCGGGGGGTGCCTCGCCCGGCGGATAGTCGCTGTAGCGCATATCGAGCATGGGCAGGCCGACCGCCATCGCATCGACCAGTTCCGCCTTGTGACCGAGCGCCTGGAAGCCGTGGATCAGATAATCGGCAAGGCGTATGCCCAGCCGGCCCCGACGGTAGGAGCCGTAAAGGACGAGGATGTCGAGCGCCATGAAAGACTCCCTTGGTGGTTCAGGGGAAGTGTCGCACCGGCGACAGATGTCGTCCAGACGTCATGCGGCCGGCCCGGTCCTGTACATCCGTTGCGCCGAAATCAGCGCAATTTGGCAATGTTGAGCCCGTCCTGCTTGGCACGAGCCTTTACCGATTCCTCGCTGCGCGTAAGGGCCTTGGCGATCGCCTTGAGCGCCATGCCCTTCCTGGCCAGCGTGTGGAGCTTTTGCAGCTCATCCGCCGTCCAGGGCTGCTTGTGGCGCTCGAAGCGTTCGCCTGCCATCTCTATCAATCCGCGAAGGGATCGCGCACGAGGATGGTGTCCTCGCGCTCGGGGCTGGTGGAGACGAGGGTGACCGGGCAACCGATCAGTTCCTCGATCCGGCGGATATATTTGACCGCCTGCGCCGGAAGATCCGCCCAGCTGCGGGCACCCGCCGTCGTATCCTGCCAGCCTTCGATATCCTCGTAGATCGGCTCGGCCTTGGCCTGATCCTGAGCATGGGCGGGGAGATAATCATAAGTCTGGTCGCCAATCCGGTAGCCGACGCAGATCTTGAGCGTGTCGAAACCATCCAGCACGTCAAGCTTGGTAAGCGCGATTCCGGTGACGCCCGACACGGCGACCGACTGGCGCACCAGCACGGCGTCGAACCAGCCGCAGCGGCGCTTGCGCCCGGTGACGGTGCCGAATTCATGGCCACGTTCGCCCAGGCGCTGGCCGACCTCATTCTCCTGCTCGGTCGGGAAAGGGCCGGAGCCGACGCGGGTGGTGTAGGCCTTGACGATGCCCAGCACGAAGCCGGCGCCATTGGGACCAAGGCCCGTGCCGCTCGCCGCCGTGCCCGCCACCGTGTTGGAGGAGGTGACGAAGGGATAGGTGCCATGATCGATGTCGAGCAACGTACCCTGCGCGCCTTCGAACAGGATGCGCCTGCCTTCGGCCTTGGCCTTGTTGAGCGTCAGCCAGACAGGCTTGACGAAAGGCAGGATGAAGCCGGCGATGTCGCGCAGTTCGGCCATCAGCGCGTCGCGGTCGATCGGCGCCTCGTTGAACCCGACGCGCAGCGCGTCATGATGCGCGGTCAGCCGGTCGAGTTGCGGACCGAGATCGTCGAGATGGGCAAGGTCGCAGACGCGGATGGCGCGGCGACCGACCTTGTCCTCATAGGCCGGCCCAATGCCGCGGCGGGTGGTGCCGATCTTGCCCGCGCCGCTCGCATCTTCCCGCAAACCGTCGAGATCGCGGTGGAAGGGCAGGATCAGCGGGCAGGTTTCGGCGATCTGGAGATTGTCCGGGGTGATCTCCACTCCCTGCCCCTTCAGCTTCGCGACTTCATCGCGGAAGTGCCAGGGATCCAGCACCACGCCATTGCCGATCACCGACAACGTACCGCGCACGATGCCCGACGGGAGCAGGGAGAGCTTGTAGACCTTCTCGCCCACGACCAGCGTGTGACCGGCATTATGGCCGCCCTGGAAGCGGGCGACGACGTCGGCGCGTTCCGACAGCCAGTCGACGATCTTGCCCTTGCCTTCGTCGCCCCACTGGGCGCCGATCACGGTCACATTTGCCACAGATACAGTCCTCCGCCCGCCGCGCGGACCGGCCATGCCCTTCGACGGGACTCGGCATGCCGGTGGGATAGGGTGGATGCCGGGGCATCCTGCGGGGCGCGCGTTAGCCGGGCATGGCGGACGCGTCAAGGCGAAGGCGTTACACTTTGATACAGCGGGAGGGCTTTACGCGACCGGCCGGTTCGGCAAGCTCCCGGTCCGGATAAGAAAGGACGAGCCCATGCGGCGATTCATGAAGGGAGCATTGCTCGGGCTGGGGCTGGCCCTGACGCTGGTCGCATCGGGCAGCGAGGCGCAGGGCCTGCGCGAACGCTGGCGAACGCGGATGACGGAGGGGCAGCAAAGCGCGCCCGGCGGTCAGACCATGGCCTATGGCAAGGATGGCCTGCAGGTGCTGGACTATTGGCCGGCCGAATCGAAAAAGGCGCCGCTGGTCGTCTTCGTCCATGGCGGTGGATGGAAACGGGGAAGCAAGGACAACGCCACCGGGGTCACCAAGGTCAGGCATTATCACGAACTCGGCTATGCCTTCGCCTCCGTCAATTATCGGCTGGTGCCTGATGCGACGGTGGAGCAGCAGGCGCAGGATGTCGCGGACGCTCTGGCCTTTCTGCGGAGCAAGGCGCAAGACCTGGGTTTCGAGTCCAGCCGGATCGCGCTGATGGGACATAGCGCAGGCGCGCATCTGGTGGCGCTGGTGGGCACCGACATGCGCTATTTGGCCCAGGCGGGGTTGACGCCCGATGCCGTGCGTGGGGTGATCCTGCTGGATGGCGCAGCCTATGATGTCGGTCGCCAGATGGCAGAGGGCGGGCGCTTCATGGCCGGCACCTATGCGCAGGCATTCGGTACCGATCCGGCGCGACAGAGGGCGCTGTCACCAACATTTCATGCCGAAAAACCCGATGCGCCAAGCTTTCTGATCCTGCATGTCGACCGCGCGGACGGCGCGGCGCAGTCCGAGGCGCTGGCGGCGGCGCTGCGCCAGGCGGGAACGCCGGTGGAGATCGCGGCGCTGGAGGGCCAGGGCCTTCGCGGGCATATGCAGGTCAACCGTTCCATGGGCGATCCCGATTATCCGGGGACCGCCATCGTCGATCATTATCTACGCCGCATCTTCGGTCAGTAGGCGCGCGGTTCGTCGCCGTCGAGCCAGTGGGAGCAGCGCAGCGCCTTGCCATCCTCCTCCCCCGTCAACGCGGCGATGGTCTGCCAGCCCTCACCCCGCAATTGCGCGGCGCGTGCCGTGTCATGGCGCAGCGGCAGGAACAGCCGCCTGGGCGCTTCGCCGCCAAAGCCCGCATCGATCAACGGATCGGGATAGAGGGAAAAGCCCATCGCCGGTTCATCCGAGCCGTCGGCGCGCATGATCGCATAGCTGCCGCCCCGGCCGATCTCTCCGGTGAACCCTTCCGCGAAGATCGAGAAGCCGAACCAGTTCTGATATTCGAAGCCGTGCCGTTCGGTGGGATCGAGCGTCAGCGTGATGTCCCAGCCGATCGGCCTGGCGATGGCGCGCAGGCCCGCGATCCGGCTGTCGATGGCGCCGCCCAGTTCGGCATTCAGCGCTTCCAGCCGCTCCATCGCCGCGTGGAACGGGCCGGTGCCCTCGATCAACGGCAGATAGGCGGCAGCGGCCGGGCTGATCGCCGCGAGCGCGCCCGCATCCTTGGCGTCGAGTTCGGCGCGCACGGCTTCGATCTCTTCCGGCGCAAGCGGCAGAGGGCCGGCGGCGAGCATGTCGATCAGATCCGGCAGGGTGAAGTCGATCGTTATGCCTGTGACCCCGGCCGCCTGCAGCGCCTCTATAGCGACGTTCACGATCTCCACGGCTGCCGCGACGCTGTCGCTGCCGATCAGCTCGGCGCCGACCTGGAAGCGCTCCCGCTCGGGGCGGAGCTGATTCGCGCGCAGACGGATGACCGGGCCTGCATAGGACAGGCGGAGCGGACGCGGGGCGGAAGCCAGGCGCGTGGCGGCGATGCGGCCGACCTGCGCGGTCATGTCCGGCCGCAGGGCCAGGCTGCGCTGCGAAACCGGGTCGATGGCGCGGACGAGATCCTGCGCGCGCATGGATTTAAGGCGACCGACCAGCGAATCCTCGAACTCCGCGATCGGCGGCATCACCCGCTCATAGCCATGGGCGGAGGCGGTATCGAGCACGCGGCGCGCAAGGCGCGCCGACGCCTCGGCCTGCGGCGGCAGGCGATCGGAAAGTCCCTCGGGAAGGAGGCCGGGCGGGATCGTGGCGCTCGTCATGGTCATGGGGCTGGCCTTTAGCGAATTATGCGCGCAAGGCCAGCCCGAACCATATCAGACGAAGCGGAGAAGCTTCACCGTCTTGACGCCTGCCAGCTTGCAGATGTCGTTGAGGACGGTTTCGTTGACCACGCCGTCGACCGACAGCAGCAGCACGGCTTCGCCGCCCTGGTTGCGCCGGCCAAGGTGGAAGGTGCCGATATTGACGTTCGCTTCGCCCAGCGTCGAACCCAGGCGGCCGATGAAGCCCGGCGCGTCCTGGTTGACGATGTAGAGCATGTGTCCTGCAAGGTCGGCCTCGACCTTGATGCCGAACAGTTCGACCAGGCGCGCCTGCGCATTGCCGAACAGCGTGCCCGCGACGGACTTGTCGCCGTTTTCCGTCTTCACGGTCACACGGACCAGCGTCTGATAGTCACCCTCGCGGTCATGCCGGACTTCCCGGACGTCGAGGCCGCGTTCCTTCGCCAGGAAGGGCGCGTTGACCATGTTCACCGTGTCCGAATAGACGCGCATCAAGCCGGCCAGCACCGCCGCCGTGATCGGCTTCTGGTTGAGTTCGGCGGCATGGCCCTCGACCTCCACCGCGACGCTCTGGATGCGGTCGCCCTCAAGCTGGCCGACCAGGCTGCCCAGCTCCTCCGCCAGCGCCATATAGGGCTTGAGCTTCGGGGCTTCCTCCGCCGACAGCGACGGCACGTTGAGGGCATTGGTGATGCCGCCGTCGAGCAGATAATCGCTGAGCTGTTCCGCGACCTGGAGCGCGACATTGACCTGCGCCTCGTCGGTCGATGCGCCCAGATGCGGCGTGCAGATGAAGTTGGGCGTGCCGAACAGTGGCGATTCCTTGGCCGGTTCGGTCACGAACACGTCGAGTGCGGCACCCGCGACATGGCCCGAATCCATCGCTTCCTTGAGCGCGGCCTCGTCGATCAGCCCGCCGCGCGCGCAGTTGATGATGCGCACGCCCTTCTTCGTCTTGGCCAGATTTTCCTTGCTCAGGATATTGCGCGTCTGGTCGGTCAGCGGCGTGTGCAGCGTGATGAAGTCGGCCTTCGCCAGCAGCGTGTCAAGGTCCGCCTTTTCCACGCCCATTTCGACGGCGCGTTCGGGCGTCAGGAAGGGGTCGAAGGCGACGACCTTCATCTTGAGGCCCAGCGCGCGGCTGGCGACGATCGAACCGATATTGCCGGCGCCGATCAGGCCCAGCGTCTTGCCGGTGACTTCCACGCCCATGAAGCCGTTCTTCGGCCACAGGCCCTGCTGCGTCTGGGTGTTGGCTTCCGGCAACTGGCGGGCCAGCGCGAACATGAGCGCGATGGCATGTTCCGCGGTGGTGATCGAATTGCCGAACGGCGTGTTCATGACGATCACGCCCTTGGCCGACGCCGCCGGAATGTCGACATTGTCCACGCCGATGCCGGCGCGGCCGATAACCTTCAGGTTGGTCGCGTGGTCGAGAATATCCTTGGTGACCTTGGTCGAGCTGCGGATGGCGAGGCCATCATATTGGCCGATGATCGCCTTCAGTTCATCCGGGGTCTTGCCGGTGATCTCGTCGACCTCGACGCCGCGCTCACGGAAGATCGCGGCGGCGCGGGGGTCCATCTTGTCGGAAATAAGTACCTTGGGCATGACGAATTGCCTTTCAATTCATCATCCTGACGAAAGTCAGGATCTCAGGCGGTGCAGTCGTACCTGGAGGCCTGAGATCCGGTCTTCGCCGGATGACGGGGATTTGGGAGAGGTTTGTTAAGCAGCCTTGGCCGTCGCATAGGCCCAGTCGAGCCACGGCCCCAGCGCCTCGATATCGGCGGTCTCGACCGTAGCGCCGCACCAGATGCGCAGGCCCGCCGGGGCGTCGCGATAGCCCGCGACGTCATAGGCGGCACCTTCCTTCTCGAGCAGGCCGGCCATGCTCTTGATGAAGGCTTCGTCCGCACCCTCGACGGTCAGGCAGACGCTGGTGGTCGAACGGGTCGCCGGATCGGCGGCGAGATGACCAAGCCAGTCGCGTTCCTCGACGATCCTGTTCAGCGCCGCCGCATTGGCGTTGCTGCGCGCGATCAGACCGGAAAGGCCGCCCAGGGACTTGCCCCATTCCAGCGCGAAGATCGCATCCTCGACCGCCAGCATGGACGGGGTGTTGATCGTCTCGCCCTTGAAGATGCCTTCGGCGAGCTTCCCCTTCGCCATCAGGCGGAAGACCTTGGGCAGCGGCCAGGACGGCGTGTGGGTTTCCAGACGCTCCACGGCGCGGGGGCCGAGGATCAGCACGCCATGGCCGCCCTCGCCGCCCAGCACCTTCTGCCAGGAGAAGGTGGCGACGTCGATCTTGGTCCAGTCGATCTCATAGGCGAACACGGCGCTGGTCGCGTCGGCGAAGGTCAGGCCTTCGCGGTCGGCCGGAATCCAGTCGGCGTTCGGCACGCGCACGCCCGAGGTGGTGCCGTTCCAGGTGAACAGCACGTCATGGGCGAAGTTCACACCGTTCAGGTCGGGCAACTGGCCATAGTCGGCGCGGATGATCGTGGGGTCGAGCTTCAACTGCTTGGCGGCGTCCGTCACCCAGCCTTCGCCGAAGCTTTCCCAGGCGAGCGTCGTCACCGGGCGGGCGCCCAGCATGGTCCACATCGCCATTTCGAAGGCGCCCGTGTCGGAGCCCGGCACGATGCCGATGCGATGGGTTTCGGGCAGGTTGAGCAGTTCGCGCATCAGATCGATGCAATAAGCGAGGCGGGTCTTGCCAATCTTGGCGCGATGCGAGCGGCCGAGGGAGTCAGCGCTCAGCTTGTCGGCGCTCCAGCCTGGAGGCTTGGCGCAGGGACCGGAAGAGAAATAGGGGCGGGCCGGACGGTTGGCGGGCTTTTCAGCAGGCGCAAGGGTGGCGTCAACGGCAGTCAGATCAGTCATGTAATGCTTCTCCTTACAGAGAGCACGCGCGGCGTTGGGACCGCGTGGCCCGCTGGCCGCCCTAAAGTGTCCGGCCAAAGAGTCAAGTTGAATGTCTGGACGCGATGAGCCGAGCCAGCCGTTAACCCCTCAGCCAGCGGGACGTGGTAAAGGATTGTGTCATGATTGAGCGGGTTAGGGGGAAAGCGATTTTTCGCGGCCTGGGACTGGCGGCTGTCGCGGCCGCCATGCTGACGCTGGCAGGCTGCGGCGGCGACCTGGTCCCGCGCGGCCGGGTGGAACGCCCGGCAAAGCCGCCAAGGGCCACCCGGCCGGCCGCTCCGCCAACCATGGAGGTCCGGCAATGCATGGCGAAGCTGCAATCGCAATCCGTCCTGTTCACGCCCCTTCCCGACCAGAATTTCGGGGGCGGGTGTAATGCTTATGGCAGCGTCAAGCTGCTCGATATCGGCGTGCCCGCGACCAATCTGGGCGCGATGACCTGCAACCTCGCGGCCAATTTCGCGGCCTGGGCCCGTTTCGGCGTGCAGCCTGCCGCGCGGTTGATCCTGGGGGCGGAGGTCGAGAAGATCGAAACCTTCGGCACCTATAATTGCCGGCCGATCGCGGGAAGCGGGAAGCTGAGCGAACATGCGCACAGCAATGCGGTCGACGTGTCGGGCTTCGTGCTGAGCGACGGGCGACACATCACCATCGAGAAGGACTGGAACGGCGACAAGCGCGTCAGGCAGTTTCTGGAGATCATCCACGCCAGCGCCTGCAAGCGGTTCAGCACCGTGCTGAGCCCCGATTACAACGCCGCCCATCACGATCATTTTCATTTCGACATGGGCGGCCGCGGCGGCTTTTGCCGCTAAGCGGAAACGGGAACGCGGCGGCTTTTGCCGCTAAGCGGAAACGGGAACGCGGCGGCTTTTGTCGCTGAGCGGAAACGGGAACGCGGCGGCTTTTGCCGCTGAGCGGAAACAGGAACATGGCGGCTCCTGCCGCTTGGCGAGCCCATGAAGCGGGCCGAACTTAACGGCATTTAATCTTAACCGCCTTGGCTTTGTCACCTTGGCCGCCTACCTTGGTGAAAATGACCAGAAAAGAAATCGAAGAACGCAAATTCCGCCCCGCCCGTCAGGAAGCCGCCGACGCCCGCAAGGGGGTGGAAACACCGCAGACCAGCAGCGCCGCCTATCGCCTGGCCTTCCAGGACACCGAATTCCTGCTGCGGGAGGACCTGCGGCCGGTGCGGTTCCAGCTCGAATTGCTGAAGCCGCAACTGCTGATGGACGAGGCGAAGATCGAATCGACCTTCGTCTTCTACGGATCGGCGCGCATCCCCGAACCGGAGCAGGTGCGGGCGCGCATCGACGCCGCGACCACGCCCGAACAGAAGCGCATCGCTGAAAATCTGGGTCGAAAGGCGCGCTATTATGACGAGGCGCGCAAGCTGGCGCGGATCGCGGCGCAATATCCGGTGAACGAAGCGGGATGCCGCCATTTCGTCGTCTGTTCGGGCGGCGGCCCCTCGATCATGGAGGCGGCCAATCGCGGCGCCGACGATGTGGGCGCCACCACCATCGGCATGAACATCGTGCTGCCCCATGAGCAGGCGCCCAACCGCTTCGTCACGCCGGAATTGAGCTTCCAGTTCCATTATTTTGCCCTGCGCAAGATGCATTTCCTGCTTCGGGCACGGGCGCTGGCGGTATTTCCCGGCGGCTTCGGCACGTTCGACGAGATGTTCGAACTGCTGACGCTGATCCAGACCGGCAAGATGAAGCCGATCCCGGTGCTGCTGTTCGGGCGCGAGTTCTGGACGCGGGTGGTGGATTTCGAGGCGCTGGCCGACGAAGGCGTGATCTCGCCTTCGGACCTCAACCTGCTGACCTGGGTCGAGACGGCGGAGGAAGCGTGGCACGCCGTGCAGAGCTTCTATCAGGACAGCGAAGCGCAGGACTGCGGGTAACGCGCCTGATGCTCATGCGAAGGCAGGAGCATGGACTCCCTCTTCCGCCTTGCCCTCTTCCCCGCACGGGACTAGGGCCCGGCCATGCGTCCCGACCTCGCCCATGTCGACACCTGGATCTTCGATCTGGACAATACGCTCTACCCGGCGAAGGCGGACCTGTTTGCCCTGATCGACGTCAAGATGGGCGAATTCATCCAGGGCCTGCTCGGCTGCGATCCGGTCGTGGCGAGGGAAACGCAGAAGCGCTATTTCCTGGAACATGGCACGACGCTCTCCGGCCTGATGCACCATCATGGCATAGAGCCGCAGGCGTTCCTGGACTATGTCCACGACATTTCCATGGACCGGCTGGAGGTGGACGAGGCGCTGAACGCCCATATCGCGGCGCTGCCGGGGCGGCGGCTGATCTTCACCAACGGCGATGGGGCCTATGCGACGCGGGTGCTGGACCGGCTGGGCCTTTCCGGCGCGTTCGAGCTGATCCACGACATCCACGCCTGCCAATATGTGCCCAAGCCCGATCCGTCGGGCTATGCGGAATTGTGCCGTGTTCACAATGTCGATCCGACCCGCGCCGCCTTTTTCGAGGATATGGCGCGCAATCTGCGCCCGGCCAAGGCGATCGGCATGACCACCATCTGGGTCAATAACGGCTCCGAAGCCGGCGATCATGGCCATCATCCCGACTTCATCGATTTCGAAACCGACCATCTGACGCCGTTCCTGGCGGATATTTTTGGGGAAAAGCCATGAGCAACGAACTGATCGCCATCATCGACGCCGCCTGGGAGGACCGGGCCAACATCAACCTCCAGACGCAGGGCGAGGTCCGCCAGGCGGTCGACAAGGCGCTGGCCCTGCTGGACAAGGGCGCACTGCGCGTGGCGGAGCCGACCGCGGAAGGATGGCAGGTCAACCAGTGGGCGAAGAAGGCGGTGCTGCTCTCCTTCCGCCTGAACGACAATGTCATGATCGACAACGGGCCCGGCGCCGGCCATTGGTGGGACAAGGTGCCGAGCAAATTTGCCGGCTGGGACGAGGCGGCCTTCCGCGCCGCCGGTTTCCGGGCCGTGCCGGGCAGCTTTGCCCGCGCTGGTTCGCACATTGCCAGGAACGTCATCCTGATGCCAAGCTTCGTCAATATCGGCGCCTTCGTCGATGAAGGCACGATGGTCGACACCTGGGTGACGGTGGGAAGCTGCGCGCAGATCGGCAAGAATGTGCACCTTTCCGGCGGCGTGGGCATTGGCGGCGTGCTGGAGCCGTTGCAGGCCGATCCGGTGATCATCGAGGACGACTGCTTCATCGGCGCGCGGTCCGAAGTCGTGGAAGGCGTGCGCATCGGCAAGGGATCGGTGCTGTCGATGGGCGTGTTCATCGGCATGTCCACCAAGATCATCGATCGCGCCACGGGCGAAGTGTTCATCGGCGAAGTGCCGCCCTATTCGGTGGTCGTGCCCGGCAGCCTGCCCGGCAAGCCGCTGCCCGACGGGACGCCGGGGCCGAGCCTCTATTGCGCCGTGATCGTGAAGCGCGTCGACGCGCAGACGCGGTCGAAGACCGGGATCAACGAACTGCTGCGCGATTGAAGGCACGCCGCCATTCCGCCCATGCGGGCCTGCGAAGCGTGAACGAAATGGCGACGCACCTTCGACGTCTCTAGATCAAAGCGGCATGACTTCCTAAATGAGTGTCATGCCGCCCTCGACGCCCGATAACTCCCCGCTCCCGCCCATATGGGCGACGATGCGGCGTTTCTTTCCCTATCTCTGGCCCGCCGACGCCCCCGCGCTGCGGCGGCGCGTCGCCATCGCCATGCTGCTGGTGCTGGTGGCGAAGGTCGTCAGCCTGGCCATGCCCTTCGCCTACAAGGGCGCGGTCGACCGCATGGCGCCGGGCATGGAATCCGGCGCGGGCCTCGCCATCGCGCTGGTCGTCGCCTATGCGGGCGCGCGCTTCGGCAGCGTGCTGTTCGATAATCTGCGCAACGCCATTTTCGAGCGGGTCGGGCAGGAAGCAGGACGGCGGCTGGCCGACGATGTGTTCGTCCACCTGCACCGCCTGTCGCTGCGCTTCCATCTCGACCGGCGGACCGGCGCGGTTACCAAGATCGTGGAACGCGGCACGAAAAGCATCGACACGATGCTGTATTTCCTCCTCTTCAACATCGCGCCGACGGTGCTGGAACTGGCGGCGGTCTGCGTCATCTTCTTCGTGAAATTCGGCGCCGGCCTGGTCGCGGCGACGCTGGTGATGGTGGCGCTCTATATCTGGTTCACCCGGACGATCACCGAATGGCGCAACCAGCTTCGCCGCGACATGGTGGATATGGACACCAATGCGGTGGCCCATGCCGTGGACAGCCTGCTCAATTTCGAGACGGTCAAATATTTCGGCGCCGAGGAGCGCGAAGCCACCCGATACGGCAAGGCGATGCGGCGTTACGCCGAAGCGGCGGTAAAGTCGGAGAACAGCCTGGCCTGGCTCAATATCGGCCAGTCGCTGATCACCAACCTGATGATGGCGGGGGCCATGGGCTATACCGTCTGGGGATGGAGCCATGGGCAGTTCTCGACCGGCGACGTGGTGCTGGTGAATACGCTGCTGAGCCAGCTTTTCCGGCCGCTCGACCTGCTGGGGATGGTCTACCGGACGATCCGCCAGGGGCTGATCGACATGGAGGCGATGTACAAGCTGATCGACACGCAGGCCGAGATCAGCGATGCGCCCGGCGCGCCGATGCTGCATGTGGAGGCAGGCGAGGTGCGCTTCGACCATGTGCATTTCGGCTATGATCCCGAACGGGAGATATTGCACGGCGTGAGCTTCACCGTGCCGGCTGGCAGGACGCTGGCCATTGTTGGCCCGTCCGGCGCGGGCAAATCGACCATCGCGCGGCTGCTGTTCCGTTTCTACGACATTCAGGGCGGCCGGATCAGCATCGACGGGCAGGACATAGCGGCGGTGACGCAGCAGTCGCTGCGCGCGTCGATCGGCATCGTGCCGCAGGACATGGTGCTGTTCAACGACACGGTCGGCTATAATATCGGCTATGGGCGCGAGGGCGCGACGCAGGAGGAGATCGAGGCGGCGGCGAGGGCGGCGTCGATCCATGATTTCATCATGGGCCTGCCACTGGGTTATGCCACGCGGGTCGGCGAGCGGGGACTGAAGCTCTCCGGCGGTGAAAAGCAGAGGGTCGCGATCGCCCGCACGCTGCTGAAAGACCCGCCTGTGCTGGTGCTGGACGAGGCGACCAGTGCGCTCGACAGCCGGACCGAGACGGAAATCCAGGACGTGCTGCGCAGCATTTCGCGCAAGCGCACGACGCTGATCGTCGCGCACCGCCTGTCCACCGTGGTCGATGCCGATGAGATCATCGTCATGGAAAAGGGCCGCGTGGTCGAGCGCGGGCGGCATGGCGATCTGGTCCGGGCAGACGGCCTTTACGCGGCTATGTGGGCGCGCCAGGCGACCGAGCGGGACGATATGCCGGTGGAGCCGGGGATCGAGGATATTTTCGAGGTGGTGGAGGTCCCTGGGGGTCGGGCGTAAGGTGAAGTTGGGCACGCCCGTGGGCCGCTTGGCGGATCTAAGCCTGCTTCAACGGCGCTGACTCATCCTCGGAACCTGCTGATGGGGCGTAACCTAACAACCAGGCCTCGGCGTCATCCATCGACAGGAATGCCCGCACTCGGTCGTCGTCGGACAGCCGATTGGCTTGCAACTTGGACAGGTTGGAGCCCAAGACGACCGCATAGCGATCACCCCCGCCTTTGAGCACTTCATGCGGCAGTTTAAAGCTACTGATCGTCTCGGCGGGCTGTACCGGAGATAATCTGGCATCGACGAGAAACCTGAATGACCCAAACCACCGACGAGCTGCGGAGGCGTTAGCCAGAAGCTCCTCGTTAAATCTTTCGACCTCCGAGACTGACATGATGCCGGCAATCTCGACGTGCACAAGTTTGTTTTTCTCGTCGATTCGAAACGCAAACATGCACCGCCTCCTTCCAATCACTTTGGGCTGGCGAGGTTTATAAATTCTTTCCGGACCAGTTGTCCGCCCCGCGTTGGTGTCTCCTCGGCTACCGCGCCAACGATAATCACCGCCAGCGGCTTCCGTTTCCGCCGTCAGAGACGTTTACCTCAATATATCGTTCCGGCTGTGAGACTCTATTTCCGCCCTGGCGCCCCGGTTGATTTTGCTGCTGTCGGCCCTTATTTTCCCCATCGCGGACCGGGCCCCTCTGGCGTGCTGATTCCAGCGCGTGATGTCGGACCGCATCGGAGTTTCCGGTGCGACTGACGGTCTGGTTCAGACCACCCCCCATTCGCAGCGGACGCTCCGATCAACCTTGTCGTTGAACGAGAGGAGCATATGCCATGGAATTTCTCTTCGCGGACTGGCTGGGAACACCGGCCTGGTTCTGGCTGGCCTTTTTCGCCATCGTCGTCGCGCTGACCGCCTTCGACCTGGGTTTCCTGCACCGGGAGAACAAGGAAATCGGCATCAGGGAAAGCCTGAAGCTCTCCCTTTTCTACATCAGTATCGCCTGCGCGTTCGGCCTCTGGGTCTGGTTCGTGCGCGGGGCTGAGCCGGGGATGCAATATTTCACCGGCTTCTTCATCGAAAAGGCGCTGTCGATCGACAATGTCTTCGTCATCAGCCTGATCTTCACCTATTTCGCCATTCCGGCCCGGTACCAGTATCGCGCGCTGCTGTGGGGCATCATCGGCGTGATCGTACTGCGCGGCCTGATGATCGCGGGCGGGGCGATGCTGCTGCATCAGGCCTATTGGATATTGTACCTGTTCGCCGCCTTCCTGATCTTCACCGGCATCAAGATGATGTTCGGCGGCGATGAACCGATGGACGTGGGCAGGAACCCGCTGATCCGCTTCATTTCGAAGCATATGCGGGTGACGCCGGACCTGCATGGCGAGCATTTCCTGGCGCGCATGGCCGATCCGAAGACGGGCCGCATGGTGACGGCGGCGACGCCGCTGCTGCTGGCGCTGGTGGTGATCAACTTTGCCGACCTGGTGTTCGCCGTCGACAGCGTGCCGGCGATCTTCGCGATCACGACCGACACCTTCATCGTCTACACATCCAACGTGATGGCGATATTGGGCCTGCGGGCGCTGTATTTTGCCCTGGCGGCGATGGTGCATCGCTTCCACTATCTGAAATATGCGCTGGCCGCGATCCTCGTCTTCATTGGCGCCAAGATCTTCGTGGCGGACTTCCTGCTGGGGGGCGACAAGTTTCCGCCCGTCGTCAGCCTGGGCGTGACCTTTGCGCTGATCGGCGCGGGCGTCGGCTGGTCGCTGTGGAAGACGCGGGAAGAGGCGCGGCGGATCGCCTAGGGCATCAAAAGCATAGAGCGATGTCCAAGCGATCGGAACCGGTCGCTGGTTGGGAAATCGCGGAAAACTAGTCCTCGGTAAAGCGGGCCGCGACTTCGGGAGGAACCCGGAGGATGCGGCCCGTCTGCCGGTCGATGATCGCCCAGGTCGACCGGGCCGACACCTTCACCTTGCCGTCAGGGCCCGTGAATTCCATGTACCGGTCGAAGCGCGCGCCGCGCGGGCCTTCTGGAATCCAGGTGCGGACGCTGACCGTTTCACCCTGCTGCACATTGCCGCGATAATCGATCTCATGCCGGGTGACGACCCAGACATAGGCATCCAGATGTTCGGGCGCGGCGTCGCGCGTCCAATGTTCGGTGGCGACCTGCTCCATCCACTGGACCCAGACGGCATTGTTCACATGGCCCAATATGTCGATATGTTCGGGGCCGGCGGTGAATTGAGTGGCGTAGGTGGAAGGCATCAGTCCGCCACGCCCAATTGCCAGAGAATGAAGGCGAATTCCTCCGCCGTTTCGCGGAGGCTTTCGAAGCGGCCCGACTTGCCGCCATGGCCCGCGCCCATATTGGTCTTGAGGATAAGGATATTGTCGTCGCTTTTGGTGGCGCGCAGCTTCGCCACCCATTTGGCGGGTTCCCAATAGGTGACGCGAGGGTCGTTGAGGCCGGCCGTCACCATCAGCGGCGGATAGGCCTGGGCGCTGACATTGCTGTAGGGATCATAGGACAGAATGGTCTCGAACGCCGCCTTGTCCTCGATCGGATTGCCCCATTCGGGCCACTCTCCGGGCGTCAGCGGCAATGTCTCGTCCAGCATGGTGTTGAGCACGTCGACGAAGGGGACATGCGCCACCACGGCGCCCCATAGCGCGGGATCGCTGTTGATCACCGCCCCCATCAGTTCACCGCCCGCAGAGCCACCGGAGATGCTGATCCTGCCCGTCGAGGTATAGCCGCGCTCGATCAGTCCCTTCGCCACGTCCACGAAATCGGTGAACGTGTTGGTCCGCTTTTCGAGCTTTCCATCGAGATACCATTGCTGGCCAAGATCGTCGCCGCCCCGGATATGGGCGAGTGCGAAGGCAAAGCCCCGGTCCAGCAGGGAAAGCCGGCTGGTGGAGAAGCCCGGCTCCATCGCAATGCCATAGGCGCCATAGCCATAGAGGTGGAGCGGCGCGCTGCCGTCGCGCGGAAGGTCTTTCGGATAGACGATGGATACCGGGATCGGCGTGCCGTCGCGGGCCGGGACCATCAGCCGTTCCGTCGCGTAGCGGGTCGCGTCATAGCCCGATGGAATTTCCTGCACCTTCAGCACTTCAAGCTCGCCGGTGGCGAGGTGATAATCATAGATCGTGTCGGGCGTGACCATCGATTCATAGCCGATGCGCAGCCTGGTCACGTCATATTCGGGATTGTCGTCGAGGCTCGCCGAATAGCTGGCTTCCGGAAAGGGAATGCGCCGGGGCGAATGCGTGGCATAGTCGCGCAGCTCGATCTGGTCGAGGCCGTCCTGCCGCCCCTCGGTGACGTAGAAGCCCTTGAACAACGTGAAATCGGTCAGGTAGAAATGCGGGTCGGCACCGATGATCTCTTCCCATTGGCCGGGCGTTTCGAGCGACGCCTTCACCAGCCGGAAATTGGGATGAACGTCGTTGGTGCGGATGTAGAGCGTCCCTTCATGCTCATCGACTTCATATTCGCGGCCGGGCTGGCGCGGCGCGACGAGCAGCGGGGGTGCCGTGGGATTGTCCGCGGGAAGCAGCCAGACCTCGCTGGTGACATGGTCGCCGGTCGCGATCACGATCCATTTTTCCGATGAGGTGAGGCCGACCGAGACGCGGAACCCCTCATCATCCTCATGGAACAGCTCTACATCGCTTTCCACCGGCTGGCCCAGCCAGTGGAGGCGGGTATTGTCGGTGCGCCATTGTTCATTGGCGATGCCGTAGAGCAAGCCCTTGCTGTCGCCGGTCCACACCAGCGAGGACAGGGTATCGGGGATCACCTCCGGCAGGATTTCGCCGGTGAAGAGATCCTTGATCCGCGCCTCGAACCGTTCGGAGCCATCATTGTCGATGGCATAGGCGAGATAGCGGCCGTCCGGGCTGACCGACAGGGCGCCCAGGCGGAAATAATCATGCCCCTCCGCCAGCGCAGGTTCGTCCAGGATGAGCTGATCCTGCGCGCTGTCATCCCCGGCAGCCACCGGCTTGCGATACCATTTGCGATATTGCGCGCCGACCTCGAACGCGCGCCAGTAGATATAGTCGCCGTCTTTCTGTGGGACGGAGCTGTCATCCTCCTTGATGCGGCCCTTCATCTCCTCGAACAGGCGATCGGTCAGCGCCTTGCGCGGCTGCATGGCCGCTTCGAAAAACGCATTCTCCTCCTCCAGATAGGACAGCACATCCCTGTCCGTCACCTCCGGATAGCCGGGGTCGCGCAGCCAGGCATAGGGATCCTCCACCGTGATGCCGTGACGGGTGAAGCTGTGCGGGCGGCGGTCGGCGGAAGGAACTACGGAGGGAGCGGTCATTCAATGTCCTGATCTGGCGAAACTGTGCTGGTCTGCTTATGTTGGCGGCCATAGGCCCTGCGCAAGAGGGCCGACAAGTCCAAGGGAAATTTGATGTCCACTTATGAAGATCGCCTGAAAGCGTTGCGCGCCCAACTGGTGCGCGTGGCGCTGGACGGCTTTGTCGTGCCGCTGACTGACGAGCATATGAGCGAATATGTCGGCGCCTATGCGCAGCGGCTGGCGTGGCTGACGGGCTTTCAGGGTTCTGCCGGAAGCGCCGTGGTGTTGCCGGAGGAAGCCGCGATCTTCGTGGACGGCCGCTACACCTTGCAGGTGCGCGAGCAGGTGGATGGCGCGCATTGGCAATATGAGAGCGTGCCGCAAACCTCCGTCGCGGCGTGGCTGGGCGATCATGCCCCGGTCGGCGGGCGGATCGGTTACGATCCGTGGCTGCACACCCGCGCCTGGGTGAAGGCGGCGGGCGAGGCGCTGGCGGAGCGCGGCGCGGAGCTGGTGGCGGTGGACACCAACCCCGTAGACGCCGTCTGGCCCGATCGCCCTGCCCCCAGCGACGCCAGGCTGGTGGTGCACGAGGACCGCCATGCCGGGCAGTCGGCGGCGGAAAAACGACAGGCCATGGCCGACTGGCTCGTCACCCGGCATGCCGACGCCGTGGTTCTGTCCGCGCTCGATTCCCTCGCCTGGACGTTCAACATTCGCGGCAAGGATGTGGAACGGACGCCGGTCGCGCTCGCCTATGCCATCGTCCATGCGGATGCGACGGCGGACCTGTATGTTGCGCCGGAGAAGATGGACGAAGCGGTGGCGAAGCATCTGGGCAATGCGGTGCGCGTGCATGATCGCTCGGCCTTCGCCGATGCGCTGGCGGGCTTTGCCGGCAAGACGGTCGCTGCCGATCCCGAACGCGCGGTCGCCGCCATATTCGAGGCGCTGGAGGCCGGCGGCGCGCATATTTTGGCACTGCGCGATCCGGCGGTGCTGCCCAAGGCGGTCAAGAACCCCATCGAGATCGCGGGCCACAAGGCGGCGCAGGCGCGGGACGGGGCGGCCTTGTCGCGCTTCCTGCACTGGATCGCGGCCGAGGCGCCGGGGGGCGGTGTCGACGAACTGGGCGCGGCGGCCCGGCTGGAGGCGTTCCGCAAGGAGACCGGGCTGCTGGAGGACCTGTCCTTCGACACCATTTCCGGCGCCGGGCCGAATGGCGCGGTGGTGCATTACCGCGTGGAGGAGAAGACGAACCGGCCGATCGAGAGCGGCAGTTTCTACCTGGTCGATTCCGGCGGGCAATATCGCGACGGCACGACCGACGTGACCCGCACCATCGCCATCGGCACGCCGACGCAGGAAATGAAGCGGCGCTTCACGCTGGTGCTGAAGGGGCATATCGCCCTGGCCCGCGCGCAGTTCCCGAAGGGGACGCGCGGCGGGCAGCTCGACGTGCTGGCGCGCCAGTTCCTCTGGGCGGAAGGGCTGGATTATGCCCATGGCACCGGCCATGGCGTGGGCAGCTTCCTGTCGGTGCATGAAGGACCGCAGCGGATCGCGACATTCGGCGGCGGTGACGAGGCGCTTCAGGCGGGGATGATCCTTTCCAACGAGCCGGGTTATTACAAGACCGGCGAATATGGCATCCGCATCGAAAATCTGGTGCTGGTCGAACCCCGTGACGTGCCAGGCGCGGAGCGGGAGATGCTGGGGTTCGAGACGCTGACCTTCGCGCCGATCGACCGGAACGCGATCGCAACCGAACTGCTGACCGACGAGGAGCGTGCCTGGCTGGACGGCTATCACGCCCAGGTATGGGAGGTCGTCGGGCCGCAACTGGACGGCGCGGCGCTCGATTGGCTGAAGGCGGCCTGTGCACCGCTGTAGCAGTGCCGATCTACTCCCCCGCGTCGTCCGGGCGCGGGGGGGCTGGCGTGTCGCGCGATTCGCGGGACTGGGCCTTGCGGCGACGCAGATTGTCCCGCAACGCCTGCGCCAATCGCTCTTTCCGTTGGTCCTGACCGTTTGTCATGGCCCGCCCATAATCAAATTGCATCTTCTGCCGCAAGCCGCCTTGACATGGCGCAAGGAGGGAGCCATAGGCCCGGCTCCGCTGGCGCTATAAGCCGGATGGAACCGAAATAGTGCTGCCGTAGCTCAGTGGTAGAGCGCATCCTTGGTAAGGCTGAGGTCGTGAGTTCAATCCTCACCGGCAGCACCATTTTTCCCGCATATCCTTGATTTACGCCGCCCCGGCTTGGCGTTTTTTCGCCGCGCTTGTGGCGGTGGATCGTCAGCCATTGCGGGTGGGCAGCGGCCGCAGCCCTGTCGCTGCACGAGGATTTCCGCGCCCTCAACGCCTCAGCAGGAACACGGCATGCTCCGCCAACAGATTGGCATTGGCATGGGTGGTCTCACGATCCCCTTTCAGAAACCATTGGCCGTCTATCGACCAGCCGCGATCCTTTACCAGGGCGCGGAAATCATCGACCGTGACATGGTGGATGTTGAGCGTGTCATACCATGTGTCGGGCAGCAGGCGCGTCACCGGCATGCGGCCGCCCCAGAACAGCGACAGCCGGCCGCGCCAATGGGCGAAATTGGGGAAGGAAACAAAGGCCTGCCTGCCGATGCGCAGCAGTTCCTCCACCACCCGGTCCGGGCGGCGGGTGGTCTGCAGCGTCTGGCTGAGGATCGCATAGTCGAAGCTCGCTTCGGGATAATAGGCAAGGTCGGTGTCGGCATCCCCCTGAACGACCGACAGGCCCCGGCCGACGGCTGCGGCGACATTGTGCGGATCGATTTCCAGGCCCCGGGCATCGACCTGCTTGGTGTCGCGCAGCGCCGCCATCAACGCGCCGTCGCCACAGCCCACGTCCAGTACCCTGGCGCCAGGGGTGACAGTGCGGGCGATCAGGGCAAGGTCGGGGCGCAGGCTCATGCCCGGCCGCCCTTCAGGAAGCCGTCCACCACACGGTTCAGTTCCGGGCATTCCAGCAGGAAGGCGTCATGGCCGAAGGGACTGGAGAGTTCGACGAAGCTGGCCTGCGCGCCGCCGGCGTTGAGGGCGTGGACGATCAGGCGGGATTCCGCCGTGGGATAGAGCCAGTCCGTATCGAAGCTGACCAGGCAGAAACGCGCCCTGGATGGGGCAAAGGCCCTGGCGAGGCTGCCGCCATGATCCTCCGCTATGTCATAATAGTCCATGGCCCGGGTGATGTAGAGATAGCTGTTGGCGTCGAACCGCTCGACGAAGCTCAATCCCTGATGCCGGAGATAGGATTCCACCTGGAAATCGGCATCGAAGCCGAAGGTCTTGGCCCCGTTCGGGTTTTCCGGGCGCCCCTGCAAACGCCGTCCGAATTTCTCGGTAAGGCCAGCTTCGGAAAGATAGGTGATGTGCGCCGCCATGCGCGCCACCGCCAGCCCTGCGCTGGGGATCAAACCGCCCGCATAATAATCGCCGCCGCGCCAGTGGGGGTCGGCCATGATCGCCTGCCGGCCGACTTCGTGAAAGGCGATGTTCTGGGCGCTGTGCCGCGCCGTGGAGGCGATGACGATGCAGCTTTCCACGCGGTCCGGACAGAGGGTGGGCCAACTCAGCGCCTGCATGCCCCCCATCGAGCCGCCAATGACGGCATGGAGCCGGTCGACGCCCAGATGATCGAGCAACATCGCCTGGGCGCGGACCATGTCCGCTATGGTGATCACCGGAAAGCGCATCGCATAGGGATCGCCGGTGACGGGATCCACGCTGGCCGGCCCGCTGGACCCCATGCAACTGCCGATCACATTGGCGCAGACGATGAAATGACGGGCGGGATCGACGGGCTTCCCCTCCCCCACCAGCCGCCACCACCAGCCGGGCTTGCCCGTGACGGGATGTTCCGACGCGACATATTGGTCGCCGGTCAGCGCGTGGCAGATGAGGATGACGTTGGACCGGTCCGCATTCATCCGCCCATAGGTTTCATAGGCGATGTCCACCGGGCCCAGCGCCGCGCCGCTGTCCAGCCGCAGCGGGCCGGGCAGGCGCGCCTGCCGCCGCAGGCCGAAACGGTTGTCATCGGGAAGGGACGCGCTGGCCATATCCGTTCGGGCTAGGACCGGGGCCGGGCTCTGTCAATCGGCCCTTCCTTCGCCTAGATGACCGGAATGACCGACCGTCCCGCCATCCCCATCGTCACCTATGGCCCGCTCTATCCCTATCTGGACGATGCGCTGGCGCGGCGTTTCGCGGTCCACGCCCTTCCCGCGAATGCCGATCCCGCCACGTTGCCCCCGCAGGTGCGGGAGGCGCGGGCGCTGGTATCCTTCGGATCGGTCGGCGCCTCCGCCGCGATCATGGACGCGCTGCCGAAGCTGGAGATGATCGGGCTGTTTTCGGTGGGCTATGACAAGGTCGATATCGATCATGCGCGGGCCGGGGGCATCCGCGTCACCAATACGCCGGACGTGCTGACCGATGACGTGGCCGACCTGGCGGTGGGCCTGCTCTACGCGACGGTGCGCAACATCGCGGCCAATGACCGGATGGTGCGGGCCGGAGATTGGGCGCGGGGCAACAGGCCTCCGCTTGCCGGGCGGTTGACGGGGCGGAGGATCGGAATTCTCGGGCTGGGGCGGATCGGGCGGGCCATCGCCCGGCGGCTGGAGCCGGTGGCCGGGGAAATCCTGTATCACAATCGGCGGGCGGCAGCGGACAGCCGCTATCGCTATGTGGCCGATCCGCTCGACCTTGCGCGGCAGAGCGACGTGATCATCGTCGCGACATCGGGCGGGCCGGAAGCGCAAGGGCTGGTGGGCGCGGCTATGCTGAACGCGCTGGGACCGGAGGGCGTGATCGTCAATATCAGCCGGGGCAGCGTGATCGATGAGGGTGCGCTGGTGGCGGCGCTGGCGGAAAGGCGGATCGCGGGAGCGGGTCTCGACGTGTTCGCGGACGAGCCGCATGTGCCGGAGGCCCTGTTCGCCATGGATCATGTGGTGCTGCAACCGCATCAGGGCAGCGCGACGGTCGAGACGCGCAAGGCGATGGCCGACCTGGTGCTGGCCAATCTGGACGCCTGGGCGGCCGGCGAGCCCCTGCTGACCCCGGTCGTATAAAGCGGCGCGGAAGGGACATCCAAGCGCTTTGCGTTTCGCCTCGATGACGCTAAAGCGCGGCGCATGACAAAGCCCGCCCCCAAAGACTGGATCCTTGGCATTTCGCCCTATGTCCCCGGCAAGTCGGCCGCCGATGACGGACGCCCGCTGGCGAAGCTGTCGGCCAATGAGAATCCCTTGGGCACCGGGGAAGCGGCGCGAGCCGCGATGGTCGCGGCGACGGCGGATCTGGCGACCTATCCCGATCCGGCCGCAACCGGGCTGCGCGAGGCGATCGCGGCGGCGCATGGACTGGACCCCGTGCGCGTGATTTACGGCACCGGATCGGACGAGCTGCTGCACATCGCGGCCAGCGCCTATGCCGGGCCGGGGGATGAGATCCTGTACGTCCGCTATGGTTTTTCGGTGTACGACATCGCCGCGCGGCGCGTCGGGGCGACGCCCGTCATCGCAGCGGATGCCGACTATGCGACCGACGTGGACGCGCTGCTCGCGGCGGTGACGGAAAAGACCAAGGTCGTCTTCCTCGCCAATCCCAACAATCCCACCGGGACCATGACGTCGCGGGAGGAGATTGCGCGACTGCACGCCAGCCTGCGGCCCGACATATTGTTCGTGCTGGATCAGGCCTATGCCGAATATCTGGATGCCGAGGAGGATGATGGCGGGCTGGAACTGGCCAGGACCGCATCCAATGTGTTCGTGACGCGCACCTTCTCGAAAATTCATGGCCTGGCGGCCGAACGCATCGGCTGGGGCTATGCCAGCGCCGAGGTGATCGACGTGCTGCATCGCATCCGGGCGCCGTTCAACGTGACGACGGCGGGGCAGGCCGCGGCGGTGGCGGCGATCCAGGACACGGCCTGGATCGAGGCGAGCCGGGTGCACAACCGGAAATGGCGCGAATGGCTGGCGGCGGAAGTGGCCTCGCTGTCCAACCATGGGCTGCGCGCCGTGCCCAGCAAGGCGAATTTCCTGCTGATCCTGTTCGATGGACGGCTGACGGCCGAGGCGGCGATGAAGGGGCTTTGGGACGAAGGCTTCGCCACCCGCTGGCTGCCTGGACAGGGGCTGCCCAACGGCCTGCGCATCACCATCGGCTCCGAGGATCAGATGCGCAGGGTTGCGGACAGGCTGCGCGCCATGGCGGAAACCGCCTGATGCTGCCCTTCGCGCGGGTCACGATCATCGGGCTGGGGCTGATCGGCTCGTCGCTGGCGCGGGCGATCCGCGAAACCATGCCGACCGTGCGCGTGACCGGCTATGATGCCGATGCAGGCGTGCGGGAGATTGCGCGGGCCATCGATCTGGCCGACGACGTCACCGATACCGCCGGCGCTTCGGTGACGGACGCCGATCTGGTCGTGCTGTGCGTGCCGGTCCGGGCCATGGGCGCGGCGGCGGCGGAAATTGCCGAAGACCTGCCTGCCGATGCGATCATCAGCGATGTCGGTTCCTGCAAGGCCGACGTGCTGGCGCAGTTGAATGCGGCGCTGCCCGGGCGCAGGGTGGTCCCCGCGCATCCCGTGGCGGGGACCGAGAATAGCGGGCCAGAGGCGGGCTTTGCCTCGCTGTTCCAGGGCCGCTGGTGCATCGTGACGCCACCTGCCGACGCCGATCCAGTGGCGGTGGAGCGGGTGTCCGAACTGTGGCGGCGCGTCGGTGCCGACGTGGAGACGATGGACCCGGCGCATCATGATCTGGTGCTGGCGGTGACCAGCCATTTGCCGCACCTCATCGCCTATACCATCGTCGGCACGGCCAGCGATCTGGAGGACGTGACCCAGTCGGAGGTCATCAAATATTCCGCTGGCGGTTTTCGCGACTTCACGCGTATCGCCGCATCGGATCCGACCATGTGGCGCGACGTGTTCCTGGCGAACAAGGATGCGGTGCTGGAAATGCTCCAGCGTTTTTCGGAGGATTTGTCGGCCTTGCAGCGGGCGATCCGCTGGAATGACGGGGATGCGCTGTTCAACCTGTTCACCCGCACGCGCGCGATCCGGCGGTCGATCATCGAGCAGGGGCAGGACGATCCCAAACCCGATTTCGGGCGGCGTCATTAGAGCGGGTTTCGATCTGATTAAATCAGATCGCCGCTCTGGATTCCTTGTTTTCCGCGATTTCTTAACCAGCGATCGGTTCCGATCGCTTGGAAATCGCTCTAAATGCAGCAGCGTGTTCCGCGCAACCTGTGAACTTGGCTCCTGCCTTCGCAGGGGCACGGCAGGTTATGACGGCCTGTTCAACGCATTGATCGCCGCATGTACCAGGGCTTCCGCCTCGCGCCGGTCGAGGCCGGGGGGAACGATCTCGCCCACCCTGTAGGTTATGGTCCCTGCGCGCTTCATGAACTTGCCGCGCGGCGAGACGCGGCCGCTGTCCACCGCGACGGGTACCACCGGCAGGCCGAGCAGCGCATAGAGCCCGGCAAAACCAGCGCGCAGCGGTGGGCTTTCGCCATGAGGCACACGGGTGCCCTCCGGAAAGAGGCAGACGGCCCGGCCCTCCCCCGTGGCAGCCCTGGCCGCGGCGCGCAGGGCGCGCAGCGCGCTGGCCCCGGCGGTGCGTTCGATGGGGATCAGGCCGTAGCGCCGGGCGATGCCGCCCCAGAGCGGAATGTCGAACAGTTCGCGCTTCGCAGCGATGGCGGGACGATCCAGCAGGCAAAGCAGGTCGATCGTCTCGAACATCGATTCATGCTTGACGATATAGAGATAGGGACCGTTCTCCAGCCTTCCTTCGACCCGCACCTTCTGCCCGAGCAGCCAGTATGCGCAACGGCGATGAAAGCGGCTCCACGCAGTCGCGACCCGAGGAATCGAGCGCGGAGCGACCAGGTTGGACGCCATCGCCGCAAGGACGAACAGCAGCGATCCCGGATAGAAGATCAGCATGAAGGCAAGGGAGCGCAGCGCGGTCAGCATTCCGGGTAAGCCATTCAGATACCGATGAGCGCCGCCGCCCGGCGAAGCAGATATTTATTATATTCCCGCGCCAGCATGGTGAGGCTGGGGCGGCTGGGCACGGCGTCGTAGACGAGCGTGACCCGTTCCGGCAACGCCTGCCGCAGTTCAAGCGCGGAACGTCGCATGTGCCAGTCGGTGGTGATGAGGCGCACCGTCTTGAAATCCCGCCGCTCCAGCCAGTGCGCGGTCTCTATGGCATTGGAACGCGTGTCGATGGCTTCGCGGCCAAGCGTGATGCAACAGGAAAAGAGGCGTTCAGGCACCTTATATTGCGCAGCCAGTTCCACCGGGCGGACCGAGCGATCGACGCCGGAGATCAGCATCCGCTTGGCCGCGCCGTCCTGAAGCAGCGAAAGGCCGCGATTGATGCGCCCGGCCCCGCCGGTGAGCACGACGATCGCATCGGTCTGGCGACCGTCCAGCGGCTGCGGCAGGAAGATCGCGAACCAGGCAAAGCCCAGCATCCACCCCAGCAGGGTGACGGCGATGAAGCGGACGATCACAGCAGCCGCCCCAACGACCGCAGCACTGTCCAGCGCGCCGCGATCCGCGCCAGCAGCACGCAACCCATGGGTATAGCGGCCAGTACGGCCCAGCTGGTCCAGGGTAGCTGGACGGCGCTCAACAGTTCCGATCCGGTAGCCAGCAGCCGCGCGCCGAGCAGCAGGATCACCAGCAATGCGCATGTAAAGCCGAGCGCGCCGCCGAACAGCGCGTCCAGTCCGATACGGCGCTGAAACAGCCGGGCGATCTGCACATCGGTCGCGCCCATGAGGTGCAGGACGTCGATGGTGCCGCGATGGCTGTCATGCGCGGCGCGCGCGGCAAGGACGACCACAGCGCCGGTCGCCAGCGTCATCAGCACGACGATGCCCGCCGCCAGCCAGCCCAGCGCGGAAAGCAGGCCCGCGAGCGGCGCGAGGAAAGCGGCATGGGGTTCGATGCGGGCCTTGGGCGACAGGTTGTGGAGCTGGCGGCGAAGGCGCTCCACCTTCGCGTCCGCCTGGCCCGGCGTGAGTTCGATGTCGATCAGCGCCGGTATCGGCAGGTCGCCGCTTGCCGCATCCTGCCCCAGCCAGGGGCGAATCTGCTCTGCCAGCGCGGCGGGCGGGACCGGACGGACGGTGCGGACGGTCGCGTCCTTGCGCAGTGCGGCGGCAATGCCCGCACTGAGGCGTTCGCGCTGTTCGGCATTGGCTTCCACGATCTGCACCGTCGCGCGGCCGGCGAGGTCGGCGCCCATCGCCTTCACCGCCGCGCCCAGGCCAAGACCGGCGGCCGCCGACAGCACCGTCAGGAACATCATGATGGCGATGATCCAGGGCATGGGGCCAGCCACCCGCCCCTCCGGCAGCAGCCGATGGCGCGCGGCGGCGGCGGCCCGACGATTGCCCAGAGTGCCGGTGGACGCCATCAGCCGGCCACCTGCGGCCGGGGCGGGTAGCGCAGCGATCCGGTCGGGTCGGACAGGCGGCCCTTGTCCAGCTTCATCATCTGCGCGCTTCCCACCTGAGCGATGAGCGGCAGGTCGTGCGTGGCGACGACGATGGTGGTGCCGAGCCGGTTGAGCGCTTCGAACAGGGTCATGAGGCGGCGGGCCATGTCGGCGTCGACGTTGCCGGTCGGCTCATCCGCCACCAATATCTCCGGGCGGCCGATCACCGCGCGGGCGATGGCGACGCGCTGCTGCTCGCCACCTGAGAGGGTGGCGGGGCGCGCCTGGCCGCGATCGCCCAGGCCCACCCAGTTCAGCATTTCGCTGACGGGCAGGTCGATCTCGCTCTCTTCCATGCCGGCAACGCGTAGCGGCAGGGCGATATTGTCGTATACGGACAGATGCGGGACCAGCCGGAAATCCTGGAACACCACGCCAATGCGGCGGCGGAACCCCGGCAGGCGCTTGCGGGGCAGCGTCACCACATCCTCGCCGAACAGACGGATGACGCCACGGCTGGGCCGCTGGGCGAGGTAGAGGAGCTTCAGCAGCGATGTCTTGCCCGCGCCCGACGCGCCGGTCAGGAAGTAGAAACCGCCGCCGGCCAGGGAGAAGCTGACGTCGGACAGCGTCTCGCTATCCAGACCATAGCGCAGGCCGACATTTTCGAACTGGACAATGGCCGACATGCGTCAATTTCGGCGCCCGCGCGCTCCCTGCTTCCCCGAGCATATAGCCATGGCACAGTGGACGGGCGGCCGTAAAGCCCATCCGGAAGGCGAGCCAGCCTGTTCCCGCGAGTCGCGCACGATGGAGACGGCATGTTTGAAGCCGCTTGCCCTCGAATCCAACTCGTGCCTATGAAGCAACATGATCCTGGTGTGTCCCAATTGCGCCACGCGCTATATCGTGCCGGACAGCGCCGTCGGCCCGAACGGCCGCCAGGTTCGCTGCGCCGCCTGCAAGCATAGCTGGTTCCAGGAAGGCGCCGCGCTCGCTCCACGGGAAGAAGCGATGGCGACGGCAGGCATAGCGGAAGCTGCGCCGCCTCCTCGTCCCGCACCACCACCTCCTCCGCCGCCCCCGCCAGCACCTCCTCCGCCACCTCCACCTGTCGAGGAACCCTCAGCTCCAGCGGTCGAGGCCGTCGCAGCGGCCGAGGAGCCCGAGCCGCTCGCCGCCGCGCCAGAGGAAACCAGGCCGGATTACCGGTTTGACGATGTCTATGGCCGCGCCCAGGCGGAAGCGCATGACGACTGGGCCGAACCTGTGCCCGCCGCCACGAAGCCGCGGCGCAACCGGCTGAAGATCTGGACCTATGCGGCGATCGCCTTCTGCCTGGCCGTCGGCGCGGCGGGCGGCGCGCTGTGGTATTTCGGCACGCCTGGCTGGGCGGTCAATCTGGGCCTGGTGCCGGAGGAAGGCGATCCGGACCTGCTCTTCTATCTCTCCAAGCCCGCCGAGCGGCGCAAGCTGCCCACCGGAGAGGAATATTTCGCCTTTGGCGCCCGGATCGTGAACAGCGGCAAGCAGGTTCTGCCGGTGCCGCCAGTGCTGGTGCAATTGCGCGACCGGCAGAACCGGCTGGTGTTCAGTTGGACCACCAAGGCGGACCGGACCCGGCTGAAACCGGGCGAAGAAGCGTCGATCAACGAAAGCCGGATCGACATTCCGAAAAATGCCGAAAATCTGTCGCTGACTTTCGTCCAGTAACGGGCAGAAAAGCCGCTATCCAGGCACGGCTTGCTCCTGCCATGGTAGAAGCAAGCCGCGCATTATCGGGCCAAGTCGCCGTTCAGGGATAGCTCACCGTCTTCGGCCTTCCCTGCGGAATCGGGATGAATTCCTGATCGTCGCCGGGGATCAGCGGGAAGCGCATGGCTTCCCAATCCTCCCGCGCCTGCATCAGGCGATCGGTCGAGGATGCCACGAAATTCCACCAGACATGGCGCGGCGTCCGGAACGCCTCGCCGCCGCACAGCACCACCCGGCCGCCGTCGACGCTCATCAATGTCGCGCGGATGCCAGGCCGCAGGACGTAGAGCATCTGCGGCTGGAGCATGACTCCGTCCAGCGCCGCATCGCCGCCCGAAACATAGATGGCCCGCTCCTCCGCAGCGGCGTCGATCGGGACCGAACCGCCAGGAGAGAGCTGGATATCGGCATAGATGGTGCTGGCATAGGTGGTCACGGGCGAGGTGGCGCCCCACAGGCTGCCCATGATCACGCGCGCCCGCGCCCCGGCGCCATCGATGACGGGCAAGCCGCCCTCGCCGACATGTTCGAAGGCCGGGTCCATTTCCTCATAACGGTCGGGAAGCGCCAGCCAGGTCTGGATGGCGGACAGTTTCGACAGCTTCGCGCGATCCTCGTCCGGCGACCGCTCGCTGTGGACGATGCCCTTGCCCGCCGTCATCAGGTTGACCGCGCCCGGCTCGATCAGCTGCTCCGTGCCCAGGGAATCGCGATGGAGGAAGCTGCCCTCATACATGTAGGTGACGGTGGCCAGGTTGATGTGCGGGTGCGGGCGAACATCCACGCCCTGTCCCGCCTCTATCCGGGCCGGTCCGGCCTGGTCGAAGAAGATGAAGGGGCCGACCATGGTGCGATCCTTGACCGGCAGGGAGCGATGGACGCGGAAATCGCCCAGATTATGGGTGGTGGGCGTGATCGTCTGTATGATCGGATCGGTCGGGATCATGCTGCGTCCAGTTCGGGATAATGGCGGAAGATATCTTCATTAGTGAACGGCAGGCGCCGTTCGCTCGCCAGATAGTCCTGCAATTCGGGCAGCGCCGCAACCCGGTCATGCAGATCGGCAAGGCGCGGAAAGGACGGCATCAGCGTCGCCATGCGCAACGGAAAGGCATGGCGCAGCCCGGCGACCAGATGGAACAGCGACAGATCGGCATAGCTCCAGCGCCGGGCAGCCAGCCAGTCACCGGGCTCGGCGCTCAGCGCATGTTCGAAATAGGTGAGGAATTTGGGGATGCGGCTGGCGCGAAAGCCATGGGCGGCGCGAAGCGCTTCGGCCTTCTGTTCCTCATAATAGAGGCCGGGGCCGAGCGGATGGTGCACGTCATGCGCCTCCGCCACCATGTCCATGACGGTAAGCTGCACCTGCGCCAGCCAATAGCGGGGCCTGAGACCTTCGGGGCCGCATTCATGCCGCTCGGCCAGGTAAAAGAGGATGTTGGCGGTTTGCGCCACGGTGCGGCCATCCGCGACCAGATAGGGCGGGGCGAAGGCCGGACCGGCGTCATGGCGTTCCATATCGGCCATCATCGCGCCGTCCCCATCGATGCGGGCGCAGTCGCGATAGGCAATGCCGCACGCCTCCAGCGTCAGCCGCACGAACTCGCCGCGGCCCGCTATGGTGGACCAGTACCAGAAATCATAGGCCATACGTCGCGCCTCCAGCCCCTTGCTCTCACGAAATGCCGGCGGTCAGAGGTTCATCCGGCCGGAAATCGCTTTGGGAACGGCCGCACAACGCGCGAGAGGCGCCATGGTGTCATTCGCCCGGCGCGCGCGCCTTGATCGCCAGGGCATGAACCTTTTCGCGCAGCAGATCGGCCAGCGCGGCATTGACCAGCCGCTGGCGGGCCACGCGGTTCTGGCCAGTGAAGCGGTCGGAAACGATCTCCACGGTGAAGTGGCTTTCCCCCGATCCATCATGCCCGGCGTGCCCGCGATGCTTCTCGCTGTCGTCGATCACGGCGAGCCGTTCGGGATTGAGGGCGGCCTGCAGCCGGGCTTCGATTTCGGTGGCCACTGGTCCTTGCGGCGTGGAGGGGTCTTTCAGAATCTCGGTCATCGCCCCTATATAGGCCCTTTGCTCCCCGTTGCATCAGGACAATCTTGGCTGGCGATTCCTTCTCGACCCGACGTTTCAACCGTTTCCATGGCCGCGTGGAAAGCGACCGCCCCTGTGCGGCGCCCGGCTGCGATGAACCGGGGGAATTTCGCGCGCCCCCCGTGGAGGGAGGCCGGTCGCACGAGGAAGGCCCGCGCTGGCGCTGGCTGTGCCTCGACCATGTGCGGGAATTCAACCAGGGCTATAATTTCTTCACCGGCATGAGCCCGGAGGAGATCGCCGCCGCCCAGCGCCCCTATGCGGGATGGGAAAGGGAAACCCGGGCCTTTTCCTCCAACGCTGCCAGCCCGCCGCCCCGATGGTCGGACTTCCAGGATCCGCTGGACGCCATCGGCGCCAAGTTCAGGGAGCGGGTGGCGAAGGCCCGGGCCGACAGCCAGATGCGGCAGGACGGCAAGTTCCTGTCGCGGGACGACCGCAAGGCGCTGGAGGTGATGGGGCTGCCCATCGATGCCGACCGCAGGGCGCTGCGGCAGCGCTATACCGAATTGCTGCGGCGCTTTCATCCCGACCATAATGGTGGCGACCGCAGCCATGAGGCATCGCTGCAGGGGGTGATCGAGGCCTATCAGCTCCTGCGCAAGGCGGAGGCCTTTGCCTGAGCCGCGTCGCACAGCCCATCGTCCCCTCCCCCCGCCGGCGCTGATCGGGCAGGGGGCCAATTTGGCCGAATGGGCTGCTTGATCCCGGCCTGCTAAAGCCCCACTCTATCGACATGCCCGTCCCCTATGGCTAGGGCTGTGCCGACCAGACCGTTCAAAGAGATTAGAAGATGACCGACATCCCGAACGTCCAACCCGATACCCGCGCCGAAACGCTGTTGGCATCGCCCGACCGCGAAGTGGATGCGCGCGAAGTGTTCGGCATCGATGTCGACATGAAGATACCCGCCTTTTCGGAAGCCGATGAGCGGGTGCCCGATCTCGACCCCGCCTATGTGTTCGATCCGGATACCACGCTCGCGATCCTGGCGGGCTTTGCCTATAACCGTCGCGTGATGGTGCAGGGCTATCACGGCACCGGCAAGTCCAGCCATATCGAGCAGGTCGCGGCGCGGCTGCGCTGGCCGTGCATCCGCATCAATCTGGACGCGCATATCAGCCGCATCGACCTGGTCGGGCGCGACGCCATCGTCCTGAAGGAAGGGCAGCAAGTCACCGAATTTCGCGAAGGGCTGCTCCCCTGGGCCCTGCAACGGCCGGTCGCGCTGGTGTTCGACGAATATGACGCCGGCCGTCCGGACGTGATGTTCGTGATCCAGCGCGTGCTGGAAACCGACGGCAAGATGACGCTGCTCGACCAGAATCGCGTCATCCGGCCCAATCCCTGGTTCCGCCTGTTCGCGACCGCCAATACCGTGGGTCTGGGCGACACGACCGGCCTTTATCACGGCACGCAGCAGATCAACCAGGGCCAGATGGACCGTTGGAACCTGGTCGTGGCGCTCAACTACCTGCCCGCCGCGACCGAGGCGCAGGTGGTGCTGGCCAAGTCCGGCGAATATGACCATGAGGGCGGCCGCAAGGAAGTCGAGAACATGATCAAGGTGGCGGAGCTGACCCGCCAGGGCTTCATCAACGGCGACATCTCGACCGTCATGTCGCCGCGCACTGTGATAAGCTGGGCGCAGAACGCCCTGATCTTCAAGAATATCGGCTTCGCCTTCCGCCTGTCCTTCCTCAACAAATGCGATGAGGCGGAGCGGCCGCTGGTGGCCGAATATTATCAGCGCGTCTTCGGCAAGGACCTGCCCGAAAGCGTCGCCCACCGGGCGGCCTGAGCGCGCAGGGAGGAACGAGCCATGATCGTCGTCGAACGGATCGATCCATCGGGCGGCACCGCCCACCGGATCAGCATCCGCGGCCATGAGCTGATCGCGGACATGTCGGCGCCCGACGGCCATGACGCCGGACCCGACCCGCATGACCTGTATGATTCGGCGCTGGGCGCCTGCAAGGCGATGACCATGCTCTGGTATGCGCAACGCAACGGCATTCCGGTGGAGGACATCCACGTCGGCGTGGTGCGCGACGCAAGCCGGGAACGGGAGGGCGTCTACAGGCTGACCACGCGCATCGCCCTGTCCGGTCCGCTCACCGCCGACCAGCATGACAGGCTGATCGCCGTGGCCGCGAAATGCCCTTTGCACAAGCTGATGAGCGAGGTGGAGACTGAGATCGAGACCATCGCGGTGCCCTATGTCGGAGAGGGCGAGCGGCCATGAACGCCGCCGCCCGTACGAACGCGCTCCGTGCCCCGCGGGATGAAGGGCATCGCTGCCTGAACGGTTGCCTTCACCCTGCGTCGGGCGGGATGCTGCTGGACACATGACCGACCGTTCGCTCCTCGACGCCTTCAAGGATGTGCTGTCCGGCGCAGCGCGATCGATTGCGCGCGACGCGGAGGTGGAGGTCAGCTTCACCGCCGACACGCCTCATATGGCGGGCAAGGCGATCAAGGTGCCGACTCCTGGACGCAACCTTCCCGCTGATCAGGTGGCGCTGGCGCGGGGCTTTGCCGACGCCAATGCGCTGCGGCTGCGGCATCACAATGCCCGGATCCACAACGCGGCCGCGCCCGCCGACGCGACCGCGCGGGCCGTCTATGATGCGGTGGAGCAGGCGCGGGTCGAGGCGATCGGTTCGCGGGCGATGGAAGGGGTTCGGGCGAACCTGAACCATGCGCTGGACCTGCGCCTGAAATCCGACCCGATCCGGCGGGCACGTTCGTCCGAGGAAGTGCCCCTGTCGACGGCGCTGGCGCTCAAGGTGCGCGAACGGCTGACCGGACAGGCCACGCCCAGGGACGTGCAGGCGGGCCTGGCGATGATCGACCAGTGGATCGAGGAAAAGGCGGGCGCTGATCTCGACGCTTTGGCCATGGCCATTGACGACCAGCGCGCCTTCCAGAAGCTGACCACCGCCATGCTGGAGCATCTCGCGCTTGTCGACGAAGACATGCCGCCCGAGACTGATGATTCCGAGACGCCGGACGAGGGCGAGGACGAGGAGCAGCAACAGGACGAGAGCGACAGCGGCGAGGACGAGGCCGGCGACAGCGACGCCTTTGCCGAGACGCGCGCCGAGGATCAGGGCGGGGAAAGCCAGAACGGCGAAACCGAATATAGCGATCAGTTCGATCCCGGCAGCGAGGATGGCGCGGAGGATATGGGCGAGGACGGCATGATGCCTGTTCGCTCGAACCGGCCGATGGGCGACCTGCCGCCGGGCTTCGACTACAAGGCTTATACACTGCTGCATGACGAGGTGGTGACCGCAACGGACCTGTGCGACGAGGATGAATTGCTGCGCCTGCGCGGCTTCCTGGACCAGCAGCTCGTCAGCCTGCAGGGCGCGGTGACGAAACTGGCCAATCGGCTGCAGCGCCGGCTGATGGCGCAGCAGTCGCGGAGCTGGGACTTCGACCAGGAAGAGGGGCTGCTCGACGCGGCGCGGCTGGCGCGGATCGTGATCGATCCGACACGATCGCTGTCCTACAAGATCGAGCGGGATATCGAGTTCCGCGATACCGTCGTCACGCTGCTGATCGACAATTCCGGGTCCATGCGCGGCCGGCCGATTTCCATCGCCGCGATCAGCGCCGATATCATGGCGCGCACGCTGGAACGCTGCGGCGTGAAGACGGAGATACTGGGCTTCACCACCCGCGCCTGGAAGGGCGGGCAGAGCCGGGAGGACTGGCTGGCGGCCGGACGTCCCCCGATGCCGGGGCGTTTGAACGACCTGCGCCACATCATCTACAAGAAGGCGGACGAACCCTGGCGCCGGGCGCGCAAGAATCTCGGCCTGATGATGCGGGAGGGGTTGCTCAAGGAGAATATCGACGGCGAGGCGCTGCTCTGGGCGCATGGCCGGCTGCTGGCGCGGAACGAGGAACGCCGCATATTGATGGTGATCTCCGACGGCGCGCCTGTCGATGATTCCACCCTGTCGGTGAACAGCGGCACCTATCTGGAACGCCATTTGCGGCAGGTGATCGAATGGATCGAGAACCGCTCGCCCGTTCAGCTCGTGGCGATCGGCATCGGCCATGACGTGACCCGCTATTATCGCCGCGCAGTGACCATCATGGATGCCGAACAGCTTGGCGGCACCATGGTGGAACAGCTCGCGGCGCTGTTCGACGATTAGAAGCCCTGCTTGTCCGGGCTTTGGCGCTGTCGCAACCCGGACCTTCCCCTTGAAAAGAAGAGCGCCGGTTTCGACCTCGTGATGGCGCGGACAGGCGTTTTGACAGGAGAGTGCAATGAGTGTCGCCTTTCGTCGCGAGAGTGACGAGGAGCATCTGGAGCCCACTTTCGAACTTCCGCTGCCGCCCGGTCCCAATTGGGTGACGGCGCGCGGCCTGCGGCTGACGCGGGAGAAGGTGGAAGCGCTGGAGGCGGTGGAAATGGATGGCATGGCCGAAGATGAGGCCAAGAAGCTGAAGCGCGAGTTGCGATACTGGCGGACCCGGCTTGCCACCGCGGAGGTGCGGCCGATCCCGGACGGGGAGGCGGTCGCCTTCGGCAGCCGCGTGACCTACAGCTTGAACGGCAAGGAAAGGCAGATCTGCATCGTCGGCGATGATGAAGCGGATCCCGCCGAAGGGCGCATCGCCTTTTCCGCGCCGCTCGCCCGCGCGATGATGGATGCGGAGGGTGGCGAGAGCGTGGATTTCGGTGGAAGGGCCGCTGCGCTCACCATCGTGGCGATAGAGCCGATCATCGAGGATTGATCCAACGAAAAAGCCCTCCAGTCGCGGCTGGAGGGCTTTGTTCCATCAGGCGTTGCGGCCGGCCTCGAACAGGAACCAGGCGCGTTCCTCCGCCTCGTCCGTCCAATCGTCGATAATGCCTTCCGTCGCATTGTCGCCCGCTTCGGTGGCTGCGGCCTTGGCGGCGCGCAGGGCCTCCACCAGCTTCAGATTGTCCTCCCGCAACTCGTTCAGCATGTCGCCGGGGCTGACATAATCGGCGTCATTGTCGGCAAGGGACTGGTGACGCGAAATGTCGCCTATGGAACGCAGCGTCGTGTTCCCGGTCTTGCGCACGCGTTCGGCGATCAGATCGGTGGTGGCCAGGATCTGCGTCGCCTGCTCGTCGAACATCAGATGATAGTCGCGGAAATGGGGACCGGACACGTGCCAGTGGAAATTCTTGGTCTTGAAATACAGCGCATAACTGTCCGCGAGCACGCCGTTCAGCGCCTCTGCGACCGTTTTCGTGGCATTGCTGCGCAAATCTGTCGGAGTCTTGAGATCGGGGGCTGTCATGCTTGGCTCCTGCTAAGGGACTTGGTTTCGGACATATAATGATCTGTGCCCGATATGGTGCCATGACAAAACAGGGAACTCCGCCAAAAAAGCCGTTCAGTCTGATGCATTCCGTCGATCAGGCGAGGTGCAGCGCCGACACCGCCGCCGCCATCCCCGCGAGCAGCACCAGCACGGCGCCGCCAAGCCGAATGGCGCGAAGCGGCAGCGCGTCGAACGCCGGGCCGCGCAGCAGGAGGACGGGAACAGTCGCGGCGATGATGCCGATCGCCCCGCCCGTTGCGGCCAGCACCGGATCGGCGGTGCGCACGGCGATTCCCAGGATCAGGAATTGCGCGCCGTCCCCGAAGCCGAGGATGAAGAGACCAAGCGCACTGGTGAGAAAGGGCCCAAGCCGCCAGTTCGCCAGGGGGTCAGGCCGCTTCGTCGGCCAGAACATCCCGACCGCCAGGAAGATCAAAGCCAGCGCCAGGAACAGCAACCGCCCGTCCGTCCCCAGCATCGGCGCGATAAAGGCGCCCGCCGCCGCGCCGATCGCCGCATTGGCGAAAGCCGCCGCCACGATCCCCGCGATCACCGCTCCATCGCGCTGGAACCGTTCGGCCAGGGCCAGGGCCAGCAACTGCCCCTTGTCGCCGGTTTCGGCCAACAGACAGCCGAGCAGCGCGATCAGCAATGCATCCATTCAGCCGGTCAGACGGTCAGCCGCGTGCCAGGCCCCGCCGCCGGCCTGGCGGCGACAGGCATCGCTATCACCTCCGCATCGGGCATTTCGGCCGCGATCGCGTCGCGCATCAGGTCGAGATAGGACATGACGACAGGCCCGGCGCCTTGCAGCGACAGCGCCGACTGCAATGTGCCGGCCAGGCCTTCGACATTGTCGAGGTGGAAGGCGCGGGCAATATGGCGTATCCGGTCAATCTCGTCCCGCAGGCGCGCCAAGGAGATATGCCCCCGTTCGCCCGCGAGCGCGTCCACCCGCCGCAGCAGATCGGCAAGAATGGCCAGCATCGGATCATGTCGCATGGAGAAGACTCCCCCGTCCTGTAACTCCGACTCCACCGATAGACCCGAGCCGGTTAAGGCCGCGTAAAGTGTAGCATGGCCGCCGCATTTCGGCCACGAGCCTTGACACCGATCCGAATCTGCCTCATGGGGCACCGCTGAAACGGGGCGGTCCCTTGCTCGCAAGAGATTTGGGGCCGCTCTTCTTTTTCACGATATTCACGACCAGGGACTAAGGCCATGGCCAAGCCAGCAACCGTCAAGATTCGCCTCGTCAGCTCGGCTGACACCGGATTCTTCTACGTGACCAAGAAGAATCCGCGTACCAAGACCGAGAAGCTGAGCTTCCGGAAATATGACCCCGTCGTGCGCAAGCATGTCGAGTTCAAGGAAGCCAAGATCAAGTGATCGCGCAGGTGGCTGACGCCACCTGACACCATTCGGATTCGCGGCGTATATAGCCCGAACGAAGAGGCCCGTTCCTAAGGGAACGGGCCTTTCCTTGTTTCCCAGCCGTGCTCAAGGCGAGGTCGGCTTGCCATCCTCCGCAGGGCCGGGAGGGGTCGGCAAGGACGACTTTCTGGCGCCGGAGCGCAGGAAGCCGTCCCTTGCCGGCGAACAGGGCCGGGCCGGCGCCAAGGCTCAGTTTCCGACCGGCTGACCGTCTGTACGGCGCACCACTATCGTCGAGGAACGCGGCTGCTGCCCCGACACCGGCCAGTTGCCCGTGGGATGCTGGATATTGATGAAGAAGTTCCGAAGGTCCGGCGTATAGGCGATGCCGGTGATCTCGCAGCCCGTGGGACCGACCAGGAAGCGCTTGGACGCCTTGCTGGTCTGGTCGACATGGTACATCGAATTGTTGCCAAAGGCCTGCGTCATGTTCACCGCCGTGCCGTTCAACGTACCGGCGTTGCCCGTGAGGTTGTGGTCGGTCTGAACCCACAGGCGGCCCTGCGGATCGATGCGAAGGCCATCGGGACTGGAGAAATAATCGCCGTTGATGTTCCCCTTCAGATTCGCTTCGGCAAGGTTGGGATTGCCCGCCAGCAGGAAAATTTCCCAGGTGAAGCCGGTTGCGAGCGGTGAATCGCCATTTTCGCGGAACTTCAGGATGTGGCCGTGCAGGTTGGTCACGCGCGGATTGGGATTGTCGGTGACGCGGCGACCGCTGTTGTTGGTCAGCGTGACGAAGATCGCCTGATGATTCGGCGCGACCGTGATCCATTCCGGCCGGTCCATCAGCGTACCGCCGGCGACGCGGGCGGCCGACTGGGCGTTGATGAGCACATCGGCCGTGCTGTTGAAGCTGACGGTGGTGGGGGTGGGCGGCGTGGTCGACTGGCTGACGTTGCCGGGATCGGTGGCGTTGGCGACCAGGCCGTTCTGGCCCTGCACCAGCGCCCGCCACTCCCCCGTGCCGTCCGCATTGAAGCGCGCCACATAGAGCGTGCCGTAATCGAGCAGGTCGACGTTCGATGCGCGATTGCTGGTGCTGTAGGCGCGATCGGGCACGAACTTGTAGATGCAGCCCGGCGTCGAATCGTCGCCCATATAGAAGGCGACGCGATTGTTGGCGTCATTCAGATAGGCGGTGTTCTCATGGGAGAATCGGCCCATGGCGGTGCGCTTGGTCGGCGCGGCCAGTTCCTGATAGGGATCGATCTCCACGACCCAGCCGTAATTGTTGCTGGGCTGCGTGGGATCCAGATAATTATTGGTCGTCTCTTCGCAGGTCAGATAGGTGCCCCAGGGCGTGCGGCCCGAGGAACAGTTGTTGAGCGTACCGCGAATGGTCGAGGACAGCAGGCCCGCAGCCGGTCCGCCAACGCGATAATCGGTGTTGCCGCTATAGCGCTTGTTGAAGCGCGATCCCGCCTTGACGGCGAACTTGCCGTCCGTGCCCTTGGCGATTTCCACCACCGAAACGCCGACGGCCGACAGGGCGAGCGCCTTCTGGTCCGCGGTGGCGGTGGCGGCGTTATAGGTGCCGCTGGCGAAGAGGATATTGTAATCCGGCAGTTCATGGTTGATCGCCAGCAGGCCGCCGCTGTTGGGATCGACGCCCGACAGGTCGAAAAACTCCATGCCGTCATGATTGCCGCCCGCCCACAAATTGGTCTGGCTCGCGCTGCCGGGGATGCTGCCGGGGGCATAGGGGGTGCCAGGCTCCACCGAATCGCCCGCCTTCAGCAACACATCGACAGTGTAGCCGGCAGGAACGGTGACCGTGTCGTTGCTGTTGATCGCGACCGACGCGAAGGCGATGGCATAGCTGGGCGCCGGGGTCGGCGGGGGAAGGGGGGCGGGCGAGCCGGAGGCTTCGTCGTCGCCGCATGCCGTCAGCGCGCCCAGCATCGGCAGCATGGAAAGGCCCAGCAGGCCGTTCTTCAGCACGGTGCGGCGCGCCGGATTGGCGGCGACGATCGATTCCAGGCTGTCTTCGCCCGCGGTGATCTTTGGCTGCGCATCGCGAAAGGCCGCGCGCGCCTCGTCGGTCAGATGAGACATGGATGAATACCCCTGTGCATAATCCGGGCTGTCGGCTGGAGGCCGCGCCGGTGGCGACCGGGGCATGGCAGAGGCAAATGACGGCATGGCTGCAAAAAGGAGACGGATCGGTGAAAGCGGCATGACCGGGCGGTGACATTGCCGATCGATGGGAAGCCGACCACGGGCCGCCGCGATGAATGGCCTGCCCTCCCGCGAATATGCGTATGGATCATTTGGCGATCGGCGGCCGGTCGGTCCGGCCGTCGGCCGATTTCAATCGAACAGCCCATCCTGAAGATGGGAGGGGGGATTGAGGCCCAGATGCTTCCAGCCCGGACCATTGAGGCAGCGACCCCGCGCCGTACGGGCAATCAGGCCAAGCTGGATGAGATAGGGTTCGATCACTTCCTCGATCGTGTCGCGCGCTTCGGAAAGACCGGCCGCCAGCGTTTCGACCCCCACCGGGCCGCCGCGATAAATGTCCGCGATCATGGTCAGGTAACGGCGGTCCATCAGGTCGAGACCGAGATAGTCGACCTCCAGCCGCGTCAGTGCGGCGTCGGCCACCTTGGCGTCCACGGCCGCTGCCGCCGCCACATTCGCGAAGTCGCGCACCCGCCGCAGCAGTCGCCCCGCGATGCGCGGCGTGCCCCGCGAGCGCCGGGCGATCTCCACCGCACCGTCCGGGGTTATGGCCAGGTCCAGCAGCCGCGCGGCGCGGCGCACCACCAGCTCCAGTTCGTCCACTGTATAGAATTGCAGCCGCACCGGAATGCCGAAGCGGTCGCGCAGGGGTGTCGTCAACAGGCCCTGCCGCGTGGTCGCACCGACCAGGGTGAAGGGCGGCAGGTCGATCCGCACCGATCGGGCGGACGGCCCCTCGCCGATCATCAGGTCGAGCGCCCGGTCCTCCATCGCAGGATAGAGCACTTCCTCGACCGCGGGGTTGAGCCGGTGAATCTCATCGACGAAGAGGACGTCGCCCTCATCCAGATTGGTGAGCAGCGCGGCGAGATCGCCTGACTTGGCGATGACCGGGCCTGATGTCGCGCGGAAACCCACACCCATTTCGCGGGCGACGATCTGCGCCAGCGTCGTCTTGCCAAGGCCGGGGGGACCGAAGAAGAGCACATGGTCCAGCGCTTCGCCCCGTCCCCTGGCGGCTTCGATGAAGATGCGCAGATTTTCCCGTGCCGCCTGCTGCCCGATAAATTCACCCAAGGACTTGGGACGCAGCGCGGCATCCGCATCCTCGACACGGCGCGTGGAGGAGATCAGGCGGTCCTCGCTCATTTCGCCGCTTTCCGGAGCGCCAGGCGGACCAGCGCATCCAGCGACGCGTCCTCACCCAATTCCTCCTCGGCAGCGGCGACGGCGCTGCTGGCTTCGGCGGGTTTGAAACCCAGATTCTGCAACGCCGAAATCGCGTCGGCGCCGTGGCCGCCGGTGGGCAGGGCCGTAAAGCCGCCACCGGCCGCGCCGGCTGGTGCGGGTACGGCGCCGATCTTGTCCTTCAACTCATTGACGATGCGCTGGGCAAGCTTGGGGCCGACGCCATTGGCGCGCGCGACCATCGCCTTGTCGCCCGTGGCCACTGCGCGGTGCAGCTCCGCCGGTTCCAGGGCCGACAATATGGCCAGCGCCACGCGGGATCCCACGCCCTGCACGCCGGTCAGCAGGCGGAACCAGTCGCGTTCCTCGGCTCGGGCGAAACCGACCAGGCGGATGGCATCGTCCGACACAAGCATTTCGGTATGGATCGTCACCGCTTCGCCCACAGGCCCCAGCGCGGAGAGCGTGCGGGACGAGGCGCCAACCAGATAGCCGACCCCGCCCACGTCGATGATGGCATGGTCCAGGCCCGTGCTGTCCAGCCGTCCTTTCAGTTTAGCGATCATGCGCCCCGCCCTTTGGTCATGATCTGTTCTTTAGGGACGTCTCCAGCGGGGCGCCAGCTAAAAACCGAGGGGAACAGGGCACCATTTGCCGGCCTGCGCGTAGAGCAGCCGGCGAGGGCAGAAGAAGGAGCCGTTTTTAATGTCGATACAGGCACCGTTGCTGGGCCCCAAGGATTTCGAATATCCCGCGATCATGCTGTCAGGCTATGTCGATCATGGCATGTACCTGCATTTCCGCAACTGCCTGTCGTCCGCGCCGCAACAGGGATTGGTCGTGGTGGAGATCGCCACCCTGGGCGGCGATCCCGAGATTGCACGGATGATGGGGGAGGATGTCCGCTTCCATTCCGATCTCTATCCGGACCGGCGGCTGGTGTTCCTGGGCAAGACGGCGGTCTATTCGGCGGGCGCCACCTTCATGGGCTTCTTCGCGGCGGAAAATCGCTATCTCGCGCGGGGAACACGCGTGATGATCCACGAGCGCATCATCACGCGGGACATCCATCTGGAAGGGCCGCTGTCGACCTGCATCGCGTCGCTCAAGGCGACATTGCATGAGATCGAGGCGTCGATCGCGATCCAGAATGAAGGTTTCGCGAACCTGATCCTGGGATCGCAGGTTTCGATGGAAGAACTGCTGAAGCGCGCGCCGGAAAACTGGTATCTCGAAGCGAATGAGGCCCAGGCGCTGGGTTTGGTGGCGGCCGTGATCTAGCGCATTGTCAACTTGACCCTTTGCGGTCGGCAACGCGTAAAATGCGGTATCAAAAGCATCTTGTGCGCGGCGGGGATTACGCCTTTGATGCACGGCATGAGCCGACCGCAGATTTTCCCGTGGCGTTATGGCATGTTCCTGGCCCTGCTGGCCAGCATGGCGCCCTTTGGCCTCCTGCTGCCCTGGCATGAGGCGGTGATGGCGGGCTTTGACCTGGCGGCGCTGGCCTTCATCCTGTCGGTCTGGCCGCTGCTGGACGCCGATCCCGACGCGATGCGGCGCAAAGCGGCGGACAATGACGTCAATCGGCAATTGATGCTGTTGCTGACCGGAATCGTGTCGATGGTGATCCTGGTCGCCGTCGGCGTCGCGGTCAGCCAGCATGGCGGGCCAAGTGCGGGGGCGATTGCGCTGGTGCTGGCGACGCTGGCGCTGGCCTGGCTCTTCTCCAACCTCGTCTATGCGATGCATTATGCGCATATCTTCTACCTGGGCGATGGAAAGGGCCGGGACAGCGGCGGACTTGATTTTCCGGACACGCAGGAACCAAGCTACTGGGATTTCCTCTATTTCGCCTTCACATTGGGAATGACATTCCAGACTTCCGACGTCGCCGTGAAAAGCGGAAGCATAAGGCAAACGGCGCTGTTCCATTGCCTGGCCGCCTTCCTCTTCAACCTGGGCATATTGGCGTTCACCATCAATGTGTTGGGCGGGAGCTGATCGGGGCGGCCGGATCCCCCTTCGCCCGGTCGGCCTTCGGGGGTTGTTTACCTATTTTCGCTAGGGCCACGGCATGAGCGACAATGCCGATCCCTGTCCGAAATCCGCCGTCAGCCATGGCGTGGGCATTGCCGGGCTGGTCGGCCTCTGCCTCTGGACATTGGTGGCGCGCCATTACGGGATGAATGGGCCGAATGCGGGCTTCGCCGCGGTAGTCGCGTGCGGCCTTCCCATGGTGCTGTGGTCGCTGCTGGTCGACAAGGTCCACCGCCGGGCATCGACAGGGATCGACTGGATCGCACCCGCCCGGCCCTGGCGCGCGGTGATGGACGTCAGCATCGTCAAGATCGCCGGTTTATGGGCGACCTGGCTCGTCATCGCATCATTCTATTGCATTGCGCGCTGGTATTGGGCGGGCGATTATCGCATGTCCATGAACCTGCTGATGAGCGCGGCGCCCTGGCTGCTGGGGGCGTCAGTGCCCTATGTGATCTGGCTGGACCGGCGGACGGTCGAACCGAAGGACGCAAGCTTTGCCTTTGGCCAATGGGTGATCGGCGGAGCCGCGGGCGTGCCGGACCGGGCGGAGGTTGCCCATCATGCCCGCGCCTGGGCGGTGAAGGGCTTTTTCCTCGCCTTCATGCTGTCGATCGTGCCGGGCAATTTCGCCAGCGTGGTCGAATGGCGGACAGCGGATGCGTTCAGCCATCCCGTGGCCCTGGCGAGCTTCCTGATCGCCATCATGTTCATGATCGACGTCTGCATGGCGACGGTGGGCTATATGCTGACGATGAAGCCGCTGGATTCGCATATCCGGACGGCCAATCCGCTGCTGGCGGGATGGGTTGCGGCGCTGATCTGCTATCCGCCCTTTGTGCTGATGGGCAATGGCGGTCCGCTCGATTATCACGCCGGCGGAGCCGAATGGGATGTCTGGACGCGCGGGCATGAGGCCCTGCAATGGCTGTTGGGCGGGTGGCTGGTCCTGCTGACCGCCATCTATGCCTGGGCGACGGTGGCCTTCGGACTGCGCTTCTCCAACCTGACGCATCGCGGGATCCTGACGCACGGACCCTATCGCTGGACGCGCCATCCGGCCTATCTGGCGAAGAACCTCTTCTGGTGGTTTTCCGCCCTGCCTTTCCTCAGCCTGTCGGGCAACCTGACCGATGTGGTGCGCAATTGTGCCCTGCTGGGCGTGACCAATGCGGTCTATTATTGGCGGGCGAAGACCGAGGAGGCGCATCTGGGCGCCGATCCGGAATATCGCGCCTATAGCGACTGGATGGAGCGCAACGGCGCCGTGCCACGCCTTTTCGCGTGGATCGTGGGGCGCAAGCCCATGGGGCTGGCGCAGCCCGCCGAATGAGGGCCGACCATCTCATCCACAATAGCTGACCGGCCCTGTCGGAGGGGCAACCCTTCCTTCTCCCGCAGGGAGAAGGAAGGAAGCGTCAGAAGCTTTCCTCAGCGTAGATCCGGGTGAGGTCGCCCTTCCACTCGCCATGATAGCGGGCGAGCAGCCGTTCGGCGTGGGTCTGGCCCGACGCCACGATCTCGTCCAGCGGGGCGAGGAAGCCGCTTTCATTGTCGCCCGACGCATTGAGCCGGGCGCGGGCGGAAAGGCCGGCGCGGGCGATGTCCAGCGCTTCGGCGGCAATGTCGCGCAGCTTGCGGTTGCCCGCAATGGGCGCGTCCAAGGCCAGTTTGGGCACGGAATCGCGCAGGACCTGCCGTTCCTCCATGCTCCAGCCCTTGACCAGATCCCAGGCCGCGTCCAGCGCGCCTTCGTCATAGAGCAGCCCGACCCATAGCGCCGGCAGCGCGCAGATACGGTTCCACGGCCCGCCATCCGCGCCGCGCATTTCCAGGAAGCTCTTCATCCGCACTTCCGGGAAGGCGGTGGACAGATGATCCTCCCAGTCCTTCTCCGTCGGCTTTTCGCCGGGCAGGGCGGGCAGTTCGCCCTTCAGGAAATCGCGGAAGCTCTGGCCCGCCGCGTCGATATAGCGGCCGTCGCGATAGACGAAATACATCGGCACATCGAGCGCATAGTCGGCATAGCGCTCATAACCGAAGCCGTCCTCGAACACGAAGGGCAACATGCCCGTGCGGCCGGGGTCGGTGTCCGACCAGATATGGCTGCGATAGGACAGGAAGCCGTTGGGCTTGCCTTCCGTGAAAGGCGAATTGGCGAAGAGCGCCGTCGCCAGCGGCTGCAGCGCAAGGGAGACGCGGAACTTCTTCACCATGTCCGCCTCGCTGCCATAGTCGAGGTTGGTCTGGATGGTGCAGGTGCGCAGCATCATGTCCAGGCCCATGCTGCCCACGCGCGGCATGTGACGCAGCATGATGTCGTAGCGGCCCTTGGGCATGATGGGCAGTTCTTCGCGGCTCTTGTCCGGCCACATGCCAAGGCCCAGGAAACCCAGGCCCAACATGTCGCCCACATATTTCACCTGTTCCAGATGCCGGCTGGTTTCCGCGCAGGTCTGGTGGAGATTTTCCAGCGGCGCGCCCGACAGTTCGAGCTGGCCGGCCGGTTCCAGGCTGATGGTGCCGTCGGCGCCGGAAAGGGCGATGATATTCTCCCCCTCGAACACCGGGTTCCAGCCATAGCGGGTAAGGCCGATCAGCAGCGTGTGAATGCCGCCCCGCTCGTCGTAGCTGGGGGCGTGATAATCCCGCCTCGCATAGACGAATTTCTCATGCTCGGTGCCGATGCGCCAGCGATCCTTCGGCTTGGCGCCCTTGGCGAAGGCCGCGATCAACTGTTCGCGGCTTTCAATGATGGGATCATTTTCCCCTGAGTCGGTTCTGGTGCTCATGCCCCGCCTTAATCTTTCCCCCGGTTGCGTCAAAGGCGCAACCTTCGGCGCTCAGATAAGCTGCGTTGATGGCGGCTTCAATCGGGTTGCGGAAGAAAACCATATTTGAGCGCTCGGCACGAGATGCTGCGGTGCCAGCCGGCGGGCCGCGGAAGCATGACGCGCCAGGAAGCTAAACCCAGTCTCCGTTCATCGTCATCCAGGCCGTGGTCGCAGCGATGGCGGCGGTTTCCGCGCGCAGAATCCGGGGGCCGAGCGAGACGGCGACCGATCGGGGATGGGCGCGGATCGCTTCGCGCTCGGCGGGGTCGAAGCCGCCTTCAGGACCGATCAGGAAAGCGGCGGCGCCCGGATGCGCCCTGAGCGTGGCGGCCAGCACCTCCCCGCCGGTCTCATCGGCAAAGAAAAGCCAGCGGTCCTCCGGCCAATCCCGCAACAACGCGTCGAGCTTCACCATAGGCTCAAGTTCGGGAAGGGCCGTGCGGCCGCATTGCTCTGCCGCTTCGACCAGATGGGCATGCAGGCGATCGAAATTGAGCCGGTCCACCACGGCGCGCCGGGTGAGCACGGGCTGCAGGCGGGCCACCCCCAGTTCGCAGGCCTTTTCGGCGACCAGGTCGATGCGCCCCTTCCTGATCGGCGCGCAGCAGAGCCAGAAATCGGGGACATCCTCCGGCGGTCTGGTCTGGCTGACCACCTCCAGCACCAGGTCGCGCTTGCGGATGTCGCGCGCCCTGGCCGCCCATTCGCCCGACCTGCCGTCGAACAGCAGGACGATGTCGTCCGGTTTCACCCGCATGACGCTGATCAGATAATGGGCCGGGTTGCCGTCGACAGGCACGGCCACACCCTCGCCCAGCTGCGTTTCGACGTGGAGGCGCGGCGCGCTTTGCGGCGGCCAGGCGGGGGTCGCGGTCATTTTGTCTCTTCCGTTCGCCCTGAGCTTGTCGAAGGGGCATGCTTCTCTTTAGGGAAGTGGAGGGTTTCGACAAGCTCGGCCCGAACGGAGTCCCAAAAACCTATCATGGCCCAACAGACGATAGTTCCCGATAGCGAGGCGCGCGGGCTGGTCGCGCGCTTGCCGAATATCCCCCGTGCCCTGGCCCTGCTGGCGCGATTTGATCGGCCGATCGGCTGGTGGCTGCTGTTCTGGCCTGGCGCCTGGGCCGTTGCGCTGGCGGGGGGTACGCGGGCGCAGTGGCCGCTGATCCTCTGGCTGCTGCTGGGCAGCATCGCCATGCGCGGGGCGGGGTGCGTGTTCAACGACATTGTCGACCGCGACCTCGACCGGCAGGTAGCGCGCACGGCATCCCGCCCGCTGGCGAGCGGGGCGATATCCCTCAAGACCGCATGGATATGGTTGCTGTCCCTCTGCCTGGTCGGACTGGTGGTGCTGCTCCAGCTCCATCTCTACGCCCAGGTCGTGGCCCTGGGCTCGCTGGCGCTGGTCGCGGCCTATCCGTTCATGAAGCGGATCACCGGCTGGCCGCAAATATGGCTGGGGCTGGTCTTTTCCTGGGCGGCGCTGGTCGGGTGGAGCGAAGCGGCGGGAAGCCTCAATTTGACGGGATTGCTGCTCTATGGAGGATGCATCTTCTGGGTGGTCGGCTATGACACCATCTATGCGTTGCAGGATCGGGAGGATGACGCCCTGATCGGCATCGGATCGAGCGCCCTGTCCATGGGCAGGCATGTGCGCAGCGGCGTGGCGTTCTGCTATGCGATGGCGCTGGGCCTTTGGGCCAGCGCCATCTGGCAGGCAAGGCCGCAGGGCCTGGCGCTGGCGGCGTTGCTGCCCATGGCGGTGCATCTGGGCTGGCAGGTGGCGACGCTGAAGGAGGACGGCATCGATCCCCTGGCCAAATTCCGTTCCAATCGCTTTGCGGGACTGCTGATGTTCCTGGGCTGCCTGGTGGTGGGCAGCGCATGAACGGTCCGCGCGAGAGGGAGGATTGCTGGCGGATCGAGCGGGCGCTGAAGGCCAGCATGATCGTCGATGCGGACGCCTATTTCCGGCATGCCCGCGCCGCGATGATGAAGGCGAAGAAGCGGATCATGCTGATCGGCTGGGATTTTGACGCCGCCATCACGCTGATCCGCGAAGATGAGGCGGGCGACGGCGCGCCAACGGTGATCGGGGATTTCATAAGCTGGCTGGTGGAACGGACGCCGGAGCTGGAAATCTTCCTGCTGCGCTGGGACGTGGGCGCGATGAAGTCCATGGTGCGGCCGTCAAACCTGTTCACGACCGTCCGCTGGATGGCCAATTCACGCATCACGGTGAAGCTGGACAGCCATCATCCGACCGCCGCGTCCCACCATCAGAAGATCGTGGTGATCGACGATTGCTTTGCCTTTTGCGGTGGCATCGACATGACCGGCGATCGCTGGGACACCCGGCATCACCGCGATGAGGAACCGGGGCGGCGGCATCCGGACGGGTCGCCCTATGGCCCCTGGCACGATGCGACGACGGCCCTGCAGGGGCCCGTCGCGGCGGCGCTGGGCCAGCATGCGCGGGCGCGGTGGAAGGATGCAGGCGGGGAGGAACTGCTACCGGTGGAGGGTCAGCAGGATTGCTGGCCCGATGCATTGCCGGTGCAGTTCGAGGATGTGGATGTCGCCATATCCCGCTCCGCGCCGGAGATGGAGGACCAGGAACCGCTGATCGAGATCGAGCGGCTTTATGTGAACCAGATCGCGTCGGCGAAGCGCTATATCTATGCGGAGAGCCAATATTTCGCCTCCCGCCGCATTGCCGAGGCGATCGCAGCCCGGCTGGCCGAGGAGGACGGGCCGCAGATCGTCATCATCAATCCGGAACAGGCCGACGGCTGGCTGGAACAGCAGGCCATGGACACGGGCCGCGCCCGGCTGTTCGAGGCGCTGAAGGCGCGGGACCGCCACGGCCGGTTACGGCTCTACCATCCGTTTACCGCGCGGGGGGAGCCGATCTATGTGCATGCCAAGATCTTGATCGTCGATGACCGGGTTCTGCGGGTCGGATCGTCCAACATGAACAACCGGTCCATGCGGCTGGACACCGAATGCGACGTGACGATCGATGCCGCGCTGCCCGCCAATGCAGGGCGGGAGGATGTGATACGGGCGATTCGCGACGATCTCATCGCCGAGCATCTCGACCTGCCCGTCGCGCGTGTGGCGGCGGTGATCGCCGAGCGCGGGCTGGTAGCCGCCGTCGAGCAGCTGCGCGACAAGCCGGGGCGAACGCTGAGACACTATGTGACGCCTGACCTGAACGACGTGCAGGCATGGCTGGCGGACAATGAGATACTCGATCCGGAAGGTCCGGGAGAGATGATGGAACCCGTGGCGGAGCGCGGATTGTTCCGGCGGATGCGCGGGTGGATGGAGCGGGATTAGAGCGATTTCCAAGCGATCGGAACCGATCGCTGGTTAAGAAATCGCGGAAAACAAGGAAACCAGAGCGGCGATCTGATTCAATCAGATCGAAATCCGTTCCGGGCCCGAAACACAGTCATTCCGCCGCGAGCAGCGCTTCCGCACTGCCGAGGTTGACCGACACGAGGCGGCTCACCCCGCGTTCCACCATGGTCACGCCGAACAGCCGGTGCATGCGGGCCATGGTTACCGCATTATGGCTGACGATCAGGTATCGCGTGTCGGTCTGCGCCACCATCGCGTCAAGCAGGTCGCAGAAGCGCTCGACATTGGCGTCATCCAGCGGCGCGTCGACCTCGTCCAGCACGCAGATCGGCGCGGGGTTGGTCAGGAACAATCCGAAGATCAGGGCGACGGCCGTCAACGCCTGTTCACCGCCGGAGAGCAGGGTCAGGGCGGCCAGCTTCTTGCCCGGCGGCTGGGCCATGATTTCCAGCCCTGCCTCAAGCGGATCGTCGCTGTCGATCAATTCCAGATGCGCCTGGCCCCCATTGAACAGCGTCGTGAAAAGACGGCGGAAATGGCCGTCCACCGCCTCGAACGCGGCGAGCAGGCGCTGGCGCCCCTCCCGGTTCAGGCTGCCGATCGAGCCGCGCAGCCGGTTGATCGCCTGGGTCAGTTCCTCGCTTTCGGCGCGGCTGCTGGCCTGGGTGGCTTCCAGTTCCTCCAGTTCCTGCGCCGCGACCAGGTTGACCGGGCCGATCCGCTCACGCTCCGTGACGAGCCGGTCATGCTCGCCCTGTTCGCTCTGGGCGATGCGGACCTCTGCGCTGGCGAAGCCCAGTTTTTCGGGCAGGACGGGCGGCGGGCATTCGAATCGCTCGCCGGAAAGGCGGTTGGTTTCGACACGCTTCTCATCCGCCGCCTCGGCGCGGGCGGTGGCGGTGGCGCGGGCTTCGCGGGCATTGGCGAGCGTTTCGCCAGCCTGCGACGCGCGCTGTTCGGCCATGCGCAGCGCGGCTTCGGCTTCGCTTTCCTCGCGCCGCGCGGCCTCCGCCGCTTGCATCAGCGTGTCGCCCTGCTCGCTGAGTGCGGCGATGGTCGCCGCCAGACTGTCAGGCTGGCCGGCGATTTCGGCGCGTTCCTTCGTTATGGCCTCGCCGCGTTCGACCATCGCCGCGATGCGCTTGGCCGCTTCACCGGCGCGGGCACGCCAGCTCTTGGCCTCCGCATCGGCGGCGGCCATGCGCTCCCGGTCGCTGGCCAGCGCGCGGTCCGCCAGCGCCTGATCGGCCTGAAGCTGGCTGACCGCGATCCGGGCCTTTTCGCTCGCCTGTTGCAGCGTGGCGACCTGCGCGCGGGTTTCCCCGCCATCGGGCATGGCGGCCCGGCTGGCCTGCGCCTTGTCATGCTCGCCCTGCGCGCCGAGCAGGTCGGCGCGGGCTTCGTTCAACCGCTCCTCCATCGCTTCGCGCCGGCCGCTCAGCCGTTCGAGCGCGGTGGCGGCCTCATCGGCGGCGCGCAGGGCGGTACGCAGGCGCTGATCCGCATTCGCAAGCTGGGTGCGGCCGGACGCCAGCGTCCGGCCAGCCTCGCCTTCACGCGCCAATGCTCCATCCTGCGCCGCGCGGGCAGCATCGACATCGGCTTCGACGGCGGGCCGGGCGGCGGCAAGGGCCTCGAGACGGTTGAGGCGGATCAGCCGTTCGGCGGCGGCGGCTCCGCCTTCCACGGCGACATAGCCGTCCCAGCGGCGAAGCTGGCCATCCCTGGTGACGAGGCGCTGGCCAACCGCGAGCGCCTGGCCTTCGTCACTGTCCGCGACCGCGACCTGGGCGAGACGGCGCTCCAGTTCGGCCGGCGCCGTGACATGGACGGAGAGCGCCGTGCACCCTGCGGGCAGGCCTGGATCGCTGTCGAGCGGCGTCGCGCCTGCCCAACGGCGTTTGCCCTCGGCAGCGATGGGCGCTTCCAGATCGTCGCCCAGCGCAGCGGCGAGCGCGCGTTCATAGCCGGGGGCGGCCTTGAGCCGATCCAGCGCGCGGCTGCGGCTGCCGGTGCCGCTGTCCACGGCCCGCTGGAGCGCGGCGGCTTCGCTGTCGAGCGCGGCGAGGGCCGCGCGGGCGGAGGACAAGGCGGCCTCGGCGCCGGCACGCGCCTCCGCTGCTTCGGCGCGGTCGGCTTCGGCGGAGCGGATTGCGGCTTCGGCGGCATCGCGGTCGGCGCTGGCCTGCTGCTGAGCGGCGATCGCTTCGGCCCGCTTTTCTTCCAGCGGCGCGGCGTCGGGCAAGGCCGCGACTTCCGATTCAAGGCGTTGCGTTTCACGGGACGCCCGGTCCAGGCGAGCGCGCGCGGCGGCAAGCGCAGCGTCAGCCACGCGCAGTTCGGCCTGCTCGCCCGCCTGCTTCGCCATGGCCTTGGCCAGATCGAGTTCGGCGTCGCGGGCGGCGTCCTCGGCACGGGCGATCCGGCCGGCGAAATCGGGACGCATCGCCTCGGTCTCGGTGATGCGCGCCTTGAGCGCCGCCAGTTCATCGGTGAGGCGGGCAATCGCCTCCGCCGCGTCATTGGCGAGCGTGCCTTCGCGTTCGCGGTCCTCCTCCAGCCGGGCGGCCTGCTGGGCAAGGTCATGGAGGCGCCGTACCACGCCGTCCCGTTCGGTGCGCAGGGCGGCGAGCCTGTGTCCCGCTTCGCTCGCCGCATCGCGCGCGACCTGGGCGGCGGCGCGTTTCTGCGCAAGCGCCTCCACGGCAGCATGGGCGTGGACGGCGGCGGCCTGCTGCGCCTCCTGCGCGGCGGCGACGGCGCTTTCGGCCTGTTTGGCCTCGGCACGGGCGGCGTCTGCGCTGGCGGCGGCCTCGCGCCAGCGGGCGAAGATCGTGCGTCCCTCGGCGATGCGGATCTGTTCGGAGAGGCGGATATAGCGCTCCGCCGCCTTCGCCTGGCGTCGCAGGCTGCTGGCGCGGGCGTCCATGTCGGAAAGGATTTCGTCCAGCCGCATCAAATTGGCTTCGGCGGCCCGCAGCTTCTGCTCCGCATCCTTGCGGCGGACGTGCAGGCCGGAAATGCCCGCCGCTTCCTCCAGCATGGCGCGGCGCTCCTGGGGGCGGGCCGCGATGACGGCGGCGATGCGGCCCTGGCTGACCAGCGCGGGACTGTGCGGACCCGTGGCGGCATCCGCGAAGATCAGCGACACGTCCTTGGCCCGGACGTCGCGGCCATTGGCGCGGTAAGCACTGCCGGCGCCCCGCTCGATCCGGCGGGTCACTTCCAGTTCGCCGTCGGCGGCCACTTCCACCGCGTTGAACAGTTCGCCCTGTTCCTGGACGGTGAGCAGCGAGACTTCCGCGAAATCACGCTGCGGACGGGTGGAGGTGCCCGCGAAGATCACATCCTCCATGCCGCCGCCGCGCATCGACTTGGCGCTGGATTCGCCCATGACCCAGCGGATCGCCTCCAGCAGGTTGGACTTGCCGCAGCCATTGGGCCCGACAATGCCGGTCAGGCCCGGTTCGATGCGCAATTCGGTCGGATCGACGAAGCTCTTGAAGCCGGAGAGCTTGAGGCGCTTTATCTGCATTGCGCGACGTCAGGGCAGGGCCGGGCGGCGCCGCCATCGGCGGAAAGCCGGCCCGACGATGTCAGCCCCCCCTGGTCCAATCAGATCCCCGCTTCCTTGAGCTTCGTGCGCAGCGCCGGCCAGGCGGCGGTATTTTCCACCATCACGCCGTTCAGGATGAAGGTCGGCGTGCCTTCGATCTTATATTGCTGATTGGCGGTCTCGACCGTCTTGGCCAGTTTTTCGGCCGCAGCCGTGTCGGCCAGGCACTGCTTCGCCTGATCTTCGGATATGCCGCGCTGCTTGGCGAAATCGACCAGGCCGACGGCGGAGGCCAGTTGGCCGAAGCGCTGCGCCGGGGGCGCGCTCATCAGCGCCTTGTATTTTTCATCGCCCAGCGCCTGCGCCTTTTCGAACATCGCGCTCTGATTGGCGAAAAACTGTTCGGAGAGCGGATAGAAAATGTCCTTGCCACCGCAACGGGCCAGCAGCGCCGTCGAAATGTCGATCGGGTCGCGCACATAATTGCGGAATTCGAAGCTCATCTTCCCGCTGTCGACGATCTGCCTGATCTCCTCGGACGATTCGGCGGCGAAGTCGCGGCAGTGCGAGCAGGTGTAGGAACCATATTCGACCAGCTTCACCTTCGCATTGGGATTGCCCATGACGAAATAGCCGTCGGGGCTGGCGGCGATGGTTTCCGACCATTTCGTGCCGGCAGGCGCGGCGACCGCGGCGATCGGTTCGGCGGAGGTGACGCTGCCCTCATCCTTCTTGCCGCAGGCGGCGACGGTGAGGCTAAGGGCGATCAGGGCAAGTCCGGAAAGGGCTTTCACGTTGTTCTTGGCTCCGTTGTCGGGCGTTGTCGTGCAGTGGTTTAGATCAGGGCAATGCAGCCTGCAACCGCGTCCAGTCCGATCCGTGGACCAGCGTGCCGTTCAGCGTGAACGCGGGCGTCCCGCCGATCTGCAGCTTGTTCCAGGCTTCGTCGGTCATGGCGAGCACCTGCTTCATCGACGCGGGATCGTTGATGCATGCGTCAAGCTGCGCGGGCTTGAATCCGCGCTTGCCCATCAGCGCGTAGAGGCCGGTCTTCTGCCCGATGTCGCGCAGGGCCGCCTTCTGATCCGTCGGCTTGGCGGCGTCCGTCTCATAGGACTGGATCTTCTCCATCCAGGCTTCCTGATTGGCGAACAGCGCCTCATGATTGCCGAAGAATTGCTTCGGCCCGCCGCAGCGGGCGAGCAGCGCGGCGGCCAGGTCATATTTGTCGCGCACCGCATTGCGCACCTCGACGCTGAGTGTGCCGCCCTTCACATAATTGGCGCGCAGCGGTTCGCTGGCTTCGCCCACGAAATGCGCGCAGTGGGAGCAGGTGTAGCTCACATATTCGACCAGCTTGGTCGGTGCGGCGGGATTGCCGAGCACATGGCCACCCATGGGGGACAAGGCTATCCGGGTCAGCCAGTTGGCGGCGGGAGCGGCCCATGCGGACAGAGATGCGCTTGCCGGGATGGCGAGCAGGGCGAGGAAGGCCAGGCGGAATTTCATCATGCGATGGTCCAGTGATGCGCCGCCCCTGTCGCGGCTGAAGGTGGTGATGGAGTAACTTTCCGATCAACTGATCTTGGGCAAACCGCTGCTGTTGGCAAGCCCCTGCGCCAGGGATTCCAGCACGGCGCGCAATTCGGGGTCGCCAATGTCGCGCAGGGAATCCCCCAGCTCGACCGGAATGGGCTTGAGATTGGCCGGCGGGGGGCGGCGTTCCGGTTCCCTGGGCTGCACCATGCCTTGCTTCATCGCGATCTTGGCGACGGCGGCATAGCCGAAGAAGCGGTTCACCCGCTCCATGATGTCGGGCAGCACGTGCTGGATCATGGGCGCATGGCCGCTCATGACGGTGAGCTGCAATGTGCCGCCCGCCTTCTTACCCGCCGGAAAGCGGATCGATTCGGGTTCGCTGATCGTCGCATAATGCGGGCCCACGATCTCCGCCCAGCGGGTGACGATGCTCGATTGCACGAAGCCGAACTTGCGGAAGGCGGCGGCGCCGATGGCGGGCATCAGGTCGGCGATCCGGCGGGGCGCGCCGACGCGCGGCCGGTCTTCCGCATCCGACTTGCGGCTTTTCATTTTGGGTGTCGGGGGGCGTTCCGTCATGGCTCTCTTAATGGCATAGGGGCGCCATGCGCGTCGAGGGCAACATCCAGAAAATAGCATCCGATCTGCTCGCCCATTATGACGTCCATGCGCGGCGCCTGCCCTGGCGCGCGCCGCCGGGGGCCAATGCCGCCAATCCCTATCGGGTCTGGCTGTCGGAGGTGATGTTGCAGCAGACCACTGTCGCGGCGGTCGCGCCCTATTTCGCCAGGTTCACCGAACGCTGGCCCGATGTCGCGGCGCTGGCGGCGGAACAGGATGCCGAGGTCATGGCCGCCTGGGCAGGGCTGGGCTATTATGCCCGCGCCCGCAACCTGCTGGCCTGCGCACGGGCGGTCGCGGACGAACATGACGGCATGTTTCCCGACACGGAGGAGGGGCTCCGCGCCCTGCCGGGCGTCGGCGCCTATACGGCGGCGGCGGTGGCCGCCATCGCCTTCGGGCGGCGGGCCGTGGTGGTCGACGCCAATGTCGAACGCGTGGTTTCGCGCCTCTTCGCCATATCGACGCCTTTGCCGGCGGCACGCCCCGGGATTCGCGCGGCGACCGACGCGATCACGCCGGACCTGCGCGCCGGGGATTTCGCGCAGGCGATGATGGATCTGGGCGCGACTATCTGCACGGCGCGCAATCCCGCCTGCGGCATTTGCCCGTTGCGGGAGAATTGCGCGGCTTTCCGTACCGCAGACCCTGCCGCTTTCCCGGTCAAGGCGGCGAAGAAGGCCAAGCCGCACCGCCGCGGTCATGGCTGGTGGATCGAACGGCCCGACGGGCATGTCTGGCTGGTGCGGCGGCCCGAAAAGGGAATGCTGGGCGGCATGCGCGCGCTGCCCTCCTCCGAATGGAACGACGCGCCCGATCCGACGCCGCCGGTCGCCGGTGCCTGGCGCCAGGTGGCGGAACCAGTCGCGCATGTTTTTACGCATTTCTCCCTCGCATTGACGGTGCATCATGCCCATGTGGGGCAGGATGTGACGCCGCCTGGAGAGGGCGAATGGTGGCCAGTGGCCCGGATCGCGAAGGCGGGCCTGCCGACGCTGTTCGCCCGCGCGGCCCAGGCGGCCCAGACGGCGATGAAGGAGAAAGGGAAAGATGCACGGCTCTGACGCCCCCGGATCGCGGCTCATCGCCTTTGGCGGCGGACGACTGGACCGGGTCGACCATGTCCGCAGCAACCCTGTCCTGCTGGCGGAAGCCTTTGCATCTGCGCAGGCGCGCCGCGTCGTACTGGACGGATTGGAACCGGTGGTGGTGGATGGCCATCTGGTGATGGAACCGCTGCCCGCCGACGGCCTGATCGAACATCATGCGCTGCTCGGCGTGGATGAGCGGCAACAGCCGATCTTCGCCGAACTGCTGGCAGATGCGCCGGACACCCTGTTCGCCACGCCGCGCAGCCGGGCCTTGGCGGATGAGGTGCCGGGGCATGAGGTCGCCCTCTACGGTGCCGCGCGCAGCCTGCTGGCCTGGCATGCGCGGCATCGTTTCTGCTCGGTCTGCGGACAGCGCACGGCGCCTGCCAAGGCGGGCTGGGCACGGCAATGCGAATCCTGCCGGGCGGAACATTTCCCCCGCGTCGATCCGGTGGTCATCATGCTGGCCGAACATCGCGGGCGCGTGCTGCTCGGACGGCAGCATGGCTGGCCTGCGGGGCGCTATTCCGCACTGGCCGGCTTCGTGGAGCCGGGCGAGACGCTGGAGGAAGCCGTGGTTCGCGAAATCCGGGAGGAAGCGGGCGTGGTCACCCGCTCCGTGCGCTATGTCGCCAGCCAGCCCTGGCCCTTCCCCTCTTCCCTGATGGTCGCCTGCATGGCGCAGGCCGATGACGACGCTCTGAAGATCGACGAAAATGAGATCGAACACGCCTTCTGGTGCGACGAGGCGGGCGTCCGCGCCGCAATGGCCGGGGAGGACGGTGCGCCCTTTCTCGCCCCGCCGCCGATGGCCATTGCCTGGCATCTGTTGCGCCATTGGCTGGATGAAAGGGGATCGGAAGGGCAGGTTGCCGACCGTCGCCCAAGCGCGTAAGGCCGCCCCTTCGCCCTGCATGTCCCCTTACAGGAAACGATCGATCCCATGCTCAGCCTAGAAGAAGCCCAGTCCCGCGCGCAGGATCTGGTGACTGCGGCGCGCCGGGCGGGCGCGGATGCGGCCGACGCCATCTATGCCTGCAACGCGTCGACCAACGTGTCGGTACGGCTGGGCGCGCTGGAGGATGTGGAACGGTCGGAGGGCGAGGAGATCGGCCTGCGCGTCTTCATCGGGCGCCGCTCCGCCAGCATTTCAGCGTCGGACATGAATCCCGCGACGCTGGCCACGCTGGTCGACCGGTGCATCGCCATGGCGGGACAGGCGCCGGAAGATCCCTATGCCGGCCTCGCCCCGGAAGACCGGCTGCTCAGGAAGAAACTTCCGGCGCTGGACCTGACCGATCCGGTCGAACCCGAACCGGCGGACCTCAGGGAACGCGCCCTGATCGCGGAGGAGGCGGCACGCGCCGTGCCCGGCGTCACCAATAGCGAGGGCGGCGGCGCGGCGACCGGGCGGAGCCAGATGGCGCTCGCCACCAGCCATGGCTTTGCAGGGGCCTATGCGGGGACCAGCCATTCGACCTGGGCAAGCGTGCTGGCCGGCTCCGGCGCCGACATGCAGCGCGACCATGCCAGCCACAGCGTCCGCCATATCGAGGATCTGGACGATGCGGAGGCGGTCGGCAACCGCGCCGGGCATCGCGCAGTGGCGCGGCTCCATCCGGTGAAGACCGGCAGCGGCGTGATGCCCGTGATCTTCGATCCCCGGATCGGGTCCAGCCTGATGGGGCATCTGATCGGCGGAATGGTGGGCCCCGCCATTGCGCGGCGATCGAGCTTCCTGCTGGAATCGCTGGGCGAAGCGCTGTTCGATTCGGGCGTGACGATCATCGACGACCCGCTGCGGCCGCGCGGCTTGCGCTCGCGCCCCTTTGACGGCGAGGGACTTGCCGTCGAGCGGCGGGCGCTGATCGACAAGGGCGTGCTGACCGGCTGGCTGCTGGACAGCGCCTCGGCACGGCAACTGGGCCTGCAACCGACGGGCCATGCCAGCCGGGGCGGCAGCGGCGCGCCGGGCGCGGGGGTCACCAATGTGCATATGGAGCCGGGCAAGCTGTCGCCCGGCGAACTGATGGCGGACGTGAAACGCGGCCTTTATGTCACCGAACTGATCGGCATGGGGGTCAATGGCGTTACGGGCGACTACAGCCGGGGGGCAGCGGGCTTCCTGATCGAAAATGGCGCCGTTGGGCAGGCGGTGTCGGAAATCACCATCGCCAGCAATCTGAAGGACATGTTCCGGGCGCTGGTGCCGGCCAATGACCTTGCCTTCCGCTATGGCATGAACGTGCCGACCATTCGTATCGACGGGATGACCGTTGCAGGCGGCTGACATTCCCTTGCGCGATGCCGTGGCCGCCGTCTCGGACGCGGCCGACCGGGCCCTGACGCTCTGGGCGGGCGGGGAAACCCGCGTGCGCCAGTGGGAAAAGGTGCCCGGCCATCCGGTGTGCGAGGCTGACATCGAACTGGACGCCATGCTGCGCGAGCGGCTCTACGCCATTGATCCCGCGGCGGGTTGGCTGTCGGAGGAGACGGCCGACACCGTGCATCGGCTGAACCTGCCGCGCGTGTGGGTAGTCGATCCGATCGACGGCACGCGCGACTATCTGCGCGGGCGGCCCGGCTGGGCGGTTTCGGTGGCGCTGGTGGAACATGGCGCCGTGCGCTTCGGCATTCTCGCGGCGCCCGCCCGGAATGAATTGTGGATCGCGCAGGCGGGTGCAGGGGCGACCCGGAACGGTCGGTCCCTGCGCGCCGGGCCACGCGCCGTCCTGCCCGGTTCGCGGGTTCCGGCGGACCAGCTTCCCCGCCATGACCGCGATCTCGTCACCGTCGAAAAGCCCAACAGCATCGCTTTGCGCATGGCGATGGTCGCGGCGGACGAGGCCGACCTGGTCGCCACGGTGCGTTGGGGCAATGAATGGGACGTGGCCGCTGCCGCGCTGATCGCGGAAGAGTCCGGCGCTGTCGTCACCGATGCGCTCGGCAATCCCTTTTCCTTCAACCGGCCGCAACCCACTGCTTTCGGCTTGCTGTGCGCGGCGCCGGGGATTCACGCGGCCGCGGCGGAACGCCTGGCGCCCCGGGCGCGGGAGATATTGACGCGGGGATAGAGGCGGCGCATCGGCCCCATCCGCAATCCGCCCTTGCGCGCGTCAGAGCAATGCGTTCACCTGCTCCACAAAGCGCAGCACCGAGATCGGCTTCGACACATAGGCCTGCGCCCCCGCTTCCCGGATCCGCTCCTCATCACCATGGCCGGCATAGGCGGTGACCGCCATGACCGGCACCGACGACAATTGCGCGTCCTGCTTCAGCGAGATGATGAGGTCCAGGCCGCTGACATGCGGCAGATGGATATCGGTGATCACGAGGTCGGGATGGAACTCCCGCGCCTGGGGCAACAGGTCGCGCCCGTCCCGCAACGGCAGCACTTCATGCCCGTGCGCGCGCAACAGGTCGCAAAAAAGTTTGAGATTGAGTTCGTTGTCCTCGACAACGAGCACGCGCTTTGCCACCAGTCACCCGCGTTTGGAGAAATCCGCCAATATAATGGAAGCGCGTCCCCTAAACCCGCCCTTCGTTGAGATCAATCATGCGTCCCGACATTAACCATGGCAAGCAGCATAGTCCAAGCGATACGCGAGAGCCATCCGTACTGGCGCTGATGGCGCTGGCCTGGACCCTGGCGGATGATCGGCGCGCCGACCGGCTGCTGGCGCTGACGGGGCTGGATGCCGACACGCTGAGGGCGGGCGTGGCCGATCCTGCGATATTGGGCGCTGTGCTGGGCTTCCTGTCGGACCATGAGCCCGACCTCATCGCCTGCGCAGAGAGCATCGACAGCAGCCCGGAGGCGCTGATAGCAGCAAAGGAGCATCTTGCCGCATGACCCGGCCGTTGATCATCACCGACTGCGACGAGGTGCTGCTGCACATGGTCGTCCCCTTTCGCGAGTGGCTGGACGAGCAGCATGATATCCATTTCGACATGCATGACCGCGGCTTCAGCGAGGCGCTGCGGCACAAGGACAGCGGCCAGCCGGTGGAGCGGGCGCTGGTCTGGGAACTGCTGCTGGGCTTTTTCGAGACGCAGATGCACCGCCAGACGCCCATTGCCGGGGCGGTGGAGGCCATAAGGCGGCTCGGCCGGATTGCGGACATCGTGGTCCTGACCAACATCACGGAGCGGCATCACCTCCAGCGCGTCGAACAGCTCGCGGCGCATGGCCTTGATCTTCCGGTGCGCTGGAACCAGGGAGGCAAGGGGAAGCCGCTGGCCGCCATCCTTGCGGAGCGCGAACCCAGCGTCGCCCTGTTCATCGACGATCTGGCGGAGCATCATGCCTCGGTCGCCGACCATGCGCCCGGCGTCTGGCGCCTGCACATGGTGGGGGAGCCGCAGATCGCCGCCAACGTCGCCGTCGCGCCCATGGCCCATGCCCGAATTGACGACTGGGCCGTCGCCGAAGCATGGATCGCCGCCCGGCTGGCCGAGGGGCCCGCGCCGGCAGCACCGTCCTATCAGAATATTCCGTCCACCCAGGGAGCATCCTCATGAGCATCGAAACCCGGCTGAGTGAATTGGGCATCGCCCTGCCCGCCGCCGCCGCACCCGTCGCCGCCTATGTCGCAGCGGTGGAAGCCAACGGCCTGCTGCATATTTCCGGGCAGATCTCGCTGTCCGACGGCCAGTTGATGACGGGCCGGCTGGGCGAGGACCGCGACCTCGACTATGGCGTCAAGGCGGCGCGCGCCTGCGGGCTCAACCTGATCGCCCAGATGAAGGCGGCGCTCGGCAGCCTGGACCGGGTCGAACGGATCGTGAAGCTGGGCGCCTTCATCAGCAGCACGCCCGAATTCACCGACCAGCCCAAGGTCGCCAATGGGGCATCCGAACTGATGGTCGAGATATTCGGCGAAGCGGGCAAACACGCCCGCAGCGCCGTCGGCGTGCCGGTGCTGCCGCTGGGCGCGGTGGTCGAGATCGACGCGATCGTCCTTGTCCGCCCGGCCTGACGCCTATCCCTTCCTGACCGAGCGCCCCTTTGCCCATCGCGGGCTGCACGGCGGTCGGATCAGCGAAAACGGCATGGCGGCCTTCGCGGCCGCCATCGCCGGCGGTTTCGGCATCGAATGCGACGTGCGCCTCAGCCGCGACGGCGTCGCCATCGTCTTTCACGACGCGTCCCTTGAACGGATGACGGGCGAAGGTGGCGCGGTGTCGGACCATGATGCCGGGTCGATAGATCGCCTGATGCTGCCCGACGGCGGCGGCGTTCCCCGCCTCCGCGCGCTGCTCGACCTCTGCGGAACCGAAATTCCCCTGCTCATCGAGATCAAGGTGGACGGGCGCCATGTCGGCCCGATCTGCGCGGCGGTTGCCGACGATCTGGCGCGACGGCCGAAGACATTGGCGGCGGTCATGTCATTCAACCCCCTCGCCATTGGCTGGTTCAGGCGCCGCCGGCCCCTGGTCGCGCGGGGCCTGGTGATCACGGACCAGGGCAGGCGCGGTTGGCGCGGCAGAATCGGGCGGGCCCTTGCACTTTGGGCGGCGAAACCCGATTTTATCGCCTGTGATATCCGCGACCTGCCTTCCTCTTCTGCCCATGATGCCCGCCAAAGGAGCCTGCCCGTGCTGACATGGACGGTGCGCGGAGAGGAGGAGCGTGCCCGCGCCGCGCTGCATGCGGACCAGATCATCTTCGAGCGGTCCCATGACTGAATGCGTGGCCCGGCTGGCGCAGGGCGTTGCGGAATTGCCGCGCGACGAGTGGAACGCCTGCGCGGGCGACGCAAATCCCTTCATGAGCTGGGATTTCCTGACCGCGCTCGAACGATCGGGCAGCGTCGGCGGAAACAGCGGCTGGCAACCGCTGCCGCTGGTGATCGATGGTCCGGACGGGCGGATCGCCGCTGCCGCGCCGCTTTATGGCAAGAGCCATAGCCAGGGCGAATATGTGTTCGACCACGGCTGGGCCGATGCCTGGGAAAGGGCCGGCGGGCAATATTATCCGAAGATTCAGATCGCGGCTCCCTTTTCGCCGGTACCGGGCCCCCGGCTGCTGCTGCGTGATGGGACCCTCGCGCCGGCGCTGATCGCCGGGATCGAGGCGGTGGTGCAGCAGAATCAACTGTCCTCCGCCCATGCGACCTTCATAGCGCCCGAACAGGTGCCGCTGTTCGAGGCGGCGGGCTGGCTGATCCGGGAGGATAGCCAGTTCCACTGGACCAATCGCGGCTATGGCGATTTCGCCGACTTCCTGGCCGATCTGTCGAGTGCCAAGCGCAAGAATATCCGCAAGGAAAGGGAAAGGGCGGTCGAGGGGCTGGATATCCTCCACCTGACCGGAGCGGCGCTGACGGAGGCGCATTGGGACATGTTCTGGACCTTTTACCAGGACACGGGAGCACGCAAATGGGGGCGCCCCTATCTGACCCGGGCATTTTTCTCCATGCTGGGCGAGAGCATGGCCGACCGGGTACTGCTGGTGCTAGCGCTGCGACAAGGGCGACCCATCGCCGGTGCGCTCAACCTGATCGGCGCGGATACGCTCTACGGTCGCTATTGGGGCTGTTCGGAAGACGTGCCCAATCTGCATTTCGAACTATGCTATTATCAGGCGATCGACATCGCCATCGCCCGCGGACTGAAACGGGTGGAGGCAGGCGCGCAGGGCGGCCACAAGCTGGCGCGCGGCTACACCCCGGAGCCGACATTTTCAGCGCATTTCATTCCCAATGCCAGCTTCCGCAGGGCCGTTACCGAATTCCTGGTGGCGGAACGGCAGGGCGTGCAGCGCGACCGGATCTGGCTGACCGAAAGGACACCCTTTCGGAAGGGCGAGGCGCGGCCGGACTGACGACAAAGGTCAGCCTGGCTGCAAGGAGCCTGGCGGACCGCTGTGTCCCCGATTTCAGGCCGCGCGCAATTGTGTCGCGGCAATCAGCGCCCTCGCCTGCCGCTGCGCTTCGGCGATTTCGCGCGCCGACATTTCCTCGGCCACTTCGGCGCGCATCGCCTGCCCTTCCTCGCTGCCCTTGAGCGCGGCGAGATTGAACCATTTATGCGCCTCGATCAGATCCACCGGCATGCCGCCCGTGCCGCAGCTATAGGCGACGCCCAGATCGAAACAGGCCTCCGCAGTTTGGCCTTCTGCTCCGGCAAACCGGCTTTGCATCAGAAACTGCGCACTCTTCAGTCCATTGGCCATAACCGAATCCCCCTCATGGATTTCGACTTGTGGTTCTTGACGAGCAGCAGGCTGCACCGGCAGCGGATAAAAAATGGTTAACGCGTCGGATACCATGTGATGATGGCTCCGTTGAACCGATCCCGCGTCCGTCCGCGACGTGAAAAGGGTGGCGCGGTCAATGGATTGTCCCCATAGCCACCGGCATGACAGACCATCACGACATCAGCCGGGTGCAACCGAAGAAGGACATCGCGTTTCGCGAATTCGTGATGCTCTGCGCCTGCCTGATGGCGATGAACGCGCTGTCGATCGATCCCATGCTGCCGGCCTTGCCCGATATCGGTCGGGATCTTTCGGTCCCCCACCCCAACGACCGCCAATTGATCATCAGCGTCTATTTCATGGGCCTGGGTGTTGGGTCGCTGCTGTTCGGCGTGCTGTCTGACCGCTTTGGGCGAAAGCGGGTACTCGGCAGCGCGATGGCGCTGTTCATCCTTTCCTCGATCGCCTGCGCGGGCGCGCACAGCTTTGCCGCCATGCTCGTCGGACGGGCCTCCGCCGGCTTTTTCGCCGGGGCCAGCCGGGTGATCACCGTCGGCATCGTCCGTGATCGGTTCAGGGGGGATGCGATGGCCCGCGTGATGTCGCTGATCTTCGCCGTGTTCATGCTGATCCCGGTCATGGCGCCCACTTTCGGCCAGGCGATCCTCTGGATTGCGCCCTGGCGCTGGATTTTCTGGGCGCTAGCGATCCTGGCGACGCTGATCCTGCTGTGGATGGGGATGCGGCTGCCCGAAACGCTGCTGCCGGAAAATCGCCTGCGGATGAGCGCAGGCTCCATTTTCCGCACGGTCGGCACGATCGTCCGCACGCGGGCGTCAATCGGCTACATGTTGGCGAGCGGCGTCGTGATGAGCGGCCTGATCGGCTTCATCCTGTCGGTGCAGCAGATATTCTTCGACATATTCGCCGCGCAGAAGATTTTTCCCTTCGCCTTCGCGGCCATCGCCGGCAGCATGGGCATCGGCAGTCTGCTCAACAGCCGCCTTGTCTCGCGCTTCGGTGCGCGGCGGCTGAGCCAGACAGCGCTGCTATGCCTGGTGTCCATCAATGTCGTGCACCTGACCGTGATCCTGTCCGGATTGGAAACCATCACCAGCTTCATGGTCCTGCAGTCAGCGACGATGATGACCATCGCCTTCACCGCATCGAATTTCAGCGCGATCTCCATGGAGCCCTTCGCGAAAGGCGCCGGCGTCGCTTCCTCCTTCCAGGCATTTCTGACCACCGCCGTGTCGAGCACGCTGGGCAGCCTGATCGGCCGCGCCTTCAACGGGACGACATTGCCGCTGACCCTGGGACTGGCGGTGTTCGGCTCTATCTCCTTCCTGATCGTCGCTTGGGCGGAGCGGGGAAAATTGTTCACGCGCCCCCATCATGGCGGGCTGCGCGATCCGGAATTCGAGCCGATGCATTGAAAAAGGGGGCGGTGTGATCCGCCCCCTTTGATCGATCAGGCGTCCCGGCCGCCAGGCGTATGCGCGCCCGGCAGCGGCGGCACGGGTTGAGGCGGGATGCCGCTATCCTGCTCATGGGTTTCAACCAGGCCGCGCCCCACATGGCTCTTGCGATAACCATAGATGAAATAGAGCACGAGGCCGATCCCGCCCCAGATCGGCAGGACAAGCTGGGCGTCGACCGGCAGGTTGAAGAACAGGAAGACGCAGCCAAATGCCGCAGTCGGCGCGATCACCCACACCAAAGGCGTGCGGAAGGGGCGAGCGCGGCCCGGTTCCTTCACGCGCAACACCAGCACGGCGAGACACACCATGAAAAAGGCGAACAGCGTGCCGGAGTTGGAGATGTCGGCCAGCTGCCCCACCGGCAGCAGCGCGGCGCCGATCGCGACGAAGATGCCCGTCACCATGGTGACGATATGGGGCGTCTTGAACCGGGGATGGATGCTGGCGAGCTTTTCCGGCAGCAGACCGTCGCGTGCCATCACGAAGAAGATGCGGGTCTGGCCGAACATCATCATCAGAATGACTGAGGGCAATGCCAGATTGGCCGCAAGGCCAAGGGCATTGCCGACCACCGTCCAGTTGATCTCGCGCAGCACATGGGCGAGCGCTTCGTTGGAGCAGACCAGATCCTTGGCATGGGCCGCCATCGCGCAGGTGGCGGCAAAGCCCTGCGATCCCGGCGCGACGACCGATCCATCCGGGCCGAGCACAGGCTGCGCCCCGATTGCGCCGATCGCGCCGGCAGCCACGAGCAGATAGAAGATGGTACAGATCGCAAGGCTGCCGATCAGGCCGATGGGCACGTTGCGCTGCGGGTTCTTGGTTTCCTCCGCCGCGGTCGACACCGCGTCGAAGCCAACATAGGCGAAGAAGATGGACGCTGCGGCGCCGACTATGCCCATGCCGCTGGTTCCCGCGGGACCGAACCAGTCATTGGGTGCGAAGGGCGAGAAATTGCCGGTGTCAAGCACGGGAAGCGTCAGAATGATGAAGGCGGTAAGCGCGGACACCTTGATGGCGACGAGCACGGCATTGACGCGCGCGCTTTCGGTGGTGCCGATTATCAGCAGGGTCGTGACTGCCAGCGCGACGACGATGGCGGGAATGTTGATCACGCCGTGGGTGAAGTCAGCATGTGGGATCAGGCCATTCATCGTCCAGACCGGCCCCGCCGAGAGCGCCTGCGGCAATTCGAGTCCCGTGATGCTTTTGAGCAGCCCCATGAAATAGCCGGACCACCCCACCGAAACGGCGCTGGCGGCGACCGCATATTCGAGGATGAGCGCCCAGCCCACCATCCAGGCGAGCAATTCGCCGACGACGGCATAGGTATAGGTGTAGGCCGAGCCCGACACGGGAACCATTGAGGCGATTTCGGAATAGCAGAGCGCGGCGAAGGCACAAACAGCGCCCGCGATCACGAAGCTCCACATCATGCCTGGCCCGGCCTTTTGCGCGGCGGCGGCGGTCAGAACGAAAATACCGGTGCCGATGACCGCGCCGACACCCAATAGCGTCAGTTGAACCGGCCCCAGCGTACGGACGAGAGCTTTCTTCTCGGCCGTGGCCAATATGGCATCCAATGGCTTTATGCGCCCGAAAATCATTGTGGAGCCCTTTATCTTTGAAGTCTTTTGCCCAGACGGCCGTTGCGGCCGCTCTCCTTTTGTGATGGAGTGGAGACTATCGCCTAATCTGCGGCGCGCAAGTATGTTGCGCATTCGGGACATGGTCCAAAAGCGCTCCCCCTCCCCCTGACGACCCCAAAGGAGTGAATTGTGGTAGAATTGCTGCGGGCAGCGAGTTTGAGCGATACGCTGCATGGCTTCGCCGGGCGGCGCGGCGGCGTTTCGACCGGGGTTCATGCTGGCCTGAATGTCGGACTTGGCTCGGAAGACGAACGTGACGCGGTTCTGCACAACCGGGATCTTGCGCGCGACGCCCTGCTGCCCGGGGGTGCGCTGGTAACGGTCCACCAGGTCCACTCACCCGATGTGGTCACAGTCACCACGCCCTTTGCCATTGACGAACGCCCGTCGGCCGATGCGATGGTGACGGATCAACCCGGTCTGATATTGGGGATTCTCACCGCCGATTGCGTTCCCGTGCTGTTTGCCGATGCCTCGGCAGGGATCATTGGTGCGGCGCATGCGGGCTGGAAGGGCGCCCTGGGCGGTGTCACGGATCGGACGATCGATGCGATGGAGGCGCTGGGTGCAGCGCGTGACCGGATCACATGCGCGATAGGGCCATGCATCGGCCGTTCGTCCTATGAGGTGACGCTGGATTTCGCCGAACGCTTCGTGGCAGCAGATACGGAAAATGATCGCTTTTTCTCGGCTGGCCGCGAGGGGCATTGTCAGTTCGACATCGCCGCCTATGTCGCCGCCCGGCTGGCGGGTGCGGGGGTCGGCCAGGTCGAGCTGCTGGACGAGGATACATATGGGCAGCCAGAACGCTTTTACAGCTATCGCCGTGCATGCCACCGCGGAGAACCCGATTATGGCCGACAGATTTCGATGATAGCGTTACGGGCTTGAAGAAGCACGCAGGTAGCCGGCCGTACACGCTATCTGCGGCAAGCCAGCGTCAATGGAATGGGTTTGAGAATAGCTTGCAGCAATGAAAATGGGCCATGTCCAACCTCGACCGAAATTAATGGTTTCGAGGGTTTGACCGGAATGGCGATCCAACTGCGAAGAAGATTGCGGCCTCTGGTTGCGGGAGTAGGATTTGAACCTACGACCTTCAGGTTATGAGCCTGACGAGCTACCGGGCTGCTCCATCCCGCGACACTAGAGATCGCTGCGGAGGCCGCACATATTGTGGATGGGAATTGAAGCGCGAGCTATAATGCCTGGCGACGCCCTACTCTTCCGGGGCTTGAGCCACAGTACCATCGGCGCAGACTGGTTTCACGTCCGAGTTCGGGAAGGGATCGGGTGGGTCACAGACGCTATGGTCACCAAGCAATAGAGCTTGCGCTTCGTTTTTTAATCGATGTTTTCCGTGCAGATTATCTGGCTGTTTGATCACCACATTTGCTGACGTTTGCTGGAATATCCAGTGTTGTCATTGATGGTGGGACTCTCAGGCGCGATCAGAGCAATTAGGACCGGTTAGCTCCATATGTTACCACACTTCTACATCCGGCCTATCAAGGTCGTGGTCTACGACCGCTCGAAGAAATCTTATCTTGAGGGAGGCTTCCCGCTTAGATGCTTTCAGCGGTTATCCCGTCCATACATAGCTACCCTGCTGCGCCCTTGGCAGGACGACAGGTACACCAGAGGTATGTTCAACCCGGTCCTCTCGTACTAGGGTCAACTCCTCTCAAATTTCGACGCCCACGGCAGATAGGGACCAAACTGTCTCGCGACGTTCTGAACCCAGCTCACGTACCACTTTAATTGGCGAACAGCCAAACCCTTGGGACCTGCTCCAGCCCCAGGATGTGATGAGCCGACATCGAGGTGCCAAACGATTCCGTCGATATGAGCTCTTGGGAATCATCAGCCTGTTATCCCCGGCGTACCTTTTATCCGTTGAGCGATGGCCCTTCCACGAGGGACCACCGGATCACTATGACCGACTTTCGTCTCTGCTCGACTTGTCAGTCTCGCAGTCAGGCGGGCTTATGCCATTGCACTCTAACAGACGGTTTCCAACCGTCCTGAGCCCACCATCGCGCGCCTCCGTTACTCTTTAGGAGGCGACCGCCCCAGTCAAACTACCCGCCACAGAGGGTCCCTGCACCGGATAACGGTGCGAGGTTAGACATCAGAAAACAACAGGGTGGTATTTCACCTATGGCTCCACGACAACTGGCGTCATCGCTTCAAAGCCTCCCACCTATGCTACACAGTTCTTTCCTAATGCCACTCTGAAGCTGCAGTAAAGGTGCACGGGGTCTTTCCGTCTAACCGCGGGTACTCCGCATCTTCACGGAGAATTCAATTTCGCTGAGCATATCCTGGAGACAGTGGGGAAGTCGTTACGCCATTCGTGCAGGTCGGAACTTACCCGACAAGGAATTTCGCTACCTTAGGACCGTTATAGTTACGGCCGCCGTTTACCTGGGCTTCAATTCAGTGCTTGCACACCTCCTCTTAACCTTCAGGCACCGGGCAGGCGTCAGGCCCTATACGTCGTCTTGAAGCCGACTTAGCAGAGCCCTGTGTTTTTGCTAAACAGTCGCTACCCCCTGGCCTGTGCCCCCCACAAAAAGTTGCCTTCATGTGGGGCCTCCTTCTTCCGAAGGTACGGAGGCAATTTGCCGAGTTCCTTCAGGATACTTCTCTCAAACGCCTTGGTATACTCTACCATTCCACCTGTGTCGGTTTAGGGTACGGTCTATACGGTGGGGCTATTTCCTGGGACAACTTCCCTGCCCGGACCAATCCAATAAGGCCGAACAAGTTACGCCATCCGTCACACACCACCAGGCCCACGAATATTAACGTGGTTCCCATCGACTACCCCCTTCGGGCTCGTCTTAGGGGCCGGCTTACCCTGCTCAGATTAGCTTTAAGCAGGAACCCTTGGAATTTCGGCGACAGTGCATCTCACACTGTTAATCGCTACTCATGTCTGCATTCGCACTTCCGATACCTCCACGACCCATTACCAGATCGCTTCAACGGCCTACGGAACGCTCCGCTACCGCTCAGAACAAACGTTCTGAACCCTAAGCTTCGGTGCACGTCTTGAGCCCCGTTACATCTTCGCCGCAGGATCTCTTATTTAGACCAGTGAGCTGTTACGCTTTCTTTAAAGGATGGCTGCTTCTAAGCCAACCTCCTGGTTGTTTTGGAAATCCCACATGCTTTCCCACTTAGACGTGACTTGGGGACCTTAGCTGTAGGTTAGGGCTGTTTCCCTTTTGACGACGGACCTTAGCACCCGCCGTCTGTCTGCCGGACTAGACTCGTTGGTATTCGGAGTTTGGTTAGTATTGGTAGATCTCGCGACCCCCGCAACCATCCAGTGCTCTACCCCCAACGGCAATCATCCGACGCTCTACCTCAATAGATTTCGCGGAGAACCAGCTATTTCCCGGCTTGATTGGCCTTTCACCCCTAAACACAACTCATCCGATAATTTTTCAACATTAAACGGTTCGGCCCTCCAGTGCGTGTTACCGCACCTTCAGCCTGGTCATGCCTAGATCGCCGGGTTTCGGGTCTAATGCATCGAACTCATGGTCGCCCTGTTCAGACTCGCTTTCGCTGCGCCTACACCTAACGGCTTAAGCTTGCTCGATACACTAAGTCACAGACCCATTATGCAAGAGGTACGCGGTCAGGTCTCAAGGACCCTCCCACTGCTTGTAGGCATCCGGTTTCAGGTACTGTTTCACTCCCCTCATCGGGGTGCTTTTCACCTTTCCCTCACGGTACTGGTTCGCTATCGGTCATGTACGAGTATTTAGGCTTGGAGGGTGGTCCCCCCATGTTCAGACAGAGTTTCACGTGCTCCGCCCTACTCAAGTCCGACATCTTCATTTTCGCATACGGGGCTGTCACCCGCTATGGCCCAACTTTCCAGAAGGTTCTGCTAAT